>NZ_VITN01000008.1 GCF_007828045.1 Nitrospirillum amazonense | reverse complement strand
CAGGGTCCGTAGAGGACTTCCACCTCCAAGTCACAAGCCGGTTACCAACCCGGCTCTCGGTGCTTACGCACCTCGCGCCATGCCTGGCGCACCAAATAAAACGGGCGGGTGCCGTGAGGCCCCGCCCGTTTTCATTCCGATACCGAAACAGCCCTTACTCGGCGGCCTCGGTCCGGCGCGGCTGGCCGGAGCGGGAGGCCTTGAGCCCCTCCGCAACCAGGAAGGCCAGCTCCAGCGCCTGGTTGGCGTTCAGGCGCGGGTCGCAAGCGGTGTGGTAGCGCTGGGCCAGCGCATGCTCGGTGATGGCCTGGGCGCCGCCGGTGCACTCCGTCACGTCCTGGCCGGTCATCTCGAAATGCACGCCGCCGGCATGCACACCTTCAGCCCGGCAGGCCTCGAAGAAGCCTCGCACCTCGGCCAAAATGCGCTCGAAGGGCCTCGTCTTGTAGCCGGTGGCCGACTTGATGGTGTTGCCGTGCATGGGGTCGCAGCTCCACACCACGGTGCGGCCTTCGTCGCGCACCCGGCGCAGCAGCGGCGCCAGCTTGTCGCCCACCTTGTCATGGCCCATGCGGGCGATCAGCGTCAGGCGGCCGGCCTCATCCGTCGGGTTCAGGATGTCGATCAGGCGGATCAGCTCATCCGGGTCCGTGGTCGGGCCACACTTCAGGCCGATGGGGTTTTTCACGCCGCGCAGGAATTCCACATGCGCGCCGTCGGGCTGGCGGGTGCGGTCGCCGATCCACAGCATGTGGGCGGAGACATCGTACCAATCGCCCGTGGTGCTGTCGACGCGGGTCAAGGCCTGCTCATAGGGCAGCAGCAGCGCCTCATGGCTGGTGAAAAACTCCGTCTCGCGGATTTGGGCGGTGGTTTCCGCCGTGATGCCGCAGGCGGCCATGAAGGCCAGCGCCTCATCCAGGCGGTTGGCCAGGTCGCGGTAGCGCTCCCCCTGCGGGCTACGGTCGACGAAGCCCAGGTTCCACTGGTGCACCTTGTGCAGGTCGGCATAGCCGCCCTGGGCGAAGGCGCGCAGCAGGTTCAGCGTGCTGGCGGCCTGGTTGTAGGCCTGCACCATGCGCTCCGGATCCGGCACCCGCGCCTCGGCCGTGAAGTCGAAGCCGTTGATGATGTCGCCACGGTAGGAGGGCAGCGAGACGCCATCGATATCCTCCAGGTCGGCGGAGCGCGGCTTGGCGAATTGGCCGGCCATGCGGCCCACCTTGACCACCGGCGTGGCACCGCCGAAGGTGAGCACCACGGCCATCTGCAGCATCACGCGGAAGGTATCGCGGATGTTGTTGGGGTGGAACTCGGCGAAGCTCTCGGCGCAGTCGCCACCCTGCAGCAGGAAACCCTGGCCCTTGGCCACGCGCCCCAGGTGATCCTTCAGGCGCCGGGCCTCGCCGGCGAAGACCAGCGGCGGATAGTTGGCGAGGCGGGCCTCCACAGCTTCCAGGCGCCGGGTGTCGGGATAGGACGGCATCTGCCGCACTTCCCGAGACCGCCAGCTATCGGGCGCCCAGCGCCCCGCCTTATCCAGTGCCATGACCCACCTCGTGAAACCCGAAAAACCGGCCGGGAGTCCAAGACTTTAAAAGGTGCCAGGGGATAGTCCATGGTCGCGGGCGCGAACGCCCCTTCAAGTCTGGCAGCAAGCCGGTCTCGTTATGTACTGCCCCGTTTTATACTTTTCCAGTCTTCTTGAGGCCCTTTCGCGCATTACTGTTACCCGGCAAACGCGGTTGCCCGTCACAGCACCCCTTGACCAAGGGGACATTCTATCCAGATGGCCAGTACGGCGCCAACGGCCTCAACCTCCGCTTTTAAAGGGCGTTCGCCACGCCGGTCATGTAAAATTCAAGCGCAAGGGTGATCGGGCGCACATCCGTCCCATCGGGCGCCCGTATCTTGGCCGCCATTCCAACCCTATCGGAGTGCACCCGATGTCGCTTTCCATGTACCAGGCGTCCGTGCCGGTGTTCCTGCGCCTTCTGGGCAACCTGTCCGCCATCCTGGACAAGGCCGCGGCCCATGCCGAAGCCAAGAAGATCGACCCGGCGGTGTTCGTGAACGCCCGCCTGGCCCCCGACATGCACCCGCTGGCCCGCCAGATCCAGATCGCCAGCGATGCCGCCAAGGGCGCCGCCGCCCGTCTGGCCGGCGTCGAGGTCCCCAGCTTCGCCGATACCGAGACCACCTTCGCCGACCTGCAAGCCCGCATCGCCAAGACGGTCGACTTCCTGAAGAGCGTGGCCCCGGCCCAGATCGACGGCAGTGAAGAGCGCACCATCACCCTGAAGATCCGGGGTGAGGATGTGCACTTCCCCGGCCAGGCCTTCCTGCTGTTCTTCGCCGTGCCCAACTTCTTTTTCCACGTCACCACCGCCTACGACATCCTGCGCCACAACGGCGTGGAACTGGGCAAGATGGACTTCCTGGGCCGTCCGTAAGCGACACCCGGCTTTACCAGTAACGGAAGGCGGCGTCCCCGGGGCGCCGCCTTTTTTCGTGTGCGTGGCTATTCCGGGGAAGCGTTGCTACTACTGCCATATTCTGTCAGTAGCAAGGGATAAAGTGACCTCCAACGGCAACCGGCACACTTAGCCAGCACACCCCTTGGGAGGCACCGATGCTCACCTTCTTCCATTGCCCGCACACCCGCTCGTCCAGCATCCATTACCTGTTGGAGGAACTGGGCGTGCCTTACGAAAGCGAGATCATCGACATCCGTGCCGAGGGTGGCGTGCCGGAAAGCTATCGCGCCATCCAGCCACACAAGAAGGTGCCCGCCATCCGGCACACCACATCCCATGGGGATGTCGTGGTGACGGAGCGCGCGGCCATCACCCTCTACCTGGCGGACGCCTTCCCCCAGGCCGGCCTTGCCCCCGCCCTGGACGACCCGCGCCGCGGCCCCTATCTGACCAGCGTCATCTACATCGATTCCGTGGTGGACCCCTGCCTGGTGGCGCACATGAACCAGTGGCCCTACGACGGCAAGGGCGCGGCCTACGGCCGGTTCGAGGACATGGTGGCCAATCTGGAGCGCACCTTGGCCGCGCACGACTACGCCGTGGGCGACCGCTTCACCGCCGCCGACACCCAGTGGGGCGTCATGATGTACTGGGCCCTGGACGTCATGGGCTTGTTCAAGGACAAGCCCGTCTTCCGCGCCTATCTCAACCGCCTGGCCGAACGCCCCGCCTTCCAGCGCTTCGCCAAGGCCATGGCGGGATAATCCGGGGCGCTGGAATCTCCGACTGGCTGGCCGACGGAGGGCTTAACCCTCCTTCGGCGCATCCCAAGGATTTAAAATGGCGGCGCCACTATGTCTCACGTCCTGGACGTTCCGGGTGACTAATGTCAGCCCCTGCTCCAGAGCCGTGGCGGCAAGCAGTGTATCTATGACAGGAGACGGGTGGCCCGTAAGACGCCGGATCGTTCCCGTCACGATGCCCCATCGCCGGACAACGGCATCGCTGACAGGGAGAATACGGCCGTGGAACCGGTGGGCAAGACCGTCGCGGATCATGCCAATCTGAACACGCCGCGCATCATCTTCGGGCAGGTTATGGATGCCCTTCTCATATTCCCCCAACGTCAGGATGCTCAGGAAGAGCTTCCCCTCGTCCACCGACGCGGCCCAACCTTTCACGGATGGCGCCCCTTTGGGATGGATCAGCGCCGCCACGACGTTGGTATCGAGCAACCATCCTTTCGCCGTCAAAGGTCAACATCCCGGCCGAGGTCACGATCCCGGACCGGTTCCAAATCATCGCCGCTGTATAAACTCTCCAGAAACTGGATCAGCGGTTGGCGGGGCGGTTGCGATGGCATGAGGTCCGTCAGATCCTCAGCCGCGATCACCACAACCGGGTCGCGACCCCGGGTCGTGACGGTCTGCGGCCCCTCCGTCCGTGCGCGGCGGACAACCTCACTGAAACGCGCTTTCGCATCCTCCAGTTTCCAGGTCGCCCCTGGGGCGCCGACGATTTTGGCTTTGCGGGTCATGGCAGCATCCATCTGACTAGCTGACCAGATTGTACCGGAATGGCGTCAGCGGCGCCACCACCCCTCACGGCTTACGGATCACCGCGCCGCCCTTCATGACGAAGACGACGTGGCCCACGGCGTCGATATCCTGCGTGGGGTCGCCGGTCACGGCCACCAGGTCGGCCAGCAGGCCGGCACGGATGCGGCCCAGATGGTCGGCCTGGCCCAGGATGCGGGCGTTGGTGGCCGTGGCCGCCGTCAGCGCCTGGGCTGGGCTCATGCCGTAGCGCACCATCCACACCAGCTCCCGCGCGTTCTCGCCATGGGCGAAGACGCCGACGTCGCTGCCGCAGCCGATGGTGACCCCCGCCTTCATCGCCCGGCGGAAGGCGGCCTCCGCCGCCTGCATGGCCGGCGTGGGTGGGGTCTGGCCGGGGATGTAGCCCTTGAAATAGCGGCTGGTGGCCTCTGGCGCCGTCAGGGTGGGCAGGTAGGCGACGCCGCGCTTGGCCATTTCCTTGAAGGTGGCGTCGGTGCCGCCATAGCCATGCTCGATGGTGTCCACACCGGCCAGCACGGCCCGGCGCATGCCCTCATCCGACGCCGCGTGGGCCGCCACCGGGCGGCCGGTATCGTGGGCGGCGGCGATCAGGGCTACCATCTCCGCCTGGCTGAAGGTGGGACGGGTGCCGCCGTCCGCCCCGGTGCGGTAGTCGGCGTAGAACTTGATCCAATCCGCGCCGCGCGCCGCCTGGCTTCGGGCCGCGGCGGCCACCGCCGCCTCGCCGCTCGCCTCCTCCGCGCCTTGGGGCAGGTCCATGTCCTCACGGAACTTCGTGACGGAGGGGCCGTAGGCGCCGCTGGCGACAATGGCCCGGGTGGCGACGAACAGGCGCGGACCCGGCACGAGGCCATCCTCGATGGCCTTCTTCAGGCCGACGTCGGCATAGCCCGCCCCTTCCGTGCCCAAATCACGCAGGGTGGTGAAACCGGCCATCAGGGTGGCCGTGGCCTGACGCCCCGCCCGCAGGGTGCGGTAGGACAAGCTTTCGCGCAGCACCTGGTCGTCCCACGAGGCCTCATTATAGGGGTGCAGGAAAAGGTGGGAATGCAGGTCGATCAGGCCGGGCAACAGCGTGGCGCCGGGCAGGTCCAGCACCGGGACGCCGGCCGGCGCGCCCAGCGACGCCTCCGGCCCCACGGCCTGGATATGGTCGCCCTGAACCAGCACGGCCCAGCCGGCGTGGGGTGCCTCCTCCTCCTCCGCCGTCCAGACCCGGGCCGGGCGGATCACCAGCAAAGCGTCATCCGCCCGCGCGGCCAGCGGCAGCATGGACAGGACAGTGGCCAAACAGGCCGTGAGCAGCCGGCGCATGGCGTCAGGGCGCATCGGCTCAGGGTTCATTCTTGGGGTGGGCCTTGGCGGCGCCCTCGTCCTTGAAGATGCCGAATTCCGGCGCCCCGCCCTGCTTCACCCGGATGCGGTACATGCCGGTGGTGTTGAAGCCCCAGGCCAGCGTGCCGTCGGGGGCGGCGGCGATGACGCCGCCATCGCCGCCCAGGGCCGTCAACCGGTGCTGGATCACCTCATCCACCGCCGCCTGCAGCTTCATATGCTGGTACTGCACCAAGGCGCAGATCTCCCGCGCCACCGTCAGGCGGATGAAGTATTCGCCCGACCCGGTGGCCGACACGGCGCAGGACTGGTTGGAGGCATAGGTGCCGGCGCCGATGATGGGGCTGTCGCCGATGCGGCCCGGCCGCTTGGCCGTCATGCCGCCGGTGGAGGTGGCGGCGGCCACGTTGCCCTTGGCGTCCACGGCCACCGCGCCCACGGTGCCGAAGCGGTGGGCGTCCGCCGGTTCGAAGTTCCTGAGGTCCAGCAGGGTGTGCTTGTCCGGTTCCGCCGGGACGCCAGCCGGGCGCGGCGGCACGGGCAGGCCCTTGTCCGTCAGTTCCTTCACCAGCGCCTGCCAGCGCCGTTCGGTGAAGAACCAGGCGGGGTCGGCCTGTTCCAGGCCCGCCTCCTTGGAAAAGGCGTCGGCCCCCTCACCCGCCAGCATGACGTGCGGCGTCTTTTCCATGACGGCGCGGGCCAGGCTGATGGGGTGGCGGGTGTGGGTGACGGTGGCGACGGAGCCGGCTTTCAGGGTGGCGCCGTCCATGATGGCGGCATCCATCTCATTGCGGCCGGCGGCGGTGAAGACCGCGCCCCGGCCGGCGTTGAAAAGGGGATCATCCTCCAGCACCTTCAGCGCGGCCTCCACCGCGTCCAGCGCCGTGCCGCCGGACTTCAGCACGGCGGTGCCGGCCTCCAGCGCCGCGGTCATGCCCGCCTGGTAGGCGGCCGCCGCCTCCGGCGTCAGCTTGGCGGGATCGACCGTGCCGGCGCCGCCGTGCAGCTCCAGCGCCCACGAGTGCGCCTTTTCGGCCGCCGGCGCCGGGCCGGCCAGCAGCGCCCAGCCCAACGTCACGCCCGCCAACAGCCGTAGCCGGTTCGTCCCCATATGCCCCTCCGTCCAACGCGGTATCCCAAGCCCCCCCGGGAGGGGGCCGCCGATAGTCCCGCAAAACGGATAGGGGATAAAGGCCCCAGTCGGCACGCGTTCAGCCGGCGGCCAGGCGGTCGCGCGCGCTCATGAACGGGCCGGTGGGGGTGCGGGCGGCGGCGAAGGCGCCAAAGCCGATGGGGCGGGGCATGTTGACGTACACCGCCTCCATCCCGCCCGGGCGGCGGTAGGTCTCATGCCAGAAGCCGGCCCCGCCGTCCTTGGCCAGGAAATCCCGCCACCAGGTCTTGTGCGGTTCGCTGCGGGTGAAGCGCTCCAGGCTTTCCAGGTCGCGCCAATACTGCCGCATGCCGAGATGGCGCATGCCGTAGAACAGTTGCTCATGCGCCAGCAGGCCATCGGGAAAATCCCGGGCGACGCGGTTCAGGCCGCGCCCCAGCCGGGCCAGGCCCAACAGCCCGCGCAGGCTGTTCACATGAAAGCCCAGGTAGATCACCACCAGGTCGGGGTAGGCGGACAGGTCGACCGAAGCGCGGCGCTGTTGCATGACAGCCTCTCCTTGAAGTTTACTTCGTAAACATGGCGGCATTTAAAGCGAGGATGTTTACAGTGTCAACAGAGAAGGCGGGCTATCATCATGGCAACCTGCGCGACGCCCTGGTGCGCACGGCCCTGGCCCTGCTGGAGGAAAGCGGGGTGGAGGCCCTGACCCTGCGGGCGGCGGCGCGGGGGGCCGGGGTGTCGGCCATGGCGCCCTACCGCCATTTCGCTGACAAGGCCGATTTGCTGGCGGCGGTGGCGGAACAAGGCTACGCCGACCTGCGCGACCGGCTGGCCCGGGCCGACATGGCGACGGACCCGCGCCAGGCCCTGGTGGAGCAAGGCGTGGCCTATGTGCTGTTCGCCCTGGAACGCCCGGCCCTGTTCCGCATCATGTTCGGGGCGCCGCTCGGCGGCATGCCGCCGAAACCACCCACCGCTGGAAGCGCTTACGGCATTCTGGCCGCCCGGGTCGCCGGCCTGGCGCCGGAGGAGAAGCGCGAGGCCGCCGTGGTGGCCGCCTGGTCCCTGGTCCACGGCCTGGCCTGCCTGATGGTGGACGGCCGCCTGCAGCGGCAGGCCGATGCGGCGTCGCCCGAGGCCCTGGCGCGCCAGGTGACCAGCCTGTTCGCGGCCGGGCTGCCGACGTGATGGCGTCAAGCCTGGACGGCGGCGTGCCGCGCAGGCGATGATGCCGCCCCAGACGTCCCCATCAAGGGCAGCGCCGCCTCCATGACCGCACCGTCGACTCCACCATCCACCACATCCGCCTCCGGATGGACCCTCTGGCTGGATCGCCGGGTGCTGACGGTGCTGTTCCTGGGCTTCGCCAGCGGGCTACCCTATTTCCTGCTGTTCTCCACCCTGTCGGCCTGGCTGACCGAGGTGCATGTCAGCCGCACCGCCATCGGCCTGTTCGCCATGGTGCGCAGCCCCTTCACCTTCAAGCCGCTGTGGGCGCCGCTGATCGACCGGCTGCCCCTACCCCTGCTGACGCGCGCGCTGGGCCAGCGGCGCGGCTGGGCCCTGGTGACCCAGGCGGCGCTGATGCTGGCCCTGCTGGCCATGGCGTCCAGCGACCCCGCCGCCAACCTTTATTGGCTGGCGGTGGCCACCGTCGCCACCTCCTTCGCCTCCGCCAGCCAGGACATCGTGTTGGACGCCCTGCGGGTGGAGTTGCTGCCCGACACGCTGCAGGCGCCGGGGGCCGGCGCCTATCTCGTAGGCTACCGCCTGGGCATGATCGTCGCCGGCGCCGGCGCCCTATACCTGTCGACCCTGGTGCCTTGGTCCACAGTCTACGTGGTCATGGCGGCCCTGGTGGTCGTTGGCATGGGGGCGGTGCTGCTGGCGCCGGAGCCGGCGCGCCCGCCTGCCCCCCCGCGCCAGCGTTTCGACGTCTGGGTGCAGGACGCGGTGGTGGCGCCCTTCACCCGCTTCGCCACCCGGCGTGGCTGGCTGGCCATCCTGGTGTTCGTGGCCATCTACAAGCTGGGCGATGTCTACGTGAACGTCATGGCCACCAACTTCTTCCTGAGCGACGGCTACACCAAGGTGGAGATCGCGGCCGTCACCAAGATGCTGGGCATGGCCTGCGCCATCGCCGGCGCCATCACCGGCGGCACGGTGGCGGGGCGCACGGGCCCGGTGCGCGGCCTGTTCCTGTGCGGCACCTTCATGATCATCACCAACCTGATGTACGCCGTGCTGGCGACCCAACCGCACAGCGTGACCCTGTTGGGCCTGGTGGTGGGGCTGGAGTTCTTCGCCGGCGGCATGAGTGCCGCCGCCTTCACCGCCTTCCTCTCCCGCCTGTGCGACACGGGCTTCACCGCCACGCAATACGCCCTGCTGTCCAGCCTGGCCACCCTGCCGCTGGACATCCTGTCGGGCGGCACCGGCTGGCTGGCTGACCAACTGAATTCCTGGCCGCTATATTTCACCATCAGCGCCGGCCTGGGCATCCCCGGCCTGCTGCTGCTGGCTTGGCTGGCGCGGCGGGCCGACATCCACCACCGACCGGCGGAGGAAGAAGTCCCCGCCGATCAGGACGGGCCGCGACCCCTGCCGGCATAAGGGGCGCCGGCGTGATCGGCAGGCGGCGCCGCCTCCATCGTCACGGCACCCAGGTCGATGCCGGAGTCCCCGCCCTTACCCGACAGCCTTACGCTGCCGCCCACCAGGCTGACGCTGTTGCCGATCCCGGCGCCGCCGAGGGTGCGGTCCACACCCGCCAGCAGGCCGCGCAGATTGATGGGACGGTCGGCATAGATCACCGGGTCCAGCACGCGGGTGCGCAGGATCAGCCGGCCGCTGGCGAGGGAGGCCAGCGGGTCCACCTCCACCACCGCGCGGGCGGCGGTGATCGAGGGCCGGTCCGGCGTCAGCGGATTGGCCAGGCTGAGGTCATGCAGCACCAGGCGGGCGATGACGCCGCGCTGCACCTCCGGCTCCGCCCGCACCACCACGCCGCTGGCGGGGTCGTCGCTCACGCGCGCCATGACCGTCTGCGCCCAGCCGGGCAGATCCACGGCATAGGGGAACACCACCACCAGCACGACCGCCATGAGGATGAGGAACCCCACCAGGCGGAACAGCAGGCGGAAGGGGGCCGTGATCAGGGACAGCATGCGGGGTCTGGCGGCGTCCAGGCGGATAGGATGCGGCCGTGACTGTACCGGTGGTATCCTTCCCCCGCCACCTGTTCCTCACCGCCCCGATCGACCGGCGCGGCAAGGATCGAGGGCCCGACAAGGACCCGGTTGGGCGGCGCATCGGACCCATACCGAAAAATGCGCCGTGGCCTGGGCGAGGGCCTTGACAGCGCCCGGTCAGGTGTCCTACATGACGGCCCTCACCAACGCCGGCCCGTCCGGCGGCGGTCTATGGCAGCGTAGCTCAGTGGTAGAGCAGGGGAATCATAATCCCTTGGTCGGGGGTTCAAATCCCTCCGCTGCTACCAATTCGGTGGTGTCTAACCCGCACCGGCCGCTTACACGAACCCCTGGGGCGACCTGCACGGACCCCAGGGGTTTGTTGTTTCCAGAACATCCCGACAGTGCTTACTGCCCCACGGTGTTGCCGACCGACCCCGGTTCCGGCGCCTCCCCTCCCAGGACACGCACGAACAGCAGTTCGTCGCCCTCGCTGCTGGCCAGCGTCAGGGTATCCAGGTCGCGGCCGGGATCACGGTCGCGGGTCAGGGTGGTGGCGTTGGCCAGAACGTTCAGGTAGTCCTGCTCCAGCTTGGCGCGTTCCGGCGACAGGCAGGCCATGCGGGTGGTGGCGGCCGGCAGCACCTGCAGATACCCCCCGCCCAGGGTGTAGCCGCCGCGATAGCGGTTGCAGCCGGCGCTGCCCGACAGGATGTTGGCCGCCCCGTCGCGGCTGAAACGAATGCTGATCGGCCCGCCGTTGCCGCCGGGCATGAGGGGATAGGCGCCGCCGTTGCGCTGCTGCCAGTGCTGCAGTTCCCATCCCGTGCCGGCCAAATCCTCCGCCGAGACGTTGGACACGGGCGTGGGCATGGAACACCCCATCAGGGCCAGAGCCGCCAGGCACGTGATCGCGACGGTACGCAGCATCCTCTATCCTCCCCCAGGTGTCGGCAAGCCCTTGTTCCGCATGCCGAATGTGATGGGACCAGACTACGCGCGGGCAAAACCGCTGGCGATACGCCCTTATGCGTGCGCCGTCCGGCTAGGGGGCCTTGCCCTCCGGCCTAAGCGGGTCCGTTGCCCGATCCGCCTCAGGTAACGGCAGCGTGCATCAGGCGGCTGATGCCACCCAGGACCAAACCATCGCTGCGACCCGCGAAATAGCGGGGATTCAGCTCGGCCGGCCCCACATCCTCCAGCGCGCCGAAGCCCAGCCCGCGCAGGTCGGCCGCCAGCGCGTCGGGGGTGAAGAAACTCCGCCACGGCTCCCCCTCCGCCGCCGCGCGGTCGACCATGGCCTGGAAAGTCACGCGCTGCGCCTCGGTCAGGCGATCCGGCGGCAGGCTGTAATCGAAAACGATGGCGCTGCCGGCGGGCAGGGTCGCCACACGACGCAGCGTATCCAGGATGGCGTCCCGCGTCAGATACATGGTGACGCCCAGCCAGGCGACGAAGGCCGGCCGGTCCCAATCGAACCCGGCGCGGGTAAGGCCGTCCGTCAGGGTGTCGCGCTCGAAATCGATGGCGGCATAGGCCACGCCGGCGGGCGGCACGATGCCCGCAGCCTCCAGCATCGAGCGCTTCCACGCCTGGGTCGCCGGGTGATCGACCTCGAACACCCGCACACCGGGATGGGGGTTGCGATAGGCGAAGGTATCGAGGCCGGCGCCCAGCACCACGTACTGGTCCACGCCAGCGGCCACGGCCACCGCCAGCCCATCCTCGGCGAAGCGGCTGCGCGCCACCAGAGACGCGCGCAGGAAACGGGCGGGCGGCGCGTGCAGCCGCGCCTCGTCATCCCGGATGCGCGCCTCGGCGTCCGGCCCCAGGATAGGCAAGGCCACCGGGTCGGCGAAGATGACGGGTGCATCCACCAGTTGGTGCGCCGCCCGTAACGCGGCGACCACCAGGGCGGTACGGCTGGGACGGCCGGCTTCCATGGCAACTCCGATCCAGAAGGAAGGGAGGCCACACTACCACAAAGGGAAAGGGCTAGGCCGCGCCCACGATCCAGCCGCCGCCCAGCACGCGGTCGTCCTGGTAGAAAACGGCGGCCTGGCCGGGGGCGACGCCGAACTGGGGCTGGTCCAGTTCCACGGTGGCGCCACCCTGGGCATCCAGGAACAGGCGCGCCGCCAGGCCCGGCTGGGCGGAGCGCAACTTGACCGTCACCGGCACGCCGTCGGCCGGCGCGGCGCCGCCCAGCCAGTTGACCTCGCGCACGGTCACGCGCGTCCGGGCCAGGGCCGCGCGCGGGCCCACCACCACCTGGGCGCTGGCGGCATCCACCCGCACGACGTACAGCGGGTCGGTATCACCACCCGGTTCCACCGCCAGGGTGGCGTTGCCGCCCAGGCCCAGGCCCTTGCGCTGGCCCACGGTGTAGTTGATGACGCCCTCATGCCGGCCCAGCACGCGGCCATCGACATGGACGATGTCGCCCGGCGTCACGGCACCAGGGCGCAGGCGGTTCACCACGGCGGCGTAGGAGCCGTTGGGAACGAAGCAGATGTCCTGGCTGTCGGGCTTGTCGGCCACCGGCAGGTTGTAGCGGTCGGCCAGCGCCCGGGTTTCCGTCTTGGGCATGCCGCCCAGGGGGAAGCGCAGGAAATCCAGCTGCGCCTGGGTGGTGGCGAACAGGAAGTAGCTCTGGTCCTTGGACGGGTCGGCGGCGCGGTGCAGTTCCGCCCCGCTGGCGCCCTGCACCCGGCGCACGTAATGGCCGGTGGCCAGCGCCTCCGCCCCCAGGTCGCGGGCCTGGTCCAACAGGTCGCGGAACTTGACCCGCTGATTGCAGCGCACGCAGGGGATGGGCGTCTCGCCGCGCAGGTAGCTGTCGGCGAAATCCTGCATCACCGCGTCGGAGAAACGGGATTCGTAGTCCAGCACGTAGTGGGGGATGCCGATGGTCTCAGCCACGCGTGAGGCGTCGTAGATGTCCTGGCCGGCGCAGCAGGCCCCCTTGCGCCCCACGGCCATGCCGTGGTCGTACAGCTGCAGGGTGACGCCCACCACGTCGTATCCCTCCTCTTTCAGGAGGGCCGCGGTGACCGAGCTGTCCACCCCGCCGGACATGGCGACCACCACGCGGGTGTCGGCCGGCGCCTTATCGAAGCCTAGGGAATTCATGGGCCCGCATATGGGCCAAGACGCGCCAAAGCGCAAGCGCGGCCTGGCGGTCATTCCCGCAAGGCCGGCCTGTGCGTTTGGAAAATCAATGGGGCAAGCGGCGCTGGGCGCCGGCTTACTTGGCGCCAGGCAGCTGCACGACCAGGCCGTCCAGCTCTTCGGAGATGCGGATCTGGCAGCCCAGGCGCGAGGTCTTGGTCAGGCCGAACGCCAGGTCCAGCATGTCCTCCTCATCTTCCTTGGCATCCGGCAGCAGATCGTACCATTCCGGCGCCACGACGACATGGCAGGTGGAGCAAGCCAGCGAGCCCTCGCAGGCGCCTTCCAGATCGATGTTGTGCCGACGGGCGACCTCCAGGATCGACAGGCCCAGCGGGGCATCCACCTCGCGGCGGGTTCCATCGGTCTCAACGAACGTCATCTTGGGCATGGCACTGCATCACTCTGATAAGGGTTGGCCTATAAATCGCGACATCAACGGCGGACGCCGCCCGGATCAGCCTGCTTTGGTAGAGGGCGGCGGGCCACTTGTAAAGATGGCGTCACGCATGCCGGCCGCCAACGGGGCGCCCGTGACCGGGCGCGTCATGGAACCGACACGGACGGCGCTGTATGAAGGGCGAAAATTGCGCCCCATGACAGACAAGGCCCGCCCCAATGCCGTTGCTTCGCTGGTTGTTGCCATCGTTCCTGGCCCTTTCCCTGGCGGCCCAGCCCGCCGTCGCCGCCAAGCCCCAGGCCACAAAAACGGCACCGGGCGATGGTCCCCAGGGCATCACCCACCTGAATCCCATCGCCCTCGAGTACGGCGTCAACACCCTGGACAACTTCGCCCCGGACGGACGGACGGCCATCGTCGTCCGTGCCTGGCGCGATAACGGCAACGCCTGGGGCCACGCCAGCTACATGGTGATGATGAAACCGGCCGGCGGCGACCGCCACGGCTGGAACCTGGTGTCGGTCGAGGCGGAGACGCCGCCCGGCGTGGCGGAAATCGTCCGCGACAGCCCGCACACCGGGGAGGACGCCGTGCGCTCCGTCGTCTTCGCCCACGGCACGGTGGAGGGCAAGCCGCAGACCCTGCTGCTGATCGCCACCCGCAAGATGGGTGACTCCGTCCCCGATCCGGCCCCCACCACCATCGCCGTCTACCAGCTAACCGCCAACGCCCAGGATGACGACCCCGTGGGCACCACCGCCGACACCTTCCACCGCATCCGCAACTGGCAGACCAAGAGGCCCTATTGCAGCAGCGACGCCGCCCTGGCAACCGAACTGCACATCCCCCGCCCCGCCGACAGCGAGGCGCCGGAGACGGCCGACGGCTGTTCCTGATCCCGCCCCAATCCCCGCTTCCACCAGGATCCGTAATGGCTTAGCTTGACGGCCAAACGATTGGGGCGCCGGACCGCCCGCAATGGGATTTGGCTGGATGGGGAATGGCATGACGATGGGCAGGGTCGCGGGGCGCGCGGTGGCCGCCTTGGGTTTGGCGTTGACGCTGGCGGGGTCGATGTCGGCACCCGTGGCCCTGGCCCAAGGGGCGGGCCAGGGGGCGGCGCAACAGGGGCAGGACAAGCCCTACAGCGTGCCGGAGCACTATACCAAGTACGAGTACCGCGTTCCCATGCGCGACGGCGTGGAACTGTTCACCGTCGTCTACGTGCCCAAGGACCAGTCCAAGACCTATCCCTTCCTGATGGTGCGCACGCCCTATGGTGTCGGCGCCCGGGTGGGCAAGGAGCTATGGTACGGCAGCGAGGCCTATCCCAAGCAGCTGGGCCCCTCACCGGATTTCGACAAGTCCGGCTACATCTTCGTCTTCCAGGATGTGCGCGGCCGTTTCATGTCCGGCGCCAGCTGGGTGGAAATGCGCCCGCACATCGACGCCAAGAAGTCCAAGACGGACACCGACGATAGCAGCGACATGCACGACAGCGTGGATTGGCTGCTGAAGAACGTGCCGGGCAACAACGGCAAGGTCGGCATCTGGGGCATCAGCTACCCGGGCTTTTTCACCTCCGCCAGCATCATCGACAGCCACCCGGCCATCAAGGCCGCCTCCCCCCAGGCGCCGGTGACCGACCTGTACATGGGCGACGACGCCTATCACGGCGGCGCCTACATGCTGGCGGCCAACTTCAGCTTCTACGCCGCGTTCAAGCCGCAGAAGAACCCCACCACGGAACCGCGCGGCTGGTCGGATTACGATTTCGGCACCACCGACGGCTATGACTTCTACCTGAGGAAAGGCAGCCTGGCGCAGATCAGCGACCTGTTCAGCAAGGAGGACGGGATCAACTGGCGCGAAATGGTGGACCACCCCACCTACGACGATTACTGGAAGCCGCGCGCCATCGCCCCGCATCTGAAGAACATCAAGGCCGCCGTGCTGACCGTGGGCGGCTGGTTCGACGCGGAGGATCTGCACGGCCCCTTCACCACCTACAACGCCATCGAGGCGCAGAACCCCGGCACGCCCAACAACCTGGTGATCGGCCCCTGGGTGCACGGCGGCTGGGCCCGGTCTTACGGCCGCAAGCTGGGGGCGGTGGACTTCGCGTCCGACACCGGCGACTACTACCGCCGGAACATCCTCTTCCCCTTCTTCGAACAGCACCTGAAGGGCGCGCCGGATGCCAAGCTGGCCAAGGCCACGGTGTTCGAGACCGGCACCAACGTCTGGCGCCAGTACGCGTCCTGGCCGCCCAAGCAGGCGCAGACCCGCACGCTGTACCTGCAGCCCGGCGGCGGCCTGGCCTGGACGGCGCCGGCGGCGGCCAAGAACGGGACCAAATTCGACGAATACGTCAGCGACCCGGCCCACCCTGTGCCCTACGTCGGCTACGTCACCACCGACGTGCCCAAGGAGTACATGGTGGCCGACCAGCGCTTCGCCACCACCCGGCCCGACGTGCTGGTCTACCAGACCGCGCCGCTGGAGGCCGACGTCACCATCGTCGGCCCGGTGTCGCCCAAGCTGTTCGTCTCCACCTCGGGCACCGACAGCGACTGGGTGGTCAAGCTGATCGACGTCTATCCGCAGGACCTGCCGCCCGGCCAAGCCGGCGGGGCGGAGGGATCGACCGACCCCAAGGCCGACGTGCCGCCGCCATCGGTCGATCTGGGCGGATACCAGCAGCTGGTGCGCGGCGACCCGCTGCGAGCCAAGTTCCGCAACAGTTTCGAAAAGCCGGAACCCATGGTGCCGGACCAGGTGACGCCCATCCGTTACGCCCTGGCCGACGTCAACCACACCTTCCGCCGCGGCCATCGCATCATGGTGCAGATCCAGAGCAGTTGGTTCCCCTTGACCGACCGCAACCCCCAGACCTTCGTCGATATCCCCAACGCCAAGCCGGAAGACTTCAAGGCCGCACACGAACGCGTCTATCGCAGCCCCGACTACCCGTCGGCGCTGGAGGTGCGGGTGATGCCGGGGGTGGGGACACCCTGACAGTCCTTCAACGCGGGACGGGGCGCCCTCAGGTCAACGCGGCGCGGGCGCGCGCCGCAGGTCATCGACCAGCGGCACGATGGCCAGCAGCAACAGCAGCAGGGCCAGCGGCACGGTGACGGAAAAGCCGATGACCTTGAAGCCCAGGGCGCCCAGAACCCCGCCGCCGAAGAACGACCCGACCAGGCTGCTTAACAGGCGCAGCTTGGGCAGGTCGGCCTGGACGCGGGCGCCATCCTGGCCCACCGCGTTGACGGCGTCCGCCGAACGCCGGTTCCAATAGAGCATCTTGCCCAGCTCGATCCCGATATCCGTCACCATCCCCGTCATGTGGGTGGTGCGAATACGGGCGCGGGATATCTTGGTGATGATGGCGTTTTGCAGGCCCATGATGAAGCACAGCAGGGGCACGGCGATATCCAGGAAATAGCGGACATGCGGCCGCAGCATGCCCAGCGCGCCGAACAGCAGCAACAGGGCCGCCTCCAGCGACAGAGGCAAGGCGTACTGGCTGGTGTTGGCCCGGCGCCGGCCCCAGTTGATCAGGATGGCGGAACAGGCTGCACCGGCCAGGAAGGCGCCCAGGGCACCCAGCCCCATCAGAACCATGTCCGTGGCGCCCAGCACCAGGTTGTCGGCCAGGCCCGACACCACCCCCGACATGTGCGAGGTGTACTGACCCACCGCCAGGAAACCCCCGGCATTGGTCATGCCGGCGACGAAGCACAAGGCCACGGCCAGCTGCCTATCCTCCCGGTCGCCGCGTTCCGGCGCGATCAGGCGGCGCAGACGGTCGAACAGCCCGGCGGGGCTCGGCCGCCGGGCGGCGCCGTCAAAGGAGGAAACGCCGGTGTAAGTCTTGTCCATGCCCCGCACCCGGTGGCTGCCGGGCGGCCCAGGCGCCGCCCATCCCCGAACATAGCGCCGGAAGGCGGGGGATGATCAAGGATGGGGATCGATGGGGCCGGGAATCAATCCGCGTCAGGCGGCGTCACGGCACCCAGCGCCTCACCCAGCTGCTGGCACAGGGCCAGACGCTCGGCCAGTGCCGGCACGGCCGCCAGATTGTCATTGTGGAAGGCGGCGGACAGGTCCACCAGAGTGCCGGCGATGGCGCCAATGACACCCAGAGTCGCCTGCTCCAGCTGGTCCTCATCCACCGGATTGGCGGCGTGCAGCTCCGCCACCTGGGCCGCCAGATCGGCCATGTCGGCATCCTCCGGCCCCTTGCCCGGCGTTCCCGGCAGATCGCCGTCCGGGCGCACCAGGTCCAGGAGATAGCGGGCGCGGGCCGCGGGGTCGCGCAGGGTGGCGTAGGCCTGTTCCACAGCCTGGCGGTGCCGGTCGGCCAGTGCGCGTTCCTGGGGCCCGCGCGACTTCAGCCGTTCCGGATCCAGGATGCGGGTGAAGCCGGCGCGCTGGCGGTCCAGCACCGCGCGCTCGACATCGAAGCGGCGTTCCAGGTTCAGGCGCGCGAAGGCATCCAGGTCGGCCGGCGGCTGGATGGAGCCGCAGTTGTGGCAGAACAGCGCCCGGCCGGAGACCGGCTTGCCACAGGCCCAGCAATCCCCCATGCCGCCCGGCACCACGCCGGAGACACCCTGTCCCGCCCCCTTGTGCGGGGCTTTGTTCCCACCACTACCCTCGGCCATGCGCCGCCTACCCCTGCTTCACCCCGCCCCCGGGGAGTCATAACCCAGCCCGGCCTTCTTAAGCCAGCCGGGGCGCAACCCTACTGCTGCCGCGCCGTCTGGGAAACGATAGACTGCCTATCCTGTGGCGATAAGTGCGCCTGCTGTGCCGCCGGCGCCGGCATGCGGCGGCCATATAGGGCGATCCAGGCGTCGGCGAAACGCCGCACCTCATCCTCGGTGGTCGACCAGCCCAGGCTGACGCGGATGGCGCAACCGGCCAGATCCGGCCCCATCCCCATGGCCGCCAGCACGTGGGAGGCCGCGACCTTGCCGCTGGAGCAGGCGGAACCGCTGCTGACGGCGTAGCCGGCCAGATCCAGCGCCATCACCTGCGTCTCCCCCCGCCAGCCGGGCGTCACCAGGCAACTGGTGTTGGCCACACGCTCCGCCCTGGCGCCGGCCACCACCAGTTCCGCCGCCGCCGCCCGCAGCCGCGCCTCCAACCCGTCGCGCAAGACCGCCAGCCGGTTGAAGGCGCCGGCGTCGCAGGCCGCCGCCGCCGCGCCGAAGCCGACGATGCCGGCCACGTTCTCCGTCCCCGCCCGCCGCCGCCGCTCTTGACCGCCGCCGCGCAGGATGGGGGCCAGAGGGGCGCCGTCCCACACGGCCAGGGCGCCCACCCCCTGGGGCCCGCCGATCTTGTGGGCGGAAACGGTCAGGTAATCGGGCGCGAGGGCGGCCCAGTCCCAGGTCAGGCGGCCCACCGCCTGGCTGGCGTCGCAGTGAAACAGGGCACCGTGGCGCCGCGCCAGGGCCGCCGCCTCGGCCACCGGCTGGATGACGCCGGTCTCGTTGTTCACCGCCATGAGCGACAGGAAGGCCGGACGGCCGGCGCCCCCCAGCATCGTGTCCAGCGCGCCCAAATCGACCCTGCCATCCGGGGTGACCGGGCAGCGGACGGCCCCCGGGGTTGCCTCCAGCACGCTGGCGTGCTCGATGGTGCTGGTGATGACGGAGCGATCGCCGGCGCTGGCCAGCGCCAGCGCATTGGCCTCCGTCCCGCTGCCGGTGAAGATCAGGGTGGCGGGGGGCAGGTTCAGCAATGCTGCCACCTGACGGCGCGCCACCTCCACCCGCCGCCGCGCCTCACGTCCCTGGGCATGGACGGAGGACGGGTTGCCCGGCAGGGACAGCGCCGCCACCATGGCCGCAACGGCCTCGGGCCGGGGCGGGCAGGTGCCGTTATGGTCGAGATAGGTCGACGGCATCAGGGTGAACCGGTTGGAAGGGACGGTCGAGTCGCTCAGCAGGGTGAGCGGCCGGGCTTGCCGCACTCCTCATCCCCGACGCCGGCCCGGACCATCTGGGGGGCGATCATCTCGGAAGCGACCAGGGGGACGATGGGGGCCGCCTGCTCCAGCTCCTCGATGCGGCGGCTGAGGGTACTGACTTGGTCGGTCAGCGCCTGCAGGGCGCGGGCCACGGGGTCGGGCAGGTTGTTGCAGGGCGTGCCGTAGGCCAGGAACTGGTCCTTTTCCGTCTTGGCCTTGGCCGTGACGGCGCGGGCCGGGATGCCCACCATGGTGGCGCCCGCCGCGACGTCGGCCACCACCACCGCGTTGGCGCCGATGCGCGCCCCGGCCCCGATGGTTATGGCGCCCAGGATCTTGGCGCCCGCGCCGATGATGACGTTGTCGCCCACGGTGGGATGGCGCTTACCCTTGCTGAGCGAGGTGCCGCCCAGGGTGACCGCGTGATAAAGGTGGACGTTGCGGCCGATCTCCGCCGTCTCGCCGATCACCACGCCCATGCCGTGGTCGATGAAGAATCCCTCGCCTATGGTGGCGCCGGGGTGGATTTCGATGCCGGTGCCCATGCGGGCCAGGTGCGAAATGAATCGGCCCAGCGTCGGCCAGCCGTTACGCCAGCAATGGTTGGCCAGGCGGTACAAAAGCACAGCATGTAGGCCCGGATAGCACAGCAGCACCTCCAGGGTGGACCGCGCCGCCGGGTCGCGGGCTTTAATACCCTCGATCTCTTCTTGAAGACGCTTGAACACCGATGCGCTCGCTGTGGTATAAATCGCGCCCGGAATGGTCGTCTGCCATCATTGCAGCCTGGCCGTCCCGAGAAACGGGGGGTCAGATTGTCCGATGCGTCCGCACATGGCTCCAGGAGGCCCAGCCTTGCGATATAAGATCGCGTGCAGGCGGGGTCAAGCGATGCCAGCGCCACGGGCCTCGATGCGGCTGTTTTCCCCCCGTGCGGGTTCCAACGGTACGGGTACCACGTCCCATACAGCAGCGGAAACGGAGCACGATGCCTGAAGTCATCATCAATGGACCGGCCGGCCGGATCGAGGGACGCTACCTTCACGGCAAGTCGACCAACGCCCCCATCGCCCTGCTGCTGCATCCGCACCCGCAGTACGGCGGGACCATGAACAACAAGGTGGTCTACACCCTGTTCCATGCCTTCGCGCAGCGCGGCTTCTCCTGTTTGCGCTTCAACTTCCGCGGCGTCGGCCGCAGCCAGGGCACCTATGACCGGGGCGAGGGCGAGTTGTCGGACGCCGCGTCGGCGCTGGATTGGCTGCAGACCTACAATCCCAACGCCACGGCCTGCTGGATCGGCGGCTTCTCCTTCGGCGCCTGGATCGGCATGCAGCTGCTGATGCGCCGGCCGGAGATCGACGGCTTCGTGTCGGTGGCCCCGCCCGCCAACATGTTCGACTTCAGCTTCCTGGCGCCCTGCCCGTCCTCCGGACTGATCGTCCACGGCGACAAGGACGAACTGGTGCCGGATGCGGCGGTGACCAAGCTGGTCAACAAGCTGTCCAACCAGCGCGACATCAAGATCGACTTCAAGAAGGTCGAGGGCGCCAACCACTTCTTCAACGATCGGTCCGACGCGTTGAACGAGGTCGTGGGCACCTACCTGGACAGCAACCTGGGCAAGACGCTTGCCGCCGAATAAGGCCGGCCCAGACTTTTCCCAAGTGCGCACCCGGCCCGGACGCGCCCTGACGGCGGTTTTCCGGGCCGGGGTTCTTTTATCGTGCGGCGCCGCGCTGGGTTATGCGCCGGCGGCGCGGGCGGTCATCGATGACGCGCCGCCACCCAACCCAACGCTGGTGATGGTTTTCGCGGAACAGCCGCCCGTGCTGAACTGGAACCGCGAGACACGGCAGCCCTATGGCCCCCTGGTCGATACCATGACCCGCGTGGCGGCCCGCGCCGGCCTGACCCTGGTGTGGCAGGAGCCGTGGACACGGCGGCGCCTGCTGACCGATCTGGACGCCGGCCGCCAGCCCCTGTGCACCCTGAACTGGGCGTTGACGTCCGACCGGGCCCGCCGTTTCAAATTCACCGATCCGTTGGGGCCGGCGCCGGATTGGGTGCTGCTGGTCCGGGCCAGCGACCCGCGCATCGGCGCCAACCCCACGCTGGCGGACCTGCTGACCCGCCCGGACCTGGTCTTCGGCTTTTCCGACGGGTCCTGGGCGGACGAACGCTACGTCCAGCCGGCCCTGCGCGCCCAAGCGGGGCCGCAGCCCCGGCCCGACGCGCCCAACCGGGAACGGGTGCGCAGCGGCCACAGCACCCTGGTTGCCATGGTGGCCAAGGGCCGCATCGACTACACCATCATCGACCGCCTGATGCTGGACCACATGCTGGCGGAATGGCACATCCCGCCAGCCGACATGCGCACCATCCCCGCCCCCGATGCCGGCCCCAGCCAGCCGGGCCGCGTCATGTGCACCCTGTCCACCGCCAGCGAGGTGATCGATCGCCTGAACCAGGCCATCGCCGAAGAGGCCCGCGTGCCCCTGGCCGGCGATTGAGGCCTGTGGCCTTGCGCCAACGGCATTTGACCGTGACCGTTCAAATGCCATCCCTCAGTCGCCGGGCGGCCACACCCGTGGCCTGGGCTTCCTCGCGTTTCAGTCCGCTCACGCTCCCCAAAACGCTCCGGCGGACGCGGTCGCGTCCTATAGCGGCATAAGTCGAAATCTCATGCCGCTGGCATTACAGCACCATGCCGCCCGACACCTCGATGCGCTGGCCGTTGACCCAGCGGTTGGCCTCGGTCAACAGGCCGGCGATCATGGGGCCGATGTCCTCGGGCACGCCGGGGCGGCCCAGGGCGGTCATGTCCGACACCCGCTTGTTGACTTCGGGATTGTCGCGGACGATGCCGCCGCTGAAATCGGTCATGACGGCGCCGGGGGCGACCGTGTTGGCGGCGATGCGGCGCTCACCCAATTCCTTGGCCAGGTAGCGCGTCAACACTTCCACCGCGCCCTTCATGGCGGCGTAGGCGGCGCTGCCCGGGAAGGTGACGCGGGTCAGGCCGGTGGAGACGTTCACGATGCGGCCGCCGTCGTTCATCAGGGGCAGCAGCGCCTGGGTCAAGAAGAACACGCCCTTGAAATGGACATTGTAGAGGGCGTCCAACTCGGCTTCCGTCGTGGTGGCGATGGCGTTGTGGTGCGAGGTGCCGGCGTTGTTCACCAGGAAATCGAAGCGCTCCACGCCCCAATCCGCCAGCACGGCCCGGACCTGCTCCGCGAACCCGCGGAAGGTGGCGGACGCACCGGTGTCCAGCCGCAGGGCGGCCGCCTTGGCGCCCAGCCCTTCGACCGCCGCCACCACCTTGTCCGCCTCCGCCCCGTTGGCGTGGTAGGTGAAGATCACGTCCATGCCGTCGCGGGCCAGGGCCAGGACGGTGCTGCGACCCAGGCCGCGGCTGCCGCCCGTCACGATCGCCACCTTGCCCTTTGACATCACTGAATTTTCCGAGGTCATCGCTCATCTCCTTTGAGACTGGGTGTTGACCTGGAAGATAGGCCCCGGCCCGTTTCGCTTGAATGCCGGAACCCTGCTAGTTCTTGCCTGATCCTGCTCGGCTTCCCACTTCCTTGCGTAACGGCCCTTTAGCGAGAGTATGGGACATGTTGGAAGCCCTGGTTGAGGCGGTGACCCGCTACACGGACGCGCAAAGTGGTACCAGCCCTTATCCCACCGCCATCGACGGCTTCATCGTCATGCGCACCAACCAGCAGAAGCCGCCATCGCACATCATCCACAAGCCGGCCCTGTGCCTGGTGGTCCAGGGTGCCAAATGGACGGCCTTCGGCGACCGGCGTTATCACTACCGCGCCGGACAGGCCCTGATGGTCAACATGGAGATGCCGGCCTCCGGCCAGGTCAGCGAGGCCAGCCCCGACAAGCCCTATCTGGGCATCGTCATCCAGCTGGACCTGGGCATCCTGCGCGAGGTGTGGGAGGGGCTGGACCCCCCCTTGCCCGTCAGCGACGCCACCGGCCCCGGCGTCTTCGTCACCGACTTCGATGGCCCCCTGGCCGACTGCGCCCTGCGCGCCGTGCGCCTGCTGGATCGGCCCCAGGCCATTCCGGTGCTGTATCCCGCCATCATGCGCGAGATCTGCTATTGGCTGCTGAGCGGCCCGCATGGCGCGGAGGTCGCGCGCATGACCCTGGCCCAGAACCATACCCAGCGTGTCATCAACGCCATCCACATGCTGCGGACGCGCTTCACCGACGCCATCCGGGTGGACGAGCTGGCGGCCGTCGCCCAGCTGAGCCCATCGGCCTTCCATCGGCATTTCAAGGCCCTAACCGCCATGACGCCGCTGCAGTACCAAAAGCGGCTGCGCCTGCTGGAAGCGCGGCGCCTGATGGTTTCGGGTGCCGCCAACGTCGAGGACGCGGCCTTCCAGGTGGGATATGAAAGCCCGTCGCAGTTCAGCCGCGAATACGCCCGCATGTTCGGCGCCCCGCCCCGGCGCGACACGCAGGCGCTGCGCCGGTTGGAAAGCAGCCGGGCGGCTTGATATCGCCCAGTCCTTTTCCGACGAAGAACCCGGCTGGTTTTGCGGGCCGGCGTTTTATAGGAATGGGGGATGTGATAACAGACGTCTTCCTTTTCGACAGACGTTTCCAGCCGGCAGAGTTCATCCATGAGCAGCGCGTTCCCCTACGCCCCCAAGTCCGAGTTCCTGCGCGTCATGACGGAGCGCGGGTTCTTCCACCAGTGCACCGATATGGAAGCGCTGGATGCCGCCTTCCTGGCCGGGCCGGTGACGGGCTATATCGGCTTCGACGCGACGGCGGACAGCCTGCACGTGGGCAGCCTGGTGCAGATCATGATCCTGCGCTGGCTGCAGCGGACGGGGAACCGGCCCATCGCCCTGATGGGCGGCGGCACCACCAAGATCGGCGATCCGTCGGGCAAGGACGAATCCCGCCAGCTGCTGACCAACGACGCCATCGCCCAGAACATCCTGGGCATCCGCAAGCCCATGGACCGGCTGCTGGATTTCAACGACGGCCCCAACGGCGCCATCCTGGCCAACAACGCCGACTGGCTGGATGAACTGGCCTACATCCCCTTTCTGCGCGACGTGGGCCGCCACTTCACCATCAACCGCATGCTGACCTTCGATTCCGTGAAGACGCGGCTGGACCGGGAACAGCCGCTGACCTTCCTGGAATTCAACTACATGATCCTGCAGGCCTACGACTTCGTGGAGCTGAACCGCCGCTATGGCTGCCAGCTGCAATGCGGCGGGTCGGACCAGTGGGGCAACATCGTCAACGGCGTGGAGCTGGGCCGGCGCGTGTCGCAGGCGGCCCTGTTCGGCCTGACCGCCCCGCTGCTGACCACCGCGTCCGGCGCCAAGATGGGCAAGACCGCCAACGGTGCCGTCTGGCTGAATTCCGAGCGCTTGAGCGACTGGGACTTCTGGCAGTACTGGCGCAACACCGAGGATGCGGACGTGGGCCGCTTCCTGCGCCTGTTCACCGAACTGCCGCTGGATGAGATCGCGCGGCTGGAGGCCCTGCAGGGGGCGGAGATCAACGAGGCCAAGAAGATCCTGGCCAACGCCGTCACCGCCCTGATGCGCGGTGAGGAGGCCGGCGCCGCCGCCGCCGAGACCGCCCGCCAGACCTTCGAGCAGGGCACGACGTCCGAAGGCCTGCCCAGCATCGACGTAGGCCTGGCGGAACTGGAGGAGGGCATCCCCGCCTATGCCCTGCTGCTGCGGTCCGGCCTGGCGGGCAGCAATGGCGAGGCCCGCCGCCTGATCAAGGGCGGTGGCGCCAAGGTCAACGACATCCGCATTGCCGATGAGCAGGCCAAGGTCACTGCCGCCGACATCACCGACGGCGACATCATCAAGCTGTCGTCCGGCAAGAAGAACCACGCCCTGGTGAAGGTCGTCCGCTGATGCCCCTTCACGTGAACGGGGGCCGGGGCATGACCCTGCGCCTGGTGTTGGTCGGCATGGCGGCCCTGGTCGCCCTGTTCGGCACGCTGGGCGTCGTCGTGGGCCTGCGGGTGTCGGCGGTCCTGCTGGGTATCGGCTTCCTGGCCGCCCTGCTGCGGGTATGGACCAAGGTGAAGCCGGAGCGGCGCCTGCGCGCCACCTTGCGGCTGGTGCTGTTCTCCGCCCTGATCCTGGTGCTGATCGAGCGGCTGGCCGTGCTGGGCGGCTATGGCGTGCAGTTGCATGAAGGCCTGCGCCTGGCCTTCGGCCTGGCGCTCTGACCCCCGCCTGTCCTTAGGACTCAAGCGGCGGCGTGCACGGCGCCGCCGCCCGTCCGAACGGCATAGGTGCGGCACCTTGCGGGCTGCCACGAACGTGCCAGACTGTGCCGGTGGGTGGTCACCGGGGGCGGCGCCATCCCGTGGATAGGCAGGGGCGCCATGTCGGGGGACGACAGCGATAAGGGAGCGGCGGCCGCGCGGACGGTCGATACGGCCATAACCGGGGCGCCCGTAACCGTGGCGCCGGTTTCGTCACCGCCGCCGGCCGGCCCCGTGGCCCGTTGCCTTTACCGCGTCCGCGCCAGCCTGGGCCGGTGGATGACCATCGCCTGGACCCTGGCCCTGATGTGGCTGGGCGCCTTTCGGCACCGCGCGGGTGCCGCCCTGTTCGGACGCGCCCGCGCCTGGGGACAGCGCCTGTCCTTGTTCCTGACCCTGACCGGCCCGCAAGCCGCCGCCGGCACCTTGCGCCACTGGCGCGACCGCGCGCTGGACAACGCCGCGCGCCACATGAAGGACCCGCGCGGCACCGGCGTGCGCGCCCACCTGCGCCGCGCCTGGATCGCCGTGGCGGTAAGGACGGGCTATGCCCTGGACCATCAGGCGAACCGTCTGACCTGGCGCCTGGCCCACACCCTGCGGATGCTGGAGCGACAGGCCGCCGCCCCGGCCCGCTTGGGTCCACCGCCCCGAAGGGGCCCGGGCGCCCTGTCGCGCCTGGCCGCCCGCCTCGCGGCCGGTGGCTGGGGCGTGCTGGAAAAGCTGGCCAAGGGCCTGGACGGCGCGGGACGACTGGTTTCGCGGGTCAGCGCGGCAGGCCGGGCGCGTGCCGGCGGGTCCGGACGCGCCATCCTGCGCCTGGGTCGAACCTGGGGGGCGGCCGGCCTGGCGCTGCTGCGCCGGTTTCACGCCCGTCTGCGGCCGGTGATCGCATCGGCCCGGCATTGGCTGGCGCGCCGTCCGCGCCGCGTGGGGCTGATGGCGCGCGACGCCTCGCGGATCGCCGTCCGGACCGCCCTGGTCCGTGCCCGCGCCTATCCTTGGCGCCGCCTGGGCGCCCGCCTGCTGGTACCCGCGCAGTGCGCCGCCGGCATCCTGTTCGGCCTCAGCCTGCTACGCCGGGGCGACACGGTGCACATGCTGGCCGGCGGCCTGCTGGCCACCGCCTTCGTGTTGATGGCCGTCATTTACACCTGGATGCAGGCCCAGCAGCCCAAGGCGGAGACGCTGGGAACGGCCATGGCCGAAGAAGCGGCCGCGCCGGCGCCGGTGGCAGACCTGCCCACCGACAACGCGGTCGACCCGCCGCCCCTGGCGGCGCTGGGGGCGGTGGCGCCGCCTGAGATGGCGCCGCCGGCCAAACCCCGGCGCAAGCGGGCACGGCGGAAGGTCGCGGCGGTGCCGTCGCCCGCGCCCGCACTGGTCGGCGACCTGGCAACGGGCGCCTGAGCCGGGACGGCGCACAAGCGCCGGCTGAAATTGGCCCCCCGCCATCGACCCATAATGGCGTTGATTTGCGTCGCCCCTGCAATACCATGCGCGCTAACACCCTGATTTACAGGGACGCCCAACCTATGGGAACGAACACGGGGGATACTGAAACCATGCTGCGGATCGACGGGCCGGGCGCTGGTGACCGGTTGGACCGCCCCCACCCGCGCCGTGGCGGTCGTGCTGATGCTGGCGCCATGCCCATCGACATCGGCCTCTTCAGTACCGACCCGGGTGCATCGACCTTCGGCGACCATGACGTCATCCACCTGGCCAAGCACCCGCTTCACTTCGGGGAGCAGACCATCGAGCTGGTGGTGAACAAGAAGCCGGCGTTCGTCGGCATCGATCCCTACAACAAGCTGATCGACCGCAATTCCGACGACAACGTGGCGCGCCTGGGCCAATGACGGCGTGAATAACGGCGGTGACGCGGGGCCCTGGTGCCCCCCGTCACTGCCGTTTCCATTCCGGCCCGCAAAATGCCGATGCGAGGCGGATCCCGCCTGTTGCGGGGTGGGATGGAACGGCCCGGCCTGCTAGGGTGCGCCGCGAAGCCGGGGCGTTCGCCCCCAAAACCATATCCGGAGGCCACCCCCCACCCATGGTGCATGAGACCCCCCTGATCGCCATCATCGTCGGCGGCCTCGGCTGCGCCTTCGTCCTGGGCGCCATCGCCACCCGCCTGCGCATCTCGCCCCTGGTGGGGTATTTGCTGGCGGGGGTCATCCTGGGCCCGTTCACGCCCGGCTTCGTCGCCGACCAGCACCTGGCGTCGCAGCTGGCGGAGATCGGCGTCATCCTGCTGATGTTCGGGGTTGGCCTGCATTTCTCCCTGTCCGACCTCATGTCGGTGAAACTGATCGCCATTCCCGGCGCGCTGGCTCAGATCGGCGTCGCCACCCTGATGGGCATGGGCCTGGCCCGCGTGATGGGGTGGGGCCTGGGGGCGGGGCTGGTGTTCGGCCTGGCCCTGTCCGTCGCCAGCACGGTGGTGTTGCTGCGCACGCTGCAGGAACGCCGGCTGATGGAGACGCAGGGCGGCAAGATCGCCATCGGCTGGCTGGTGGTGGAGGACATGGCCATGGTGCTGGCGCTGGTGCTGCTGCCGGCGCTGGGTGACCTGCTGGGTGGCATGGGCACGCCGTCCTGGTCGCAGCTTAGCCTGACCCTGGCGCTGACCCTGGGCAAGGTGGCCCTGTTCGTGGCCCTGATGCTGGTAGGCGGGCGCCGGTTGATCCCCTGGATCCTGCACCGCGTCGCGCAGACCGGCTCCCGCGAGCTGTTCCGCCTGGCGGTGCTGGCCGTGGCGCTGGGCGTGGCCTTTGGGGCGGCCGAGCTGTTCGGCGTGTCCTTCGCCCTGGGCGCCTTCTTCGCCGGCATGACCCTGGCCGAATCCCCCCTGGCGCACGAGGCGGCGGAGGAATCACTGCCGCTGCGCGACGCTTTCGCCGTGCTGTTCTTCGTGTCGGTGGGCATGCTGTTCGACTGGCACATCCTGATCGACCATCCGCTGCCCCTGCTGGGCACGCTGGCCATCATCCTGGTGGGCAAGGTGGTGGCGGCCTATGTGCTGGTGCGCGCCTTCCGCCACACCATCCCGACGGCGCTGACCATCGCCGGCGGCCTGGCGCAGATCGGTGAGTTCTCCTTCATCCTGGCGGCGTTCGGCGTGGACCTGGGGTTGCTGCCGCCCACGGGGCAGAGCCTGATCCTGGCGGGGGCCATCCTGTCCATCCTATTGAACCCCCTGGTGTTTATCGGCCTGCAGCGCCTGGCCAACCAGCGCCAGCGCAAGGCGGCGGTCGCCACCGGCGAGGCGGAAGCGGCGGAAGCAACGGCCAAGGCCAAGACGTTCACGGCGCCGGAACCGACCGCGCTGACCGACCATGCCATCATCATCGGTTACGGCCGCGTCGGCCGCCTGGTGGGCGAGGCCCTGCGCCAGGACGGCACGCCCGTGCTGGTGGTGGAAGAGGACACCGGCATCCTGGAACAGCTGCGCGGCGCCGGGCAGGAGGTGATCGCCGGCAACGCGGCCCAGCCGGATGTGCTGGCCGCCGCCAACCTGGATGGCGCGCGGTGGCTGTTCGTGGCCGTGCCCAACAGCTTCGAGGCGGGGCAGGTGGTGGCCCAGGCGCGCAAGCGCAACCCCCAGCTGGACATCATCGCCCGCGCCCACACCGACGCCGCCGTGGACCATCTGCGCCAGCACGGCGCCAGCCTGGTCATCATGGGCGAACGGGAAATCGCCCAGGCCATGCTGGCCCACACCCACGGCCTGCGCATCCCCGACCCCGCCCCGGCCCGGGACATACCGCCGGAAGGAGCGGTGGCCGAGGCCGTATAGAGGGACTTCGCGGAGAAAAGGGCGCGGATGATGGACCGCGCCCGTTGCCACGACCTTACCGCCCCCCTTCCGGCAGCACCGGCTTGCGGTCCGGATAAGCGGGCCGCGCGAAGGTCTGGGGCGGGTTCTTGGCCAGTTGGTCCAGCGCCACGGCCACCGCCTTTTCCAGCTGGGGATCGTGGCCCTGGCGCACCAGGGCGGGATCCTGCTCCACCTCCACATCCGGCGGGATGCCGATGTTCTCCACCTCCCACTCGCCATGGGTGCCGTAGAGCGCCCAGCGCGGCGCGGTGATGGAGCCGCCGTCCATCAGCGGGGGATAGCCGCCGATGCCCACCAGGCCGCCCCAGGTGCGCACCCCCACCAGGGTGCCCAGCTTGGCCTTGCGGAACAGCCAGGGCAGCGCGTCACCGCCGGAGCCCGACATCTGGTTGATGATCATGACCTTGGGGCCGTAGATGGCCTGCGCCGGCTCCACCATCTCTTCACCCTCACGGGTGGCATCGATCATCTGCGGCGTCTTCTTCATCTGTTCGACGATGAAGTCCGCGATCTGGCCGCCATGGTTGAAGCGCTCATCCACGATGGCGCCCTGCTTGCCCACCTGCGAGTAGTAGTAGCGGTTGAAGTTGGCAAAGCCGCCCGCCGCCGTGTCCGGCAGATAGACATAGGCCAGGCGCCCGCCCGACAGCTGGTCCACCTTGCGCCGGTTCTCCTCCATCCAGGTGTGCAGGCGCAGCTTGGTTTCCGAGGGCAAGGGCACCACCGTCACCTGGCGCGACCCGCTGCCGTCGGCCTTGGGGCCCACGGTCAGCACCGTCTGCTTGCCGGCCGTGCCCAGGAAATAGCGGTAGACCTCCTGGTCCGTCTTCACCTCGTTGCCATTGACCGCCAGCAACAGGTCGCCCACGGCGACGTTGACGCCCGGCTGGGTCAGGGGCGCCCGGGCGCCCGGCGTCCAGTTCTCGCCCTCCAGGATGCGGGCGAACTGGTAACGGCCGGCCACGACGCGGTAGTCGGCGCCCAGTAGGCCGACGCTGACCTTGTCCTGCTTGGGGAAGGCGCCGCCGCCCACGAAGGTGTGGCCCAGGCCGATATGGCCGGTCATCTCCGCGAACAGGGTGTTCAGGTCCACACGGCCCGCCAGCGCCTCCAGGAAGGGGGCGTAGACCTGTTCGGCCTTGGCCAAATCCAGTCCCTGGGCCTTGGGGTCGTAGAGGAAGTCGCGCTCAATGCGCCAGGCCTCGTGGTACATCTGCCGCCACTCGGCCCGGGGGTCGACCCACACCTGCATCTCGTCCAGTTTCAGGGCGCCGGCCCCGGCGTCGGGCGCCTTGTCGGCGCCGTTCACGAACCAGCGTCCGTGCTGGGCGTACAGCACCTTGCGCCCATCGGCGGAGACGAGGAAGCTGCCGGCGTCCACGCCGTCCACGAACTTGTCGGTCTTGCGCGTCTTCAGGTCGAAGCGCGCGACCTCCAGGCTGGGCGGGCCGTTCTCGTCACCGTCCAGGTAATCCTCATCCGTCAGGGCTACCGGCTGGGCGGCGGCGAAGACGATACCCTCCGTCCCGACCTCGATGCCCGCCAGGTTCACGCGCGGGATGGGCAGGGCCAGGGTGCGCTGATCCAGGCCGGCGAAGTCGATGCGGACCTCCCCGACCTTCTTGCCGTCGCCCTTCTTGTCATCCCCTTTCTTGTCGCCGTCATCCTGGCCAGCCTTCTTGCCATCGGCGGCCGCTTCCTCGTCACTCTCCGGCGCCAGGGGCGAAGGCAGGTCGCGGCGCAGCACCATGACGTAGACGCGTCCATCGGTGGCGCGGCCCATGCTGGACATGTCCAGCCAGCCCTGGTCCAGGCCGTTGTTGGTGAAGGCCACGAAGTACAGGTACTTACCGCCGCGGTCGAAGCGGGGGGACGTGGCGTTGCTGCGCCCGTCCGTCACCATCTGCGTCTTCTTGTCGGCCAGGCTGTAGACGTAGATGCCGTGCAGGTGGTTGGGCAACTGCTTGGCATAAGCGATCCAGCGGCTGTCCGGCGACCAGGCGGGGTTCAGCTGGCTGGCCGGGCTGTCATAGCGGTCGGTGTCCACCTTCACCGGCGTGCCATGCTCCACATCGACCATCCACAGGTTCAGCCGCTTGTCGGTGTAGGCGATCTTCTTGGCATCGGGCGACCAGAGGGGGCCGTAGAAATAGCTGGGCGGCTGGCCCAGGGCGATCACCTTCACCGGGCCCAGCCCGTCGGCAGAGCGCAGATGCAGGGCGTATTCCCCACCCTGGTCGGAGAACCAGGCCACGGTCTTGCCGTCGGGCGACCAGGCAGGGTCGCGGTCGGCCACGCCGGGGCTTTGCGTCAGGTTGCGCACGTCGCCCTTTTCCGCCGGTACGGACAGGATCTCGCCATGGGTTTCGAACAGCACCCGCTTGCCGGTGGGCGACAGGGCGGCGTGCAGGATCTGGCCCGGATCCAGGGTTTCCAGGTGGGCCCGGGTCTGCGGCAGCTCACCGGAGATCGTCACCGGCACGGCGTGCGCCTGATGGGTCGTGGTGTCGTACAGGTTCAGGGTGCCGAACTGGTCATAGACGATGCCGCCTGGGCCGGCCGCCGCCGACTGGATGTCGAAGCCCCTCTCATTACGGACGACGGACGTGACCTTGGCCGTCTTGACGTCATAGGCGTAGAGGGCCATAGGCCCCTCGCGGTCCGACAGGAAATAGACGGTGTCGCCGACCCACAGCGGGTTGCGGTCGTTGGAATTGTCGCGCGGGATCTTGACCACGCCGCTGTCGCTCAGCGCCGCGATCCACACCCGCGATGTCTGGCCGCCGCGATAGTGCTTCCAGGCCGGCTGCCACTGCGAAAAGGGCACATAGGCCAGGCGGCCGCCGTCCGGCGAATAGCTGGCCTGGAAGCCGGAGGGCAGCGGCAGCTGGGTGGCGGCACCGCCCGTGACGGGGATGGTATAGAGCTGCTCCAGGTCGCGCGGCGTGGTGCGCGGCGTGCGGAACAGCACGTTCTTGCCGTCCGGCGTCCAGCCCACCGCCACGTCGCGGCCGGGGTGCCAGGTCAGGCGCTGCGGCTGACCACCGCCCGCCGGCACGACGTAGACGTCGGTGTTGCCGTCATAGGTGCCGGTGTAGGCGACCAGGCTGCCGTCGGGGGAGAAGACGGGGCCGCTGTTCTGCCCCTGACCCGCCACCAGCAAGGTGGCCTGGCCGCCGGCGCGCGGCACGGTCCAGATCTGCCCGCCGTAATCGAAGGCGATCAGGCTGGCCGACAGGCTGGGGTGCTGCAGCATCAGGGGCGGCGGGGCGGAGGCGGGCCTTGCCCCCGGGGGCGGGGCTTCGGGCGGCTTCGTCTGGGCCTGGGCGAAAGAACCGGATAAGGAAACGGGAACCAACAGGCACGCGAGCGCCACGCCAAGCCAACGCATCAGACACCGCCGGGTTGTGAAAGGGCTGGCGGCGATTGTTCCATACCGTGTCGGCCGGCGCCACGGCGCTGAAACAGCCTGCGACGATTTCATTTGTCAAAATACGCGCCGCAAATGGTGCCGCCATAAGGCAAGATGAAGGGCCACGCCGCCGCCGGGGGGATGCGGCGCGGCCTGCGGGGGACGGTTCGATGGGGTGGACGAGGGTGGCCACGGCACTGTTGTGCACGGCCTTGGTGACGACGAACGCGCGGGGTGCCGGCACCGCCGCGCCGCCGGCGGATGAGGCGCACCCGGCGCCGGTGCGCGCGCAGAATGATGAGGTCTTCACCATTATCTATCCCCGCGCCACGGAAAGCGCCACCGACCCCCGGGACGAATATCCCCTGGGCCTGCTGCGCCTGGCCCTGGACAAGGTGGGTGCCCGCTACACCATCCGGCCCAGCGCCACGGTCATGGAACAGGCCCGCGCCGCCGTGGCCCTGCAGCAGGGCACGGAGGTGACGCTGCTGTGGAACGGCATGTCGGCCAAGCTGGAACGGGAACTGAGGCCCATCCGCATCCCCCTGTTCCGGGGGGTGCTGGGCTATCGCCTGTTCATCATCAACAAGGCGGCGCAGGCCAAGTTTTCCGCCGTGCGCAGCCTGGACGACCTGAGACGCCTGACCGCCGGCCAGGCCCTGGGCTGGCCCGACGTGGACATCCTGCAGGCGGCTGGGTTGCCGGTGGAGGCTTTCCGCTATGATCTGCTGTTCCGCCTGGTGGGCCTGAACCGCATCGACTATTTCCCCCGGGGCGCCAACGAGATCTTCGCCGAGGTGGCCCAGCGCGCGCCCGAGGTGCCCGACCTGGCGGTGGAAAGTGACCTCGTCCTGGTCTATCCCTTCGACAGCTTCTTCTACACCAGCAAGGCCAACGAGGCCCTGGCCGCCGCCATCGAGAAGGGCCTGACGAAGGCCTATGAGGATGGTAGCTACCTCAAGTATTTCAACGACAGCCCCTACATCCGTCAGATGCTGACCGACGCCCACCTGGACAGCCGCCGCCGCATCGAGATACCCAACCCGCTGCTGTCGCCGGAAACGGCGGCCCTGCCGGACAGGTTCTGGTATGGCAAGGACGGGCACTGACCAAGCCGATCGTCAGCGCCCCTTGCCCATCGTGGCCACGGCCTTGGTGATGGCGGCGCGCCCCCAGCATCCTCGCATGCCAAGAGCCTTTCACAACACCGGCACAGGCCCCAGCGGAAACCGCTGCTTGATGCGGGCCAGCAGGCTGTCGCGCACCTGGCGGTAGGCGGCCAGGCGGGTCTCGCGGTTGCCTTCGATGAAGCTGGGGTCGAAGGTGTGCCAGAATTCCACGTCGCAGGCGGTGGTGCGGGTCATCTCCACCGCGCGGTGCTGCGCCTCCGGCGACAGCGACACCACCAGGTCGAAGCTGGTGTCCTCCAGCTGATCGAAGGTCTTGGCGCGGTGGCGGCTGATGTCTATGCCCATCTCCTCCATCACAGCGGCGGCGAAGGGGTCGGGGTCGCCCTCGCGCACGCCGGCGCTGTCGACATAGAGGCGATGGCCGTGCAGGTGGCGCAGCAGGGCCGCCGCCATGGGGGAACGGATGGAGTTGTGCGTGCAGGCGAACAGCACGCTGGTGATCTGGGCCGGATGCACGGCAGGGGCGAAGGCGGCGAAAGGATCCGGACGCTCCGCCATCTTTCCCCTCAGCCCCGGATATGCAGGACGCAGATGAGGGTGAACAGGCGGCGGGCGGTGCCATGGTCCATGGTCACCTTGGCGGCCAGCCGCTCACGCAACACGTCGGAGCCCTCGTTGTGCAGGCCCCGCCGCCCCATGTCGATGGCCTCGATCTGCGACGGGCTGGCGGTCTTGATGGCCTTGTAATAGCCCTCGCAGATCAGGAAATAGTCGCGGATCACCGTGCGCAGCGGCGTCAGCGGCAGGGTGATGCGGTCGACCTCCGCATCCCCCTCGTCCCGCAGGTCGAAGACCATGCGGTTGTCCTCGATGGACAGGAACAGACGGTAGGGCCCGGCATCCGGATGGTCGACCAGCTGGAACTGCTGGTTCTCCTCCACCAGGTCGAACAGCGCCACCGCCCGCTCATGCTCCACCTCCGGCCGGCGGCGGATGGCCGTCTGCTCCACCAGCTCGACATGGACGATGCGCTGGCGGCTGGCGTCCGACATCCGGGCGTCCCCTCAGCGGCCCAGCCGGACGCGAACCGACAGTGCGTGCGCGCCCAGCCCTTCCGCATCAGCCAGGATGGCGGCCTGCGGCCCCAGCCGGCCCAGGCTGGCGGCGTCGCAGCCCACCAGGGTGGTGCGCTTCATGAAGTCCAGCACGTTGAGGCCGGAGGAGAAGCGGGCGCTGCGGGCCGTGGGCAGCACGTGGTTGGGGCCGGCGATGTAGTCGCCGATAGCCTCGGGCGTGTAGCGGCCCAAAAAGATGGCGCCGGCGTGGTTGACCCTGGCCGCCAGCGCGTCGGGATCGGCCACCGCCAGTTCCAGATGCTCCGGCGCCAGGCGGTCGACCAGGGCCACCGCCTCATCCAGGTCGCGCACCAGGACCGTGGCGCCGTTGTTGCGCCAGCTGGCGCCGGCGATGACGGCGCGCGGCAGGGTCTTCAGATGGGTGTCCACCGCCGCCCGCACCGCCTGGATGAAGGTGGCGTCATCGCTGATCAGGATGGACTGGGCGCTGCTGTCATGCTCGGCCTGCGACAGCAGGTCGGCCGCGATCCAGCTGGGGTCGTTGGCCCCGTCGGCCACCACCAGGATTTCCGAGGGGCCGGCGATCATGTCGATGCCCACGGTACCGAACACCTGGCGCTTGGCGGCGGCGACATAGGCGTTGCCGGGGCCCACGATCTTGTCCACCGGCCGGATGGTCGCGGTGCCGTAGGCCAGCGCCGCCACCGCCTGGGCGCCGCCCACGCGATAGATCTCATCCACCCCGGCGATGCTGGCGGCCGCCAGCACCAGGGGGGACAGCGCCCCCTCCGGCGTCGGCACCACCATGGCCAGGCGCTTCACGCCCGCGACCTTGGCCGGGATGGCGTTCATGAGGACGGAGCTGGGGTAGGAGGCGAGGCCGCCGGGCACGTACAGGCCCACGGCCGACAGCGGCGTCCAGCGGGCGCCCAGGCGCACGCCCACCTCGTCCACGTAATCGTAGGTGTCGGGGGTCTGGCGGCGGTGGAAGGCCTCGATCCGGCCGGCGGCCACCTTCAGCGCCTCGATAACCTCGGGGTCGCAAGCGGCCACGGCGGCCTCGGTCTCGCATTCCGCGATACGCAGCCGGTCGGGCGTCAGGTCCAACTGGTCCCAGCGGCTGGTGTATTTGATCAGCGCCTCATCCCCGTGCAGGCGCACGTCGCGCAGCACCTCGGCCACCGCGTCGGCCACGTCGCTCTGGGATTCCCGCTTGGCATGCAACAGCCGGTCGAAGTCCGCCTCGAAGCCGGCATCGGTGGTGCGCAGTTCACGCGGCATGGGTGACAACCTCCGTGAAACGGTTGATCCAGTCCTGGATCTCCGGATGGCGGGTCTTGAAGGCGGCGCGATTGACGATAAGGCGCGAGGTCACGTCGGCAATATGCTCGATCTCCACCAGGCCGTTGGCCTTCAGGGTGGCACCGCTGGACACCAGGTCGACGATGCGCTGGCACAGGCCCAGGCTGGGCGCCAGTTCCATGGCGCCGTTCAGCTTGATGCATTCCGCCTGCACGCCGCGGCGGGCGAAGTGGCGGCGGGTGACCTCCGGATACTTGGTGGCCACGCGCACGTGGCTCCAGCGCGAGGGGTCGTCGCCCTGCGCCTCGGCCACCGGCTCGGCCACCGCCAGGCGGCAATGGCCGATGCCCAGGTCCAGGGGCGCGTAGATTTCGGGATAGTCGAATTCCATCAGCACGTCGTTGCCGCACACACCCATCTGGGCGGCGCCGAAGGCGACGAAGGTGGCGACGTCGAAGCTGCGCACGCGGATGATCTCCACATGCGGCAGGTTGGTGGCGAAGCGCAGCGCCCGGCTCCTGGGGTCGTCGAACGCGGCCTCGGGCCTCAGGCCCACGGCCTCCAGCAGCGGCCGCACCTCATCCAGGATGCGGCCCTTGGGCAGGGCCAGGGTCAGCCGCTCCGCCGCGCCGGACGCGGCGGCGCTATGCGCGTGCCCGGATGTTGAAACCGGGGCGGTGGCGACCGGGGCGGATGGTGGCGGCGCGGCGGCAGGCATGGAAACGCGGGCTCCGAAGGACGAACCCCATTCCGGGTCCGGAGGGCCGCAGAATAGCAGATCGTCCGCCCCCGCCAACGCCTTGGGTTGGAGGGCAGCCCTGTCTGTTTGCACAGGGCCGGGCCGCCCGCGCGCGCCTTTACGGGCCCGTCCTGATTGGCCGGGCCTTATTGGTTCTGGGGCGCCTGCGCCTTGGCCGGCAGGGTGGCCAGCGCGGCCTTGCAGTCGGCCGACAGCTTGTCCTCATGCGCCTTCAGGCAGGCCAGGACGCGGCCGCCGCCGGGTTGTTCATCCTTGCACAGGGCCTGACGGTCGGGTTGGCAGGCCTTCATGGCGGCGCGGGCCGCCGGGTGGGCCGGCTGGCCGTCCTGTGACTGGGCCTGGGACTGGGCGAAAGCCGCCATGGGCGCCAGGACCAACGACAGGGCGAGGCAGGTGCCGACAAGCGTCTTGGTCATCATGTAAGGTATCCTTGCTGACAGGGGGCCGGGACGGCCAATTCGGCCGCCTGGGCCTGATACGCCGCAACCCCGGCCAACTATTCGAACCCGTTTTTCCAAAATCCGGCCGACCCGCCCGAATACCGGAGAGCCCGGCCGGCGTATCAGCGCCAAATCCCCCGTTTCCGCGCGAGGTTCGGCCATGGCCATCGTGGATGGTGCCAGCGTCCTTCCCCTGAAGTTCTACCCCTTCGTCGCGGCCGCCGTGGCGGCGGAAGTGGCCTGGTACGCCGCGCGGCGCCAGTCCTACCCCTGGACGGAAACGGCAACCTCCGTCGCCGTCTTCCTGATGCGCATACCCACGAAGCTGGCGCTGGCCGGCGTCGTGGCGCCGGTGGCCTGGTATGCCTGGACCCACCGCATCGCCACCGTGCCGCTGGACCGCTGGTGGGGGCTGGCCCTGCTGTTCGCGGCAGAGGAGTTCTGTTACTACTGGGCCCATCGCCTGGGCCATGAGGTGCGCTGGGTCTGGGCATCGCACAGCGTCCACCATTCCCCCACCGCCTTGCACCTGGCCAGCGCCTTCCGGCTGGGGGTGACGGACGTGCTGTCCTGCGGCTGGCTGGTCTACATTCCGCTGTATTTCCTGGGCTTCAACCCGGTGGCGGTGACGGCGATGCTGGCGCTGAACCTGTTCTATCAGTTCTGGCTGCATACCGAAGCGGTGGGCACCCTGGGCCCGCTGGAATGGGTGCTGAACACCCCCGCCCACCACCGGGTGCACCATGCCAGCAATCCGGAATACCTGGATCGCAACTACGGTGGCGTGGTCATCGTCTGGGACCGGCTGTTCGGCACCTTCGCCCAGGCGTCGCCCGAGGTGCCGCTGACCTACGGCCTGGTCCATGTCGCGCCCAGCGCCAACCCGCTGGTGGTGTGCCTTCGCGAATGGAGGGCCATGGCCCGTGACGCGGCCCGCGCGCGCGGGGTGGGCACCCGCCTGCGCCAGCTGTTCGGCCACCCTGGCGACAGCCTGAGCGCGCGGGGCGCGTGCTTGCGACAGGACATCCCGTGACAGGCCAGCAGCCCTGGAGCCGCCTGCCCGCCACCAATGGAGATGATGGGGCGGACGACGACACCCTGATGGCCCGTGTCGCCCAGGGGGACGAGCGGGCGCTGCGCCAGGTCGGCCAGCGCCACTACGCGGCCACCTGGCGGCTGGCCAAGCGCCTGCTCACCTCGGAGGCGGAGGCGGACGACGTGGCGCAGGAGGTGCTGGTGCGGGTGTGGAACCATGCGGCCCGCTGGACGCCCGGCCGGGCCCAGCTGTCCACCTGGCTTTACACCGTGACCTACCGGCTGTGTCTCGACCGCCTGCGCGGCCGCCGGCATGCCCCGCTGGAGGCGGCGATGGACGTGGCCGATCCCAGCGAGGGGGCCGCCGAGACGATGGAGCGCCGATCGGAACAGCGGCGCGTGCGCGACGCCCTGGCCAGCCTGCCGGAAAAGCAGCGCGCGGCCCTGGTGCTGTTCTATTACCAGGAAATGCCGGGGCCCCAGGCGTCGGCCGTGCTGGGCCTGAACCTGCGTGCCTACTGGTCGCTGCTGTATCGTGCCCGGGGTGCGCTGGAACGGGCGCTGATCAAGGGCGGCAAGGAGATTTTTGAAAGGAAGGGTGAGCCATGACCATTGAGGAATTCGCCCAGTTGCTGGCGGCCCACGGGCCGGATATCGATCACTGGCCGTCGGCGATCCAGCGCGCGGCCCGGCGCCTGCGTACCCAGGACGCGGACGCGCGCGTCCTGTGGGAGGCCGCCTTGCGTCGCTGGGGCCCGCCTGCCGGCGACGGCCTGGAAGATGACGCGCCGGGCGCGGCCCGCGTCCAGGCCGGCATCGACGCCAGCTTGCGCCGCATTCGCCGGCAGCAGGTTCCTGCCCCCTCGGCCCCTTGGCTGTCCTGGCGGCCGGCCGGCGCCGTCTTCGCCACCATGGCGGTGGCCGGCTGGCTGGCCGGCACCTGGCTGACGCCCGCGCCCGAGGCGACGGCCACGGCCTCTCTGGCCACCCTGTTCACCCTGGCCGGCGTGGGCGGCGACTGGCTGGTGCAGTAGCGCCCCCGTCCCCGTCCGCCCAATTCTCCATAAAAGGTTCGCCCCCATGCGGTCACCGGTTCTGCGCTTCCTCTTCCCCCTGTCCCTGGCCCTGAACCTGTTCCTGCTGGCCTTCGTGGGCGCTCAGCAATGGCGCCAGCGGGCGGCCCTGGGCACCCTGCCCCCCTTGCTGGCCCGTTCCGCCGCCGGCAACGCGCTGGCCACCCTGGTGGGACAGTTGGCGGAACAGCTGCCGGCGGGGGACCGCAACCTGCTGCGCGGGGCCATCGCCAGCCACATGGCGCAGCTGGAGGCGGCGCAGGGCCGCTTCGCCGCCGCCATGGACCAGGTGCGGGCGGAGATCGACCGCACGCCGCTGGACCCCGATGCCCTGCGCGCCGCCATGGCCAACGCCCGCGAACAACGCCAACCCATCGGCCCGGTGCTGGAGGACATCATGATGGAGGTGCTGCCCAAGATGTCCCCCGAGGGCCGGCATGTCCTGGCCCGATACCGCAGCCGCTAACCCCACAGCCTCCATGCCTCACGACGCGGCCGCCCGGTGCAGCTCCACCGCCGCGAAGGCCAGGAAGGCCAGGCCGGCGGCAACGTTCAGCCCCCGGGCCACGCGCGGCGCCATAATGCCGCGCAACGCCGCGACCCCGGCCACCAGCACCACCCACCACAGCAGCGAGCCCGCCGCCACGCCCGCCACCGTGGTGACGATCCGCAGCCGCGCCACCTCCACCCCGGAAAGGGCCGCCCCCGAAAGGGCTGAGAGGGGGACGAAGGCCGTCAGCATGGCGGCGAAGACGATGATGGTGGGCGGATTGCTCAGGGTCAGCAGGAAGGAGGACGCCCAGGCGCGCGGCAGGGACAGGGTTGAGAGAGCGGCCGGCCGGCCATCTTCCTTGGGCGTTTCTGGGCCGGTCGGCTTGGGCCGCAGGGCGGCATAGGCCAGCCAGCCCAGGAACAGCCCGGCCAGCAGGTGCAGCGGCCGGCCATGGTCGGTGACAAAGGCCGAAACCTCCGTCAAACCCAAGGCGGCGACACCGGCGTAGACGCCGTCGCCCGTGGCGATGCCGGCCCCGGTGGCCAGGCCCAGGCGCCAACCGCCCGCCAGCGTGCGCCGCATGCACAGGAAGGCCATGGGGCCCACCGGCGCCGCCACACCCAGGCCCAGCAGCATGGCCTTCAGGAAGACGCCGGCGAACGCGGCGGGCAGAAACAGGTTGGGCGCGATGGTGATCAGCGTGTCCAAGTCCATGAGAACCATCCCAATTTTAAAAGGTCGTTCCCGCGCCGCGCTGGTATTGCCAGGGTGGTGACGCCACCGCCCCGCACGGGGGCGGGACGGCGGCATCGGCGGGATTGGGGCACAACAAAAAGCCCCGCGGGCAGCTGCTCGCGGGGCCTGTTATCGGGTGCGTCGGGGACGGCGCTTAGCCGTGACCCTCCCAAACCCCTGTCATAAACAGACAAAGCCCCGCCCCAAGCGGCACAGCGGTTTGCTGGCTGAATTGGGTGACGAGGCGCATCGGACTATGACCCTTTGTTGTGATGGGCTGGAGGCTAAGCCGCCGGGCCACCCGGTCACAACCTGAAAGTGCGCGATTGTTAAAGAAAAATGTGACCGGGTGGCTTTTTGGGCACACCCGGTCACCAAGTTCCCTGGTGCCAGGGCCGGTTCCCGATGGGGGATCATGGGGAAGGGCCGGTTTGGGGGACGGGCGCCAGGGTGGGATAGGTTGGATCAGGGAATGGCCGTCTCTGGCCGGGCGGCGCCCTCGCCCTGGGCCAGGGCCCGGCGCACACCCGCCGCGTAGTCGGCATGGACCAGGGCGAAGTGGCCCAACTGGCGCTCCACGATGGTCTGCGGCACGCCCTGCATGGCGGCGGCGATGTTGGCGAAGAGCCGGTCCCTCTGGCCCTGGTCCATCAGGGTGAACAGGGCCCGGGGCTGGCTATAGTCGTCATTGCCGGCGCGGTGGTCATGGCGGCCCACCTCGCCCGACAGGCGCAGCGGCGGTTCGGCCACGCTGGGGTCCTGGGCCGGGCCGCCCAGGCTGTTGGGCTCGTAATAGGCGTCCGGGTTGCCGGTGTCGTTGCGGAAGAAGCGCATCGCCCCGTCCTTGTGATAGTGGTGCACCGGGCACTTGGGCTGGTTCACCGGCAGCGCCTCGTAATGCGTGCCCAGGCGATAGCGGTGGGCGTCGGCGTAGGAGAAGATGCGGGCCTGCAGCATCTTGTCCGGGCTGTGGCCGATACCGGGGACGATGTTGGACGGGCTGAACGCCGCCTGCTCGATCTCCGCGAAGTAGTTGTCCGGGTTGCGGTTCAGCTCCACCACGCCCACGTCGATCAGCGGATAGTCGGCGTGCGGCCAGACCTTGGTCAGGTCGAAGGGGTTGTAGGGCGTCTTGTCGGCATCGGCCTCGGGCATCACCTGGACCTGCAGGGTCCAGCGGGGGAAGTCGCCCGCCTCGATGCTGCCGAACAGGTCCTCTTGATAGCTTTCGCGCGACCGGCCCACAACCTGGGCGGCTTCGTCATTGGTCAGGTGCTTGTGGCCCTGCTGGGTCTTGAAATGGAACTTCACCCAGAAGCGTTCGCCCTGGTCGTTCCAGAAGCTGTAGGTGTGGCTGCCGTAGCCGTTCATGAAGCGCGGGCTGGGCGGCAGGCCGCGATCCGACATCAGGATGGTGACCTGGTGCAGGCTTTCCGGCGACAGGGACCAGAAGTCCCACATGGCGGTGGGGCTGCGCAGATTGGTGCGGGGATGGCGCTTCTGCGTGTGGATGAAGTCCGGAAATTTCAGCGGGTCGCGGATGAAGAAGACGGGCGTGTTGTTGCCCACCACGTCCCAGTTGCCTTCCTCGGTATAGAACTTGACGGCGAAACCGCGCACGTCGCGCTCGGCATCCGCGGCACCCAGTTCACCGGCGACGGTGGAGAAGCGGATCAGCAGGTCGGTCTTCTTGCCCACCGCCCCGAACACCTTGGCGCGGGTGTAACGGGTGATGTCGTGGGTGACGGTCAGGGTGCCGAAGGCGCCCCATCCCTTGGCATGCACCACCCGTTCCGGAATGCGCTCGCGGTTCTGGTGGGCCAGCTTTTCCATCAGTTGGTAGTCCTGCATCAGGACGGGGCCGCGCGGGCCGGCGGTCAGGCTGTTCTGGTTGTCGGCGATGGGGGCGCCCGCGGTGGTGGTCAGGCGGGGCGGCTGGCTGGTCATGACTATCGTCCCTCGTCGTCATCGATTGGCTGGGGCGTCCGTGCGCCCGACAAGGGAAAGGTAGGCCGTGCGGCCTTCATGCGTAAAATCGATTGTTTGTATCGCGACGATAGACCACGTATATGGTTCTCCGTCATTCGAGCGACCAGCCCAATGAACCTGCGTGACCTGCGATACCTGCTGGCGGTGGCCCAGCACCGCCACTTCGGCCGGGCCGCCGCCGCCTGCAACGTCAGCCAGCCCACCCTCAGCAGCCAAGTGGCCAAGCTGGAGGCGCGACTGGGCGCCCCTCTGTTCGAGCGCACCAACAAATGGGTGGCGCCCACGCTGCTGGGGGAGGAGGTGCTGGTCCACGCCGCCCGGGCGGTGGCGGAGGCCGACGCCATCGTGGCGCTGGCGGGGGCCCGCGACCCGCTGGCCGGACCCCTGACCCTGGGCGTCATCCCCACCCTGGGTCCTTATCTCATGCCCCGGGTGTTCGCGCCCCTGCGCCGGCGCTGCCCGGCCCTGACGCTGGAGTTGTGGGAAGACACGACCGACGCCGTGGTGGAACGGCTGCGCCGACGCCAGCTGGACGCCGCCCTGATCGCCACGCCGGTCGCGGGCGACGACTTGGTGGAGCGGCCCTTGTTCCAGGAAGGCTTCCTGGCCGCCCTGCCCCCGGACCACGCGTTGGCCAGAACTGGGAACGCCGTAACAGGCGACGCCGTGGACGAGGCGGCGCTGGCGCCCGACCTGCTGGTCCTGGCCGATGGCCACTGCCTGCGCGACCAGGCCCTGGCCGCCTGCGCCCGGCCCGACCCCGGCGGCTGGTCCCTGCGGGCCACCAGCCTGGAAACCTTGCTGAACATGGTGGCGGCAGGCTACGGCACCACCCTGGTGCCGGCCCTGGCGGCGGCGGTCCATGCCGGGCGCCAGGACGTAATCTTCCGCCCCCTGGCCGGCGCCGGGACCGGACGTCTGATCCGCCTGGTCAGCCGCCCCACCTTCACCCGCCAGCCGGCGCTGGACGCGCTGGCGGATCAGGTGAAGGCGGTCACGGTCTAGCCGCCCTTACCGGCGCGGTGCCTTGGCCCGGCGGGGTGCCGGCGCGCGCTTGGGCACGGTCACCGGGGCCGTGGCCACGGGGCCGGGCTTGGGCTCCGCCGCCACGTCCACGGGTTGGGAGGTAGGCGCGTCGGTGATGACGGAGGTCTCCGCCGCCGGCGGTTCCTTGGGCGCGGGTGCCGCCTTGGCGCGACGCACCTTGGCCGCGGCCGGCTTGGCCGGGGGCCTGGGCGCCGCCGGGGGCTCTTCAGCGGGCTCCTCGCGCGCGGGCGGGGCAACGGCCGGCGCGGTGGCTGCGGCCGAGGCCTCGCCTGGGGCTTTGGGCGCCTTGGCGGCCAGGTCCTTGAACAAGGCGACCATGCTGTCCAGCCGTTCCCGGCCCTTGGTGTCCAGCGGGCCGGCGGCGCCGCCCACCATCACCAGGCCTTCCGAAAGGCGGGTGATTTCCTCCGCCGTGGCGCCGGCCAGCAACTCGGGCAGGGTTTCCAGGGCCGCCGCCGGATCGAGCAGCAGCATCAGGAACTGGTCGCGCACCAGTTGCTTGAACTCCGCCAGTTCCAGGCCCCGGCCATGGATGTCGCGCAGGCCGCGCAGGGCGTTGAAGCCACGGGCGTCGGCCATGCGCTCCGCCAGCCCCACATGCAGCAGCGCCCGCATGCCGGCCTCGCGCAGGCCGCCCTCATGCAGGCGCCGGCGCAGCTCCGCCCCCTGTTCCGCCAGGAAGCGGCGGTGTTCCGGGGTTTCGCCGGGATGGCTCCGGGGCGGGGCGTCGTCGGCATTCAGGCCGAACAGCGCCTGGGTCAGCGGATGCCCGTAGATGCCCATGAACAGCGCCTCCGCCGTCGCGTCGCGGCGGTCGCGGTAGACGTCCAGCGCCGTTTCCATCTGGCGGGCCAGCCGCTGTTCCAGGTTGCGCCAGATGTTCTCCGACCCTACTGGGCGGCGGTCGCGCCGGGCGGCGGCGGCCAGCTCCGGCACGCCGTTCAGCCAGGGGTTGGTGTCGGAGAACAGTTCATAGCTGAGGCGCAGGGGGTGCAGGCCGCGCAGGATTTCCGCTGTCGTCTCCCCCACCAGCTGGCGTACCCAGGGCTGCACGAGGTCGCGGTAGAGGCCCAGCGTCACGCGGGAGAGACGGGACACGGTAGCGAAGCGGCGTTCGTCATCCGGCAGGGGTTCGACATGGGCCGCCACGTCATTGATGCTGCGGGCGGCGAAGCGCAGGACATTGGGGTCGCCCTCCTGCCCCGACTGGCCGGAGGGGGCGGCCTCGGCCGGCAGGATCTGCGCCTCGTACAGGCCGGGGGGCAGCACGTCGATGAAGTCGATGTTGGACGCGAACTCGCGATGCTCCTTCCGCGCCACGGCGGCGGAGACGAAGATGCCCAGGTGGCCGACGCTTTCATGCACGGCGTAGACGATGGTCTGGCCGTGGCAGCGGATGTCGTCCACGCTTTCATACAGGTCGCAAATCCAGCCCAGCGCCTGCGGCGGGGGGGAGATGTTGTCACCCTTGGAGCAGAAGACGATGATGGGGGAGCGGATGGCCCGCAGGTCCACGCGCACGCCGTCCTTGGTGACGATGTCGGCGGTGGCCAGGCGGTTGCCCACGAACAGCTTGTCGACGATGTACTGGATTTCCTCGCCGTTCAGCAGGACGTGGCCGTTCCACCACTTCTCGAAACCCAGGTAGCGCGGCGCCTCGGTGTCGACCTTGTCCCACAGGGCGTACTGCTTGCCCACCAGGGTGTTGGCGGGGTTCAGGTTCTCGAAATTCTGCACCAGCCAGGCGCCGTCGAACAGGCCGGCGCCCAGGTCGCTGGCGAAGGCCGTCAGCCAGCTGCCGCCCAGCAGACCGCCGCTGTAGCGCATGGGGTCCTGCCCGCGATGGCCGGCCCAGAAGGACAGGGGCGTGCCGGCGATGATGATGGGGCCGAACAGGTCGGGGCGGATGGCCGCCGTCATCATCAGCTGCCAGCCGGCCTGGCAGTTGCCGATGACCACCGGCTTGCCTTCCGCCTCCGGATGCAGCTCGATGACCTTTTCCAGGCAGGCGGCCTCGGCCGCGATCACATCCTCCACCGTCTGGCCCGGCACCGGACGCGGCAGGAAGCCGATGAAATAGCAGGGATGGCCGGCGGCCAGGGCCACGCCGATCTCACTGTCCGACTTGAAGCCGCCGATGCCGGGGCCGTGGCCGGCGCGGGGATCGACGATGACGAAGGGGCGCTTCTTCAGGTCCAGCTCGACGCCCGCCGGCGGGATGATGCGCTGCAACGAATAGTTCACCGGCCGGGGCAAGGTGGCGCCATCCAGCACCGTCTCGCTTTCGAAGCTGAGCACCGTGGGCGCCGTCTGGGCCATGTGCTCATGGTACTGGGCGCCGCGTTGGCGCAGCACGTCCATCACCAGGGCGGTGCGCTGGAAGGCGTCGACCGTGTAGGCCAGTCCGTCCTGCCACAGGCGGAAAGGCCAATGATTGCTGGGGTCAAGAAAGCCCTCGGGCATCTCGAGTGGCCCCTTGGGGCCGGTCGCGTCGGTAAAGGCCATCCGCTTTCCCTCTTCGTCTTTCCCATACGCCGGCCGCTCAGGCGCCAGGGATAACCCCGCGAGGTCGCAGTATAACCAAGCGCTCTCGCAGGCGCGAAGAAGGTTTTGCGTCGCACAAAAGGAATAGGCCGCCGGGGGGTCTGGACCGGCGGCCTACCCAGGGCGGGGCCCATCTTCGTGCCGCACCGGCCGAAGCGGTACCCCGCCTGCAAGGCAGAGAGGATCAGAAGCTGAGGCAGCGGCTGCCCTCATCGCCGGCGGCGCGCTCCAGCACCAGGGCCAATTCCGCCGCCACGGTGCGGGCCTGCCGCCAGGAGGCGCAGGGGACGCGGTAGCGCCAGGGCACCGGCTCCCCCGCCCACAGGACCACTTGGGCCAGCGCCTCCGGCCGGGCGATGTCGGCCGGCCGGATGGGCTGCACCGCCACCTCCGCCAGGGGGAAGTCGCCGGCACGGCGGGGATCGCTGATCCACACCCGGCCGGCGGCGAGGTCGACGCACACGGAACCTCCGGCCGGCAGGTGGGCCGGCGTGGCGAAGGACCAGTCGGCCGCGTGCGGCACCGGCGGCGGCTGGTCCGCCTTGGCGATATCGGGGGCGGCGTCGGGTGTGTGGGTGATGAGGTCGATCAGGGTGGTGAAGCCCAACATGGCGGCGTGTCCGGGCAGGGGTCGTTCAGGGGGTCGTCCAGGGGGGGTCGTCCAGGCCCCCATTGAGCCGCCATCAGGCCATTAAAATTCCATAGCAGAAGGGGCCGCCGTTCATTAAAGCCCCGAAAAGGAACGGCCCGGCATCCTGAGAAGCCGGGCCGCTGGAGCAGACGCCACAGCCGGATCAGGCGGCCTTCACCCCGATGATGAAGCGCGACACCTCGGCGTTCAGATCCTCCGCCTGGTGCGACACGTCGCGGGCGGAGTCCTGCAACTGGCCGGCGGCGGCACCGGTGGCCACCGCCGCCTGGTGCACGCCGGTGATGTTGCGCGACACGTCCTCGGTGCCCTTGGCCGCCTCGTTCACGCTGCGGGCGATTTCCGAAGTGGTGGCCGACTGCTCCTCGATGGCGGAGGCGATAGCCATGGCGATGTCGGACATCTCGTTGATGGTGCGGCTGACGCTCTCGATGGCGGCCACCGCCTGCGACGTCAGGCCCTGGATCTCGCCGATCTGGCTTTCGATGTCGCCCGTGGCCTTGGCCGTCTGGTTGGCCAGGCTTTTCACCTCGCTGGCCACCACGGCGAAGCCCTTGCCGGCCTCCCCCGCCCGGGCGGCCTCGATGGTGGCGTTCAGCGCCAGCAGATTGGTCTGCCCGGCGATGTCGCTGATCAGCTGAACGATCTCACCGATGCGTTGGGCGCTGTCGGCCAGGCGGCGGGCGGTGCCGCTGGTGTCGTTCGCCTCCTGGATGGCCTTGGTGGCGATGGTGCGCGACTTTTCCACCTGGCTGCTGATCTCCTGCACCGTCGCCACCATCTCGTCGGTGGCGGAGGCCACGGTCTGGACGTTGGCGGAGGCCTGCTGGGCGGCGGCGGCCACGGCGCTGGACTGGGTGTTGGTCCGCTCGGCCGTGCCGGCCATGCTCTCGGCCGTGGCCTGCATCTCCGTCGCGGCGCCGGCCAGGGCGTTCACCAGCTGGGCCACCTTGGCCTCGAAGCCCTGGACCAGGCCTTCCAGCGCCACGGCGCGGCGTTCCCTGGCCTGGCGCTCCAGCTCCTGGGCCTGGGCCAGGTCGCGGGCCTTGACCATGCCGTCGCGGAACACCTCCAGCGCACGGGCCAGCGTGCCCACCTCATCCCCCCGGTCGGTGTCGGTGACGGTGACCGCCAGGTCGCCGGCCGCCATGGTCTGGACCACGCCGGTGGTGCGAGCGATGGGCCGCACGACGCCCGAGACGATGACCACCGTGGCGCCGCCACACAGCAGGGCGGTGATCGCGATGGCCACCCAGGTCATCCACACGGCGCTGTTGTATAGCTCAGCCCCATGGTCGGCAGCCTTCTTGCCTTCCGTTCCGTTGAAGTCGTTGTCATCCATAACGCTCTTCTGCGAGGCCTGGTAGGCATTGAGCCCGTCACCCAGGTACAGAGGCAGGGCCTTCGCCACGTCACCCTTGTGGACCAGGTCATCCACCTGCGCCGCCGTCGCCTTGTACTGTGCCCAATTGGTCACGAATTCCTTCATCAGCCGCTCATCAGCCGTGCCCTTGGTGATCAGGGGCTCGTAATCCCTGTAAGCCTTCGCAGCCGCCGCCTCGGCCGCCGCGTACTGCTCTTCGGCAGTCTTCAGCAGGGTGGGATCGTTGGCGGTGGCGGCAATGACCACCCGCGCCTCCATCACCCGTGTGTTGGACACCGCGACGCCCAGGCGGCCCAAGGCCACGGTGGAGGGCAGCCAGTTGTCGCGCATGTCGGCGGCGGCGGTGTTCACGGCCTCCGTCCGGCCGAGGCCGAACAGGCCCAAGCCCAGCGTCGCCAGGAAGACCACCAGGAACGCGGTCAGGACCTTCAGGCGGATGGAGAGGTTGCGCCAGGCTGTCATGATGAGGGCCCTTTCCTGGATGCGGCTTGCTGTGGACGGCCAATGGCAGCCCGATGAAACGACGCCCCTTGATCTCCCGTCCCCAATTAAAGAGGGATTAACAGACACTTGCCACAATCCGTTGCCCGGACCGTTCTAAATTATTGATTATTATATATAATTCTCTGATTTTCTTTAGCTGTACTGTGGGATAGTCCGGGGCTGCGTGCGTAAATGTCGCACCCTCGCAAGATAGCTGCCGATGATTACGCCAAATCTTCCCGAGCGGTCTAATACCGAAGCCTTAACGATTGAATAATCCTTTTGCCGTAATCTTCCCCGTTGGAGGCAATCCTGGTCCCATGGATCAAGGGTCGCCCCGGGAGAAGGCCGCCGATAAGGTCGGCCGCACCAAGGCCCAGAAGGGCCCGCCACCACCAAGCGACAACGGCCCCTTGGCAGAAGGGGCCGAAGGGATGTGTTCACGCCATGGCCATGCCCGCCCCGCGGTTCTCCTTTCAGCCACCCTGTTTGCGGCGGGCCGCCTTGTGCCTGGCCGTCGCCTTCCTAAGCGTAACCTCCTGGGCCGTGACAGCCCTGGCCGCCAGCGATGATCCCGTCGATGCGGGCGGTCTGGCCATGCCCGGCGCGTCCGCCCCAGCCCCGACGCCGCTGGTGGTGCACGCCCTGAACCAAGGGACAGCACCCGCCTATGTGCTGAAGGTGCTGAAACTGGCCCTGGACAAAAGCGGCCGGCCCTATGTGCTGAAGGTCGACACCCACACCCTGCCCACCACGCAGGTGCTGCGCCTGCTGGAACAGCCGGACAACGGCACGGTGGATGTCTATTGGCTACCCACCGCGCCGGCGCTGGAGGCACACTTCCAGCCGGTGCGGGTGCCGCTGGACCGGGGGCTGATGGGCTATCGCCTGCTGGCGGTGAATGAGGCGGCGCAAGCCAAGATCAGCGCCGGCACGCCCCTGTCGCTGGCGCAGGGGCCTGGCTGGCCCGAAGCCCATCTGCTGCGCGCCGCCGGCCAGACGGTGCATGAGACGGCGGGCAACCTGTACAATGAGGTCGCCACCGGCGGTGCCGACGCCGTGCCGCGCAGCAGCCTGGACATCGACCAGGAGGTGGAACGGGCGAACGAGGCCGGCGTGCCGGTGACGGTGGCCCGCGACATCGCCCTGCTCTACCGCGACTTCTACCTCTACTTCTTCGTGGCCAAGCACAATGACCGATTGGCCGACATGCTGCAGGACGGGCTGTACCAGGCCTATGCCGACGGGTCCTTCATGGCGCTGTTCCGCAACGACCCGCAGATCCGCGCCGCCCTGGCCTATACCCATCAGGGCCGCCGGGTGCTGGCCCTGCCCAACCCCGACGCCACCACGCCCACCCGCGCCATCGCCGCCAGCCTGACCGAAAGCCTGGAATAGGCGCGGGTTACTCCACCAGCCCCATGGAGACGATGAAGACCAGGTAGAAAGTCAGCGCGAGCAGGGCCACCCACAGCAGCACCATGGTGCGCCATAGGGCGCCGAAGGTGCCGAGGCGGTAGGCGCCCTTCAGATGGGCGTACATGTGGACGGGCGGGACGAAGCACATGAGGCTGCCGATGGCAGCCGCCCCCAGCCCAGCGCGGGAGCCCAGGGCCGCCACCGCCGTCAGCACGGCCATGAAGGACAGGGAGTGCAGCGCGAAGACCACGTGGTCGTAGAGATAGACGCCGCGCTTGAACAGGAACATCAGCCAGATGAAGGGCACCGACAGCGGCACCAGCAGGAAGGACAGCTTGGATGCCGATTCCTTCATCTTGTAGAGCGTCAGCTCCGGATTGCGCAGGGCATGGCGGATGTGTTGCTCCAGCTTGGGCATGCCAAGATCGACGTCGAACATCTCCTTGGAATCGGCCAGGCGCTTGGCCGCCCGCGCCCAGGACGGCTCCTCCCCCGTCGCCGGTTCCTCGTCCGTGGCACCGAACAGCTTGGCCATCTGTTGCTGGCGATGCTCTTCCTTGGTGGGCTTAGGGGATTGGGCTTCGGGCCCAGCGGAAGACGCCGCCGCGCCGGGGGCGGTCGCGGGCGCCGGAGGCGCCGTGCTCTCCACCGGAACCGAAGCCGGGGCGCCGGACACCGCTTGTCCGGCCTTCTCCACCGCCTTCACGCCCGCGGCGGTGGCGGCGTCAAAGGCCTTCAGCACAGCCTCCGCCACCTTCAGTTCCTGTTGGCGCTTGTCGCGGCGGGCGATGGTCTTATCGACGTTGCCGCCATCCCGCCGCGCCTCGGCCAGATCGTTTTCCGCGTCCTGCAGTTCCGCCTTGGCGTCGTTCACCGCCGATTCCAGCTCCACCCGGCCGTCGGCCATGGTCCCGTGGTCCAGGTTCTTCAACGCGGCGCCGTTGATCGCCTTGCTGGGCGTATCGATGAAGGACAGGGAGAAGAACATGAGGAAGACGCAAAACAGGAACAGCGCCAGGGGCGAGACGTAGCGCACGCGGTGCCCGTGGACATAGTTGCGCGTCAGCTTGCCCGGCCGGAACACCAGCATGGGGAAGGTGCGCCAAACCTTGCTGTCGAAATGCAGGATGCCGTGGAAGAACTCTTCCGCGATGTGCAGCATGGACCGGTGAACGTGGCCCGGCTGTCCGCAGGCATGACAGTAGGCGCCGGTCAAATGCGCGCCGCAGTTGGCGCAACGGTGGTGCCCGTCCTCATGGCTGACGGCCGTATGGTGCCGTTCGCCCTCGATGGCCCTGGCCACCAGGCCGGCTTCCACCAGGCCGCCGGCCGCGTCGATCTCCCCGCTCATCCCCGCCCCCCAAGGCATACGCTCCGCCGCCGCGCGGCGCTGGCCCCCGCGGCTGCGCGGGGTCGGCCCGAGGATGCGGGCGGCTCGCTTTAATTGCAAGATTGACGGGCCGGCTTAAGGATTTAGGGGATGAAGTAGAAGGGATTGGCCAGCTTGAAGGTGCGCTCGGCGTGGCCGCCGGCCAGGTCGCTGTCCTGGTCGCCCATGTTGGCGATGATGGTGTAGCCCTGCGCCTCGATACGCGCCCGTTCCGCCGCCTTGTAATCCGCCGCCCCGCCATGGGCGCCAGGCGCGCGCAGCACCAGGCCGGCCCAGCCCTCGTACCCGGCGGCCGCCAGGTTGCGGGCGGTGGCCTCGCGCTCCGCCTCCGGCCGGCCGGTGATGAAGAAGACCGCGACGCCGGCCGCGCGCGCCTGGCGGTAAAGCTCCAGCGTCGGGGCGATCACGGTGGCGCGGCCCATCATCTCCCACGCCGGGGCGGCGCAGGGCCCTCGGTCCAGATCGCAGCCGCCGGCCTTGATGTAGCCGAAGTCGTTGATCTTCAGCTGCGGCCAGTTGCTGAGCGAGGTCTCGTCGATGTCCAGCACCAGGGCGGGGCGGGAACCGGCCGGCAGGGTGGTGGCACGCGCCTTGATCCAGGCCCCGGCCTCCCCCGCCACGCGCGCCAGGTCGCGGTCATAGGCGCCGCTGTCGTGATAGACCACAAGCTGGGTCTTCACCACGCCCAGGTTGGGCAGATCCGCCACCGGTGCCGCCTGGTTGGCGCAGCCGGCCAGGGTCGTCAGGAACAGGGTCAGAAACAGGACAAGGATGGGGGCGCGGACGAACATCGTTGCTCCTTCACGGGGCCGGGCAGGCGCAGCGGGTGTAGGCGTCCGCCAGGGTGTTATCCAGGGCGCAGAGATACAGGGCCTGGTTATCCGGGACCATGGCCGAGGCCTGGGGCCGGGCGACGCTGTAGATGCTGCGGTACAGCGCGCGGGCTGGGCCGCTGTCCCGGATATGGGCGATGATGGCGCGCAAGGCGTCGGGCGTCAGCGACTTGGCGCCCCAGGCCTGGGCGGTGTCATACTCGGGCACCCAGCGCGCCGTCTTCACGCTGGGGTGATCGCTGAGGTTGCTCAGGTAATAGGTGGTCAGGTGCGCGACCGAGCCGTCGGGGGCCGCCTGCCCCAGCTTGAACGAGGGGCTCTGCTGGTAGACCGGGCTGACGGCCGGGGTCACCAGCACGGGCACGCCGGCGCCCGGCGGCCCCACCAGGCGCAGGTCGTCCATATGGATGTGGCCGGCGAACAGCACCTTGATGATGTCGTGATACTGCGCCAGTTCCGCCTCGAACCGCGCCTCCATGCCGGGAGCGAACAGTTCCACGGGCGCGGTGCAGGCAGGTATCGGCTGGCCGGCCGCCACCGCCGCCTTGGCCGCCTTGGACCAGTTGTTGGCGGTGGCGAAGCCGTCGACGCCCGGCACCACGTGGGTGATCAGCCAGACGCTGTCGCCGGCCGCCCTGGCGTCGGCCAGGGCCTGATGCAGCCAGCCCAGGGTGGTGTCCTGGGGCGTGTCGTCGGGCCGGCCGCAGCTGTTCTTGTACTTGCGGGTCAGCATCACCGTGTCGAAGGACAGGATGCGCACGCCCTTCAGGGTCGGATGCGGAATGACGTAGTTGCCGGCCTGGCGCCAGTCACGCCCGATGCCGGCCTGATCGGCCCGGCCGTTCAGGGTGCGGCCGAAACCCTGGGTCAGCAGCGGCAGGGTATCGCCCAGGAACAGGCCGTTGGGCTGCACCGCGTAGTCGCCGCAATAGCTGTCGTTATTGCCCAGCGCCGTCAGCACCGGCACGCCGGGGAAGGTGCGGCGCAGCGTTTCCAGCAGGGTGGTGATCGTCTTCAGGGTGAAGGCGCGGTAAGCCGCCTCATCCCCCTTGTGCGCCGGCAGCGCGGCCTCGAACGTGTCGCGAAAGTCGTGGGCCAGCATGTCGCCGGTGTGCAAGACGTAGGCCGGGTGCGGCTGTGCCTGGCGCATGGCGTTGAGGGCGGAGCGCAGCACGAACCAGTTGCTGTCCCGGCCGAAGGGCGACAGGCGGCGGCCGGCCGTGCCGTCCAGGATGGCCGGCCAATCCTTGGTGGGCGCCGCGTCCAGCCGGGCGGCCAGACTGGCATCGTCCAGCGGGTTGAAATGCATGTCGCTGACGATCAGGAAGGGCGCCGATTCCCCCATCGCTCCCACCGGCTTGGTTGTGCCGGCCTGGGTCGCGCGGGCACCGGCGGCCCCCAGTAGCGACAGCCCCATCGCCACCACCACGGCCATGACCGGCCAGGTCCTTGCCTTCACCACCAACCGCCCCCTTGGTTTCGCAACTGCAGTATCGCGCCCCGTTGATGGCGGGCCATCCCCGCCCTGTCAATGGCCCCCTGCCGCCTTCCCGAAAAAACATGACCAATTGGACAGGATTTAACCGCGGCACCAATATTTATTTCGTGGAAATCCTTGGCGCTGCTGGTTGTATTCAGCCAGAAGGGCCGACACCGTTTCGTATTAACGCCGCGTTTCAACGCGACGGTCCTCAGAATTATGGCAGCAGCGCCACGATTCCCCCGAAGTTTTGCCACTATAGGTTTTTAGGTTTCCCGTCGTTCAATTTACGCGATGGGGATCGTGCCATGGGAAGCTGGAGAAGGGTCCGGCAGCGTCTGCCGCTGGTGATGGCGATTTGCTTGGCGCTCACCGCCTGTGACAGGGCGCCGGAGAAGAAGGAGATGGCGGCGATCCGCCCGACAGGTCCTGCGCCAGGGTCCAAGGAAGACTTCGTGGTGGGCTTCGGCGCATCCCCGCAGGGGCAGCAGACAATGCAGCGCAAGTACGTGGCCGTCAGCCACAGCTACACCTTGCGTCTGCCGGCAGACGCGGTGGAGGCCGTGCAGCGCCATCACTTGGAAACCTGCGTCAAACTGGGATGCGAAATCGTCGAGTCCCAGGTTAACCGCAATGGCACACGGGGCGGCGTCAACGCCCACACCAGCCTGCGCCTGCCGCCGTCAGCACTGCCCGCTTTCACCGCCGATCTGACCGCCCCGCCGGTGGAGGTAACCGCCCATTCCGAGACCAGCGAAGATAAGACGCTGGCCGTGCTGGATATCGACAAGCGGCTGGAAACCAAGATCGCCCTGCGGGAACGGCTTACCACCCTGCTGCACCAGACCAACACGAAGAACGTCGGCGACTTGCTGAATGTGGAACACACCCTGGCCCAGGTGCAGGGTGACATCGAAAGCGCCACCGCCCAGCGTGACTATCTGCGCACACAGACCGAGATGGTGAAGGTGGACATCCGCTATGAGGGGGCCCAAGCGGACGAGCCCAAACCCAACGGCGTGGACTGGCGTCCTCTGAAAAGCGCGTCTAAGGACTTCGGCGACATTCTGGTGGAATCCCTGGCCAACGTCATGACCTTCACCGCCCGTGTCCTGCCCTGGACGCCGGTGGCGCTGTTGGCCGGCTGGATGCTGCGGCTGGTATGGCGCCGCTGGCGGCGCAAGGCCGCCTAAGCCAGCTTGGCCACCAGCGACAGGGGCAGCAGTCTCAGGACCGGCGCCATATAGGCCCAGGGCCAGGCGGGGACGTAGGCCTTGGCCGGTTCCCGCTCGATGGCGCGCACCAGCAGGCGGCTGCCCACGTCGTCCGGAATGGCGAAGGGCAGGCGCTTGGCGCCCTCGTTCAGCTCGGTGCGGATATAGCCGGGCAGGATGCTGCTGACCCGGATGGGGCTGCGCAGCAGGTCGGCCTGGATCCCTTCGGTCAGGGCGGCCAGGCCGGCCTTGGTGGCGGCGTAGGTGGTCAGGTGTTTGGGTAGGCCGCGCAAGGCGCTCATGGAGGAGATGACCACTAGGTGGCCTTTGTTCCGGGTTCGGAATAACTCAAGCGCTGCCTCGCATTGCGCCAGCGCCGCCACGAAGTTGGTCTGGGCTGTGGCCAGGTTGTCGGCGAAGTGGCCGGTGCCGATGCGCCGGCCGGCACCGATGCCGGCATTGACGATGATGCGGTCCAGCCCGCCCATTTCGATATCGAAAGCACGAAAGGTTTCAAACACCGCCGCATGGTCGGTGACATCCAGCGGGCGGATGGCGACGCGGATGCCGGGATGGGCCCGCAGCAATTCGTCTCGCAGCGCCTCCAGCCTGTCGGTGCGACGGGCGCACAGGGCGAGGTCCCGGCCCAGGGCGGCGAATTCCCGGGCCATGCCCTGGCCCAAGCCGGAGCTGGCGCCGGTGATGAGGATGGTCTTGGCCGGCATCTTGGTTCCTCAGCGATAGGTCAGCAGGCCGTCGGGCCCGTCCAGGCCCGCCTGCTCGTTCAGGCTGGACAGCGACCAGCCCGCCCCCACCCGGCCCACGGCCCTGGATGAGGCCAGCAGCTTGGTGACGCCGCCGTTGACCAGGGCCCAGTGCACCTGGCGGGCGCCGGCGTCATCCAGGCCCAACACCGCCTGCACCGCCACCATGATGGGCCCGCCGGAGGTGAAGACCAGGACGGTGTTGCCCCGCTGGGCCGCCCGGGCCAAGCCGGCCAGCACACGGTTGCGGAACACCGGCCAGCATTCGGCGTAGTCGGCATCGTGCTGCCCGCCCATCCAGCGGGCCACCGCCTCGGCGAACAGGGCCTGGTAGGCGCGGCGGGGATCGGGCGCGGTGGCCAGTTCCGCCCTGAGCGCCGCGGCGTCGGCCAAATCGGGGCGATGGCAGGCGACCACGTCTGCCGGGTCGTACTCATTCAGGTCGGGATCGATGGACAAGGCCGTGCCGCCCCGGCCCATGGCCTCAAGGCAGGCGGCGGCGGTGTCGCGGTGGCGGTTCAGGCTGCCGCTGACGACGGCGATGTCCGCCGCCCCCAGCCGGGCGCCCAGTTGTTGGCCCACCACCCGGCCCTGGGCGACGCCCAGCGCCGACAGCCGGTCGTAATCATCCGCCCCGAAGGAAGCCTGGCCATGGCGGACAAGGTGCAGCGCCACCATGGGATCAGCGCCCCGCCCGGCGCAGAATGCGGCGGCAGCGCCAATCCAGGTAGGTTACCAGCAGCCAGAAGCGCTTGAACGCCGGGTTGCGGGTCTGGCGGTGGTGATAACGGTAGTAGATCTGCTGGGCAATGACGGCCAGGCGGAACAGGCCGAACACCTCATAGAAGGTCCAGTCCACCGCCTTGGCCCCCAGCCGGTCGCCCATGGCCGCCAGGTAGTGCGCCACCACCTGGTCCCGCGTCAGCATGCCCGGCAAGTGGGTGGGCTGGCGGCGGATGGAACGCATGAAGAAGTCGTCATCCGCCTGCACCCAGTAGGCCAGCGCCCCGCCCAGATCCATCAGCGGGTCGCCGATGGTGGCCATTTCCCAGTCCAGCACGCCAATGACGTGGGTGGGGTCGGCCGCGTCCAGCACCAGGTTGTCGAAGCGCCAATCGTTGTGGATGACACAGGCGGCGCTGTCCGCCGGCGTGTTGGCCGCCAGCCAGGCCCGCACCTTGGCGAAAGAGGGAACGTTCCAGGTGCGCGCCTTCTGGTAGCGGCCGGACCATCCCTCCACCTGGCGGCGGCAATAGCCGTCGCCCTTGCCCAAGGCCGACAGGCCGGCCGCCGCCGGGTCCACCCGGTGCAGGGCCACCAGCTTGTCCACCATGGCCAGGCACAGGCGGCGCACCGCATCGGACCCCATGTCCAGGCCGCGCGGCAGGTTGGCCCGGGGGATTATTCCGGCGATGCGTTCCATGACATAGAAGTCGGCGCCGATGACCCGGTCGTCCTGGCACAGCCCCACCATGGTGGGAACCCAGGGGAAGACGGGCTTCAGCGCCTGCTGCACCCGGAATTCACGCGCCATGTCGTGGGCGGACTTGGCCTTGGTGCCGGCGGGTGGCCGGCGCAGGATGAAATCACCCCCCGCCCCATCCTCGCCATAGGCCAGGCGGTAGGTCCAGTTGCTGGCCCCACCGGAGTACTGCGTCACGGCCGGCAGGCCCCGCAGGTCCGGCCGCCGTTCCTTCAGCCAGCGGTCGATCACGGCCGCGTCCAGATCCTCACCCGGCCGGACCGGGCCCGCCCGGTCGGTCACGGGGCGGGGCGGGGCGTCCCCCGCCACGGACGCCGCCGTCACCCGCGCGACCCGGGCGTGGTCGCGCCCGCCGGGGCTGGCGCGGCGCCGCTGCGCGACGGCGTGGCCATGCTGCGCGCCCGCTTGTCGATCATGGCAACGTACCAGGCGCGCGGCATCAGCCGCTTCATCAGCCAGAAGCGGCGGCCTTCCTTGTGCGGCAGCAGGTGGCATCGGCCCGCGGCCACGCCCTGGAACACGTACTCGGCCACATCCTCCGCCGTGATGCCGGGGCGGTTCAGCAGCTTGTCCACCCGGGCCCGCAGGCGCGGGTCGGTGGTGCGCAGGCTGCTGGCCAGGTTGGTCTTGAAGAAGGAGGGGCAGATGACGCTGACGCCGATGCCGCCGGGCGCCAGTTCGTGCTGCAGCGTCTCGGACAGGGACACGACGGCCGCCTTGGTGGCGTTGTAGGCGCTCATCGTCGGCATATCGAGCAGGCCGGCCATGGAGGCGGTGTTCACGAAGTAACCATGGCCCTGCGCCTTGAACATGGGCGTGAAGGCCTTGCAGCCCCGCACCACGCCCATCAGGTTGATGTCGATGATCCAGCGCCAATCATCCAGCGGCGTGTCGTCGATGTTGCCGGCCTGGGCCACACCGGCGTTGTTGACGACGATGTCCACCCCGCCCCAGCGCTGGGTCAGGGCCTGGGCGGCCGCGTCCAGCGCCGCGTCATCGCGCACGTCGCAGGGGATGGCGAAGGCGTCGGGCGCGATGGCCGACAGTTCCGCCACCGCCGCCGCCATGGCGTCGGGGTTGATGTCGCCCACGGCCACGCGCCAGCCGGCGCGGGCGTAGCGCTTGCCCAGCGCCAGGCCCAAGCCGCTGGCCCCGCCCGTGATGAAGATACGCCCGCCCTGGGGCCCCGTCTTCGGCGTGATGCCCATGCCCTCAACCCTCCCCTTATTTTCATTGGCCTTTGATCCAAGGATCAAAGGCCTCTCAATCGCCGGGCGCGGCCATCCGGCCGCTTGGCTTCCTCGTTTTCCGGCCCGCTCCGCTTCCCGGAAAACTCCGGCGGCCGCGGTCGCGGCCTACGCCGGCAAGAGCCGATGGCTCAAGCCGGTGTCTTTTTGTAGCCGCGCCTGGCCAGCTCGATACGGGCGATCATGGCCTTATGCACCTCATCCGGTCCATCGGCCAGGCGCAGGGACCGCGCCTGGGCGTAGAAGCCGGCCAGCGGCGTGTCGCCCGACACGCCGGCGCCGCCATGCATCTGGATGGCATCGTCCACCACCCGTTCCAGCACGCTGGGCGCCACCACCTTGATGGCGGAAATCTCGGTCAGCGCCGCCTGGGTCCCGACCTTGTCCATCTTCCAGGCGGCATAGAGGGTCAGCAGGCGGGCCTGGTCGATGGCGACGCGCGCCTCCGCCACCCGCTCGCGGTTGCCGCCCAGGTCGATCAGCGGCCGGCCGAAGGCGGTGCGGCTGGTGCCCCGGCGGATCATGAGGTCCAACGCCGCCTCCGCCGCGCCCAGGCAGCGCATGCAGTGATGGATGCGGCCGGGGCCCAAACGCCCTTGCGCGATCTCGAACCCCATGCCGGGGCCGGCGATCAGGTTGGATGCGGGCACGCGCACCCGGTCGAACACCACCTCGCCATGACCATGCGGGGCGTCCCAGGCGCCGAACACGGGCAGCATGCGCTCTATGCGCACGCCGGGAGTGTCCAGGGGCACCAGCACCATGGAATGCTGGTGATGGCGGTCGCGGCCCTCATCGGGCGTGCGGGCCATGACGATGGCGATGCGGGCACGGGGGTCGCCGATGCCGCTGGACCACCATTTGCGGCCGGTCACCACAACCTCGTCCCCCTCGACCACCGCCGTGGCCGCCATGTTGGTGGCGTCGGAGGAGGCCACCTCCGGCTCGGTCATGCTGAAGACGCTGCGGATTTCGCCGGCCAGCAGGGGCTTCAGCCACCGTTCCTGCTGCTCACTGCTGCCGTACCGCCACAGCACCTCCATATTGCCGGTGTCGGGGGCGTTGCAGTTGAACACCTCCGGCGCCATCAGGCTGTGGCCCGTGGCCTCGGCGATGGGGGCGTATTCCAGGGTGCTGAGGCCGGCGCCCAATTCCGGGTCGGGCAGGAACAGGTTCCACAGGCCCTCCGCCTTGGCCCGGGCCTTCAGCTCCTCCATCTTGGGCGGCACGCGCCAGGCGGTCCAGTCGGGGCCGTCATGGGCGGCGACGTCGCGCCAGTACTGCGCCTCCACCGGGGCGATGTGGTCGGCGATGAAGCGGCGGACACGGTCCAGGTAATCCTGGCCGCGGGCGCTGGGCTGGAAATCCATCGGCGTTCTCTCCCTTTGTTGGGGCGGAGTGTAGCGCCGGATTGACATGAACGGATGGGAAGTTTATGCGCGATAAACCATGAATGATGTTCATGATATCCGCCTGCTTTCCCGGTTGGACCTGAACCTGCTGCGGGTGTTCGACGCCGTCTACCGGGCGCGCAGCCTGACACGGGCGGCGGATGAGCTGGCGCTGTCGCAATCGGCCGTCAGCCACGCCTTGGCCCGCCTGCGCGACCAGCTGGGCCCGCACCTGGGAATGGGGCCCACGGGCGCCGGAAACGAACCGCTGTTCCCCCGCGACGGCCGGGGCGTGGCGCCTTCCGCCCTGGCCCGCCGCCTGGCCCCCCGGGTGCGCGAGGCGCTGGCGGCCCTGGGCCGGGCCCTGGCCGACGCCCAGGATTTCCAGCCGGACCGCGATTTGCGCCAAGCCGTCATCGCCATGCCGGAAGCGGTGGAGCCCGCCCTGCTGCCGGCCATGATGGCCCGCCTGCGCCGGCACCTGGCGGAAGGCTCCAGCCCCCGGCTGGATAGCGTGCGGCTGGACCGGGCCACCATGAAGGCCGACCTGGCGCGGGGCCGCATGGACCTGGCGGTGGATGTGACCCTGGCGCCCGACCCCGACCTGCGCCACCTGCCGCTGTTGAGCGACGACTACTGCCTGGTCGCGGCCGCGGGCCATGCCCCCGTTGATCTGGAGCGATATATGGCGGCGGCGCACATCGCCGTCTCCTCCCGCCGCAGCGGTCCGGCGGTGGAGGACTACGCCCTGTTGCGCCTGGGCATACAGCGGAAAATTTCGCTGCGCTGCCAACGGTATGAGACCGCCTGCCGCGTGGTAGCGGAAGCGGGCCTGAAAGGCGGCGGCCTGCTGCTGACCATGGGCCGGCACCACAGCCAGCCGCTGGTGGACGGCAGCCGGGGGGCCCTGGTCACCCTGCCCCTGCCTCTGGACATGCCGCCATTGGCGTTTAATCTCTATTGGCATCGTGCCAGTGACGATGACCCCGCCAACCGCTGGCTGCGCGACGTTCTGCGCCCGACCTGACGGGCCCCATTTTCGGCCAAGGACCATACCCCATGCCGCGATCCCCGCACCAAACCGCCCATCACCGGTCGAAGCTGGCCATGTCTCTGGCCGTCGTCGCCCTGCTGGCATTCGGCGGAGGCGCGGGTCCGGCCTGGGCCGACAACGCGTCCGACCTGGCCGTGGCGCGGCTGGCCATGGCCCGGCACGACTACGCCGGGGCGCTGCCCACGCTGACCCAGCTGGCGGGCCAGGGCGACGCCGGCGCCATGGTGGAGCTGTCCAAGATTTATGGTCAGGGCCTGGGCGTGGCCGTGGACCAGGACAAGGCCCTGGCCTATCTGCGCCAGGCGGTGGAGAAGGGCAACGCCCAGGCCCAGGTGGGGCTGGCCGTGCTGTACGATCAGGGCAGCAACGGCCTGCCCAAGGACCCGGCGGAGGCCGCGCGCCTGTACAAGCTGGCGGCCGACCAGGGCAACGCCCGCGGCCAGGTCAGCCTGGGCTGGCATTACGAGAACGGCAGCGGCGTGCCCAAGAACGTGGCGGAGGCGGTGCGCCTCTACACCCTGGGCGCCCGCCAGGGCGACCCCGCCGGCCAGACCAACCTGGGCTGGATGTACCAGAACGGCGCCGGCGTGCCGCCCAACCCGACGGAGGCGGCGCGCCTGTACAAGCAGGCGGCCAGCCAGGGCTTCGTCCGCGCCCAGGGCCAGATGGGGGCCATTTACCTGGCCGGCGTGGGCGTCGCCAAGGACCCGGTGGAGGCGGCGCGCTGGAACATGATGGCGGCGGAACGCGGCTGGGTTCCCGCCCAGTTCGCGCTGGGCTTCCAGTACCGCCAGGGCGAGGGTGTCGCGCACGACGACGCCCAGGCGCTGCACTGGCTGCGCAAGGCGGCGGACGGCGGCGAACAGGGCGCCATAGCCCTGCTGGCGCAGATGTACGAGAACGGCGACGGCGCGCCCAAGGACCCGGCGGAGGCGCGGCGCCTGTGGGCCAAGCTGCCCCCCGACCAGCGGCCGGGGCCCACGCCACAGTGACGGTGACAAGCTATCCGGCCTTGCACCACCGTCCGGCCCATGGCACGTCTGGCATGTGCAATGTTGCACCAATGGGCGATGCCGTGGGGGCGATCAAATGGGCCGGCGGAACTACCACCCTTTCCTTATGCGCGCTCTATCGCCCGCCCTGACGGCCGTGGCCCTTGGCGCCATCCTGCCCGCCTGGGCGGCAACGGCAGAAGCCGCCAAGCCCCAGACCCCGGTCCCCCAGACCCCGGTCATCGAGGGCCTCTCCTTGCAGGAAGTGGTGGATGCCATCCCGGCCATGACGGAAGCGGCACGTCAAGGCGACACCAATGGCATGGTCTTCCTGGGCTTGGTTTATGACGCGGGCCAGGGGGTTTCGGTCGACCACGTCAAGGCGGCAGCCCTGTTCCGTCAAGCCGCCGATGCGGGCAGCGCCGATGGGCAGGCTCTACTGGCAGCGCACTATGTCGATGCCAGCGGGGTTGAACGCAACCTGGCCGAAGCAGTCCGTCTTTACAAACTATCCGCCAACCAAGGCAATATCCTGGCCGAGACCAAGCTGGCCAAGATGTACCAGCTGGGCGAGGGCACCGGGCGCGATCTGGCCGAGGCCACGCGCCTGAACCGACTGGCCATCGCCGGCGGATCGGCCGAGGCGGCGCTGGATCTGGGCGTGCAGTACTCCAATGGAGAAGGCGTGCCCCGCGACATGGCCGAGGCCATGCGCCTGTTCCGTCAGGCAGCGGAACAGGGCTTTGCCATGGCCCAGACCCGGCTGGCCATCGCCTATCTGGAAGACCCCCAGGTGCCGCATGACCCGGCGGAGGCGGCCAAATGGCTGCAGCTATCGGCGGAAAAGGGTGACGCCACCGCCAGTGCCATCCTGGCCGATCTGTATTTCCAGGGGCGGGGAGTGCCCAAGGACCCAGCCCGGAGTTTCCACTGGGCCCATCTGGCCGCCGACCAGGGCAACACCCGCGCCCAGTTCCTGACCGGTCTGCTTTATATCCAGGGCCTGGGCGTCGCCAAGGATGAAGCGCAGGGCATTCTATGGTGGCGCAAGGCTGCCGAGAACGGGCAGGCGATGGCGCAATCGGCCATGGGGCGCCTATACAAATCAGGTTTAGGGGTCGAGAAAGATCCCCAGCAGGCGGTCCGCTGGCTGCGCTTGGCCGCTGACCAGGGGGAACCCATGGCCACGGCCTTGCTGGCCGCCATGTACGCGCAAGGCGACGGGATACCCCAAGACACGGCGGAGGCCGCCCGGCTGCGCGCCAAGCTGCCGCCCGCGCCCCAGTGACGTGGGTCATCCCGGCGGGTGCCGGGAATTGGCCAGCAGGTCGACACGGGACATGCGCACGATGTGTTCCGGCGCTTCCGTCCAGCCGCCGATCAAGTCGCCGGCGATGAAGTCGGCGCCCACGCGGTCCACCAGCCCTTCCGTCTCCACCGAGTCCACGCCCTCGACATAGAGTTTCAGGTGATGGCGCCGGGCCTCGGCCCCCACCAGGCCCAGGTCGGTCGCCACCCGTTCCGGGCTGAGACGCTCCGCCCCGGGGTGGTCAATGGCCGTCCTGTCCCCGGCGCCGGGCAGGATGACGCCTACGCCCTTGACCCCCGCCGCGGCCAGCGTGCCCATGTCCTGGCGCCCCAGGGCCACGCCCACCATCAGGTTGCGGCCAAAGGGGCGCAGGGCGGTGACGAAGTCCGCCAGCCGCCCGGTGGGCGTGCCCTCGGGCAAGCCCACCAGGTGATAGGTCAGGAAAGGGACGAGGTGGGCCGGGATGCGGCTGGCCAGCGCCACGTAGGACCGGCGGCGCTGCACCCCGGCCAGCGTTTCGTAATGCACGGGCAGCGACAGGAAGAAGCGGAAGCGGTTGTCGTAGAGTTCCAGATAGGCGGCGATGGCCTGGCGCATCGCTTCCTCATCCAGGTCCAGAATGGCGTTCAGGGTTTCGGCCGACAGGGTCCCGCCGCCCGCCGCCTGGGGGCCCGCCGCCTGGGGGATGGTGTCGTAGCCATAGACGGCCTGCCCGCCCCGGCGCATGCGCCGCCCCCGGGTGATGTACAGGCACAGCGCCTGGTGGTTGGCGTCCCAGACCGGGCGGTAGACGATTTCCAGCGGTCCCAGCTGGCCATGCGCCGCCCAGGCGGCCGTCACCTCGCCCTGGCGGAAGCCGGACGCGCCCGTCCGGCCGCCCTGGCTGGGCAAGGGCATCCAGCCGGGATCGCCGGAGCCGCCGGCCGTGCCCTGGATGAGGGTGCCGCCCCCGCCACGGCCTGGCGCGCCGTGCAAATCGGTCCAGCCGGGCGCGGCCTTTCCCGACGCTGGTGCCCCCTCCCCCCGCCCCTTGGCCAAGGCCTCGGCGCGGGCGGTGCCGGCCAACAGGTCTGCCAGGCGATGGGGCTTCAGCACCAGGTCGCCCGTGACTTGGCGTACGGCGGTGCGCACCACGATGGTGGCGGTGTCGGCATCGCCCAGAAGCAGGCGCTGCAGGTCCTGCAGCACGCGGGCGCAGAGCAGGCCGGCCGCGCGTTCGTCCATCTGGGCGAAGACCACCAGATAGGTGTCGGGGCCATAGGGAAACACCACGTCGCCAGGGCCCAGCGACTGGTTCAGCAGGCGTTCGGCCAGCTGGTGCACGCGGTCGCGTACCGGAGGCCAGCGGGACCCCAGCTTTTCCTTCAAGCTTTCCAGGCCCAGAAGCTGGACCGTTCCGGCACTGACCCGCGCCTGATGCTCCAGGATGGCGCCCAGCCTGTTCTGGATATCGTCCGGGCCCGCGTCCGGCGTAATGGGTTCGACGGCGCCCGGACGGGCGGGACGGGCAGGTGCCGCCGGCTGCTCACCCTCCCCCAGCCACCAGGTCGCAATTTTGTTGATCAGATTTGGCATGCCGCCGCCAACACTCCCGTTCGCACAGCGCCGAATGGCTATGGTGCCGCTACCGCAGGCCGGGGAGAACTCGCACGATCGGGGTACCCCGCTGGGGCAGGTGGCCTCAAGCGCCGCTGGTTTCCGCCGCTGCCGCCGTCTGCGGAGGATCCGCATCCCGCCGGCCAACCCGTGTTTCGGATCCAAAATAGATGACCAGCAGGAGTGAGGCCGCCATCAGGCCGCAAATGGCCAGCGCCAGGGTTCCCAGGCCCGGCACCAGCGCCGCGATGGCCAGGCACTGGGTCACCAGGCCGCCGGCCTTGCTGCATCCGGCGACCCAACCGGTGGCGCGGCCGCGCAGGCCCACGGCGTAATTCTCGGCCGTGTAGGGCAGCAGCACGGCCAGGATGCCGTTGCTGCCGACGATCAGCAGCGCCACCGGCGCCACCACGTCCAGCAGGCCGGCCCCGTCGCCCAGGCGCATGACGCCGCCCAGGCCGGCGATGGCGACGATGATCATCAGCGCCAGCGTCCACTTCGTGCTCCAGCGGAAATAGAGCAGCGCCGCCACCGCGATGGTCGGGCAAGCGATAAGGGCGGACGCCGCCAACAGGCGGCTGGACACGACCACATCCATGCCCCGGGCCGTCAATTCGGCCGGCAGCCACAGCAGCAGCCCGAAATTGGTGAAGCTCCACGCCAGGGCGGTGACCGTCAGGGCTAGGGTGCGGCCGCTGAGGAAGTGAGTCTCGCCCCCCTTGGACGCGGGCGCGCCCTCCGCCTCGCGCGTCAGGGCGGCGCCGAAGCGGGCCAGGGTGCGCTCCGCCTCGCGCAGGCGGCCACGCAGCAGCAGGAAATGGGGTGATTCCGGGATTTGGCCGTTGAGAAAGACCAGGATCAAGCCCGTGGGCAGGTTCAGCAGCCACATGATGCGCCAGCCATACAGGGGCTGGAGCAGGGCCGACAGGCCGCTGGCCGCCAGGTAGCCGCCAATGCCCCCCAAGCCACCCACCAGCACCAGGTTCCAGCCGCGATGGCGCAGCGGCATGGTTTCCGCCAGCAGCGCGTAGGCCACCGGCAACATGCCCCCCGCCGCCGCGCCCATGAGGAAGCACATGGCCACGTTCCACCAGAAATCGGGCATGGCGCCGCAGATGGAGGTGCCGACGAACATGACGGAAGACAGCAGGATGGAAGCGCGGCGGCCATAGACATCGGCCAGCGCGCCCCAGATCAAGGAGCCCACGACCGTGCCGGCCAGCGCGGCCATGGGCAGCCAGGCCACGGTCATCTTGTCCACGCCGTATTCATCGCGCATGCCGGGCAGGACGAAGCCCAGGCTGGCCGGCTTCATGACGTCGATGACCAGGGCCACGACGATGACCGCCATCAGCCGCCAGTGCGCCGCGCGCAGCGGACCGTCGTCATGCACCACGGCGAGGTCGACGGCCGCCACCGCCGTCCTCCGCGGCAGCAGCCCATAGGCGGCGATGAGGACGCCTACGACGATCAGGCCCATGCCGATGGTCATGCCCATGTCCATCGGCATGTCGGCCAGGCGATAGCCGACGTCCTTGGCCATCAGGAACATGGGCAGGTGCAGGACCACGCCCAGGGTCACCACGGCGCACCCGACCCAGAAGGCCAGCACCGCCCGCCGGTCGGCCAACACCCTGTCCCCGTCCCCGGGACCAGTCTCGAACAACGACGCCACCCGAACCACCTTGCCGGAGAAAAGGAAGCGGCCCGTCCCTACCCTGGCGCGCCATCCAACCTATAGCTGTGAGCGCTATCAACCGCCAGAAGGAAGGCTCAGCGGCCGGTCGCTTTCCATACGCCCTCCATCTCCTCCAGGCTGCGGCCCTTGGTTTCGGGGACGAAGCGCCAGACGAACAGGCCGGCCAGGATGCTGAAGGCACCATAGAGGTAATAGGCGAAGCCGTGGTTGAACATGGCGTTCAGCGCGGCGTTGCCGTCCAGCACCTTGAACGACCAGGACACTACCCAATTGGCGATCCACTGGGCCGCCACCGCGATGCTGAGCGCCTTGCCCTTGATGGGGTTGGGGAAGATCTCCGCCAGCAGCACCCAGACGACGGGCCCCCATGAAAAGGCAAAGCCGGCGACGTAGACCACCACCGCCACCAGCGCGCCGATGCCCATCTGGTGCAGGTTCAAGAGGAAACCCAGGGCCAGCATGGCGACCGCCATAACGGCAGAACCGGCGATCAGCAGCGGCTTGCGTCCCAGCCGGTCCACCGTGACCATGGCCACCAGGGTGAACACCACATTGGCCGCCCCCACCACCACGGTCTGCAGCAACGCGCTGTCGGTGCCCGCCCCCATGTTCTCGAACATCAGCGGGGCGTAATAGAGCACGGCGTTGATGCCCACCAGCTGCTGGAACAGCGACAGCATGATGCCCACCGCCAGCACCAGGACGCCGTAGGCCAGCAGGCGGTCGGTATGCTGCACCAGGCTGCCCTCGATCTCCCGCCGGGTGAGGGCGGCCTCGGCCGGGCCCATCAGCCGTGTCAGCGTGGCCTCCGCCTCCGCCGTGCGGCCCACCTTGATCAGCCAGCGCGGCGTGTCGGGCACGAAGGCCAGCAGCACCAGGAACAGGGCGGCGGGCAACGCCTCCGATCCCAGCATCCAGCGCCAGCCGACGCTGTTCAGCCAGGCGGTGTCGCCCTGGGCGGCGATGGCCCAGTTCACGAAATAGACGCCGGCGATGCCCAGCACGATGGCCATCTGGTTGAAGGAGATGAGGCGGCCGCGGGCGTGCGGCGGCGCGATCTCCGCGATGTACAGCGGCGACAGCATGCTGGCGATGCCCACGCCGACGCCGCAGATGACGCGATAGATGATGAAGGGCGTCAGTGCCGCCGGCCCCATGCGGCCGACGGTGCCCAGCCCCAGTTCCGGCAAGGCCGACCCGATGGCGGAGACCAGGAACAGCACGGCCGCCAGGAACAGGCCGCGCTTGCGCCCGAAGCGATCGGCCATCCAACCGGCGATCATGCCGCCGAAGATGCAGCCGATGAGGGCGCTGGAGATGGTGAAGCCCGACAGGCTGTCGCGCGCCGTGTCGGCCAGGCCCAAGGGGTCGATGAAGTTGGCGTCGATGGACTTCACGGCACCCGAGATGACGGCGGTGTCGTAGCCGAACAACAGGCCGCCCAGGGTGGCGACCAGGGTCAGCATCACCACCAGGCCAGAGCCGGCATGCGCGTCATGCCCGCCCTTAAGTCTCACATCACTGGCCATGACAGTCCTCCCGCGCGGGATCGGTACCCGCGCGCCTTCGGTGTTGGGTTGGGTCAGCGCCGGGCGCGGCCAAGGGACGGCACGCTGGATGGCGGGGCGGTCGATTCCCGCACCACCACCTCGAACTCCAGCAGCCGGCGCGGCATGGGGTGGGTCCACGGCTGGCGCCGCACCGCCCGGTCGATCAGCAGGTCCGCCGCCGCCGCCGCCATGCGGCTGATGGGCTGGCGGATGGTGGTCAGCTGCGGCCAGATGATGCGCGCCACCGGCGTGTCGTCAAAGCCCGCAACCGACAGGTCGGCCGGCACCGACAGGCCCAGGCGCTGCGCCACCGCGACGGAGGCCGCCGCCATGTCGTCATTGCTGGCGAAGATGGCGGTGGGGCGGTCGGCCAGGGTCAGCAGCTGTTCCGCGCAAGCCATGCCGATGCGGTAGGAGAAGTGGCCTGGGCGCACCAGCTCCGGATCCAGGGGGATGCGGTGTTCCGCCAGCTCATCCCGGAAGCCGCGGTAGCGCTGTTCGGTGGCGCCGTGGTCGGGATGGCCCAGCAGAAAGCCGATGCGGCGGTGGCCCAGGCTGATGAGATAGGCCGTCATCTGGCGGGAGGCCGCGTAGTCGTCCATGTAGACGAAGGGCGCCGTCTCGCGGTCCGTGTCCGGCGCTATGCGCACCAGCGGAATGCGCGAGGTGCGCAGGGCCTCCAGCACGCCGGCATGGTCGACCAGCGGCGGCGTCAGGATGACACCCTCCAGCCGCAGCTGGGAAATGAGGTTCAGGACCTGGTCGCCCACGGTGGGATCGGTGCTGTCCCAGGGCTCCACCAGCAGATGGAAGCCGCCCTCGCGGCAACGGGCCACGGCACCGGCCTGCACATCGCTCATATAATGGGCGCTGGGGTTGTCATAAAACAGGCCGATGAGGAAGGAGCGGTCGCCGGCCAAGCCCCGGGCGTTCAGGTTGGGGCGGTAGTCCAGGCGGGCGATGGCGTCCATGACCCGGGCGTGCGTCTCGTGGGAAACGCCGGCCTCGCGGTTGATGACCCGCGATACGGTCTTGATGGACACCTTGGCCAGGTCCGCGACCTCCCGAATGGTGATCGACCGCTTCTCTGGCTGGGCCAATGGGGTCTCCCAAATCAGGGGCGGAATCAGGCGACGTGACGCGTTGTCATCGTGGCGCCGAACAGCGATGGCGACAGGGGGATAAAGGGATGGGCGGTGCGGGGGCACCGCCCATCAAGGCGCAGGATTCGGGGAGAGAGTATCCTGCCAAGAAGGGGAAAACACCGGGGCGCGGAAGGGGAGAGCCCCCCGCGCCCCGGGGGTCGAACAACGCGAACGAACCGGATCAGAAGCTGGCGTGGGCCCGCACACCCCAGGTCTGGGGCGGCTGGTACACGGCCGTCCACACCGGGGTCGCCGGGCCGCCGAAGGCACCGGCATTGGACTTGATGTTGGCGTTTTCCACGTTCTGGACGAAGCCTTCCAAGGACCACTTGCCGCTGGGGGCGTCGTAACGGACGGCCAGGTCGGTGCGGGTATAGGCCTTCTGCTCGTCGTACGTGCCGGCGTTGAAGAAGGACAGGTAGCTGCGGGTCTCAAAATGGGTGGAGACGCGCGGGGTCAGGGTGCCGCCGTTGGGCAGGTCGAACACGTGCTCGTACCCGACGGTGCCCGACAGGGCCGGGGCGTGAGGCAGCTCGTTGCCCTTCAGCTCGACCAGGTGGGAAACGTCGCCGCCGCTGTACAGGCGGGCGTCGATGCTCTGCAGTTCTTCCATCTCGGTGTGCTGGGCGGACAGCGACAGGTTGATCGTGTCCCGCGGCGTGACCTTGGCGGCCAGTTCGGCCTCCAGGCCGTAGGCCTTGGCGCCCTGGGCGTTCTGGGTCACGATCTGCGAGCCGATGACATGGCCGGCGGCGTCACGGGTGGTGACCGCCTGGTTCACCTGATAGCCCGTGAAGTCTTCATAATAGGCCGCCACGTTGAAGGTGGCGCGGCCGCCGAACAGCGTCGTCTTGGCGCCGACTTCATAGTTGGTCAGCGTCTCGGGACCGGCCAGCTTGCCGCCGTCCTCGATGTTGCCCGACTTGAAGCCCGTGCCGACGCTGGCATAGGTCATCAGCACGTCCTTGATGATGTCGGCGTCGGCGCGGACCAACCAAGTGGCCTTGCTCCACTGGCCATAGACGTCGTTGGGCGACGCCGTGTAGCCGGGGATCGAGTAGGGGTCGCGGCCGAAGATGCCCTGGGTGCAGCCGTTGCAGGTGACGTTGCGGCCGCCGATGTCTTCCTTGTCGTCGCGGGTGTAGCGCAGGCCGCCCGTCAGGCGGATGTCGTCGGTGACGTGCCAGGTCGCCTGGCCGAAGCCGGCGGCCGACTCGATCTCACGATCGGACTGGATGAAGCTGCCGGCCCAGCTGAAGGTGCCCAGGCGGTAGCCGTTGGCCTGGTCGATGTCGAAGCGGATCTTGTTGGTTTCGTGCGAGTAGTACGCACCCAGGATCCAGTCGATGGTGTGCACGCCCGACGACTTCAGCTGCAGTTCGTGGCTGAAGAAGTCGTAGCTGGACCAGACGGTGCTGTTCTGCTCGAACGCGCCGGACGGCGTGGTGGCGCTGGTCGGCGGCAGCACGCCGCTGTCGGCGTCCACCTGGTTGTTGCCGCCCAGCCAGGACGCGCCGGCGATGTAGGACAGCTGCAGGTAGTCGTTGATATCGTAGTCCATCTTGCTGTGGACGGACTTCGCGGTGCGGTCCTGGAACGGCGCGGTGTCGGCCTGCACCGACCACAGGTTCGTGCCCGGACGTGGGGTCTGCATCAGCGGCTCGACCGGGGTGCCGGTGTCTTCATACCACTCGAAGTTCAGGTCCCAGCTGAAGCGGTCCGTCGGGCGCCAGGCGCCGCTGACGCGGAACGACTTCTGGTCGCCGGCGTAGTACTTCGGACCGCTGGTCACATAGGCGGCCGGGTTCACGCCCGGGACGTTCGGCGCCGGCTGGTAATCGACGTAGCCGTCGTGCTTGTCCGTCACGAAGGCGACGCGGAAAGCCAGCTTGTCGGAGACGGGCAGGTTGAACATGCCGCGCGTGCCGAAGCGACCGTAGGAGCCGGCGACGACCTCGGCGTTGCCGTATTCCTTGTCGAAGGTCGGCTTGGCGGAGATCAGGCTGACGGCGCCGACGGTGGCGTTGCGGCCGAACAGGGTGCCCTGCGGGCCCCGCAGCACTTCCACGCGTTCCATGTCATACATCAGCACCGAGGCGCCCTGGGCGCGCGGCGAGTAGATGCCGTCGACGTACATGGCGACCTCGGGGTCGGCCACTTCGGTGTAGGCGCTGTCGTTGCCGATGCCGCGCAGGGTCAGGGTGATGGCGTTCTGGTCGCCCTGCTGGCCGAACTGCAGGCTGGGCACGAACTTGGACAGATCGGTGATGTCTTTGACCTGCTGCTTGTCCAGGCTTTCCTGGCTGAACGCCGACACGGCGATCGGGGTTTCCTGCAGCTTGGTCTCACGCTTGGTCGCGGTAACGACGATTTCGGCAATGGTGTCGGAGGGACCGGCCGGGGCCGTCGCGGTCTGCGCGTACGCGCCGCCGGACAGGGCAATCACAGCCGCTGCTTGCAGATAGAGTCCGAGTCTCGCCTTCATCTCGCTTCCTCCCTTTTATTCTAGCCTGATTACTCTAGGCGGATATTCGACGGTCACCGCCCACATCCAATGGATGCGGCGCCGTTGTGGGTTGCATGTTTAGCGGGGCCGACAATGCTGTCAACAAAATTATGACAACGTTGTCGCACAGCGCTGTCATATGGCGGCAACCGTGGTATTCTGGCCTCATGTGCAGGACGACGCCTGCGGCAGCGCAACAAATCGGCCGGCAACCCCTGGGTGATGAGCCGGCGGGCGCCGCCGCGAAAAGCGGCGCCCCCGCCCTAATGGTTTGAGAAACATAAGAACCGCCGCCGTTCCGCCAAGAGGACAGGCGGCCTTGAGGGAGGAAGTGATGACCGCAGCGGAAGGCGCCCGGCGCCGTATCCTGATCGTGGGCGGGGGCACCGCCGGCTGGCTGACCGCCGCCTATCTGGCCAAGACCTTGGGCGCCAATCTGTCCGGCGGGACAGAAATCACCCTGATCGAATCGAGCGACATCGGCATCATCGGCGTGGGCGAGGGCACCTTCCCCACCATTCGTTCCACCCTGGCCGCCATCGGCATTGATGAGGCGCGCTTCCTGCGGGAAAGCACCGCCACCTTCAAGCAAGGCGTCCATTTCGTGGACTGGGCGGAAACGCCGGCGCCCGGCGCGTCGCCGACCCAGGCCCTGGGCGCCGTGGCCGGCCACACCCACTATTTCCATCCGTTCAACTTCCCCCATATCGGTAACGGACCGGGGGGCAACGGGCCGGAATTGCTGCCCTACTGGCTGCTGGGCGGGGCCGGTGACCTGCCCTTCGCCGAGGCGGTGACCCTGCAGAAGGCGGTGGCGGACGCCTCGCGCGGGCCCAAGCGGCCCGTCGACCCGCCCTATGCGGCGCCACTGAACTACGCCTATCACTTCGACGCCAACCGCCTGGCCGTGCTGCTGCGCACCGTGGCCACCGAGTTGGGCGTGCGCCACCGGGTGGGCACCGTCACCGACGTGGCGCTGGACGGCAGCGGGGCGGTGGCGCGGGTGGAAACGCGCGAGCATGGCAGCCTGAGCGCCGACCTCTACATCGACTGCAGCGGCTTCCGGGCGGAGATCATCGGGCGGGCGCTGAAGGTGCCCTTCAAATCCTATCAGGACGTGCTGTTCAACGACCGGGCGGTGGCGCTGCAGGTGCCCTATGACCGGCCGGACGCGCCCATTCCTTCCTACACCGTGGCCACGGCGCATGAGGCGGGGTGGACCTGGGACATCGGCCTGAACGACCGCCGGGGCACCGGCTATGTCTATTCCAGCCGCCACACCGACGATACCCGGGCGGAACAGGTGCTGCGCCGTTACCTGGGCCCGGCGGCCGAGGGGCGCGACGTCCGCCTGCTGAAGTTCGACTCGGGCTGCCGGACGGCCCAGTGGGTGGGCAACTGTGTGGCCGTGGGCCTGTCCGGCGGCTTTTTCGAGCCGCTGGAATCGACCGGCATCATGCTGATCGAGGTGGCGGCCCACATGATCGCCCAATACTTTCCCTGGGGCGAAACGGGCCTGGACAGCGCCGGGACGGCCGCGTCCATGGCCGCCACCGCCCGCACCTACAACGCGCTGATGGGCAAGCGGTATGAGCGCATCGTCGATTTCCTGAAGCTGCACTACTGCATCACACGGCGTACCGACAGTGCCTATTGGCGGGACAACGCCGACCCGGCCACCATACCGGAGAGCCTGCGCGACCGCCTGGCCGTCTGGGCCCACCGGCCGCCCGGGCGCTTCGACTTCGTGGCCGACCACGAGACCTTCCTGCCGGCCAGCTACCAATACGTCCTGTACGGCATGGGCTTCAAAACCGACCTGGAGCCGGCGCGCGCCCTGCACCGCCGCATGGATGAGGCGCGGCACGAGTTCCGCGGCCTGCGCACGGTGGCCCCCCAGGCCGTATCCAGCCTGCCCACCCATCGCGAGCTGGTGGAGGAGGTCTATAGCACCGGCTTCCGCCCGCCCCAGGCCGCGCCAGGACGGAGGTAAAGCCCGCGGTATGGGACGCAGTCTCGTGCCGTTGTGGGACGCGACTGGGGCCGCCGGAGCACTGCAGGGCGCGGCGGAGAAGCCTATCCGCCGGATGGCGGCGCCCGGCGATTGAGGGACGGCATTTGGGCGGCGCGCTCAAATGCCGTTGGAAACAATTCACGCCTTGCCGGGCGGGCGGGCCGTGGACTGGCGCAGCAGGATGGTGTGGGCCAGCACCTGGTGCGGCACGGGCTTGGGCCAGTCCACCTTACCGCGCTGGGACAGCAGGCCGATCAGGATGTCGGCCGCCGTTTCCGCCATTTCCCGCACCGGCTGGCGCACCGTGGTCAACGGCGGCCACATCATCTCGGCCAGCGGCGTATCGTCGAAACCCACCACCGACAGGTTGGCCGGCAGGCTGAAGCCGCGGTTGTGCGCCTCCGCCACCACGGCGGCCGCCATTTCGTCGTTGCTGGCGAAGATGGCGGTGGGGCGGTGCGGCTGGTCCAGCAGGCGGCGGGCGCAGGCCACGGCGGAGGCGTAGGTGAACTCCCCCTGCTCCACCAGCACCGGGTCCACCGTGACGCCGGCGTCGGTCAGCGCCTCGCAATAGCCGGTGTAGCGCAGGATGGTGGCGGTGTGGTTGGCCTTGCCCTTGATGAAGCCGATGCGCCGGTGGCCCAGGGCCAACAGGTGCTGGGTCAGGGTGTAGGCCGCCTGCCGTTCATCGATGCGGACGGAGGGGGAGGTTTCCGATTCCTGCTGCGGCGTCACGCGGACGTAAGGCACGCCCGCCTCCTCCAAAATCCGCAGCACGATGGGGTTGTCGGTCACAGGGGCCGTCAGCACCACGCCGTCCAGGCGCATCTGGTTCACGATGGCGCTGGCCCGCTGTTCCACGTTGGGGCTGCGATAATCGATTTCCTCGATCATCAGGTGGTAGCCGTGGGCGCGGCAGCGGTTCAGCAGACCCACCTGGATTTCCAGGGTGTAAGGGCCGCCGGCGTCGCCGTAGAGGTGGCCGATGAGGTTGGAGCGTTCGCTGGCCAGGCTGCGGGCCATCATGTTGGGCTGATAGCCCAGCTCGGCCACCGCCTTCTCGATGCGCTCCTGCATGTCGGGGCTGACATAGCGTTCCTTGTTGATGACCCGCGACACCGTCTTGATGGACGCCCCCGCCAGGCGCGCCACATCGATGATCGTCGGCTTGCGGTCAGGCCCCGCCATATGTCCACTCCCATCCCTATATCGGTGCCGCTTCCCCATCCCTGGGGCCGGCGCGGGCTCACAATCGCCCAAAGCGCCGGGCTGCGGCAATCCTGCATCGATGGCGCAAAAAAGCGCGCCCGTCCATCATTTGACCGCCACCGCCCGAAAGGCATGCTGGCGTCACCGCCACCGGATGTTGTTTCCTGGGGTTGGCCTGGGGCGGAAGCGGGAGGACGGCACCGCTGTCATTTCCGCCGCCGCCACCCTGGCCCCAAGAGAAGAATTCCCCGGGGGGAAGATGGCATACGGACAGGCGCCCGTCGCCTTGAAGACCAAGCTGGGCTACGCCATCGGCGACTTGGGCCTGAACCTGCACTGGCAGGCGATGACCCTGTTCCTGGCCTATTTCCAGACGGATGTGCAGGGCGTGCCCCCGGTGTGGGTGGGCGTGGGTTTCCTGGTGGCCGCCATCGCCGACGGCCTGGCCAACCCCCTGATGGGCGTGTGGGCCGACCGCACCAGCACGCGATTGGGCCGCTACCGCCCCTTCATCCTGTGGGGCGGCGTGCCGCTGGGCGCCGTCATGGCGGCCTGCTTCACCGCGCCGGGCCTGGGCCAGGGCGGTCTGATCGCCTACGCCATCCTGAGCCACATGGCCTGGCGCGGCGTCTACACCATCGTTTCCATCCCTTACGCCTCGCTGTCCGCCCGCATCACCCAGGACGCGGAGGAACGGTCCAGCCTGACCGGCTATCGCATGACCTGCGCCTTCATCGGCGGCATCACCGTGTCCTTCCTGCTGCCGGCCCTGGCCACACGCATCGACCGGATGGCGACGGGGGGACATGGCGGCGCCTATGGGGGGTTGGGCTACAGCATCAGCGGCCTGGTGGTGGGCACCCTGTCCGTCGCCTTGTTCTGGCTGTGCGCCAGCGTGATGAAGGAAGAGCCGTACCCGGCCCTGACGCCCGCCTCACGCGCCACGCTTGACAGCGATGTCACCGGCTTCCTGCGGACGCTGGGCCGCTCCGGCCCGCTGATGCGCCTGCTGGTGTCCATCGGCCTCATCCAGGTGGCGGGCGCCCTTCAGTTCCGCAACCTGGTCTATTTCTTCAAGTACGACGTGGGCGACATGGACCTGGCCGCCTACGCCATGCCCGCCTTCTCCGCCGCCAGCGCCGTGAGCGTGCCTTTCTGGGTATGGCTGTCCCGCCGCACCAGCAAAAAGGTGTCGTGGCAGATGGGAACCGGCCTGGCGGCGTTGTCCTCCCTGGCCTTCCTGATGGCGCCCAGCGACCAGCCCGCCCTGGCGGTGGCGGCCATCGCCGCCCTGTTCGTGGGCTGTACCGTCCACGCGGTGGGCTTCTGGGCCATGCTGCCCGACCTGGTCGATTACAACGAATGGCGCTTCGGCCGGCGGGACGAGGCCAAGATATTCGGCGTGGCCTCGCTGGCGCAGAAGGTGGCGCTGGGCCTGGCCGGCGCCCTGCTGGGGTGGCTGCTGTCCGCCATCGGCTTCGTACCCAACGCCACCCAGTCAGCGGAAACCTTGAGCGGCCTGCGCCTGCTGATGTCCCTGCTGCCCTGCGGCCTGTTCGCCGGCACCCTGGCGCTGATGGCGGGTTACCCGCTGGACGGCGCCCTGCACCGGCGCATCGTGGAGGAACTGGGCCAGCGAGCGGCGGGCGACGTTCCACCCCAGCCCCCCATGCCTGCCTCCCCCCTGCCTGCCTCCCCCTTGCCGGCCAACCATCCGGGTGCCGGCGGCTCAGCCCTTGGGCGGCCGGGGGTCGAACACCAGGCACGTGGTGGTGCCGTGGGCTAGCAGCCGGCCGTCGGCGTCGATCAGGCGGCCTTCGGAGGTGGCGGTGCGGCCGCCGGCATGGATGATGCGGCCCTCGGCCCGTACCGGGCCGGTGGCCGAGGTCACCGCGCGGATGTAATTGATCTTCAGTTCCAGCGTGGTATAGGCCCGCCCGTTGGTCAGCGTGGTCTGCACGGCGCAGGCCATGCAACTGTCCAGCAGGGTGGCGATCCACCCGCCATGGACCGAGCCGATGGGGTTGTAATAGGCGTGGGCGGGCGTGCCGGTGAAGACGGCGTAGCCGTGCTCGGCATGGCTGAGCGTGAAGCCCAGTGTGTGGGAGATGGGCGGCGGCGGCAGGTCGCCCGCCATCATGGCGCGCAGGAAATCCAGCCCGTCCATGCGGGCCAGCGCCGCCATGCGTTCCGCCCCGCCCACCTGCTTGTCGGCGTCACCCAGGGCAACCATCGTTGATCCTCTTGATCGTATCCGTGTCACCGCCATCTTGCCCCTGTGACTTTCATTATGCAATCCGCATAACCGAAGGGCACATTGACATGGCGCAAGGATGGGGCGCCCATTCAGGGACAAGGTGCCTGGCAAGGAACCGCAACGGTTCACCAGCGCATATGACTGGCGCGCACATCACGGGGAGGCCTGAGACGCCATGGCCGGCAAGTCCAAGAAGCATGCGAATCAGAACACGCAGCACACGAATGGCGCCGCCCAGCGCGGCGAGGCGGGCGAGCCCACACCGGAAGAGATGGCGGACATCAGCCCGGCCCCGCCGCTGGACGGCGAGATCCTGCGCAACGCCAAGGAACATAAGCGCATCGAGGACCGCTGGAACATCCTGGGCCCGGGCAAGCCGGGCCGACCAGCCAAACACTACAAGTATATCGATGAGCTGGCGCGCCTGCAGTTCGAGCTGTTGAAGCTGCAGGAATGGGTGCGCATCCAGGGCCTGAAGGTGGTAGTGCTGTTCGAGGGCCGCGACGCCGCCGGCAAGGGCGGCGTGATCAAGCGCATCACCGAAAGCCTGAACCCCCGCATCTGCCGCGTGGTGGCCCTGGGCACGCCGACGGAACGGGAAAAGGGCCAGTGGTACTTCCAGCGCTATGTCCAGCACCTGCCGGGCCCCGGCGAGATGATCCTGTTCGACCGCAGCTGGTACAACCGCGCCGGTGTCGAGAAGGTCATGGGCTTCTGCACCGAGGATGAGTACCAGGAGTTCCTGCGCGCCTGCCCCCTGTTCGAGGAGATGCTGGTGAAATCCGGCGTCATCCTGATCAAGTACTGGTTCTCGGTCAGCGATGAGGAGCAGGAGAAGCGCTTCACGGAGCGCATGCACAACCCCATGAAGCGCTGGAAGCTGTCGCCCATGGACCTGGAGTCGCGCGGCCGCTGGGTGGAGTATTCCAAGGCCAAGGACGTGATGCTGGCCCACACCGACCATGCCCACGCGCCCTGGTACATCGTGGACGCCGACAACAAGAAGAAGGCGCGCCTGAACTGCATCGCCCACCTGCTGCACCAGATCCCCTACAAGGATTTGAGCCCGGTGGAATTGCCCCTGCCCCCGCGCCAGCCGGACAACGGCTACAAGCGCCCGAAGAAGTCCACCCAGCACTGGGTGGACGAGGGGTATTGATGGGGGGCAGGCTTGGCGACGGTCTGCCGCCCAGCTTGATCGCGCAAGGCCGATTGATGTTCCGTCGCTTTCCTATAAGATGAATTGGTCGATTCGACTGGTCGAAAGAGAAGGTCATGCGCGAGGTTCAATCGTCGGAAGCGAAAACCCACCTGCCCCAAATCCTGGATGAGGTGGAGCGGGGGGAGACCATTATCATCACCCGGCACGGCCGCCCCATCGCGCGGCTCATTCCTGAAGCGGAAAGCCGGCAGGAGGAGATCGACCGGGCCATCGAGGGCATCCGCGACCTTCAGCAGAAGACCGGCCCGATTTCCCTGGACGACTTGCTGTCGGCCCGTCACGAAGGGCACAAATATTAATGCCCTTCGTGATCGACGCCTCGGTCGCCGCCTGTTGGGCCTTCAGGGATGAGGATCATCCCGTCGCCACGCGCGCGCTTGAGCGAATTCGCACGGATCGCGCGCACGCCCCCAGCCTCTGGTGGTTTGAAGTCCGCAATACCTTGATCATCAGCGAACGCCGGCGGCGGCTTACTCCGGAGGATACGGCGGCCTTCCTGTATCGGCTCGCCAAACTGGGCGTGATGGTGGACCGTTCCCCGGATGAAACCGCCGTGCTGACCCTCGCGCGCCAGCACCGGCTGACCGTCTATGACGCAGCCTACCTGGAACTGGCGCAACGGCAGGCTCTGCCTTTGGCCACCCTTGACCACGCCCTTACCGAGGCCGCCCGCGCCGTTGGCCTGGACCTGATTTCCTGAGCCGTAGCCACTGCCTGGCATTGTCCAGGATCAGTCCGCATACCCCGGCATCTGGCGGCCCAGGCGGCGCAGCAGGGCCGGCCAGACCAGCAGGTTGGCCGCCTGGGACACACCCATGCGGCTGATCTGGATGTTGCGCTCGATGGCCTCATGCGGGGCGGGATAGAGCGGCCGGCCCATGGTCAGGGTGCGCACCTGCATGGTGCAGGACCGTTCCAGGAAATACATGCGGGTGAAGGCCTCCGCCACCGTGCGGCCCACGGTCAGGGTGCCGTGATTGCGCAGCAGCATGGTGTTCTTGGCGCCCAGGTCGCGCTGCAGGCGCGGGCGTTCGTCATGCTCGAACGCCACGCCCTCGTAATCGTGATAGGCCAGGTCGTCGATCACCAGCTGCGCCGTCTGGTTCAGGGGGAGCAGCCCTTCCTCCAGGGTCGAGACCGCCGTGCCGTCGGCGGTATGCAGGTGAAGCACACAGCCCGCATCCTCGCGCACCTGATGCACGGCGGAGTGGATGGTGAAGCCCGCCGGGTTCACGGGGAAGCCGGTGTCCAGCACCACCTTGCCGTCCATGTCCACCTTCACCAGGCTGCTGGCGGTGATTTCCTCGAACAGCATGCCGTAGGGGTTGATCAGGAAATGATGCTCCGGCCCCGGCACGCGGGCGGAGATGTGGGTGAACACCAAATCGTCCCAACCGAACAGGGCCACCAGGCGATAGGCCGCCGCCAGATCGACGCGCAGCCGCCATTCCTCGACCGAGACGCGGTCGCGTAACGGCGGCTGGTCGGCGGGAGCCAGCGTGGGCGCGGTGTCGAACATGGAATCCTCCCGGTGTTTTTATGATGCGGATACCCTACGCCCGGATGGCTTTCAAGAATGTCGCGGATTTGACAATTACCCCCGTTGTCCCCAGACCGCACTTGCGCTAGCCATGGCAGGCCACAACCTGGGTTTGAAGCCATGCGTCGCCTGTGGGCCCTCACCGCCGTTCTGCTGCCCCTGTCCGTCGCGAGCGTGGGAAAGGCGACGGACGGCCCCAGCTTCGACTGCGCCAAGGCGGCAAGCCCCATCGAGCAGCGCATCTGCGCCGACCCGGACCTGGCGGCGCGGGACCGGCAGATGGCCGACGCCTACAAGCGTCTGCTGAATATCAGCGGCCCCTGGCATGACCGCCTGGTCCTGAATCAGCGGATGTGGCTGAAGGCGCTGCAGCTGTCCTGTGGGCTCGGGGACATGGACCCAGCGGTCATGTCCGCCTGCGTGGGAACGGCTCACCAGAACAGGCTGGAGACCCTCACCCAGTGGATGGAGGGTCTTCGGGGCGGCCAGGACGCCGCCAAGATCGATGAAGATCTGGCCGCCCAGGATGACAAAATCATCAACGCCGCGTTCTCCGAGATGGCGGAGTCGCCGGCCACCGCGACGGCCATCCTGCGGGCCTATCACACGCCGTCGGCCAAGATCGGCTTGGCGACGGCCCTACGGCTAACGTCACGAAACCCCGCCGTCCATGCCGCCGAGGTGCGCCGGCTGTTGCGGGAGGTCGTGGTCGATTTCGGGAAGGATGCCTTCCCCTATCTGCGCGAAGACGCGGAAAAGGACCAAGGCGACGCCAAAAGCCTTATCCCCTTCCTGCATGTGGCGGGAAACGACATCAACCTCTCCTGCAGGCTGTTGTATCAGCACCCGGAATTGATGCGAGCCTTGTCCCCTGAAATCTACACGGCTGAAGCCCGCTACACGCCGATAGCAACGTGCGAGGAGAGCGACTTCCCCAGCACCAGCATCGCCAAATTCCAGGAATTGGTTGGCGCCCATGATGGCGGGGGCTTCAGCATGCCGTGCGGCGGTTCAGAAGGCACCCGGCTCGACGCCCTGATGACAGCGTTCAATTCCCGGGCAATGACCGCCGCCCCTCAGTACCTTGCCCTCAACGTGTCTGCTGGCGGCGGCGAGGTGGACGACGGCCGGGCGTGGCAGCCCCCTCCGGTGCCACTTGAGGCATGGTCCTACCTCAGCGCCTGGAACCGGACGAAATTCCAGGTGATACGAGCCCAGTTCCAGACGGCCACGCGGGAGGTGGCGGCCTACTACCAGCGGCATTTTAATATGCCGGCCGAACAGGCGCGACGCTATGCCTACATCAATTTAAGCGCTGGATACGGCTGGGCCTACGTCAGCGCTCCAGACATCAATGTGGCCATCATGGATGCCAATGCCCAGCCGTCCTTGGCCGACCTGCTGGCGAAAGGCGAGCCCGTGGAGGTGCCGGCGGAGCAGAAGGGCGAACCGCTACTATCCCTTGCCGTCGCACGGCCGGCGGCCATCGCCCCCCTGCTAGCGGCGCACGCCCCAGTGAATGCCGTGAACCCCATGGGCAAGACGCCGCTGATGACGGCGGCGCAGTTCAACAGCCTGGAGGCTCTGAGCACCTTCATCCAGGCGGGAGCCGAGGTGAACACTCAGTCCCTGGCACCGGACAAGATCGCCGACAACTACGAGTGTGCCGCCTATCACATCACCCACGGCCAACGCACCGCCCTGATGTACGCGGCGGCCAATGCCGGGTTGCCGGTCATCCAGGCCCTGCTGGCGGCCGGTGCCGACACCAGGCCACGCGACAGCCAGGGCGCCACGGCGCTGGATTACCTGGAGGGGCGCGGGCCCGTGCCCGCCAACCCGGTGCTGACCGCGGAGGAGCGGGAGACGGCCCGCCGACTGCTGACCCCACCGGCGCATTGACCCATGGACAAGCGGGACGCCGCAGCGGTTTTGGAAACCCGGGGTTGGCTGGCGGAGCAGCCGGCGGACCTGCGCGCCGAGATCCTGGCGCGGGGGCGGCTGCGGGCCTATGCCGACGGCCAGGCGGTGTATCGCGGCGGCGACGCGCCGGATGGGCTGTATGCCCTGGTCGCGGGCCGCATGCGCCTGGCCACGGTGCAGGAGGACGGGCGGGAGGTGGTCATCCTGCATGCAGGGCCCGGCCATTGGTTCGGCGAGGTGTCCATGGTCGATGGCCTGCCCCGGGGGCAGACGGCGGTGGCGCGGGGGGACAGCCTGGTGTTGCATCTGCCGGCCCAGGCCTTCGCCCGGATCGTGGAAGCCGATCCCCGCCGCTGGGCCAATTTCGCCGGCATCCTCAGCCGTCATCTGCGCCAGGCCACGCACTACTTGGGCGAGGTGCTGGCCCTGCCCACGCCCCAGCGCACCGCCCGCCTGCTGGCCCTGCTGTGCCGGCTGGAGGAGGCGCCGCCAGGGGACACGGGAAGCGCGCCCATGCTTCTGCCGTTGTCGCAGGAGGATCTGGCCGGCATGCTGGGTCTCAGCCGCCAGACGGCAAACCGCGCCCTGGGCCGGCTGGAACGGGCCGGCCTGGTGCGCCGGGGCTATGGCGGCATCGAGGTGCGCGATGCCGGCGCGTTGGAGCGTTTTATCGATTAGGGATGGGCCGACTGGGGGCGGGAACCGGATATGGAAGTGGCGTGGCTGGAGGATTTCCTGGCGGTGGTGGCGCACGGCGGCTTTTCCCGCGCGGCGGAGAACCGCAACATCACCCAGCCGGCGTTGAGCCGCCGCATCCGCTCGCTGGAGGACTGGGTGGGCACGCCCCTGTTCCACCGTACCACCCACACGGTGGAGCTGACCGCCGCCGGCGAGTCCTTCCAGGTGACGGCGGAGGAAACGTTGCGCCGCCTGGCCAGCGGCCGGGATGAGGCGCGGGAGGTGGCGCAGGGCCATGCCGAGCTGCTGCGCTTCGCCGCCACCAACGCCCTGTCGCTGACCTTCTTCCCCGCCTGGCTGCGCCGGGTGGAGGCGACGCTGCCCTTCAACATCAATGTCCAGATGGTGGCCAACCATATGGAGATCTGCGAACGCATGATGATCCAGGGCCAGTCGCAGTTCCTGCTGTGCCACCATTATCCGGCGGCCAGCACCCTGCTGGCACCCGCGCAGTTCCGCTCCGTTCATATCGGCGACGACATGCTGGTGCCGGTCAGCGCGCCGGACGGGAACGGGCGGCCGCTGCATACCCTGCCGGGCAGGGCCGACGCGCCCGTGGCCTATGTCGCCTACCGCCCCGAATCCGGCATGGGGCGCATCGTGGCGGCGGCGCTGGAAACGGCCCTGCCCCCCACGCATCTGAAGCCCACCTTCACCTCGCACCTGGCCAAGCTGCTGGTGACCATGGCGCTGGACGGGCGCGGCCTGGGCTGGTCCCCCCAGAGCCTGGTGGCGGAACATCTGGAGCGGGGCGAGCTGGTGCGCGCCGGCGACGCCGGCTGGGACATCCCCATGGAAATCCACCTCTACCGGTCGCGCGCGCGACAATCCGCCGTGGCGGAAAAGTTCTGGTCGCACGTGGCCGGGGGTGCCCCGACGGCATGAGATACAGGCTCATGCCGTTGTAGGCCGCGACTGCGGCCGCCGCAGGTTTCTGGGGGGCGAAGCAGACTGGAAACCGAGGAAGCCAAGCGGCCGGATGGCCGCGCCCGGCGCTTGAGGGGACTTGCATAAGCTTATTACAAGACGGCATTGGGCGGGTGGCGAGCCGGCTTTCATAGTGCGTCCATAGGGAGAAGAGAGATGCCCCGGACGCTCTACGACAAGATCATCGACGCCCATACCGTCTGTCCTCTGGATGACAGCGGACAATTGCTGCTGTACGTCGACCGCACCATCCTGAACGAGTACACCAGCCCCCAGGCCTTCACCGGCCTGCGCGAGGCGGGACGGCCGGTATGGAATCCGGCGGCCGCCTTGATGGTGGTGGACCATGTCAACCCCACCGCCAGCCACCGCACCCTGGAGGTGGCGGATAAAGAGGCGGCGGCGCAGATCGCCTATTTCCGTGACAACGCCCGCGATTTCGGCATCGAGCTGTTCGACATCCTGGACCCGCGCCAGGGCATCGAGCATGTGGTGGCACCGGAGCAGGGGCTGGTCATGCCCGGGATGGTGGTGGCGGCCGGCGACAGCCACACCACGGCCTATGGCGCCCTGGGCGCCCTGGGCTTCGGCATCGGCACCTCGGACATCGAGCATTACCTGGCGACCCAGACGCTGGTGTACCGGCGGCTGAAAACCTTGCGCGTCGTGGTGGGCGGGGCGCTGGCCCCCGGCGTGACGCCCAAGGACCTGGTGATGGAGGTCATCCGCCGCATCGGCGCCGACGGCGCCACCGGCTATGCCGTGGAGTTCGCCGGGCCCGCCATCGACGCCATGAGCGTGGAGGGGCGCATGACCGTCTGCACCATGATCGTGGAGGCGGGGGCCAGGGGCGCCGTCATCGCGGCGGATGAGAAGGTGCTGGCCTATATCCATGGCCGCCCCCGCGCCCCCAAAGGCATGCTGTGGGAGCAGGCGGCGCAGGCCTGGCTGGCCCTGAAAAGCGACGCGGACGCCCTCTTCGACCGCGAGGTCCAGCTGGCGGCGGAGGATGTGGCGCCCATGGTCACCTGGGGCACCAGCCCCGATCAGGCGGCGGTCATCACAGCGACCGTGCCGGCGCCGGAGGGCGAGGCCGATCCCGGCCGCCGCGCCGCCCTGACCCGCGCCCTGGATTACATGGGCCTGGCGCCGGGGGTGGCGCTGGACGGCATCGCCATCAGCCACGCCTTCATCGGGTCCTGCACCAACGCCCGCATCGAGGATTTGCGCGACGCCGCCCGCATCCTGCGCGGCCGGCGGGTGGCGGCGGGCGTGCGCGCCATCATCGTGCCGGGATCGACCCAGGTGCGGGCGCAGGCGGAGCGCGAGGGGCTGGACCGCGTCTTTACCGACGCCGGCTTCGAGTGGCGGCAGTCCGGCTGTTCCATGTGCCTGGCCATGAACGACGACGTGCTGCAACCCGGGGACCGCTGCGCCTCCAGCACCAACCGCAATTTCGAGGGCCGGCAGGGCAAGGGTGCCCGTACCCACCTGATGAGCCCCGCCATGGTGGCCGCCGCCGCCATCGCCGGCCATCTGGCCGACGTCCGCACCTTCAACCCCCAAGAGGAGGTCGCCTGATGCAGCCCTTCATCCGCGTCGCCGGCCCCGCCGCCCCCCTGCCCCAGCCCAATGTCGACACCGACGTCATCATGCCCAAGCAGTTCCTGAAGGGCGTGGACCGCACGGGGCTGGACCGGGGCGTGTTCCATGACCTGCGTTTCGCCGCCGATGGCCGGCCGCGCCCCGACTTCATCCTGAACCGACCCAGTTGGCGGGGCGTCCGCTTCCTGGTGGTGGGGCCCAACTTCGGCTGCGGCTCCTCCCGTGAGCACGCCGTGTGGGGCTTGGCCCAGCTGGGCATCCGCGCCCTGATCGGCACCAGCTTCGCCGGCATCTTCAACGACAACTGCCAGCGCAACGGCATCCTGACGGTGACGCTGCCGGCCGATGTCATCGCGGATTTGATGGCCCAGGTCAGCCGGCCGGACGCCAATGGCCTGATCGTCGACCTTCCCGGACAGACCATCACCGTGGAGGCCGACGGCCGCACTATCCCCTTCGCCGTCGAGGCCTTGCGCCGCGACGCCCTGATCCAGGGCCTGGACGGGGTCAGCGCCACGCTGGCCCGCCATGCCGAGGCCATCCGCGCGTTCGAGGCCAGCCACCGCCAGGCCAACCCCTGGTTCTACTGACCTATCGACCACCGCCTGTCTTGCCGCCCGGGTCCCACCGTGGGGGCGCCTGGCCGCCCTGCACATCGGGCCGCTGCCCCTGCCGATGTTCGCGGCCAAGGGCTGACCCCGCCCCGCGACTCCCTGGTGCGCCGGGGCCGTGCCGTACTATCCTGGCGCCAGAAAACGGCGCCGGGGGGCGCGGCGGCGTCCGGTGGACGGGGATGGGGGCATCTATGGTTCTGACTGTAAGGGGGACGGGACCGGCCGGAGGGGCGGGTCCGGCGATGGCGTGGCGTCGGCTCGCCCTGCTGGTGAAGGCCGGGGTTCTGGTGTGCCTGGGCTTGGCGGCGTCACCCGCCGCGGCGGAAAAGTCGAAATGCCAGCTGCAGCCGGTGAGCAACCTCACCCTCACCATGGACCGGAACATGCCTCTGGTGGACGTGGGCATCAACGGCCAGCAGGTGCACATGCTGCTGGACACCGGCGCCGACACAAACTTCATCACCAGGCCGGCCGCCGAACGGTTGAAGCTGCGCCACGGGTGGGAGCCCGGCATGCATGCCGAGGGTGTGGGCGGCCACGTCGCCCTGTATTCCACCCAGATCGACGACATGACGCTGGGCAACTGGCTGGTCCACCGGGTGGAGATGCCGGTCTTGAGCAACCACGACGTTGGCGACGGGCCGGACGTCGTCGGCGTGTTGGGCGAACGCTTCCTGTCGAACTTCGACCTGGACATCGACATCGCCCACAACCGCCTGGTCCTTTTCCATCCCGAGGATTGCGAACACACCGCCCTGGCCTCCTACTGGGGGGTGCCCTACGACTACACGAAGATCGAGCGCATGCGGGAGGACGGGTCGCCCATCTGGCTGACCGTCCTGGTGAATGGGCAGCCGGTGCGCGCCATCCTGGACACAGGTGCAGAGACCTCGGTCATGACCTTGCAAACGGCGGCGCGGGTGGGCATGACGCCGCAAACTCCGGGCGTCGCGCCCGCCGGCAAGTCCGGCGGCATCGGCAATGACGCGGTCGATGACTACGTCGGCCTGTTCGACAGCTTCAAGCTGGGGGATGAGGAAATACGCCGCGTCCACCTGCGCTTTGGCGAAATGTTCGGCAACGGCGGATGGGACGTGCCGGAGATGCTGCTGGGCCTGGACTTCCTGCGGGCCCACCGCGTGTTCATCTCGCACAGCCAGCACCGGCTCTATTTCGCCTATGTCGGCAGCGGCCCCATCTTCCAGGTCATGGGCCCCCGCCTGCCCCGCGCCGACCAGGCGGCCGACACGGCGGCGGAGACCCAGGGGCGCTGAGGTCCACCGGCCGGAACTTTACGAATCAGAAAAGCGGAGGCGGTACCTCTCGCGGCGTCCGCGATTTGGCAGGTTCCATCTTCCACAACCAACGAGCGTCATGGCATTGTTTGCGCAATGGCCGCGCGTGGTGCGACGGTCCTGGGGATGTCTGACGGTGATGATGGGAAGACCGGCCCCGGGTGGGGATCGGCATGGCTCTGGTGCCGGGGGGCACCGGGCCGACCGCTTGACGGCGACGCCGGCGCGAACCCGCCCGGTGATGAAGACCATCGACGCGATGGCCGGCCCAGGCTGCTCAGCCACCCGGCCAGACCGCCCGCGCCCTTCAATGCAGAAAGAAGCATGACCATGACGACGCAACGCCGTCGCACCCTCCGCCGCCTCGCGGCGGCAACCCTGGGCCTGACCCTGGCCTGCGTCACCTTGGGGACACACGGCGATGCCCGGGCAGGGGAAGACAAGCGCAAGTGCCAACTGCTGCGCGTCGGCACCCTGGCCTTGACCATGGACGCCAACATGCCCTTGCTGGACGTGGGCGTGAACGGCCACGACGGTTACCTGATCATGGACACCGGCGCCGCGTTCGGCACGATCACCAAGCCGGCGGCGCAAAGGCTGCAGTTGTCCGGCCACTGGATACCCGGCATCTATATGGAAGGCGTCGGGGGCCGGGTCACCGTCGAGGAAGCCAGAATCGAGGAATTGCGGTTGGGTGACTGGAAAGCCCATCATATCGACTATCCGGTGTTCACCAACCACGACCTGTCGGACAATCAGAAAATCTTCGGCCTGATGGGGGAGAACTTCCTGTCGAAGTTCGACCTGGAAATCGATATCGCACATAACAAGGTCGGTCTGTTCCAGCCCCAGAACTGCGACGACGTTGCTTTGGCCTATTGGAGTGACACTTACAACGAGGCGGAATTCAGCCGCTTCTCGAAAGAGAACCCGAAGATCTGGCTGAAGGTCTTGATCAACGGCGAGGAAATCCGCGCCATCCTGGATACCGGTGCGTCCACATCAGTTTTGACCGAACGGGCCGCTGCACGGGCTGGCCTGACGCCGGACAGCCCAGGCGTGACGCGCAGCGGCAAGGCCAGTGGCATCGGTGATGACCAGGTGCAGGACTATATCGGCGTCTTCGACAGCTTTCGCCTGGGGGATGAGGAGATCAAGCACGTCCGTCTGCGCTTTGGCGAACTGTTCAGCCATGGCGGGCGCGAGATGCCCGAAATGCTGCTGGGCCTGGACTTTTTGCGTGCCCACCGCATGTTCGTCTCCCACAGCCAACGCAAGATTTATTTCTCGTATGTCGGCGGTCCGGTTTTCCAGGTGATGGGTCCACGCCTGCGCCGAGTGATGCCGGAGGCGGAACCCGCAGCGGACGGCGAATCACCCGGCGCACAGCCGGGCGACAAAAAGCAGCCCTGAGCCATATGCCGGTCACCGCCCAGGGGCATGCCCATCCCTGGCGTTTATGGCGAGTTGCCCGCGAGCGTCCCTCAGGAATTGAAATGCGCCAATTCAGCGCCCCTGGGCGTTGCGCAATCCGTCACAACTTGTCACAAGTCGCCGCACAGTCAACAAATCGTAACGCTCACCCTCTTGCCCTATTGGATAGAGGGTGATAAGAGTCGTCACACAATAATCACAGCGCCATTTACTTGGGATGAACGGCCAATTAACTCGGCAAATCACCCTGATTTAATGTGAACGGCGCTTTAATGGCGACAATATTTCAGGCACTGCCGCCGCCTTCACCGGCCCCGTCTCATTCAAGACGGTGACACTTGTTGTGGCGGCATTGTCCTCGTGCTCCGATGGGCCTACCCTCATGGACCCGCCCCTCCACCAACGGATAGAGGGTACATGAGCGTCGAGACGACCGACCCCACCCTTCCCTTGCAAAACAGTACCATCCCCGTTGGCTGGACCTACGGCGGCTTTTGGCGCCGGGCGCTCGCGGCCCTCATTGACATGTTGGTCCTGCTGGTGGCCTCGCTGACCGCCTCCTTGATCTTCGGCTATCCCCTGACGACACAGGCAACCGCCGCCGGCGAGGCATACCGGGGGGCATTGGGCCTGCCCACGGCAACCGTGGTGAATATCGCGCTGTACCTCACATACCACACGCTGTTCGTCGCCAGCGGCATGCGGGCCACGCCGGGCAAGCGCTTCATGACCCTGGTGGTGGGCCGGCCCGATGGCGGGCGGGTGGGCCCCGGCACCGCCTTCGCCCGCATCGGCGTGCAGGAGCTGTTGCCCCTGCCGCTGCTGCTGATGCAACCCCAGGCCAAGACGGCACCCCTGCTGTACCTGGCGGTGGCGCTGGTCGTCTGCGTGGCCCTGCTGGTCAACTACCTGATGGTGGCCTTCACAGATCAGAAAACCGCCGGCCACGACCGCATCTGCGGCACCCGGGTGTTCAAAACCCCGGACGAGGGGGTATGACGCCCCACCTTCCCGCTGGTTTTCCCCGCCCCCGCCGCTAAGGTTAATGGTGGCCGGGGAAGACCCCGTGTGGAGGAAACGTGAATGGCAATCAATAAGATGGAAAGCGCCGGGGCGGGCGGCGAGGGGGTGCTGGCACGCGGCGCCATCGCCTTCACCCGCTGGGCGGAGAAGTGGTTCCCCGATGCCTTCGTGTTCGTTGTCCTGGGCGTCATCATCGTCGCCGCCGGCAACCTGGCCACGGGCGCACCGGTGGGTGCCGTCGCCACCGGCGTGGGCGACGGGTTCTGGTCCCTGATCCCCTTCACCATCCAGATGTCCATGGTGGTGATCACCGGCTATGTCGTGGCCAGCTCGCCCCCCGTGCTGCGGCTGATCGAATGGCTGGCGCGGGTGCCGGCCACCGGCCGGGGAGCGGTCGCCTTCACCGCCTTCGTCAGCATGGCGGCCTCTTACCTGAACTATGCCCTCAGCCTGGTGCTGGGCGCCCTGCTGGTGCGGGCGCTGGCCCGGCGCCAGGACATCCGCGTGGATTACCGCGCGGCGGGGGCGGCCGCCTATCTGGGCCTGGGCGCCACTTGGGCCCTGGGCCTGAGCTCGTCCGCCGCCATGCTGCAGGCCAACCCGGCCAGCCTGCCCAAGGCGGTGGCGGACATCACCGGCATCATCCCCCTGAGCCAGACCATCTTCCTGTGGCAGTCCATGGTCATGGGCCTGGCGATCCTGCTGGCGTCCGTCGCCATCGCCTATTATTCCGCCCCCGGCGACGCGCGGGCCCGCACCGCCGCCGACCTGGGCGTGGACGTGACGGAGGCCGCCGCCGAGACAGGTGCCGCCACCCGGCCGGGCGATTGGCTGGAGCTGACGCCCATCCTGCCGCTGGTCATCGTGGCGCTGGGCGCCGGCTTCCTGGTGCATGAGTTCCAGAACAAACCGGCCCTCGGCGTCATCTCCAACCTCAACACCTACAACTTCTTCTTCATCATGCTGGGCCTGCTGCTGCACGGGCGGCTGCGCAGCTTCCTCACCGCCGTGTCCAAGGCTGTGCCCAGCACCGCCGGCGTGCTGATCCAGTTCCCCTTCTATGGCGCCATCGCCCAGTTGCTGACCCAGGTGCCGGGGTCGGACGGGCAGTCCATCTCCCACCACCTGGCACACCTGTTCGTCAGCCTGGCCAGCGGCGGCACCTTCCCCGTGGTCATCGGCGTCTATTCCGCCATCCTGGGCTTCCTGGTGCCATCAGGCGGCGGCAAGTGGATCATCGAAGCGCCCTATGTCATGCAGGCCGCCATCGACGTGAACGCCCACAAGGGCTGGGCAGTGCAGGTCTACAACGCGGCGGAAGCCCTGCCCAACCTGATCAACCCCTTCTGGATGCTGCCGCTGCTGGGCGTGCTGGGCCTGAAGGCCAAGGATATCGTGGGCTTCAGCTTTACCCAGCTGCTGTTCCACCTACCTTTGGTGCTGTTCCTGCTGTGGCTGCTGGCACCGGCGGCCTGACAGCGCCACCGGCCCGGTTGCAAGAACGTCGCAGGGTCGCCGTGAAATTGAAGGAGGGCGCCGGCCTGGAGTATCCTGCCGGCGCGCTTCATCTTGCCAAGGGTATTCCCATGAAGACCGCCGCCCTGCTGATGTTCGGTTCCGTCCTTCTGGCCGGCTGCGCCACCCAGCCGCTGACCACAGAGGACGCCGTGCACTACGCCGCCGCCGTGGCCCCGGACGTCTATTCCGACACCTACATCCTGGACGTGGTCGCGACCGGCCGGGAGAATGGCCGCATCTTCCTGAATTCGCAGGAGGATTACCGCGACCCGCATACCCTGACCATCGAGATCCTGCCCAGCGCCGTGCCCGCCTTCCGCCAGACCTACGGCCAGGATGCCGACGCCTATTTCAAGGGCCACCGCATCACCGTGCTGGGTGAGGCACGGCGCGTCACCATCTGGTACCTGAACCAGAGCGGCGAACGCACCGGCCAGTCCTACTACCAGACCCACATCGTGGTATCCGATCCGGACCAGATCAAGATCGAGTCTTGACGGCCCCATATCGCCTTAGCCTTGCCAGGCCCGCGTCCCGTCGGGGAAGGTGGACACGGGACTTGGTGATGGAAGGATGCCTTCATGGCGGATACGGACGCGATACCCGCCCCGATGATCGTGCCTACCCTGGGCGATGGCGTCGTCATCCTGCGGCCCTTGCGCCTGGACGATGTCGTCGCCCGCCTGGCCCTGGCGCGTGATCCGGAAATCCACCACCTTATGGGCTGGGACGGCAGCGGCGCGCCGGCGGGCTATACCCAGGCCGACGCCGATCTATGGATGACCGACCAGTTGAAGTTCCCCTACAGCTGGGCCATCGCCCTGCCGGAACCGGGGGTGACGGGGCCGGACGGTCCCCTGCCCGACCGGATGATCGGCAGCGTGCGCCTGGGCGGGGTGAACGACGCGCTGGCGCCAGGCCTGCGCGCCGCCAGCTTAGGCATAGGGCTGCTGGATCCGGGCGTGCTGAACCGGGGCCTGGGCATGCGCGCCATGCGCCTGTTGTTCCCCCACGCCTTCGGACCCCTAGGGCTGCACCGCATCGGCCTGCGGGTGCTGGCCACCAACACCCGCGCCGTCCATTGCTATGAAAAGCTCGGATTCCAGATCGAGGGGCGGGAGCGGCAGACCTATTCCCTGCTGGGCCAGTGGCACGACAGCCTGGTCATGGGCCTGCTGGCCCAGGAATACCGGGTCTAATGCCAAGTCCAATGCCGCTGGCACCCCGAAGGAGGTTCAACCCCCCAGGGCCGCCTGGATGGCCTGTTCCAGCTGCTCCGGCTTGGCCAGGGGGGCGTAGCGCCTCACCTTGCCATCCTTGCCCACCAGGAACTTGGTGAAGTTCCACTTGATGGACTTGCTGCCCAGGAAGCCGCGGGCGCGACCCTTCAGGTGTTCATACAGCGGCTCGGCCTTGGCGCCGTTAACCTCGACCTTGGCCAGCACCGGGAAGGTCACGTCGTAGGTCAGGGAGCAGAAGTTCTGGATTTCCCGGGCATCGCCCGGTTCCTGCTGGCCAAACTGGTTGCAGGGGAAGCCCAGGACGACCAAGCCCTGGTCCTTGTACTTGCGGTGCAGGGCCTCCAGCCCCTTGTACTGCGGGGTGAAGCCGCACTTGCTGGCGACGTTGACCACCAGCACGACCTTGCCCTTGTAGGCCGCCATGTCCACCGGGCCGCCGGCCGCGTCCCGCACCGTGTAATCGTAAACCGTGGCCATGGCCTTCCCCCGTTTTCCGCGCTGGCGGGAAGGCCATGGAGTCCTGTGCCTCCAGGGATTCCCGATCGTCCCGCGAGGCTACAGGAATAATTATATTGTGCGCAAGGTAATTTGATTACACCAACATGTTGACGGAACTGATCTGCCCGCCCTGGCCGCCACTGTTGCTGGCGTCGCTGTCGCTGCCCGAACCGCTCTTCCCGGACGATCCACCGCCACTGGCCGACTGGGTGGCCGGAGTGGTGGTCGTGGTGGTGGAACCGTCGGAATAGGTGACGGTGGTGGTGGTCGATCCGTCCGGCGCCGTGGTGGTGACCGTGCTGGTCACCGTCTTGGTCGAGGAGCTGCCGCTGGCGCCGCCGGCCGACCCGCTGCTGTCGGAGGACGCCGTGGCCGAAGACGAAGACGACGCGCCGCTGGAGGCCGCCCCGCCGCCCTGTAGCAAGGAACTGAGCGAGACGGTCATGTTGGTGCCGGATGAAATGCTGGTCATGGCGTAAGCCCCCGATTGGACATGAGACAGGCGCGGAAGAAGTCTCTGCAGAATGGCAGGAGGCCAGGGTGATGCCGCCTCTGAGCCGCCGCCAGCGGCAAGAGGGCATGCGGTCCGCTTGCAAATCGCGCGACAGCCTTTGGCCCGTTCGCCGTTGCGGAAGGCGATGGTCGCACCACCGCGATGAAATGATCGATCCGGGCGGCGGATACGCGTGGCGACGGCCCCAATCACACGCTATATTCATCAGGATATAGCGTGTGATTGCAACGCGAGGGGGCAAGACAATGCGTGAAATGTGGAGCCGGCGGATGCTGGGGCGGCTGGCGATGGCCGGCGCCCTGGCGGTGGCGATTGGCCTGGGCACCGCTCCCGCCCTGGCCCAGGGCGCCGGCCCCCTGGTGTTCGCGGCCGCCAGCCTGAAGAACGCGCTGGACAACGCCAACGCGGCTTTCGTCGCCGGCGGCGGGGCCAAGGCCACCGTCACCTATGCCGCCAGTTCCGCGCTGGCCAAGCAGATCGAGGCGGGCGCCCCCGCCGACGTGTTCATCTCGGCCGATGAGGACTGGATGGACTATCTGGCGGGCAAAGGGCTGATCCAGCCGGCCACCCGGCGGGACCTGCTGGGCAACGAGCTGGTGCTGGTGGCCCCCGCCGACGCCAAGACCACCATCGAGGTCAAGCCCGGCTTCGCCCTGGACCAGGCGCTGGATGCCGCGCAGAAGGGGGGCCGCCTGGCGGTGGGCGACCCGGCCGCCGTGCCCGCCGGCAAGTACGCCAAGGCCGCCCTGCAAAAGCTGGGCGCCTGGGACAAGGTGCAGGACCGCCTGGCCCCGGCGGAGAATGTACGCGCCGCCCTGGCGCTGGTGGCCCGGGGGGAGGCGCCGTTCGGCATCGTGTACAAGACCGACGCGGTGGCGGAACCGGGCGTGCGCATCGTCGCCACCTTCCCCGCCGACAGCCACGCGCCCATCCTCTATCCCATCGCCCTGGCCAAGGAGGCCACCAACGCCCAGGCGGGGGCCTTCCTGGATTTCCTGGCCGGCCCCAAGGCGCGCCCCCTGTTCGAGGCGCAGGGTTTCACCGTACTGTCGGCGAAGTGATTCCTTCCTGACCGCTCGGCCCTCATGAACGACTTCGGTTTTGGTCCGGACGAGGTGGCGGCCATCCATCTCAGCCTGAAGGTGGCCATCTGGGCCACCCTGGCGTCGCTGCCCCCCGGCATCGCCGTGGCCCTGGCGCTGGCCCGCGGCCGGTTCTGGGGGCGGGACCTGTTGAATGGCGTCGTCCACCTGCCCTTGATCCTGCCACCGGTGGTGACGGGCTACGCCCTGCTGCTGCTGATGGGGCGCCAGGGCTGGGTGGGCAAGCCCCTGGCCAGCATCGGCATCGTTTTCGCCTTCAATTGGACGGGCGCGGCGCTGGCCGCCGGCGTCATGGGCTTCCCCCTGATGGTGCGGGCCATCCGCCTGTCCATCGAGGCGGTGGACACCAGGCTGGAGCAGGCGGCCGGCACCCTGGGGGCACCACCGGTGTGGGTGTTCGCCACCGTGACCCTGCCCCTGATGCTGCCTGGCGTGCTGGCCGGCGCGGTGCTGGCCTTCGCCAAGGCGCTGGGCGAATTCGGCGCCACCATCACCTTCGTCTCGAATATCCCTGGCCGCACCCAGACCCTGTCGGGTGCCATCTACGCCTATACCCAGTCGCCCGGTGGCGACGCCGGCGCCTTGCGCCTGGTGGCGGTATCGGTGGTGCTATCGCTGATGGCATTGCTGCTGTCGGAAACGCTGGCGCGTAGCGTCAGCCGGCGCATCGGCGGGATGTCGTGATGAGCGCGCCCCCCGCCCTTGACCTTGATGTCACCCTGCGCCAGGGCGACTTTGACCTGCAGGCGCAAGTGACGGCCGGCCGGGGCCTGACCGTGCTGTTCGGCCAGTCAGGCTCAGGCAAGAGCACCCTCATCGACCTGGTGGCGGGGCTGAAGCGCCCGGACCGGGGCCGCATCGCCGTGGACGGCGTGCCGCTGGTGGACACCGCGGCCGGCCTGTGGCTGCCACCCCACCGCCGCCGCGTCGGCTATGTCTTCCAGGAGGCGCGGCTGCTGCCCCACCTGACAGTGCGGCAGAACCTGCTGTACGGCCGCTGGTTCGCCCGCCGGCACGTGACGGCGGAGGCGCCCACGCTGGACTCGGTGACCGATCTGCTGGGCATCGCCCCCCTGCTGGCCCGCCGCCCAGCCGGCCTGTCGGGCGGAGAAAAGGCGCGCGTGGCCCTGGGCCGCGCCCTGCTGGCCGCCCCGCGCATCCTGCTGATGGATGAGCCGCTGGCCGCATTGGATGAGGCACGGAAGGCCGAGATCCTGCCCTATCTGGAACGGCTGCGCGACCATGCCGGCCTGCCCATCCTGTACGTCACCCACGCGGTGGCGGAGGTGGCGCGCCTGGCCACCACCGTGGTGATGATGAACCAGGGGCGGGTACGCGCGGTGGGCGCCCCCGGCACCCTATGGTCCCGTCCCGACCTGATGGACCTGACGGGCGGGGCGGAGGCGGGGTCGCTGCTGGACGCCGTGGTGGGGGGACGTACCGCCGATGGGCTGTTTCAACTGGACACGGCCGCGGGTCGCATCCTGGTGCCCCACCTGCCGCCCCACCTGGCGTCGGGCGCCCGCACCCGCCTGCGCATTCCCGCCCGCGACGTGCTGCTGTCCGACAGGGCGCCGCAGGGCCTGTCGGCCCTGAACATCCTGCCCGGCATCGTCGCCGACGTGCGGGAGGACGCGGACGGCAGCCGCGTGGTGCGCCTGGAATGCGTGGGCGCACCGGTGCTGGCCCGCGTCACCCGCACCAGCGCCGACGCGCTGAGCATCACCCCCGGCCAACCGCTGTGGGCCATCGTCAAGGCGGTGGCGTTGGATCGGGGGAGCTGAGGCGGCCAACCGGGCGGCACACGGCCTCCGCCCCCCCCCACACGGGCCCCGCCTCTAAGTGCCGGGTGGCCGCAGGCGGCCGGCCAGGCCGGCGCGGATGTCGGCCGTGGCCTCGGCCGCTGCCTTTTCCATGGCGCGATAGGCCGCCACCAATTCCTGCCCGAACTCCGTCAGGGCGGCCCCGCCGCCCCCGCCGCCGCCCACCTGGGTGGTGACCGAGGGCTGGGCGAAGGTCTGGTTCAGGGCGTCCACCAGCTGCCAGGCGCGGCGGTAGGACATGCCCATGGCCCGCCCGGCGGCGGAGATGGAGTGGTGCTCGGCGATGGCTTCCAGCAGACGAATCTTGCCGGGGCCGACGGCGCCCTGATCACCGAAATCGATGCGGAGGGTGAGGCGGTTCATGGGTGCGCATTGAATCGCGGGCGGCGCCCGCCCGCAAGGGGGATGCGCGGAGCCGAACGGAAAACCGTCACGGCCATAAAACCCGGATAAAAAGCCGATTGATAGTTTAATCCAACTAAATTAGTTTGTTTAAACTATGAAAGCGGAACTCCTCATCCTGGGCGTGCTGCAGGGCGGCGACCTGCACCCCTATGAAATCAAGCGGCGTCTGACGGCGGCCCACGTCAACCATTACATCGACGTGGACGTGGGCACGCTGTACTACGCCGTGCGCAGCCTGGCGCGCGACGGCCTGATCGAGGCCAAGGGGGTGGAGGCGGTGGCCCGTGGGGGCGAGCGCACCACCTATGGGCTGACGCCCGCCGGCCGCGCCCGGTTCCATGCCCTGATGGCGGAACGGCTGGCCGACGTCTCGCCCCGCTATCACCCGCTCTATCCCGCGCTGATGTTTCTGCACCACGCCGATCCCGATGCGGTGGCGGACGCGCTGCGCCAGCGCCTGGCCATGCAGCGGGACTATCACCGTCCCCTGAAGGCGCTGGCGGACTATCTGGCGCCCGTCCAATCGACGGGCATGCGGGCCATCCTGGAAAACGGCCTGGCCCATCTGGAAACGGAAAACGCATGGCTGGCCAAGCTGGTCGAAACCATCGAGGCCGGCGACATCCGTCCGCCCGACTATGACCGGGCGCGCCTGATGGGCCTGTTTCCAGCGGGCCAGCCGCCCCTACCGCCGGGATACGCCCAGGCGCCACCGCCAGTACCCCCGCCACCCGCGGCCAAGACCAGACGTCCCCGGGCGGCCAAGCCCGCCAAACCCCTGTTGTCCTGAGGCAAGCCCATGTCCGCCACGACAAAGCCGAAGCGCCCGCCCAATCCCCTGATGCGCAACCGCAATTTCCTGTGGCTGCTGGGTGGCGGCGTCATTTCCATGCTGGGCGATCAGTTCAGCCTATTGGCCATGCCGTGGCTGGTGCTGGCCGTGACCAACGACACCCTGGCCATGGGCCTGGTGCTGGGCTTGATCAGCCTGCCGCGCGCCGTGTTCCTGCTGGTGGGTGGCGCCCTGGTGGACCGCTATCCCGCGCGCAGCGTGCTATTGCTGACCAAGTACGTGAACGCGGTGCTGTTGGGCGGATTGGGCGCTGGGGTGCTGACCGGCACCCTGACCATTCCCGTGCTGTGCGTGGTGGCCTTCGGCATCGGCCTGGCCAGCGCCTTCAGCATTCCGGCCGGCACCACCATCCTGCCCCGGGTGGTTCCGGGCGATCAGTTGCAGGCCGCCAACGGCATGATGATGGGCCTGCGCCAGGCCACCCTGCTGCTGGGCCCGCTCATGGCCGGCGGCCTGATCGCCATGGTGGGCGGCAGCGGCAAGGCCGCCGCCGGCGCACAAGCCCCTGGGGCGCCCAGCGACTTGGCCGGCCTAGGCGCCGCCTTCCTGGTGGATTGCGCCACCTTCGTCATCTCCGCCCTGACCCTGTACCAGGTGCGCATGCTGACCCTGCCGGGTGACGGCCCGGCGCGGAAGGGGGAAAGCCTGGGCGCCGTCTTCCGCTCCATCGGCGACGGCATCCGCCATTTCTGGCGGGATCCGGAGCTTAGGGCCCTGTGCCTCTATTTTTCCGCCACCACCTTCTTTATCGGCGGCCCCTTGCAGGCGGTGCTGCCCGTCTTCGCCCGCGACCGGCTGGCGGATGGCGCCGACGGTTTCGGGCTGATGATGGGGCTGCACGGTGTGGGCACCCTGGTGGGCATGACGGTGTCGGGCGCCCGGCCCAACTTCCGCCTGCGCACCCTGGGCGCCACCATCCTGCTGATCGACAGCCTGGTGGCCCTGGTGTTCATGCCCATGGGCCTGGCCCAGCACACCTGGCAGGCGGCCCTGCTGATGGCCATCGCCGGCAGCCTGGCGGGCTTCATCCAGATCGGCGTCTTCACCTGGATCCAGCGTCGCATCCCGCCCGCCATGCTGGGCCGGGGCATGAGCCTGTTCATGTTCATCGTCATGAGCCTGGCGCCCCTGTCGTCCGCCCTGTGCGGCTGGCTCATGCGCTACGTCCCGCCGCAGGTCATGTTCCTGGGCAGCGGCTTGGCGCTGTGGGGCATCGTGGCCCTGGGCCTGACATCGAAGTCGCTGCGCGCCATCGCCATGCCGGCCCGCACCCCACCGGCGGCGGCACCGGCGGAAACGCCCATCGAAAACCCCGCGGCGGTGTAGCGCCCCGCCGGCGGGCGGCTAGCCCGAACGGCCCTCTCCGTTTGGCAGCCTCCCCCCGGCCGGGGGCCGATGTTAGGGTATCCGCCGTCCCGACCGACCTCTTCTTCCCCGAAGGAACGGCCAGATGACGCCACCCGATATCCCCGATACCGACCTTCAGGCCATCGACCCGGCGCGCGCCCTGTACAGCCAGGATCCCGATGGGGCGGCCGCCCGCATGCGCCATCTGTTCCAGGCCGGCACGGCGGGCCAGGCGGCGGACTGCCGCGCGCTGGCGGAACTGCTGCTGAACGCCGCCACCGATATGACGGCGGGTGACGCGCTGGCGGTGGAGGCCATCCTGGACCGTCAGCCGCCGGAAATGCGCGGCTGGCTGTTGCAGCGCGCGACGGCCCTGGCGGCGGCCAGCGGCGTTGTGCGGCACAAGATCGCCAGCGCCGCAAACCTGCAATGACGCGGGCGGTGGCCGTGCCCCGCCATCGTTAAGAAATTGGAAGGTAATCCCGGCGGACAATGGTTTATTCCGCCCGGCCTCCCTTGTTAGCCCTTCCCGGCGCGGATCTTCCCCGCAGCGTCGCCGCCAGGAAGCGATGTCCCATCCCTCCGCCGCAGTCCGTTCCCCCCAAGCCCGTTCCCCCCAAGTCCGTTCCCTCGGCGCGCGCCGCCCTGTGCGGCTGGCGGCGCTGTGCCTGGGTGCCTTGCTGGGGATGGCGTCGGCGGCCCTGGCAGGAGAGGCGGCGGTGTCCCTGACGTTGATCACCGAGGAAAACCCGCCGCTGAACTATACCGACCCCGCCACGGGGCGGCTGACGGGCATCATGGGCGATTTGCTGCCGTCGCTGATGACGGCGGCGGGCATCGCCTACCAGGTGCAGGTCATGCCGTGGCGCCGCGGCTATCACACGGTGCAGGAGGTACCGGGAACCTGCCTGTTCGCGGTGAACCAGACGCCGGAGCGGCAGACCCAATTCCAGTGGGTGGCGCCCATCGCGCAAGGCGGCGCCGCCCTGTTCGCCCGGGCGAACTGGCTGCACTACGATCGCGCCCATCCCGACGGCACCCACCCCCTGGCCAGCCTGGACGAGGTGAAGACCCTGGCGGCCGAGGCCCAGGCGCGGGGGACGCCGCTGTCCATCCTGGTGCCGGTGGGCACCATGCTCGCCACCACCCTGCGCGACCAGGGGCTGGACATCACCGAGGTGTCACTGGCCAACCAGATGCCCATGCTGGCCGCCGGGCGCGCCGACCTGGCCGCCGCCGGCGCCATCAGCGGCCGCTGGCTGGCCCGCCAGGCGGGGGTGGCGATCGAGCCGGTGCTGACCTTCAGCGTGGCCCCGGTGGGCATCGCCTGCAACCTGGGCACCGACCCCGCCCTGGTGGCCCGTCTGCGCACAGCGCTTGACGGCTTGCGGCGCGATGGCACACTGGATCGCGTTATCCGGAACTATCAGTAAAGCTTGGCGGTTTCCCCCGTTGCCCTGCCGCCCGCGTCCGTGTCATTGAGGCGGAATCCAGGGGCGGACACGAGGAAACGGACATGGCCAAGATCGTGGTGACAGGAGCCACCGGGTTCGTGGGCCGCGCCCTGCTGCCCCGCCTGCTGGCCGGCGGGCATGAGGTCATCGCGGTGGTGCGCAATGCCGGCGTGGGCCTGGCCGCGGGCGTGACCCCGGTAGCCGTGGGCGACCTGGCCGGCCCGGTGAACTGGGCCCCGGTGCTGGAGGGGGCGCAGGCCCTGGTTCACCTGGCGGGCCTGGCGCATCAGCGCAACGTCACGCCGACCGCGCTGCAGGCCCTGAACGTCACCGCCACCGTGCGCCTGGCCCAGGCGGCGCAGGCGGCGGGGCTGCGTCGCCTGGTCTATGTCAGCAGCGTCAAGGCGCAGGGCGACCACAGCCCCGGCCGCCCCCTGACGGAACTGGATCCCGCCTTGCCGGAGGACGCCTATGGACAGTCCAAGCGGGCGGCGGAAGAGGCGCTGACCACCCTGTGCCCGCCGGACGGCCCCCTGTCGCTGGCCATCTTGCGGCCGCCTTTGGTTCACGGGCCGGGGGTGAAGGCCAACATGGCGGCCTTGCTGCGCCTGGCCACGCACTGGCCCGTGGTGCCCCTGGGCGGCATCGTCAACCGGCGCAGCCTGGTCAGTCTGGACACACTGGCCGACGCCATCACCCGGGCGGTGGAGCGAGCCGAAATCACCGGCACTTTCCTGGTGGCCGACCAGCCCGCCCTGTCCACCAGCGCCCTGGTGGCCACCCTTGCCGCCGCCGCCGGCAAGCGGCCATGGCTGGTCTCCCTGCCGGCGGCGTTCTGGAGCCTGGCCGGCCGCCTTCCCCGCCTGTCCGGCATCGCCGACCGGCTGACGGGATCGCTGGAGGTCGACGACGCGGCCTTCCGCGCCGCCTTCGACTGGCAGCCGCCCCTGAACCAGAACGAGGCCCTGGCCCGCACGGTGCGGGCCTATTTGCACGAGACCCGGTCTAGCCTTTGAACAACCCGGCCGCCCAGTCGACGAATACCCGCACGCGCGGCGATAGCTGACGGTTGTGGGGATAAAGGACCGAGACGGGAATGGGCGGCGGCGGATAGAGGGACAGCACCTCCACCAGCCGTCCCGACGCCAAGTCCGGGCCCAGGTGATAGCGCGGCGTCTGGATCAGGCCCAGGCCCAGGCGGGCAACCTCCGTGAAGCTTTCCGCGCTGGCCACGCTGACCCGGCCCGGCAGGGTGAGGCTGCGCATCTCCTCCCCCACCATGAATTCGAAGGGAAAGGGCCGGCCGGTGGCGGAGGAGACGAAGTTCACCGCCTGATGCCCGTTGGCCAGGTCGTCGGGCGTGGCAGGCACGCCGTGCCGCTCCAGATAGGCGGGGCTGGCCACCGTGGCCTGGGGCATCAGGCCGACGCGGCGGGCGATCAGGGCACTGTCGCGCGGCTCACCCGCGCGCAGCACGCAGTCCACGCCCTCGCGCACCAGGTCCACCAGACGGTCGCCCTCGCTGATGTTCAGCTCAAGGCCGGGGTGGCGGGCCAGGAAATCCGGCAGGGCGGGAAACAGGAAGTGCCGCGCCAACTTGCCATGCACGTCCACCCGCAGCAGGCCCTTGGGATCGGTGGCGCGGAAGGCGTCCTCCGCCTCTTCCACATCGGCCAGCAGGCGCAGGCAGCGCTGGTAGAAGGCCTCGCCATCCAGCGTGGGGCTGACGTGCCGCGTGGTGCGGTTCAGCAGCCGCGTGCCCAGCCGTCCCTCCAGCTGTTGCAGGGTGTGGGTCACGGTCGCCCGGGGCATGCCCAGATCCTCCGCCGCTGCGGTGAAACTGCGCCGTTCCACGATACGGGTGAAGACGCGCATGGCGTCGAAGCGGTCCATGGGTCTGCTGGCCGATTGTTGATCATTTCTGGATAATGATGGCAAACGTACGCCATTTATCCAGGAACAGCCAGAGCGCACCTTTCCTTCATCGAATGCAGCGGCCCGCGACGATGCGGGCTGAACCGAAGGAAAGGATCACGTCATGACCACGAACACGAAGAAGGTTGCGCTGGTGACCGGTGCGTCCCGCGGCATCGGCGCCGCCATCGCCGAGCGGCTGGGCCGCGACGGCCACACCGTCATCATCAACTACGCCGGCAACGCCAACGCCGCCGAGGCCGTGGCCGCCAAGATCGAGGCCGCTGGCGGCCGCGCCCTGACCGTGCAGGCCGACGTGGCCGACGCCGACGCGGTGAAGACCATGTTCGACCGGGTGGAGGCCGCGTTCGGTGGCGTGGACATCCTGGTCAACAACGCGGGCATCATGACCCTGGGCACCATCGCCGACATGGGCGACGACGCCTTCGGCAAGCTGGTGGACATCAACCTGAAGGGCACCTTCAACACCCTGCGCGAGGCGGCGCAGCGCCTGCGCGACGGGGGCCGGGTCATCAATTTCTCCTCCAGCGTCGTGGGGCTGTACCCGCCCACGTACGGCGCGTACGCCGCCACCAAGGCGGCGGTGGAGGCCCTGACCGCCATCATGGCGCAGGAGATGCGCGGCCGGTCCATCACCGTCAACGCCATCGCCCCCGGCCCGACCGCCACCGAGCTGTTCCTAAACGGCAAGCCGCAGGAGGTGGTGGACCGCCTGGCCAAGCAGGCCCCGCTGGAGCGGCTGGGCCAGCCGGAGGACATCGCCGCCGCCGTTTCCTTCCTGGCCGGCCCGGATGGCGCCTGGATCAATGGCCAGGTGCTGCGCGCCAACGGCGGCATCATCTGAACCGGCACCTGAAGGAATGAGGAGCACGCGATCATGAGCCAAGTCATCGTCATCACCGGCGCCTCCAGCGGGTTCGGCGCCCTGGCCGCCCGCGCCCTGGCCCAGGCCGGCCACACCGTCTATGCCACCATGCGCGACACCCGGGGCCGCAACGCCCCGCAGGTGGAAAAAGCCAAGGCCTACGCCGCCGAACATGGCGTGGACCTGCGCACGGCGGAGATGGACGTGCAGTCCGACGCCTCGGTCGAGGCCGCCGTCGCCCAAATCATCAATGAGGCCGGCCGCCTGGACGTCATCGTGCACAACGCCGGCCACATGTCCTTCGGCCCGGCCGAGGCCTTCACCCCGGAGCAGTACGCCGAGCTGTTCGACATCAACGTGCTGAGCACCCAGCGGCTGAACCGGGCGGCGCTGCCGCACCTGCGCCGTCAGGGCAAAGGCCTGGTGGTGTGGGTGTCCAGCAGCAGCACCCGGGGCGGCACCCCACCCTATCTGGCGCCCTACTTCGCCGCCAAGGCCGCCATGGACAGCCTGGCCGTCAGCTACGCCTCGGAACTGACCCGCTGGGGCATCGAAACGGCCATCATCGTCCCGGGCGCCTTCACCAAGGGCACCAACCACTTCGCCCATTCGGGATCGCCGGCCGATACGGACCGCGCCGCCGAATACAACCAGGGGCCCTATGCCGATGTGCCGGATCGCGCGCTGAAGGGCCTGGCGGCGCTGGAGCCGCCGGACGCTGACGCCGCCAGCGTTGCCGAGGCCATCGTGCGGGTGGTGGACCTACCCCATGGCAAGCGCCCCTTCCGCACCCATATCGACCCGTCGCAGGACGGGGCCGAGGTGGTGAACGGTGTCGCCGACCGGGTGCGGGCCGAGATGTTCCGCCGCATCGGGCTGGAGGATCTGCTGTCGCCCACGGTGGCGTGAGCCTGGGGCACCTAACCCGGCGCTGTAGTTTCCTAAACCAACCCGCGTAGACCGGATGGGGGTGCCTTAATACTAGGGCACCCCTTTTTGTCGTGGGAAAGCAGAACACTAGAATTCATTCTCCTTTCCGCCTACGTCGGACTGCTTCATGACAGGTGGCGGTGCCCATGCTAGCGTTCCACCTATGATTGGTGATTTGCAGTCTCATTTCCTGATCCGTGAAAAAGACTTGGGGGCGTCGTTGAAACCCTTGCTGACCGGAGGAAATCTTGAAGAATAATCGTCCCCGTTTCCTGTGGCGCGGCCTGCTGGCCGTCGCCGCCCTGACCACCGTCGCCGCCTGCGGGACGTCCCGGCCCGAGCGGGTGGACCTCAGCCACAGCTACCGCATGGTGGATGAGCGCGGCCGCACCGCCGGCCAGGTGGTGTTCTATCCGGCTGGCGGCGGTGCTGTTTACGACGCCGACAACAACCTGATCGGCAGTGTCGCCCCGCCCAACTCCACCACCATGGCGCCGCCCCCGGCGCCGGTGCCGCGCAACTATCCCTAAAGTTCTCCCGGCCCTCAGACACGTGGTTCCCCCTCCCGCCTGAGGCTCCTTGGGTGGGGACGGCAGCCCCCGTCCCCACCCATTTTCCTGCGCGCGTGCCGCGAAAAATTTCTAGGCGCGCGGCAGTGGGCTGCGCCTGGGCTTTAAGCTTTTCGGCGGAAAAGCGGCCCCTTCCCCGCATTGACGGCCCTCCGACCCCATGGCATTGAGGCTGGATCGGCCCTGCGCGGCCGCTCAAGAAATACCGGCCAAGAACTTAGGGGAGACGCCGTTCCATGAGCCTGCCGCCCGTCCTTGCCCAGAACCTGGCGCTGCCGGTCATCGCGTCGCCCATGTTCATCGTGTCCAACCCGGATCTGGTCATCGCCCAATGCCTGGGCGGCATCGTCGGGTCCTTCCCCGCGCTGAACGCCCGGCCGAAGGAGGCGCTGGACGACTGGCTGACACGGATCGACACCACCCTGGCCGACGCCCGCGCCGCCCATCCGGACGCCAAGATCGCGCCCTATGCCGTGAACCAGATCATCCACCAGTCCAACGACCGGCTGGAGCATGACATGGAGGTGTGCGTGCGCCACAAGGTGCCGATCATCATCACCTCCCTGCGGGCGCCCGGCGACATCGTGCCTCACGTCCACGGCTACGGCGGCTTGGTGTTCCATGACGTCATCAGCCTGCGCCATGCGGAAAAGGCGCTGGAGGCCGGGGTGGACGGGCTGATCCTGGTGGCCGCCGGCGCCGGCGGCCATGCCGGGGCGCTGAGCCCCTTCGCCCTGGTGGGGGAGGTGCGGCGCTTCTACGACGGCCCCATCATCCTGTCCGGCGCCATCGCCACCGGCGACGCTATCCTGGCGGCCCAGGCCATGGGGGCGGACCTCGCCTACATGGGCACCCGCTTCATCGCCACGGCCGAGGCCAACGCCGCCGCCGGCTACAAGCAGGCCATCGTTGACGCCAGCGCGTCCGACATCGTCTACACGCCCTTCTTCACCGGCGTCGCCGGCAACTACCTGAAGTCCAGCATCGTGGCCGCCGGCATGGATCCGGACAACCTGCCCCAGGTGGACCGCAGCAAGATGAACTTCGGCGCGGCCGCCTCGGGCGCCAAGGCCTGGAAGGACATCTGGGGCGCCGGCCAGGGCGTGGGCGCCATCGGCAACGTGTTGCCCACCGCCGACCTGATCGCGAAGCTTAAAGACGAATACGCGACCGCCAGGAAGCGCCTGCTGGGCCTGTAAGAGTCCTCATGAACGGAGAAGGGGGGCGCCGGCCGGACCGGCGCGCCCCTTTTGCTGCGGAGGAGGCTTAGTGGTCGGAACCGTGCAGGATCTGGCCACGGATGCCGGTGTCGTAGGCCAGACCCGTTTCGGTCACGATGGCGGCGTTGGGGAACTGCGACTTGATCAGGCCCTTGCGCTCCAGCGCCACCCAGGCAGCCTCGTTGGACAGGCCGGTGGCATCGGCCGACATCACGGTGTAAGGCCCCAGATGGAAGTGGTTGCCGTGCGCGTGGGGGAAGCGGTCGACCATCACGCCGCCCTCGACCACCGGCTGGCCCACGCCCTCGAGCCCGGCCAGGACCTGAAGCAGGGTCAGGGTCTTCAGCTGCAGGGCGTTCAGGTTCAGCGGGTTCTTTTTCACGGGCGGCATGGGCGGTTCCTCAAAGGAAAGGCGGTTGGGCAATGGATATGGGGCTGCCATTTACCCCCGCCAGCCCGCCGGGGGCAAGCCGTCAGCAATGCTGGCTCAAATGCTGGCCCGCCCGCGTCAGGTCTTGCCGGCCCGCGTCCACCATCCCGCCGGCAGGTTCAGTTCCAGCAGACCCGCCGCCAGCATGATGCCGCACAGCCACCAGGTCTGCCACACGCCGTAGGAGAAGCAGCCCACCGCGACGGTGGCGGCGATGGCGGCCAGCGCCGTGGCCTGGGCATAGGCCGGCAGGCGCCGCGTGCCCCACGCCAGGCCCACGCCCAGCCATGTGTAGAGCAGGCTGCCCACCACCCCCAGCTCCAGCAGCACCTGCAGGAATATATTGTGCGGATGCAGGGGGATGATGGGGGATTCGGGGTGGAACTTGGAAACCTCGCCCTCATCCGGGATGTTGCGGGAACTGTCCAGTCCCCAGCCGACCAGGGGCTTTTCCAGGATACGGCGGGCGGCCACGTCCCAGATTTCCACCCGGTGGCGGAAGCTCCACGGCATGCGCGCCTCTTCCGTCAGGCCGGCGCGGTGCAGGGCCAGCGAGATGGGGATGGACAGGGTGGGACCGGCCACCAGGGCCACGATCAGCACCACCCGGGCCGTGCGCGCGGAAAGCCGCGCCAGGCCGTAGAACACCAGGCCCATGCCCAGGCCCACCTTGGCCGAAGCGCTGGTGCCGCCCAGCGCCGCCAGGAAGAAGGCCGCCGGCATCACCCAGGCCCACGGCATGGCCCGCCCCACCGGCGGCAACCTCATCGCCGCCAGCGCCGGCAGGCGGGCGATGGCCCCCCGGCCGGTGACCCAGGCCAGGCGTGCCAGGCCCAGACCCAGGGGCCAGGCCAGCGTGGCGAACAGCACGGCGGGCCGGTTCAGCGCCCGGTCATGGTCGACTTTCGTGCCCTCAAGCGCCTTTTCCAGGCGGTAGATGGGCTGGTCGCCGACCACCTCGACGGCGAAGATGGCCAGGCCCACCAGCATGCCGATGACGGCCCAGCGGATGAGCAGCCAGCGTCGCTGCTCATCCACCTCGCGCAGGGTACCGATCCAGAACAGGAAGGGCACCACGGTATAGAGGAAGGTCAGCAGTTGCCCCACGCCGTCCTTGCGCACAGGCGTCCACAACACGGATGCCGCCCCCAGCAGCAAGCACAGCATCAGGGGCAGCAGTGGCGTGGCGCGCCAGGTCGCGCGGGCGGTCAGCAGGGTGGGCAGCCGGCGGGCCGTGAGCGCGTAGAGGATGCCGCCCAGGAAGGACAGGCTGATCAATGCGGGCGCCGTGCCCAAGGGCAGCAAGGCGCAGACGAAGCCCAGCACGGTCAGCAGGAACAGCGTCAGGCCCATCCAGGCCAGGCTGAAGGGTGCCGTTTTCCGGGAGACGGCGGTGGACTCGGCCGCCGGCGGGGCGGCGGGCAAGGGGGACATGACCGGTGCACTGGTTCGCAGTTCGCGCGTGGTCTGGGTGGACGACATCTTGCTCCAGTATATCTCTTCGGCGGCCCAAGGCCCCCCAGCCTGGCCACCAAGGCCCCCACCTTTTACTCGGGAACTGCGATGGTCCTAGCGCTTTTTCATCAGGTCACAGGATAGGCATGGGGATGGCCCGTCACCTGGGCCAGCAATTCAACCGCAGCGTCCGCCACCTGGCCAAGGGAAAGTGCCGCCATCCGGGCCTCGGGCGATGCTCCCGGCGCGGCCGGCGGCGCCACCACGGCCCGAGCCCGGGAACCCCACGGCGCATAGAGGTGCGAGGGGGTGGGCCCGAACAGCCCCAGCGTGGGCGTGCCAGCCGCGGCGGCCACGTGCATCAGGCCGCTGTCGTTGCCGACGAACAGCCGCGCCCGTTCCAGGCAGGCGCCCGCCAGCAGCGGATCGGTGCGTCCCACCAGGTCGATGACCCGGCCAACACCCAACGCGACCCCCAGGGCGTCCAGCACCGGCGCGCAGCGCGACCGTTCCGCTTCCGCCGCCAGGACCATGACCCGGGCGGGACAGGGACCGGCCGCGAGCGGGCCGGCCAGCATCCGTAAGGCCAGCGCGGCGAAGCGATCCGCCGGCCATTCCTTACCCGTCCAGTTGGCGGCGGGGCCCAGCGCCAAGATCGGGGCCCCGGTGTCGGGTCCTAAAAGGACGCGCGCCTCGTCGCGGATGGCGTCATTCAGGAACAAGCGGGGGTTGGGCGGCGGGTCCAGCCCCAGCACCAGGCCCAGGGACACGACCTTGGGCTGGCGATCGTCACCCCCCCGGAAGGTGGCGCGGCGACGGGCCAGGATCAGGCGGGACACGGCGCTGTCGCGCAGGTCCACCACCAAATCCCAGCGGCGGCCCGCCACCTGCCGCCACAGGTCCAGCCAATGGCCGGCCAGGCGCCGCTTGGGCATGGCAATGATCTCGTCCAGGCGGGGCATGGCGCGGAACAGGGGGGCGGCGATGGGACCGCAGGCGATGGTGAAGCGCGCGTCCGGCATCTGGTCCACCAGATGCCCCAGCAGGCCGGTTGTCAGCACCGCGTCGCCCAGACGGGTGGAGGTGATGAACAAAACCCGCAACAGACTGGCCCCCAACCCACGGCATGACCCCGGCGACCGGCCCCTTATACAAGCGCCCTCAGACGCTTGCCAATGCGGCGATGGCGATCGACCCTTGCATACGGGTGGGAACCCTTGCGGCGGGACGCGCCACCCCTTACCTGTTGAAGCACCCCTTTGGGAAAACTGTTCAGGTCCGGCATCATGACTGAAGGCGTCGCATTTTCCTGGTCCCTGGTCGCCCACGGGGCGGCGGGCCGGCTTGCCGACCGGGGCGTGCTGGCGCTGACGGGGCCCGACGCCCGCACCTTCCTGCAGGGGCTGATCACCAACGACGTTCGCCGCGTCAGCCCCTCTCACGCCATCTACGCCTTGTTCCTGACCGCCCAAGGCAAGTTCCTGCACGAGCTGTTCGTGACCGCCCAGGTGGATGCCGACGGCAACGAAACCCTGTTGATCGAGACGGAGGCGGCGCGGGCGCCCGACCTGCTGCGCCGCCTGTCGATGTACAAGCTGCGGTCCAAGGTGACCTTGGCCGATGTCAGCGCCCAGTGGGCCGTGGGCGTGGCCCTGGACGGGGCGGCGGACGCCGCGCCTGGTACCGCGGGGACCATGGAAACGCCGGAGGGCCCGGCCATCGCCTACGTCGATCCGCGCCATGCCGGCCTGGGCTTGCGCCTGCTGCTGCCCCGCCCGGTGGCGGAGAGCCTGCCCGACGCGGCCGACGCCTACGCCCGGCGCCGGCTGGGCCTGGGCGTGCCGGATGGCAGCCGGGACCTGGTGCCGGAAAAGTCCATTCCGCTCGAGAACGGCATGGACAGCCTGTCCGCCGTGGCCTTCGACAAGGGCTGCTACATGGGTCAGGAACTGACAGCCCGCACCCACTATCGCGCCCTGATCCGCAAACGCCTGATGCGGGTGACGGCAACCGACGGGCAAGCCCTGCCCGCCGCCGGCACGCCGGTGCTGTGGGGGGAACGCGAGGTGGGCGAAATGCGCAGCAGCCTGGGGCCCCTGGGCCTCGCGGTCCTGCGGATCGAGGACGTGGAAAAGCCCGACGTGGCCCTGAGCTGCGGCGGCGTGCCGCTGACGGTCAGTGGCCCGGTGCCGGCGCCCCGGCCTTGAGCGCGGCGGCCGCCGCGGCCTCGGCCGAGGCGATCAGTTCGGCGTAGAGCCGTTCCAGCGCCTCCAGGCTGGTGGCCTGGTTGTAGGCGGGCAGCTCCGGCCGGTGACGCAGGCGGAGCCCGGCCCCACGGGCCTGCGCCATCGCCTCCAGCGCCACGTTCAACTGCTCCGCCAAATCATCGGCGTCGCCCAAGGCCGCCAGGGGAGCCAGGGCCAAGCCGCTACCCGTTCGTGCCCCATCGGCCGCGCTGAACACATCCCCGCCATCCTGCGACGGCGGCTGCAGGATGGTGCGGGCCCCTTCCGAAGCGGAGGCTACCACAGGCACACCGGCGTCCAGCGCCTCCAGGAACACCAGGCCGAACGGTTCGAACCGGGAGGGGGAGCAGAACAGGTCGGCGGCGTGGTAGAAATCCTTCACATCGCCCCGAAAGCCCAGGAAGCGGATGGCCGGGCAGTCCGCCGCCTGTTGGCGCAGGGCCCCCATCTCGGGCCCATCGCCAACGATTGCCAGCTTGAGGTGCGGGTGGTCCAACCCGCGCACCGCGCTGACCAACAGGTCGAAGCCCTTTTCCCGGATCAGCGGGCCCACACCCAAGGCCAGCACGTCGCCCGGCAGTTCCGCACCCATTTCCGCGCGCAGCGCGGCGATGCGGCCGGCATGCGGGATGGGATGGGCCTGCCGCCACAGGTTCACGCGGGCGATGCGCCCCTCGAATCCGCCCAGCTTGGCCTCTTGCGCCTGCCAATCGGTGGTGGCGACCACGGCGTCGTGGTTCTGGTACCACCGGCGGCGGTAGTCGGGGTGCATGGTGGCCAACAAGGACGGGCGGCCCGGCAACAGCGGCCGCAGACGGCCCACGGTCTGGCCCGCGCGGCCGCCATGGCAATGGATGACATCCGGCCGGAAGCGGCGGATATGGCTCCAGATCCCCGGAGCCATGAGGCCGGGGCCCACCGTCACCACCCGCAGTCCCGGCAGCGCGCCCGAGGGCGGCAGCTGGTCACGGATGGAACGGCCGCCCGCGTCGGCGCAGTCAGCCCGGACGATCAGCAGAACGTCATGGTGGCGCGCCTGGGCCATCGCCAGTTCCGCGACATGGCGTTCCGCCCCCCGGAACCCTTTGGACAATATAATCTGGACGATACGCATACAGGCCCTCGATACGAAACCCGCGCAGCCACAACGGCGCAGACAACCGGGCCTCCTCACCCAGGATCCAGGCGCACCAACCTCGCCCGACCTGACCCTTCCTACGCCCTGCCCGGCGTGGGGGCAAGCCCCCGCCCCGCGCCCGGCATTAAGGTCGCAATCGCCGCACCCAGGTCGCGCGGTCTTGGTACGCGCCTGATGACGCCAACCCATCATCATGCCAGCCGGCGCAAAGTGCTTAAGTACAAAGTCATTGACGAAGATGGGGCGCCCTCCCACACCATGCGCCCTGGGCCGGGGCGCCCTGGGCCGGGGCGCCCCGGCAACCGGCGTGTGTGGAATGGCCGGCGTGTGTGGAACGGGACGACAGGCAGGTGGGGGGTATGAGGTCAGGGGTCAATTCATCGCACGGCGCCGCCAGAGGGGGCCACGCCGGCAGCCTGCGGCGCGCCAGCGGCTGGATCGCCGCCCTGGTCGTTGCCGCATCGGTCGCCCTGGTGGCGGCCGCGACCTACAACATGGCCCTGTTCAGCCGTGTCGACCGGTCGCTGGATGAGACGCCGGCTGCAGCCGCCGCCAAATCCCGCGCCCTGGATGAGGCGCGGTCGGCCCTGGGCAACGGCGGGCTTCTGAACGCGCTGGCCGTATACGCCGAAACCGGCAGCGCCCAGGCGCGGACCGACATCGCCCAGGCGCTGGAGACGGCGGACCGCAACGTCCGCGCCTTCGAAGGCAACCGCCTGACCACGGCCGAATCAGATCTGGCGCGCGACCTGCACCGCCTGATCGACCGCTATCGCGCGGCGGTGAACGCCGCCGGCGACAAGCCGCAGGCCCTGTCCGGCGCCACCGGCCTGTCGCTGATGACCCTGCACGCCGCCGTGGCCGACCGCATCGCCCAGCTGCGCCGGCAGGAGGTGCAGACCACGGCCGACGTGCTGGCCGCCCCCGCCCGCGCCGGATTCTGGCTGGGAATCGCCGCCGTGGGCGCCATGCTGGCCACGGCGGCGGCGACCCTGTGGCTGATCCGTCTGCGCCTGCTGGTGCCGCTGGCCCAGTTGCGCGACAGCGTGGGCGGAGTCGCCCGGGGGGATTGGCGCGTGCCCGTGGCCGGCACCGACCGCGCGGACGAGCTGGGCGACATGGCCCGCGCCATCGAGGGCTTCCGCCGCCAGGTGGCCGACCTGCCCGACGTGTCCATCATCACCGAGAACGGGCGCGTGCGCCTGAAGTTCGATGGCGACGCCGGCGATCTGTTCGACCAGCTGACCACCCGCCTGCGCAGCGCCGGCGACACCCTGGCCGGCAACGGTGACGCCGTGTCCACCCTGGTGGCCGACACGCGGCGCGACCTGACCGGCCTGCTGAGCGGCACCCGGCGCGACCTGACGGAATTGCTGGGCGACACCCGGCAGGAGCTGACCGACAGCGTGCGGCGCATGGGCGAGCTGTGCGGCGTCGTGGCCAAAGCCGCCGGCGACAGCAACCGCGAGATCAAGGAGGCGACGGAGTTGCTGAGCCGCGCCGCCCTGCAGGTCCACGCCTTCGACGACCGGGGCGGCGGTGGCGGGCTGGACAACCTGGTGGAGGCGTTGCGCCGCAATGCCGACCTGGTGGCCAACACCGTGTTGACGGCCGGCGAAGACGTGGGGCGCGTCGTGCGCGGCCTGTCGGAGACGGAGGGGGAGCTGCGCCGCGCCACGAGCGAGGCGCAACAGGCCAACGAGCGCATGAACAGCGCCATGGGCGACCTGCAGAACAAGCTGCTGGCCTCGGTCAAGCTGCTGCGCGCCTCGGGCGAGATGCTGGCCAGCAGTTCCGCCGAGGCCACCGCCGGCCTGACGCGCGCGACGGAGGCGGTGGGCAACAGCGACCGCAACCTGCAGGCCGCCCTGGCCCACGCCGGTGATCGGCTGGAACGGGTGACGGGCCGGGTGGAAGGTTCCGCCGAAATGCTGCGCGGCACGGCGGACGAGGTCACGCGCAACCTGTCGGGCGCGCTGGACGGCCTGAACCGCGCCAATCGCCTGATCGAGACGGCGGCCGAGGCCAACAGCACCCGCCTGGAGCCGGTGGCGGAAAGCCTGGCGGCGGTGCAGCGCGACCTGGCGGGGGCGGCCGCGGGCGTGGCGCTGCGCGCGGGCGAGATGACCCGCACCCTGGACAGCCTGGGCAAGATATCGGAGGCCATGCGCGCCGAGCTGGAGCGCCGCAGCGCCGACCCCGACCAGAAGGCCGCCGCCGACGAGGCCATCGCCCGGCTGGAGGTCACGGCCCACGCGCTGGGGGACCGGGCCGGCAGCATCGGCGACACCGCCACCCGCCTGTCGGACATGCTGGCCGCCGGCCTGGGCGACGCCGGGACGCGGGTGGAGGAAGCGGTGCGCGACCTGCGGCGGGAGGCCACCAGCCTGGCGACCGACGCCAGCGGCGCCACCAACGCCCTGAACCGCGCCCTGGCCCGCCAGGATGAGGCGACGGAATCTCTACGCGCCCTGACCGGCGGACTGACGGAGGCGTTGGCGCCGCGCATCGATCCCAACCTGGCCACCGTGCAGTCCCTGGCCGACGGCCTGCGCATCCGCATGGAGGCGGCCGACCGCACCATCCGCGGCCTGCTGGACCTGACCGGCGACCTGAAGGCCCTGGTCGACAGCAGCCGCGCCCACGAGCAGGCCAGCACCGCCGCCACCAAGGATCTGGGCGATCGGCTGGCCGCCATCGCCGAACAGCTGCGCGCCACCGCCGGGGGCTGACGACCGTCCGGCGCGGCGCCATAAAAAAGGGCGGGGGCCATACAGCCGCCGCCCTTTTGCTTTTCCAACTGCTCCGCTTACTTCGCAGCTGGGGCGGCTGGCGCCGCCGGGGCGGATGTCGGAGCCGGGGCGGCGGTGCCCACCGGCACCAGGGTGACGTTCACCGTACTGTCGTACTTGTTGTCGGCACCGCTGGCGCTGTCGATGGCCCAGCCGATGCCGCCCCCGGCCAGGATATTGCCGACGGTGGCACCGGCGGTGCCGGATTTGTTCAGGAAGGTCGCTTCCTGGAAGCCATCCTTGCTGCAGCGGATGGTGATGTCGTGCTTGGTCTTCTTCACCGTGGCCGACGCCGGGGTCTGACTGACCCGGGCGATGACCGTGCCCTCCCGCTCCAGCGCGCAATTGGCCCCGGCCGGGTTGGTGTTGACGGTGATTTCCTGGGAGGTGCCCTCCATGATGGAGGAGCAGGCCGACAGGCTGAATATGGCGAAAGTGGCAGCAAGCGCCAACCGAATATGCATATGGAGTCACCACTAAAGAGATAGTAATGGCCGGAGCATATTGGTTGCTGATTTGTGAATCATCGCATGAATATGGTTAAGGACGTCGCGATTGAGCGACATAGTGTCGCAGCGGCGCGGTGCCTCAGCCGTCACGCGCCGTCGTCGCCGGACGCGGCATCATAAGCCCGGCGGCTGGCGCGGATGGCGGGCTGGTGCAGGGCGGCCCATTGGGCCAGGTGCGCCAGATGGGTGGAGAAACTGCGGCCCAGGTCGGTCAGGTCGTATTCCACTTGCGGCGGGGTGGTGGGGAACACCGTACGGCGGGCCAGGCCGTCGCGTTCCAGCTTGCGCAGGGTCTGCGCCAGCATGCGTTGGGAGATGCCGTCGATGGCGCGGCGCAGGGCGTTGAAACGGGCGGGGCCCCCATCCAGGTGACGAATGACCAACACGCTCCACGCGTCGCCCAGGCGGTCCAGCACGTCGCGCACCGGGCAAACGCCATCCTCCGCGTCGGGGCGATATCCGGCGGCCACCACGTCCTCGGCGATGACGGGTTCCACGGCTGCTTCGGGCGTGCGTCCGTCCATGAGTATCTCCGTCCTGAGCGCCAATCCATACCGGCGCCGGTGGTAATGCCGCGGTAACCAGGGCACCGGAACATGCCTTCTTCAAACCTGGCAGCCAAAATGGCATCTGGTTACCGAACGTAACCTAGTCCGCTGCGCGACGGTTCGCCAGCGCTTAAACCGGAGACATCCCCATGAAGATCGCCCTGATCGGCGCCACCGGCAATGTCGGCACCCGCATCCTGGCGGAGCTGCGCCGCCGCGGCCACACCGTCACCGCCATCGCCCGCGACGTGGCCAAGGTGCGGCCCCAAGACGGCGTGACGGCCAAGGCCGGCGACACCGGCGACGCCGCCGGCCTGGCCCCCCTGCTGGCCGGCCACGACGCCGTCATCAGCAGCACCCGGTTCCAGGGCCTGGACCTGTCCTCGCTGCTCAGCGCCATCAAGAGCGCCGGCGTGAAGCGCCTGCTGATGGTGGGCGGCGCCGGCTCGCTGGAGGTGGCGCCGGGCCTGGCGCTGATCGACACGCCGGAATTCCCGGCCGCCTACAAGGTGGAGGCCGGCGCCGGCCGCGACGTGCTGAACGCGCTGCGCCAAGGCGACACCGGAGTGGAGTGGACCTTCCTGTCGCCGTCCGCCTTCTTCTTCGCCGGGGACCGCACCGGCCGGTTCCGCCTGGCCGACGACCAGCTGCTGGTCGATGCCACGGGCAAGAGCCAGGTCAGCTACGAGGATTTCGCGGTCGCCCTGGTGGATGAGGTGGAGAATCCCGCCCACGCCAACCGCCGCTTCACCGTCGGTTATTGATAAGACTGGGAAAACGGGGTGCGGCCATCCGCCGCCCCCGTGCCCCATTGTTTTGATGCGGCGCAACAAAAATTACTCGGGCAGGGAATGGTTTTCCGGGAATGCATCCGCCATCCTGGCCATCCCTTTGTCCGGGTATCGGTCCGCCGCCAAGGTCCAGCCACCATCCCGCCTGTCGACCGATCCCGGTGCTTCCCCCCTTTAGGCCCCGAACGCCTGGGAGTAGTGCCGACATGAATCGTGACGAGATCCTCTCCGCCAGTTCCATGCCCCTGTTCAGCCCCAGCTATCCCCGGGGCCCCTACCGCTTCATTCGCCGCGAATATCTGATCATCACCTATGAAAGCGATCCGGAGGCCATCCGCCGGGCCCTGCCGGAACCGCTGGAGCCGGCGCCGGGCAACCTGTGCTTCTATGAATGGATGAAGATGCCGGACAGCTCGGGCTTCGGCGATTATGAGGAGAGCGGGACCGGCATCGTCGCGCAATTTAATGGCGAACCGTGCAATTTCTCCGTCCAGATGTACCTGGACGATGAGCCGCCCATCACCGCCGGCCGCGAGATCTGGGGCTTCCCCAAGAAGTATGGCATCCCCCGCCTGAAGGTGCAGAAGGACACCCTGACCGGCACGCTGCACTATGACGAGGAGCGCGTGGCCATGGGCACCATGACCTACAAGCACTTCAGTCTGGCCGACCGGCTGGATGAGGTGGCCAAGGGCATCGGCAAGCTGAACGTGAACCTGAAGTTCATTCCCGACGTGGACGGCGGCCCCAAGGTGGCCCAGCTGGTGGGCTACAACCTGACCGACGTGCATGTCCACGGCGCCTGGGACGGCCCGGCCCGCCTGCACCTGATGCCCCATGTCAATTGCCGCGTGGCCGACCTGCCGGTACGCCGCATCGTCGGCGGCCGCCACCAGGTCGTGGACTTCACCCTGCCCTTCGGCCGGGTGTTGCACGACTACCTGGCCTGATACGGCTCGGGTGGGCGCGGACGCGCCCACCCCTTCCCGACCCAATCGCGGCGTCAGCGCGCCAGGGCCGCGTCGCGCACGGCGTCGGCCATCAGGCGCAGACCCAACGCCCCCATGACGGTGCCGGTCACGCGGTCAATGCCGCCCTTGGCCCTCAGATAGGCCCGGCGTGGCGCTTCCAGCGAAAAGGCCAGGGCCACGACGCTGTACCAGCCGGCTTCGATCAGGAAGATGACCGGCGGCAGGAACAGCGGCAGGTGGGGCGGCGGCCCCCCAAACTCGGACTGGGTGGGCAAGAGGGCGGCGAAAATGCTGGCGTAGGCGATGGCGGTCTTGGGATTGCTGAGCTGGGTCGCCAGCGCCACGACGAAGGCCCGGGCCAGGGACGGCGCGCGGCCGTCGGCCGGCGTGCCCGCGCCCGTGGCCGGGGGCGTGCCCGCAGCCTTGCCCAGGGGCGTGCCCGCAGCCTTGCCCAGGGGCGTGCCCGCAGCCTTGCCCAGGGGCGTGCCCGCAGCCTTGCCCAGGGGCGTGCCCGCCCCGCGCCACATGCGCAGGGCGAGATAGAGCAGATAGAGGCCGCCCGCCAGGCGCAGCGCCATGTTCAGCCATGCCACCTGGGTCAGCAGCGCGGTCAGGCCCAGCAGGGCCAGGGTTCCGAAGAAGGTACCGCCCACACCCATGCCCACGGCGGCGGCCAGGCCGTTGCGGCGAGACTGGGTGACGGCGGTGCGGGTGACCAACACGAAGCTGGGGCCGGGGGCCATGGCCCCCAGCAGCAAAGCGACGAGGATGGGGATCAAGCTGGCAAGCATGGGGCGCCCTTTCCCTTCAAAGGGGTGGATGGCCCAGGCGTGCGGCACGAAGGTGCGTCCGCGCTTCCCGATGGTGCCCCATCCAGCCCCGTTCCGGGGCCTGCGCCAGTCACGCGGAGGGAAGGAGCGTAACCGCCGCGACCCTAGCCCGCAACCGTGGTGTGCCGGTCCGCCCGCCGGCCGAAAATCAGTGCCGTGCCCAAGATGACGGCGCCACACACGGCCATGACCAGGGGTGTGGGCAGGAGGTTCAGCAACGTCGGTGCCGCCGTCATGGCCACCAGCGTCCCCAGGCAGTCCAGCACCAGAAACAGGCGGAAGACGGCGGCGATCTCGCCCCCGCTGAATCGCGTCTGGCGGAGGGTGGTCAGGGGGATTTGGCACACCGGGCCGCCCGTGGCCGTGGCCACGGCCGACAGCGCGATGGCGGGCAAAGTCCATGGCGCCGGCACGAACGTGGCCAGCGCCATGAGGACGAAGCCGCCGCCCACCAGAACGTCGCCCGCGATCACCAGGGCCATGGGCCGGCGGGTCAGCACGCCCCCCGGCGGCAGGCTGCCCACCACCAGGTTGCTGACCAGGTTGCCGGCGCCATAGGCCGAGAACAGCAGGGCCAGGGCGGACAGGCCGCTGAGGCCGAATCCGGCCAAAGCCCGCTGGCTCACCAGCAGCGGTAGCGCCAGCCAAATGGTCAGCGTCCACAGGCCGCCGGTCAGGCCGCTGCGCCACAGCAGATAGGTGAAGGGCGGCTCGCGCCGCACCAGGCGCCAGCCGGCCAGCAAACGCCCCGCGAGGGTGTCCGCCGCCGCCGCCGCGCGCGCGGGCGCCCTCTCGGCGGGGTCGGCGATGTGCGACCGGACACTGAACACGGCGCAGGCCGATGCCAGGAAGCTGAGGCCGTTCACCCCCATCAGCGCCACCGGCGGCATCAGCGTCGCCAGGGCACCCGCCAGGGTGGGACCGACCAGGCGCGCCAGACGCAAGGTGCCATCGAACAGGGCGTTGGTGGCGGCCAGCAGGCTGCGATCCGTCGTCAGCCGCGGCAGCGAGGCCTGCAGCGCCGGATCGAACAGCCCCGCCAAAGCGGACAGCGCCACCGACGGCACCACCAGGGTCCACAGGGTGAGATGGCCGGTCAGCGCCGCCAGTACCGGCACCGCCGCCAAGCCGGCGCGCGCCAAGTCGGCCGCCATCATGACGCTGCCTTGGTCCCAGCGTTCCACCCAGGCGCCAGCCAGCAGCGCCACCGCCATCAGCGCCACCGTGTCGGCCGCCGCGACATACCCGGTGTCCGGCCCCACCAGCCCCACGGCCAACCAGACCAGCGCCATTTGGTGCAACTGGTCCCCCACCGCCGACAGCGACAACGCGCCCCATAGACGGGCGATGGGGCCATGGGCCAAAGGTTTCAGCAGGCGCATCGAAAGGGCGTCGGGAATAGTGGTCGCGTGGGGTTCCTTTCTGCTTACAGCAGGCGACCGGACTGTCCAGTGTCGTTCCCGACAGTCAGCCCCCCACAGCCTAAAGCTTTACAGGCCTGCCGCGTCTGCACAGCTTTGCGGCAACATGCCTGTAACAATCCTGAATTGCCCAATCGCTGTGCGCCCGGTTCGCCGCCGCCTCGGCCGAAATGCCTCATATCGCAGCCGCGAACGAACTGGCCCGGTTATTGCTGATAAACCCTGACAGAGTGAAAACGGTCTCATCCCCCTGAAATGGGGGCTGGAACCAGGGTTTTGGCAGTTGGGTCGATAAAGAGAAACGCGAGCAGACTTCCATCCACTCCTCAATTTGACAGAGACGCATGACGAAACGGGCCGTCACCATCATTGTCAAAAATATTTTCCGGACTCCAGGTCGCGCTGATCTGGTGATTGGCCGGAACGCCGGCAAGATTCTGCCTCACGATACGCTCTATCTTTCTAATTATATTGCGGATATGGCCGTCCACGCGGGCGGCCATTCATATTTTCGGCGATCATTTCCCGTTACACCCCCATCAACCATAGCATGAGGACATGCCCCGGGAGCCGCGCGCGGCGCTGACCCGGCAGCGCACCCCTGTACCGGCGACATCACGGAAATTGTGCGACGCACACATCCGAAGCCGCCGCCAACTACCCCACTCCGCCCGCCGGGCCCGGCCCGGCGGGCCGGAGACGACAAGTCCCGCCACTTGAAATCAAAAGTGGCATGGGCGCACGCCGTCAGGCGGCAGGCGTCCGTCGATACAGGACCATAAAAAACGGAACAGGAGAGCCTTGCCTTGACCACCCATTCCACCCGCAGCCCCGAGCGCCGCATGGCCCGCTTCCTGGGTGCCCTGGCCCTGACCGCCGTGCTGGCCGGCATCATCACCGAAGCCGGCATCATTTCATCCAGCGGAACGGCGACGGCCAAGCAGCCCATCACCCGCACCGACGCCGCCGGCGGCTTCCCCATCTCCGCGGCCATATCCGTGCCGGCGGGATCGGATGTGGTGTACCTCAGCGGCATGACGCCGTCGGTGGCCGACCCCAGCGCGCCCAAGGGCAGCCCGCAGGCCTATGGCGACACCGCCACCCAGACCGTCAGCACCCTGAACAAGATCAAGGAGGCGCTGGCCGCCCAGAAACTGACCCTGGGCGACGTGGTCATGATGCACGTCTATCTGGTGGGCGATCCGGCCCATGACGGCAAGATGGATTTCGCCGGCATGATGTCCGGCTACACGCAGTTCTTCGGCACGGCCGAACAACCCAACAAGCCCGCCCGCACCACCGTGCAGGTGGCGGGCCTGGCGGCCCCCGGCCTGATGGTCGAGATCGAGGTGATCGCCGCCCGCGCGCCCTGACGCCGTTCCGGCGGCCCAAGGGCTTGGTGACGCCCGCCGCGAACCGGCGGACGGTCCCGCGATGCGGACAAGGAGGGTGCATATGCCTGCCATGACGGACCTGCCCCGCGCCGGGGTGACACGGCGCCATTTTCTGGAAAAGGCGGCGCTGCTGGGCGGCAGCGCCATGGTGATGACGGCGCTGAACGCCTGGGGGGCGGGGATCGCCTCCATGACCAGCGCGCCGCCGGCCCTGCGCGGTTCCGGCGCAGGACACAAGCTGCTGATCCTGGGCGCCGGCGTGGCCGGCATGACGGCGGCCTATGAAATGTCCAAGCTGGGCTATCAGGTCACCATCCTGGAAGCCCGCGCCTTCGGCGGCGGCCGCTGCCAGACGGCCCGCAAGGGCTTCAAGATGACGGAACTGGGCGGGGAGGAACAGGAGTGCAAGTTCGATGAGGGCCTGTACCTGAACCACGGCCCCTGGCGCATCCCGTTCTGCCATCGCTCCACCCTGCACTACACCAAGACTTTCGGCATTCCGCTGGAGGTCTTCGTCAACGAGAACGACGCCAGCTACGCCCAATTCGACACGGTGAAGGGCCCCCTGGCCGGCAAGCGCGTACGCCAGTTCGAGGTGCGGGCCGACATGCGGGGCTACACATCGGAACTGGTAGCCAAGGCGGCCACCTCGGGCAAGCTGGACACCGGCCTGGCCAAGGATGACGTGGAACTGTTCATCGAGTATCTGCGCGGCGAAGGCTATCTGGAGAGCGACCTCAGCTATCGCGGCACGGAAGGCCGCGGCTACAAGGTCAACCCGGGCGCCGGCATCGACGACCCCGGCCCCGGCGTGCCCAGCACCCCCTACGCCTTCCCCGATCTGGTGCAGTCCCGGCTGTGGCGCATGGTCCAGTCGGTCGGCACGTTCGACCAGCAGCACACCATGTTCCAGCCGGTGGGCGGCATGGACCGCATCGCCAAGGGCTTCGAGAAACACGTCGGCCACCTGATCAAGTACAACGCGGAGGTGGAGCGCATCCGTCAGTCCGACAGCGGCGTGACGGTGGACTACCTGGACACCAAGACCGGCAAGCGCGCCACGGTCAGCGCCGATTACTGTCTATGCACCATCCCGGTCAGCGTGCTGCGCACCATCGATGCCGACTTCTCCGACGCCTACAAACAGGCCATGGGGCAGTTGTCCTATGACCCGGTGTGCAAGATCGGCCTGCAGATGAAACGCCGCTTCTGGGAGGAGGACGACGCCATCTATGGCGGGCATGTCTACACCGACGCCCCCGGCATCAATTTGATCAGCCTGCCGTCATCCGGCTGGCAGTCGGCCAAGGGCGTGCTGCTGGGCTATTACATGTTCGGCACCGACGCGACGGACATGAGCGGTAACACACCGGCGGAGCGCGCGGCCATCGCGCTGGAGGCGGGGCAGCGCATCTTCCCGCAATACAAGGACAGCTTCGAGACCGCCTTCTCCGCCTCCTGGCACCTGATCCAATACAATCTGGGCGGCTGGGGCAATTGGAGCGCGGAGGCGCGGGCGACCGCCTATCCGGTACTGGTCAAGCCCGACCGCCGCATCTACCTGGCGGGGGAGCATATCAGCTACATCGGCGGCTGGCAGGCCGGGGCCATCGAGTCGGCCTGGCACCAGATCGCCCAGATCCATCAGCGCGTGGCGGCGTGAGGAAGGGGAGAGATGCGCAAGACCATCAACCTCACCGCCGTCCTCACCGGCGCTGTCCTCACCGCTGGCGTCGCCGGCTTGGGCATGATGTCGCCGGCCCTGGCGCAGGACGTGGCCAAGGGCCAGGATCTGTTCAACCACAAATGCGCCGCCTGCCACCAGAAGACCGGCCTGGGTGTGAAGGGCGCCTTCCCGGCGCTGGCGGGCGACCCCTTCGTGCAGGGCGATCCCGAGCCGATGGTGCGCACCGTGCTGCAGGGCCGGGGCGGCATGCCCACCTTCGCGGCCCTGCTGAGCGAAGAGCAGTTGGCCGACATCATCAGTTACGTCCGGCAGGCCTGGGGCAACAAGGCGCCGGCCGTGGACCCGGGCTTCGTCGCGCAAGTGAAGGCGAACGCCCATCCGCAGGACAAGGCGCCAACCGTCACCCACTGATCGGGGCGGTCGGCCTGGAACTCAACGGGTCTTGAAGGACACCTTTCCTGGATGGGGGTCGGGAAGCCCTGAAATCCAGGAAAGGGTCCGGAAGGGCCAAGACAAGGGAAAGGAATACGACTGTAAGTCAAACTGCCTTTCAAAAAGGCAAATCTACTTCCGCATCGCAATCGATGAGGATTTGAAAAGAGGCGACCGGGGCAATGAGTCGCTTCGTTTCATAAAATTTGCGGGGAATCGCGCCATCAAGCTGCCGTGATCTAACAAAATATCCAAAGATCAGGGGGCCAACATGACGCTTACAAACAACACCAACGCCATAAGTGCGCGTAAAGCCTTGGGTATCGCCCTGCTGTGCTCAGCGGGATGGCTGGCCATGGGCACCGCTAACGCCGCCACGGCGCCGGCCCCGGCGGCCGATGCCGACGCCTTGTCGGAAATCGTGGTGACGGGCAGCCGCCGCGTCGACCGCTCGGTCGCCGACAGCCCGTCGCCCATCGACGTCTTCACACCGGAGGATCTGGCCCACCAGGCCGGCGGCGACACCAACGACCTGCTGCGCCAACTGGTACCGTCCTTCAACGTCGCCCGCTTTTCCATCTCCGACGGGTCGACCTTCGTGCGCCCGCCGACGTTGCGCGGCCTGCCGCCCGATGAGACGCTGGTGCTGATCAACGGCAAGCGCTTCCACCGCTCGGCCCTGGTGCAGATCGGCGCCAATGGCCTGACCCAGGGGGCGCAGGGGCCCGACCTGGCGCAAATTCCGGCCATCGCCATCAAGCAGCTGGAAGTCTTGCGCGACGGCGCCGCCGCGCAATACGGCTCGGACGCCATCGCCGGCGTCATGAACTTCACCCTGAAGGACAGCGCCGACCAAGGCACGGTGGTGGCCCAGTGGGGCCAGACCTACGCCGGCGATGGCGGCAGTGCCCACATCCAGGCCAATTCCGGCCTGCCCTTGGGCGACCGCGGCTTCGTCAACATCAGTGCCGAGTATGTGAAGAACGATCCGACGTCGCGCGGGACCCAGCGTCCCGACGCCGCCGCCCTGGCGGCCCAGGGCCTGACCATTCCCAACCCCGCCCAGCGCTTCGGCGACCCGGCGGTGGAGGCGGAGCGGCTGTTCATCAACAGCGGCGTCGATCTGGGTGACAATTCCAAGATCTACCTGTTCGGCAACTTCGGCCACAGCTACGCCAAGGAAAGCTTCAACTACCGCAACCCCACCACGGTGTCGTGGCTGATCACGCCCATCACCCTGGACAGCGGCGCCACCTTCAAGTGGAACAGCGTCTTCCCCAACGGCTTCACGCCCTGGTTCTACGGCGACATCCTGGATAGCAGCATCACCGGCGGCTACAAGACGACGCTGAAGTCCGGCCTGATGATCGACGCCAGCGCCAGCTACGGCAAGGACGAGCTGCGCTACAGCATCCGCAACACCGTCAACCCCTCGCTCGGGCCCAGCAGTCCCCACCAGTTCTACGTCGGCACCCAGATTCAGGAGGAAACCAACCTGAACCTGGACTTGACCTACCCCGTGAACATCAGCTGGCTGGCCAGCCCGCTGACCCTGGCGGGCGGCGGTGAGTACCGGCGTGAGACCTACACCATCAAATCGGGCGACGTGGCCTCGTACCAGGCCGGCAAATACTACACCTACGGCATGCCCATCGGGTCCAACGGCTATCCCGGCTTCACCGCCACCGACGCCGGCCAATACCCGCGCGGCAACTACGCCTTCTATGCCGACGCCGAAGCCGACATCATCAAGAACCTGAGCGCCGGCGTGGCCCTGCGCTATGAGGACTTCGACGATTTCGGCGACACCACCAACTGGAAGATCTTCGGCCGCTATCAGTTGACCGACTGGGTGGCCGTGCGGTCGTCCATCAACACCGGCTTCCGCGCCCCCACGCCCGGCCAGTCGCACATCAGCAGCACGCAGACCACCTTCAAGGCGGGCAGCCCGGAACCCATCGTGCTGGGCACCTTCCCGGTGGACAGCGTGGTCGCCCAGTATTACGGCGCCAAGACGCTGAAGCCCGAAACCTCGTTCAACATCGCCGGCGGCCTGGTCTTCGACCTGCCGGGCGGGGTCAACCTGACCGTCGATTACTACAACATCAAGGTCGAGGATCGCGTCGGCATCACCAGCGACTTCACCGTGTCCGCCGCTGATCAGACCAGGCTGGCGGCCTTGGGCGTGGTGGGCGCCAACACCCTGGGCAACGTCAACTACTTCGCCAACGCCTTCGACACCCGCAGCCAGGGCGTGGACATCGTCGCCAACAAGACCTTCGAAGTCTATGACGGCGACCTGCACCTGACGGCGGCGGCCAACATCAACCACACCGACGTCACCAAGTACGACGCCAGCGTGATCGACGCCAACCGCAAGGCGGATATCGAGAACGGCCTGCCGCATTACCGCGTGAACCTGACCGCCACCTACGACATCGGCGCGTTCAGCTTCATGTACCGCGGCAGCTACTACGGTGCCTGGCAGGACAACTCCAGCGCCGGCCAGCATTACGATCCCAATTGGATCTTCGACGCGGAGATCGCCTACAAGGTGACCGAGGACCTGACCGCCACCGTCGGCGCGCAGAATCTGTTCGACACCTATCCGCAGAAGAACCGCAGCGCCGGCCGCCTGAACTATGGCGACCAGTACCCGGACACCTCGCCCTTCGGGTACGATGGCGGCATGTACTATTTCCGCATGGCCTACAAGTTCTGACGGGCGCGGCCATCGCCAGGGGAAAGCCGTCCGGGAAACCGGGCGGCTTTTTCTTTGGGTGATCGCGGTCTTTCCCGTCATAGTGGTGACTATAAGAACTCAAAAAATTGGGAACGTCCTTTTCATGAGCGTGATCGCGAACATCCTGGTGGCCATCGTGGCCCTGCTGCACGCCTGGTTCCTGGTGCTGGAGATGGTGCTGTGGACCAAGCCGCTGGGCCTGCGCACCTTCCGCAACTCCCCGGAAAGGGCCGCGCAAACCGCCGTGCTGGCCGCCAACCAGGGCCTGTACAACGGTTTCCTGGCGGCGGGCCTGCTTTGGGGCCTGGCCTATCCCGATCCGGCACCGGCGCTGCACATAAAGACCTTCTTCCTGGTGTGCGTGATCGTGGCCGGCGCCTACGGCGCCTGGTCCGTCAGCCGCCGCATCCTGATGATCCAGGCGATGCCGGCGGCCGTGGCCCTGGCCGCGCTGTGGCTGGCGTGAAAGCCTGATACGGCGGGGCGGCGTCAGGCGCCGGACTTCACGGCACCTTGCGTCGCGTCGGCGATGACGCGGCGGGCCTCGGCGATGGCGTCCGGGGTGGTTTTACCGCCCTTGGCGATGCTGTCGGCCAGGCCCATCAACGCCTTGCCGGTGACGGAGCCGTTGTTGGCCTCCTCCGTCACGCTCAGCCCCTGGTGCTGGGCGATGGCCTGGTCCCAGGCGGCACGCACAGCCGCCCAGTAGGTGGACGTCTTGGCCCAGTAATCATCGGCCGCGGCGATGGGGAAGTCGCTGAAGCGGGCGTAGGTGTTGATCACCGTTTCATGCACGAAGGTCACCAACGTGCCGTCGCGGGGGCCCAGCTTGGCGTTGTCCTGCTCATGCACCCAGCCAGCGGGCGTCAGGGCATGGCGGTTGGTGCCGCTGTAACGGTCGTAGGGCGGGTGCCGGGTGGCGTCGCGGCGGGCCAGGGGGCGCCACGTCTCGTCACTGGTCCAGCGTGAGACGCCGGCATCATGGCGCCAGCGTCCGACCCCGCCATAGCGCGGAGAATCGTCGGTCTGCCACACGGTCTGCGACCAGGCGCCCTTGCCCACGGCGGCGTCCACCGGGGTCAGGGACCAGTGGCCGGTGCCCCGGTAGGTCAGTACCGCGGCCGGCTGATAGACCCAATCCTGCCGCCAATGCTTGACCACGACGGGCAGGCCATCCTCGCCATCCACCACCAGGATGTGCTGCAGGCGGATGACGGACCCTGAGTCCTCCACCACCCGCACCACCTCCTCCCCGCCGCTGACCTTGGGCGCGATGGGTGTGTAACCGGCCAGGAAAGAGGTGGTCTCGCGGAAATCGAAGGTCACCTTGTAGGTGCCGGCCATGCCCAGGATGGCCTTCCTGTCCTGCTCCGGCGCCGTGCCAGTGGTAGGCGCCATGTCGGCGGCGAATGCCGCCGTGGGCAGGCTGGCGGTCAAACCCAGCAGGGCGGTGCCGGCCAGGAAGGCGCGGCGGCCGGTTTCAAGCGTGTCATGCGTCATCATGGGATGGCCTCTCGGGGTAGGTCATGCGATCGGGGAGGGAAGTGGCGGCGGGCACGGGCGGGGCCCGCCGCCACCGGGATCCGGCCTGGCATCCCCCCGCCGGCCGGATCGGGACCAGAGCTTTGGAATCAGAGTTTCAGGGTCAGCGAGGCGCCGAAATTGCGGCCCGGCTGGGTCCAGGCGTCCAGCACGGTGGAGGTGGAGGCCTGGCCCCGCACGTCGCCCCACCACCAGTACTTCTCATCCGTCAGGTTGAAGATTCCGGCGCGGATGCTGGCATTCTCCGTCACGGCCCAGTAGGCGGTGGCGTCCAGGATGGTGAAGGCCTTGGGGATGAAATAGCTGGCGCTGCTGACGTCGGATCGGTCCTTGGCCCCGGAGTGGGTCATGGTGACCTGGCCGCCGAAGCGGCCCGCCGGATCGCGGTAGGTGACGCCCAGCACCAGCTTCCACGGGTCCACGCTGTCCAGCGGCGTGGTGACGCCGCCCGACGTGCTGTCGCCGTGGGTGTAGGAGAAGGCGGCCAGGGCGCCGATGCCCGAGTTCAGGGTGACCTGGCCCTTGGCCTCCGCCCCCTGCAAGGTCACCCGCGACAGGTTCACATACTGGTAGACGGCCGGGTTGGCGGCGGTGAAGGTGCCGCCAACCTGCACCTGGTCGATGAAGTCACGGTAGCGGCCGGCATAGCCGGTGAGGCTGGCGTCCCAGCGGCCGCCGCCCAGCAGGGCGTTTTCGCCACCGTTGCCCCCGGCCTTTTCACCCCAGCCGCCCCAAGAACCGTTAAACTTGAACCCGCCCTCGATGGTCTGGCTGGTTTCCGCCTTCAGGTTGGGGTTGGAGACGGACTTGTAGTTCTGCGTGGGGTTGGCGAAGCCGTTGTTGACCTGCGACGGCGCCGGGGCCTTGAAGCCCTCGGCCAGATTCACGAACACCCCCACGTCGGGCAGCAGGTGATAAAGGATGCCCAGCTTGGGCGAGACGTGGCTGTCGTCCTTGGAGATGGGCGCCAGCGCCGTGAACAGCGGGTCGTCCTTCTTGGGCGACAGGTCGTAATAGTCGAAGCGCACGGCGGGATAGAGCGTCAGCCGCCGGTCGAAGGCGTTGATTTCGTCCTGCAGGAAGATGCCCGCCAGCGTGTAGTCGGTGGTGGGATAGGCGCGCGACGGGAAGGCGTCGCCGGCTGACGGCACCGTTCCGGCGCGCAGCGACTCCTGGTGGGTGACCGAGTAATCGCCGCCGTACACGAAGGTGTGCGTCAGGTCGCGGCCCAGGGTCTTGCTCTGCGCCTGGATGTCGATGCCGTAGACGTTGGTATCGAAGGTGCTGTCGCGCGTGCGATCGACGGCGGTGTTGCGATCCTCCGCCCCGTACTGGGTGGCGTGGGTTTCCTGGTAGTAGGCCGTCCAGTGCAGGCTGTCGATGATGTCCGCGCCGATGTCGTAGCGGTGGTCCAGGCTGACGCGGTTGCGGTCCTGACGATCCCGGGCGATCAGGCCCAGCACGCTGGTGGCGGCCAGCGGCGGCTTGGCGATGGCGCTCAACACCGTTGTGTTGGTGTGGTTGTCATCATGATCGAAGCTCAGGCGCAGGCGGTGCGCGTCCGATGGCTCAAACACCACCTTGGCCAGGACGGCGTTGGACTGCAGGTCCTGCGGATTGGCGGTGGTGCGGTCGGTGTTGGCGGCGTTGTTGGAGCCGTCGGTCGCGCTCTCGTTGCCGTCGCGGCGTGTGTACGCCACCAGGGCCTGCAGCTTGCCCACCCTACCGGCGGCCAGCGCGCCCTTGGACCAAGCCCCGTCGGTGGAGGTGTAGCCGACGCTGCCCTGGGCGGCCCAGTCTTTACCTGCTGTCAGGAAATCGTCGGGATCCTTGGTGATGAAGCTGACGGCGCCGGCGACGCCGTCGCTGCCGTAGAGCGCCGAGGCCGGTCCGCGCAGGATTTCCACGGACTTCAGCAGGCCCAGGTCGATATAGTCGCCGCGCCCCATGTTCTGGGCGCCGAAGCTGTAGGCGTCGGGCACGCGGATGCCGTCGGTCAGCATCAGGACGCGGTTGCCCTCCAGCCCCCGGATGTTGAAGCCGCTATCGCCGTCACGACCGGTGGCGCCGCCGGCCAGGGTGAAGCGCGCCGGGCTTTTGCGGACGGAGACGCCGGGCTCATAGCGCACCAGGTCCTTGATATCCGTCACCAGTTGGTCGTCGATCTGCTGGCTGGTGATGACGCTGACACTGGCCGGCACGTCGCTGATGTCCTTGGCCGTGCGCGTGGCGGTGACGGTGACCGTCGCCGCCGGATCACCATCGGCGCCGTCAGCCGGCGCGACCTCAGGCGAGACCTCTGCCGGCGCCGCATGGGCCAGCGGGGCGCCCCCCAGCGCCGCCAACAGCCAAAACGGAACGGTCGCCTTCAACAGCATTCGCCGCATTCTTGTTTTCCCCATCAGGTTGGTTCCTGGTGCAGCTATATGACGCATGAAATTAAGAATCAATCGCATTCTCATTGCTGAGTCCAGCACTGCGCAACCCGGCCCTGAGCAGGCAGAGGTTTGACCCGGCGGCGAGAATCCGCCAAAAAGCCGCCAATCCCAATGCTGTTCGTGGCTTGCCCCACCCCGCGCGTCCAGCGGCGGGCACGGCAGTGCCGCCCTTTCAGGATGACAGTCCCGTGACGATTTTCTCCCGCCGCCTGGCGCAGTCCGTGGCGACCATCGCCCTGGTGATCAGTGGTGCGGCGCACGCCGACCCGGCGGACCAGCCCAACACCGTCATCGTCACCGGCGTGCGCGACCAGGGCTTCCGCGCCACCGACACCCAGTTCGGCGCCGCTGGCACGGTGCTGGACACCCCGGCCTCGGTCAGCGTCGTCACCCGCGACCTGATGGACGACCAGCAGGCCCGGCGGCTGAGCGACCTGATCCGCAACGACGCCTCGATCGGGGAGAACTACGCGCCGGAGGGGTATTACGAAGACATCGCCATTCGGGGCTTCCCCCTGGATCTCGCCACCGGCCTGCGAATCAACGGCCTGACCATCGCCGGTGAACAGCCGGTGGCGCTGGAAAACAAGGAACGGGTGGAGTTCCTGAAGGGTTTGGCCGGCGTGGATGCCGGCGTGGTGGCCCCGGGCGGCCTGGTCGATTACGTCACCAAGCGGCCGGCGGATGTGGCCAGCCTGACCCTGGGCACCGACAACCGGGGCGGCCTTTACAGCGCGGTGGATGTCGGCAGCCTGTTCGGGGCGCGCAAGCAGTACGGCCTGCGCCTGAACGCGGCGCATGAGGACATCGCCAGCTACGTCGATCATGCCGACGGCTACCGCAATTTCGGGTCCATCGCCGGCGACTGGCGGGCGACGGAGGACGACACCTTCACCCTGGATCTGGAATACCAGCGCCGGGTGCAGCACTCCGTCTCTGGTTACCAGCTGCTGGGCGGCACGGCCCTGCCGGCGCTGGATACGGTGTCACCCTCCCGCATGCTGGGCGCCCAGTCCTGGACCAAGCCCGTCACCATCAACGCGCTGAACCTGTCCGGCCAGTATGAGCATCGCTTCAGCGACGACTGGCGCCTGAAGGTGCAGGTGGGCCACAGCCGCACGGTCATCGACGACAACGTGGCCTTCGCCTACGGCTGCTATTATGTCGCCAGCTGCGCCGCCGGCGAGTCCCCCGGCTACTACTTCGCGCCCAACGGCGATTTCGACGTCTACGACTACCGCAGTCCCAACGACGCGCGCGAGGATGACCAGGCCCAGGCCCTGCTGCTGGGCAAGGTGGCGACGGGCGCCATCGGCCACAGCCTGACCCTGGGCGCCAGCGTCTTCCGCCGCACGGTGACGCAGACCGACTATGTCTATGACTATGTCGGCAGCGACAACATCTACAATCCCACGCCCCTGGCCTTCGCGCCGTCCCCCAACAATCCGGGCGCCAATTACGAAAGGCTGGACAGCCGCCAGTATGCCATCAACGCCATGGACCGCATCGACCTGGGCGCCCTGGTAACGGGGCTGGAGCTGGATGCCGGCGTGCGCACTGTCTTCCTGCGCGAGCGCGCCTACGACATCGACCACACCACCGTCCGCAACACGGCGGAGACCCTGCCCCTGCCGCAGGTGGCCCTGGTCTACAAGCCGCTGTCGGCCATCACGTTCTACGCCAGCCATGCGCGCGGCCTGTCCTTGGGCGGCCAGGCGCCGGCCTGGGCCACCAACGCCAGCGAAATCCTGTCGCCGTCCCTGTCCTGGCAGGACGAGGTGGGCGCCAAGTACGACTGGAACGGCCTGCTGCTGGGCGCCAGCGTCTTCCGCCTGAGCAAGGCGTACGAGTACGCCAAGCCCGACGACAGCGCCTACGGCTTCACCTATGTGCGCCAGGGAACGGAGCGGCACGACGGCCTGGAACTGAACGCCGCCGGCCGGGTGACCGAGGCCCTGCGCCTGACGGCCAGCGCCACCTTCATGCACGCCGTGGCCTATGGCACCGGCACTCCCAGCTATGACGGCCACCAGGCCATCAACGTGCCGCATGTGCGCACCGCCCTCTATGCCGATTATACCTTGCCGCACCTGGACGGGCTGGCCCTGCTGGCCGGCTGGCAGTATGTGGGCGAGCGGGCGGCGGCGCGCGACGCGGTGGCCACAGCGCCGGCCTATCATCTGTTCAACGCCGGCCTGCGTTATGCCCCCAGCGCGCTGGACAACAAGCTGACCCTGCGGCTGTCGGTCGACAACCTGTTGGATCGGCGGTACTGGAAAGATGTTGGCGAGAGCGCTGGCGACGCCTATCTGCATCTGGGGGCGCCGCGCACCGCGCGCTTCACGCTGCAGTATTCCCTGTAAGGTCTCCTCCCCGCTTCATGAGCGCCTCCCCCGCCCGGTCCACTCTCGACAGCTTGCATCACGCCCATGGAATGGCCCATGGGATGGGGGTGGGCGCGGTGCTGCCCGACTGGCCGCCCCTGACGGTGGTGGAGGTGGCGGGCCTGCTGCGCCACTACCCCGATGCGGGCGCGGTGCGCGGTATCCTAAGCCACAGCCCACGCCCCTTCTCCGCCGCCTCGGTGGTGGCGACGGCGGGTGGCGCGCGCGCGGCGGTGTTCGTGAAGCGCCACCATGCCCGGGTGCGAACCTCCGCCCAGTTGGAGGATGAGCACGCATTCATGGACCATCTGCGCCGGCGCGGCACGCCCCTGGGCGTGCAGATCTGCGACGTGCTGGCGACGGCGACCGGCGACCGCGCCCTGACCCTGGGCGAGTGGACGTACGAGGTCCACGGCCTGGCGCCGGGCCTGGACCTGTACCGGGACGCCTTGTCCTGGACGCCTTTCCGCGACCTGGGCCACGCGCGTGCCGCCGGCGCCGCCCTGGCCCGCCTGCACCAGGCGTCCGAAGGGTTCGACCGGCCGCATCGCCGGGGCCAGGCCCTGGTGTCGGGCTTCACCCTGTTTTCCAGCGACGACCCGCTGGCGGCCATGGCGGACTATGTGGCGGCGCGGCCGGCGCTGGCCGATTACCTGTCGACCCGCCCCTGGCGGCGCGACACCCAGCGCCTGCTGCTGCCCTTCCATGACCTGCTGCGGCCGCACCTGAACCAGTTGTCCAGCCTGTGGACGCACAACGATCCGCACGCCTCCAACCTCACCTGGACGGATGCGGGCCCCACCGCCGGCGTTGCGGCGGTGCTGGACTTCGGCCTGGCCGACCGCACCACGGCCCTCTATGACCTGGCCACGGCCATCGAGCGCAACACCGTGGAATGGCTGGCCCTGACGGAGGGGCGGCAGCCGGGGGTGCACCTTGACCAGGTGGCGGCGCTGATGGCGGGATACCATGCCGTCAGTCCCCTGGACGCGTCCCGGCGCCAGGCGCTGGCGGCCCTGCTGCCCCTGGTGCATGCGGAATTCGCCCTGGCGGAGACCGACTATTTCCACGGCATCACGCACTCGGTGGAGAATGCCGGCCTGGCGTACGAAGGCTATTTCCTGAGCCACGCCGCCTGGTTCCACGGGGCCGACGGCCAGGGCCTGCTGGCCTTCATCCGCGACCTGACCCTGTAACCCCGAACGGCGGCGCCCTTCCCCCATGTCCCCCTTGGAAATCGTCGCCGTCATCGTCAGCGCGCTGGCCGTCTGGACCACCACCCGCCGGTCCTTGTGGTGCTGGCCCCTGGGCCTGGCCTCCGTCGCGCTCTATGGCGTGGTCTTCCTGGACGCCAAGCTGTACTCCGACATGGCCTTGCAGGCCGTGTTCGGCGCCTTCCTGGTTTATGGCTGGGTCTGCTGGTGGCGGGGGGTGCGCGACGACGGCCACGTGGTGGTGCGGCCCCTATCCGCCCGCGACGCCATCCTCGGCCTAGCCGCCGGCGGTGTCGCCAGCGTCGCGCTGGGCCTGGCCATGGCCCGGTGGACCGACGCCTCCCTGCCCTACCTGGACGCCACCCTGGCCGGCTTCAGCCTGGTGGCGCAATACTGGACGGCGCGCAAGCACATCGCCAACTGGTGGCTGTGGATCGCCGTCGACGTGGTCTATGTCGCCATGTATGTGGTCAAGGACCTGTACCTGACCGCCGGCCTTTACGCCGCCTTCATCGTCCTGGCCATCCTGGGCCTGCGCAGCTGGCGGGTTGGGACGGACGCACCGCCCGCGGTACAGCCGTCATAGGCTGTTCCCTCCGTCGCCGGGCGCCCGCATCCGCGGGCTTGGCTTCCTAGTTTTCTTTCCTTAAACCGACCCCGCGACCGCGTGCACGCCCACTACGCCGCGGAACAGGGCGGCCACGCGTTCGCTGTGGGCCGACGCGGTGTCGGGCAGCTGGATGTCCACCTCCAGCATGTCCTCGCCCGGCAGGTCGGCGCGCCGGCGGGCATAGACGTGCAGGGGCACGATGTCCAGGCGGGCCAGGGTGCCCATCAAGCGGGACAGCAGGCCGGGGCTGGCGTCGGCAGCCACCGACAGCATGACGGGACTGACGTTCAGCGGCGCGGTGGTGGCAACGGTGGCGGTCATACCCGCGTCTCCGGCAATCCTGCGACCGGCACGGCGGCCACGGCCACGGCACGGCGCACGGCGGCCTCGGCCGCATCTCCCTCATACCCGACGACGACAGCATGGGCCGTGGCCCAGGGTCGGCCGGCGCGGCGGTCGGCCTCGCCCCGGTGGCGGGCCACCGACAGGGCGTAATCGATGGCGGCATCCAGGCCGTCGGTGTTCTCCAGCGGGTCCAGGCGGCTCCAGTCCAGGGTCACATCCACCGGGCCGGCGCGGTTCACGGCCAGGGCCACGAAGCCATCGCCGCTGCGCACCAGCGTCAGGGTGGGATGTAGGACGGCATAATCGGCGGGGGAGCAATCCAGGGGGGGCATGGCGGCGGCTCTTCAACAAATCGTGTTCGGATGAGAGCAACAATAGCGGCCAAGGCGTGCATAGTCTTTGCGAAGACTGTTTGAAATCGCCATTATCAACATGACTCATGTTTTGAACTGGCAATATGGAGATGGATCATGCGGCACAAGCTGGACGGGCTGGATTGGAAGATCCTGGACGTGCTGCAGCAGGACGGCGCCGCCTCGGCCGCCGACGTGGGCGACAAGGTGGGGCTGTCGCAATCGCCCTGCTGGCGCCGCATCCAGCGGCTGGAGGAAACGGGGCTGATCCGCCAGCGCGTGGCCCTGCTGGACCGGCGGGAGCTGGGCCTGAACTTCCTGGTCTTCGCCCATGTGAAGCTGGAGGCGCACGCCGGCGACAGCCTGGACGCCTTCCGCCGCGCCATCGCCGACATACCGGAGGTGCTGGAGTGCTTCGTGCTGATGGGCCAGGTGGATTTCCTGCTGCGTATCGTCGCCAAAGATGTCGAGGCCTATGAGGCCCTGTTCTTCAAGAAGCTGTCGCAGTTGCCGGGCGTGCGCGAAATAAATTCGATGATGGCAGTATCGACCGTCAAGGAGACGACTGCACTGCCGTTAGGGCAGCTGCGCGCCGAATTGGGGTAGTCCAGCCAAGGGGCCTTGACCATCTAACCGGGCAAATCCCCCCGCCGGGCGCGCCCACACCATGACCCCCACCCGCCGCACCATCCTGTCCCTTTTGCTGGCGCTGCCCGCCGGAGCCGTGGGAACGGGCATCGCGGTAGCGCAGACGGCGCCCCAGCCCATCCGCGTGCTGGTGCCGGAACTGCCGGTGCTGGGGGAGCGCGGCGCCGACGGCCAGGCCAGGGGGCTGGTGGTGGAGCAGGCGCAGGCCATCCTGGACCGCGCGGGCATCCGCGCCACGGTCGAGCTGCTGCCGGTGGTGCGCGTGTATGCCGAACTGGCGCGGGAACGGCCACCGGGCGGTCCCAAGGTCTATGGCATGGTCGCCGTGCCCATCCGCGACCCGTACCGGGCCATCGTACCCCTGGCCCTGACCATGGGGACACAGCTGGTGGCGGTGGCGCGTCAGGGGGTGACGCTGGCGAAACCCGATGATCTGCGGACGGTGGGCCCGGTGGCCGTGACGGCCACGGGTACCCAGGCCCTGGTCCCGGTCATCCAGCAATACGGGATCACCGTGCAGACGGTGCCGTCCACGCTGAACGGCCTGCGCATGTTGGCCCACGGCCGGGTGAACGCCGTGATGGGCATCGCCTCCGTCATCGACGTGGTGGCGCGGGAAAACAACCTGACCGACCAGCTGGGCGACCGCGTGCAGGTCAGCACCATGGAGGCCTGGCTGTCCTGCGACCCCGCCACCCGCGACGCCCCCGAGACGGCGATCCTGCGGGACGCGGCGGAGGCCCTGTACCGCGAGGGCCGGCTGGACGCCATCGCCCGCCAGCATTTCCAGAAGGCGGCCACGGGAAGCTGAAGCCGCCTCCCCGGACACCCCAAAGATGGCGGCCCAAAGATGGCGGCCCAAAGATCAAGGGCGGCAGGGTCGCCCCCGCCGCCCTCGACCCTTCGATGCGGAACCGCCGCTTACGCCTCGCTGGCGGGCTTCTCGCCCATCAGGGCCGCCTGCGCCGCCGCCAGGCGGGCGATGGGCACCCGGTAGGGGGAGCAGGAGACGTAGCTGAGGCCCACCTTCTCACAGAAGTAGACGGAGGCCGGGTCGCCGCCGTGCTCGCCACAGATGCCAAGCTTGATCTCCGGACGGGTCTTGCGGCCCCGCTCGGCGGCGATGGACACCAGCTCGCCCACGCCCTCAGTGTCCAGGGTCACGAAGGGGTCGTGCTCGAAGATGCCGGCCCGCTGGTAGTCGGGCAGGAAGCTGGCGGCATCGTCGCGGCTGATGCCGAAGGTGGTCTGCGTCAGGTCGTTGGTGCCGAAGCTGAAGAACTCGGCCGACTGGGCGATCTCCGCCGCCCGCAAGGCGGCGCGCGGCAGCTCGATCATGGTGCCGACCAGATAGTCGACATGCACGCCCGAGGCCTGCTTCACCTCGCCCGCCACCCGGTCGATGACGGCCTTCAGGATGTCCAGTTCCTTCTTGGTGCCGACCAGGGGGATCATGATCTCCGGCGTCACGGTCTGGCCGTCCTTGCCCACCTGGACCGCCGCCTCGAAGATGGCGCGGGCCTGCATTTCATAGATTTCGGGGTAGGAGATGCCCAGGCGGCAGCCGCGATGGCCCAGCATGGGGTTGGCCTCGTGCAGTTGCAGGGCGCGGTGGCGCACCCGCTGGATGTCCGTGCCGGCGGCCTTGGCCACCTCGTCCATCTCCGCCTCGCTGTTGGGCAGGAACTCGTGCAGCGGCGGGTCCAGCAGGCGGATGGTGACCGGCAGGCCGGCCATGATGCGGAACAGCTCCACGAAATCCTGGCGCTGCATGGGCGCGATCTTGGCCAGGGCGGCGCGGCGGCCGGCCTCCGTCTCCGCCACGATCATCTCGCGCACGGCGATGATGCGCTCGGTGTCGAAGAACATGTGCTCGGTCCGGCACAGGCCGATGCCCTCCGCCCCGAACTTCACCGCCGTGCGGGCGTCCAGCGGGGTTTCCGCGTTGGTGCGCACCTTCATGCGGCGGAAGCGGTCAGCCCAGCCCATCAAGGTCGCGAAGTCGCCGGACAGTTCCGGCTGGATGGTGGGCACGTGGCCCAGCATGACCTCGCCGGTCGATCCATCGATGGTGATGACGTCGCCGGCGGCGATCTTCTCGCCCCGCACGGTCATGACCCCGCTCTTGTAGTCGATGCGCAGTTCCCCCGCGCCCGACACGCAGGACCGGCCCATGCCGCGCGCCACCACGGCCGCGTGGCTGGTCATGCCACCACGGGTGGTCAGGATGCCGGCGGCGGCGTGCATGCCGTGGATGTCTTCCGGGCTGGTTTCCACGCGGCAGAGGATGACCGCCTCGCCCATCTGGGACTGGCGTTCGGCCTCATCGGCGGAGAACACCACCTTGCCGCAGGCCGCCCCCGGGCTGGCCGGCAGGCCCTTGGCGATGATCTTGCGCTCGGCCTTGGGGTCCAGGGTGGGGTGCAGCAGCTGGTCCAGGGACTTGGGCTCGATGCGGCGCACGGCCTCGGCCTCGTCGATCAGACCCTCCTGCGCCATGTCCACGGCGATCTTCAGCGCCGCGGCGGTGGTGCGCTTCCCATTGCGGGTCTGCAGCATGTACAGCTTCTTCTGCTGCACCGTGAACTCGATGTCCTGCATGTCGCGGTAGTGCCGCTCCAGCTTCAGGCGCACGGCGTCCAGCTGCTGGAACACCTCCGGCATGCTCTCTTCCATCGCCGGCAGGTCGGAGCCATTGGCCTGGCGGCCGGCGACGGTCAGGTGCTGCGGCGTGCGGATGCCGGCCACCACGTCCTCGCCCTGGGCGTTGATGAGGTATTCGCCGTAGAAGGCGTTCTCACCCGTGGACGGGTTGCGGGTGAAGGCGACGCCGGTGGCGCAGTCGTCGCCCATGTTGCCGAACACCATGGCCTGGACGTTCACCGCCGTGCCCCAGCTGGCCGGAATGTCGTGCAGCTTGCGGTAGGTGATGGCGCGCTGGTTCATCCAGCTGCCGAAGACGGCGCCGATGGCGCCCCACAGCTGTTCCTGCACGTCCTGCGGGAAGGGACGGCCGAGCGCCTCCTGCACCACGTCCTTGTAGCCCTCGATCACCGCCTGCCAGTCGCCGGCGTCCAGATCGGTGTCGTAGGTCAGGCCCCGGTCGCGCTTGTGGCTGTCCAGGATTTCTTCGAAATGGTGGTGGTCCACGTCCAGAACGACGTTGCCGTACATCTGGATGAAGCGGCGGTAGCTGTCATAGGCGAAGCGTTCGTCGCCGGCGCGCTTGGCCAGGCCCCGGACGGTGACGTCGTTCAGGCCCAGGTTCAGCACCGTGTCCATCATGCCCGGCATGGAGGCGCGGGCGCCGGAGCGTACCGACACCAGCAGCGGGTTCCCGGCATCGCCGAAATTGGCGCCGATGATGCCCTCCACCGCCTTCAGGCCGGCGGCCACCTGGTCCTTCAGTTCGGCCGGATACTGGCGGCCGTTGTCGTAGAACCAGGTGCAGACCTCGGTGGTGATGGTGAAACCGGGCGGCACGGGCAATCCCAGATTGCTCATCTCCGCCAGGTTGGCACCCTTGCCACCCAGAAGGTTCTTCATCTCGGCCCGGCCCTCGGCCTTGCCATCACCGAAGCTGTACACCCACTTGGACACGCTCATGGTTCCTCACCCGATGAGTTCGGCGGAGCCGCGGCCGGTTCACTCATGGGCCGCCGCTCGCCAGTTTCCCCGAAGTTTTTCACTGCGATTTGTGTTTTTTCAGGGTCCGGTCAAACCGGGCCCCGTTTTGTCACGCGTACTGAAATCAAAGCCTTGCAGACATCCCTGGGCAACGGAAGGGCCAAGATTGTGACCGCCCCCAAGGTTCCGGGCGCCAAACGAAAACGGGGGCCGGTTTCCCGGCCCCCGCGACTCACCCCTCGATGACCGAGAAATCCGCCACATGGTTCAGCGTGCGACGTATACCGGCCAGCAGACGCAGCCGGTTGGCCCGCAAGGCCGGATCGTCGGCGTTCACCGTCACCTTGTCGAAGAAGGCGTCCACCGGGCCGCGCAAGCTGGCCAGCGCGGCCATGGTGCCCACATAATCCTCGGCGGCCAGCGCCGGCTCCGACGCCGTGCGCGCGGCATCCAGCGCCGCCGCCAGGGCCTTTTCCTCATCCACCCGCAGCAAGGCGGCGTCCGGCACGCCGTCATGGGCGTGGCCGTCCTTCTTCTCCTCGATGCGCAGGATGTTGGCGGCGCGGCGGAAGGCGGCCAGCAGGTTGGCGCCGTCGTCCGTGTTGACGAAGCCGGCCAGCGCATCCACGCGGGCCAGCAGGCGGACCAGGTCACCCTCGGCCCGGCCGGCCCCAGTTCCATGAGAGAGCGCCGCCGCGATCAGGTCGTGGCGCACGCCCTTCTCGCGCAGGGCCACCACCAGGCGGTCGGCGAAGAAGGCCAGCAACTCGCCATCCAAGGCGGCGTTGTCGAGAGCCAGCTGGCCGCGCGCCACCAGGAACAGGTCGCCGAGGTCCAGGCGCAGGCCGTTCTCCACCACCAGGCGGATGACGCCCAGGGCCGCGCGGCGCAGCGCGAACGGATCGCGGGAGCCGGTCGGCTTCTCATCGATGCCGAAGAAGGCCACCAGGGTGTCAATCTTGTCGGCCAGGGCCACCGCCACGGAAACCGGGGCGGTGGGGCAGCTGTCGCTGGGGCCCAGGGGCTTGTAATGGTCGGCGATGGCCTCGGCCACGGCGGCACTCTCGCCCTGCTCATAGGCGATGTAGCGGCCGACGACGCCCTGCACCTCGGGGAACTCCCCCACCAGGCCGGTCACCAGGTCGGCCTTGGCCAGGCGGGCGGCACGGCGGGTGGCGTCCACGTCGGCGTGGATGGCCCGGGCGATGACCGCCGCCAGGCCTTCCACCCGGTGGACCTTGGCCGCCGTGGTGCCCAGCTTGGCATGGAAGGTGATGTCGGCCAGCTTCTTGGCCTGGTCTTCCAGCGGCACCTTGCGGTCCAGGTCCCAGAAGAACTTGGCGTCCGACAGGCGGGCGCGCAGCACGCGCTCGTTACCCGCCACCACGGCCCGGCCTTCGTCCTCGGTGGTGCGGTTGGCCATCAGGATGAAGCGGGGCGCCAGATTGCCGTCAGCGGTTTCCAGGGCGAAATAACGCTGGTGCGTGCGCATGGAGGTGGTCAGCACCTCGGCGGGCACGTCCATGAAGGCCTGGTCGATGGTGCCGATCAGGCCCACCGGCCATTCCACCAGGCCCGCCACCTCTTCCAGCAGGCCCGGGTCGTCGCGCAGGGTCAGGCCCTCGGCGGCGGCCAGCCTGTTGGCCTGTTCCAGGATGCGGGCCTTGCGCGCCTCGCGGTCCAGCACGACGAAGGCGCCAGCCAGCTTTTGCTGATAGTCGGCGAAGTCGGTGATGGTCAGCGCGTCGGGCGCCAGGAAGCGGTGGCCGCGCGTGGTGTTGCCGTAGGGCAGGGTGACGGCGGTGGGCTCTCCCCCTAAGCAAACGTTGCCCTCCGACGCCTCGGGCGCCGGTTCGGCCGTCCTCAGGGTCAGGGTGCCCGGGACCACGGCGCCGTCGAACAGCGCCAGGATGGACTGCAGCGGCCGCACCCAGCGGAAGGTGTTGTTGCCCCAGCGCATGGATTTGGGCCAGGGCAGCTCGCGGATGGCAGCGTCGATGATGCCCGGCAGGGCATCGACCGTGGCCCCGCCCGGCCTTTCCACCACAGCGAACCAGAACACGCCCTTGCCGGTGTCGCGCTGTTCGCACTGATCCAGGCTGGTGAGGCCGGCACCGCGCAGGAAGCCCTGCACCGCCGCGTCAGGGGATCCCACGCGCGGGCCCTTGCGCTCATCCCGCACGTCGGCCTGGCGCACCGGCAGTCCAGTGACGGCCAGGGTCAGGCGGCGCGGGGTGGAATGGGCGATGGCGTCCTGGAACGCCAAGCCGGCCTCGGCCAGCTTGATGGTCACCAGGCGCTTGAGGTCATCGGCCGCGCGCACCTGCATGCGGGCGGGGATTTCCTCGGAAAACAGTTCGATCAGCAGCTCGGCCATGGTTCAGGCCCCCTTACCGGAAACGGGCCCAGGCAGGGTCCAGTCCACTTTCTTGTCCCCCGCCACCCAGGCCTCGCAGCAGGCCTTGGCCAGGTTGCGGACGCGCAGGATGTAGCTCTGCCGCTCCACCACCGAAATCACGCCGCGCGCGTCCAGCAGGTTGAAGTTGTGCGAGGCCTTGACGCACTGCTCATAGGCCGGCCAGGCCAGGCCGCGCTTCAGCAGCTCGGCGCACTCATGCTCCGCGTCCTCGAAATGGCGCAGCAGCATGGCGGTGTCGGCGACCTCGAAGTTATAGGCGCTCTGCTCACGCTCATTGCGGTGATAGACGTCGCCGTACTTCACGCCCTGGCCGTTGAAGTCCAGGTCGTAGACGTTCTCGACGTTCTGGATGTACATGGCCAGGCGTTCCAGGCCATAGGTCAGCTCCGCCGCCACGACCTCGCACTCGATGCCGCCCACCTGCTGGAAATAGGTGAACTGCGTCACCTCCATGCCGTCGCACCACACTTCCCAGCCCAGGCCCCAGGCGCCCAGCGTGGGGCTTTCCCAGTCATCCTCGACGAAGCGGATGTCGTGCCGCGCCGGGTCGATGCCCACGCGGCGCAGGCTTTCCAGGTAGATCTCCTGCACGTTGGCCGGCGAGGGCTTCAGGATCACCTGGTACTGGTGATGCTGGTGCAGGCGGTTGGGGTTCTCGCCATAGCGGCCGTCCTTGGGCCGGCGCGACGGCTGCACGAAGGCGGCCTTCCACGGCGTGGCGCCCAGGGCGCGCAAGGTCGTGGAGGGATGGAAGGTGCCGGCCCCCATCTCCATATCATAAGGCTGGAGGATCAGGGCCCCCTGCTCCGACCAGAACTGGTGGAGCGTCAGGATAAGTCCCTGGAAACTGAGCTTCGCCGCGCCTGAGGCCGCCATTGCCTGACCGTCTTCACCCTGGAAGGGCGGAAAAGGAACTTTTGGGGTTCGAAAACCCGTCCTCCCCGGCCCTTTGTTGCGTTGCGGCGCACCTTACAAGGCGGGCGAACCCCAAATCAAGGCGGCGACCGGCGCGTTTCCCGCATGCGCGCCCCGTTTTGACGCGGGTGTGGCACGCGTGTTCCGCAACGGGGCGGGTGTGAATCTCGCTGTGCGGGTTCCGCGATGGAATGAGCGCACCGCCGCTTGATCCCGCTCAAGGCGGCGGAACCGCCGGGTGGCCTATGCTTTTCTCTCAACAGAGCCCGCGGCACGCCGTCGCCCGGGTTCCGCCTTTCCGCAATCAGGGAGTCTACCGCCATGGACGACCAGACCGAGACGCTCGCCTTCCTGACCCATCCGGAATCCTTCGGGGCCCGTGGCCGGGTGGAGCGTATCGACACCCACATTTCCCACGTCTTCCTGGCCGGCGACCGCGCCTACAAGCTGAAGCGCGCCGTGCGCTATTCCTATCTGGACTATTCCACGGTGGAACGGCGGCGGCACTTCTGCCTGGCGGAGCTGGCGGTCAACCGCCGCTTCGCCCCCAACCTGTACCTGGGCCTGCGCCCCGTCCTGCGCACGCCAGACGGCCTGACCCTGGGACCGGAATGGGCGGCGGGGGAGGATGAACCGCCCCTGCCCGGTGCCCAGGTCGTGGACTGGTTGCTGGTCATGCGCCGCTTCGACCAGGACGCCCTGCTGGACCGCATGGCGACGCAAGGCCGGCTGACGCCGCAGCTGATGCTGGACCTGGCCGACCGCCTGGCCCGCCTGCACCGGGCGCAGCCCGGGCGCACGGAGGGCGGCGGGGCCGAGGGGCTGGGCGAGGCCATCGCCATCACCCGCGCCAACCTGAAGCCGGGCGACGCCTTCTCGGCCGCCGACATCCGCGCCTGGAACACCAAGGTGCAGGCCGCATTGTCGGCGCAGGCGGCCTTGCTGGACGCGCGGCGCGGCGCGGGCCGGGTGCGCGACTGCCACGGCGACCTGCATCTGGGCAACGTCTGCCTGGTGGACGGCACGCCCACACCCTTCGACGCCATCGAGTTCGACCCCGCCCTGGCCTGCACGGACGTGCTGTACGATCTGGCCTTCCTGCTGATGGATCTTTGTTTCCGCGACCGCGTGGATCTGGCGAGCCTGGTGCTAAACCGCTACCTGGACCTGACGGGAGAGGATATGGCGGGACGGGAGGGCCAGGCCCTGGGCGGGCTGTCGGCCCTGCCCCTGTTCCTGTCGGTGCGGGCGGCGGTGCGGGCCCAGGTGACGGCCGCAGCCGCCCGGCGCCAGACCACGCCCACGCAGAAGACCGCCGGGGCGGTGGAGGCCGACCGTTACCTGCAGCTGGCGCTGGATTTCCTGCGCCGCGACCGGCCGCGCGTCGTGGCGGTTGGCGGCTTCAGCGGCACGGGCAAGTCCACGCTGGCCCGGGCCCTGGCCCCCCTGCTGGGCACGGCCCCGGGCGCCCGCGTGCTGCGCACCGACGTCATCCGCAAGCAGCTGTTCGGCGTGGCGCCGGAGCAGGCGCTGACCCATGAGGCCTACAGCCCGGCGGTGAGCGCCGCCGTCTACGACCGCCTGCGCACCCAGGCCGCCGCCTGCCTGGCCGCCGGGCGCAGCGTCATCCTGGACGCGGTGTTCGCCGACCCCGCCGAGCGGGCCCTGACGGCGGAAGTGGCGGCCCAGGCCCATGCGCGTTTCACCGGCCTGTGGTTGCAGGCGCCGGAGGCCGTGCTGGCGGACCGGTTGAGCCGGCGGGGCCAGGCGACGGCCCGGGACGCGTCGGACGCGGATATGCCCGTCTTGCTAAGCCAGATGCGCAAGGGCGCCGGCGAGGTGCGCTGGGCTATCCTGGACGCCGGCCCCACCCCGGCCACGGTGCTGCGCCAGGCGGAAGCCCTGCTGCTGCCCCCGGCGGGGGAGGCCGGCCGTCCCACCGCGGGAAGCCCAACGGGTCGCCCCAAGGCCGGCCGCATGATCGCATCCCCTGGTCCCTTCCCTGGAATGAGGTAGCCTACGGTGGATCCCTACGCCTTGCTGGGCGTCGCCCGCGACGCCGATGAGAAGACCATCCGCAGCGCCTATCGCGCCCTGGCCAAGAAGCACCACCCGGACCTGAACCCGGGCAAGCCAGAGGCCGAGGCCAAGTTCAAGGAGATCGCCGCCGCCTACGCCCTGTTGTCCGACGCGGACAAGCGCGCCCGCTTCGACCGGGGGGAGATCGACGCCACCGGGGCGGAGACGGCCCCGCGCGGCCCCGCCGGCGGGGGCGGCTATTACCGCCAGTACGCGGGCGATCCCTTCGCCAGCGGGCCCTTCGCCAGCGGGCACGGCCGCTACTCCGCCGGCGCCGAGGACCTCGGCGGCTTCGACCATGATGACCTGGAAAGCCTGCTGCGTCGCGCCTTCAACCAGGGCGGCGGCACCGGGGGCGCCCGCGCCGGCGGCTTCCCGCTGAAAGGCCAGGACGCCCGTTATTCCCTGACGGTGGATTTCCTGACCGCCGCCCGGGGCGCCACCCGCCGGCTGACCCTGCCCGACGGTCAGGTGCTGGACGTCACCATCCCCGCCGGCCTGAAAGACGGCCAGGCACTGCGCCTGGCGGGCAAGGGTGGGCCGGGCATGAACGGCGGCCCCCCCGGCGATGCCTTCGTGGAGGTGGCGGTCTCGCCCCACCCGCTGTACCGCCGCGACGGCGACGACATCATCATCGAACTGCCGGTGACGCTGAAGGAGGCGGTGCTGGGCGCCAAGGTCAAGGTGCCCACCATCCACGGCAGCGTCATGTTGGCCATCCCGCCCCGCTCCAGCAGCGGCACCCGCCTGCGCCTCAAGGGCCGGGGCATCCGCGAGGGCCACCAGGTGGTGGAGCTGAAGGTGGTGTTGCCGCCGGGGGAGGAGCCGGAGCTGGCGACCTTCCTGGAAGGCTGGAAACCCCGGCATGACGCCGATCCGCGCGCCGGCCTGGCCGATCTGCATCATGAGGGAGCTTGAGCCATGGGCACGCTGACCCTGTTGACGCTGGAGGCCGTGTGCGCCCGTTTCCCCGACGTGGGCGAGCAGGACATCCACTGGTGGGTGACGCAAGGCTGGGTGCGGCCAGACGGCACCCCGGCGCCGGAGCATGCGGCCGACTGGCGCTTCCACCCCGTGGATGTGGCCCGCGTGGGCCTGATCCGCGATTTGCGCCGCGACATGGGTGTGGCCGACGACACCCTGCCCCTGGTGCTGGCGCTGATCGACCAGGTCTACAGCCTGCGCGCCGCCCTGCGCGGCGTGGCCGGCGTGCTGGACAGCCTGCCGCCCGAGGTGCGCCAAACGGTGCTGGCCGTCACGAAAGAGGTAGATCCGTCCGGTCCTTGACCCATCTCAAAGCTGCGAGCGGCCCGCCGGTATCTTCTGTCGGCGAACGAACGGCCACCGCCGTTCGCCCCCGACAGGAAGGACCGTTCCCCATGTCTTTGCCCCGGACCATGAAGGCCGCCGTCGTCCACACCCTGGGTAAGCCCCTGGACATCCGCGAAGTGGCGGTGCCGGAGGTCGGCCCCGGCCAGATCCTGGTGCGCATCCAGGCCAGCGGCGTCTGCCACACCGACCTGCACGCCGCCGACGGCGACTGGCCGGTGAAGCCGCAACCGCCCTTCATTCCCGGTCACGAGGGCGTGGGCTACGTCGCCGCCGTGGGCGCCGGCGTCACCAATGTGAAGGAAGGCGACCGCGTGGGCGTGCCCTGGCTCTACACCGCCTGCGGCCATTGCGAGCATTGCCTGACGGGGTGGGAGACGCTGTGCACCGCCCAGCAGAACACCGGCTATTCCGTCAACGGCGGCTATGCCGACTATGTGCTGGCCGACCCCAACTTCGTCGGCCACCTGCCCGACAGCGTGGGGTTCGAGGAGATCGCCCCCATCCTGTGCGCCGGCGTCACCGTCTATAAAGGCCTGAAGGAGACGGAGGCCCGGCCCGGCCAGTGGGTCGCCATCTCCGGCATCGGCGGTCTGGGCCACGTGGCCGTGCAGTACGCCAAGGCCATGGGCCTGCACGTGGCCGCCATCGATGTCGCCGACGACAAGCTGGACCTGGCCCGGAAGCTGGGCGCCGACCTGACGGTGAACGCCCTGAAGGAAGATCCGGCCAAGCGCCTGCACAGCGACATCGGCGGCGCCCATGGCGTGCTGGTCACCGCCGTCTCCCGCCCCGCCTTCACCCAGGCCGTGGGCATGAGCCGCCGCCACGGCACCGTGGCCCTGATCGGCCTGCCGCCGGGCGAATTCGGCCTGCCCATCTTCGACGTCGTGCTGAACCGCATCACCGTGCGCGGCAGCATCGTCGGCACCCGCGCCGACCTGGCCGAGGCCCTGGCCTTCGCCGGCGAGGGCAAGGTGAAGGCGGAGGTGGAGGTCCAGCCGCTGGACGCCATCAACACCATCTTCGACCGCCTGCGCGCCGGCACCGTCAACGGCCGCGTGGTCGTGACGCTGTGATCATTCACATCTAAGCCGAGGGGTTGCTGAGTGGCAGCCCCAATCGGCTAAGCTCTTCGGCTCCACCGTCTGCGCCAGGTTGTAGCTGGACCGCAAATCCCTATCGGCTAAACTAGCGCGTCCGCGATCACCTGTTCCAGGTGCGTTGCGGCTGGACCGCAAATCCCTATCGGCTAAACTCCGAGATGTTGATGGACGGAGCGCGCCAGAGTTGCGGCTGGACCGCAAATCCCTATCGGCTAAACTAAGATGTCCACCGCCGTTGCCGGTGTCGCAGTTGCGGCTGGACCGCAAATCCCTATCGGCTAAACTGGTGTAAGGGCGGCCCCTGCGCGCGTGCGCGTTGCGGCTGGACCGCAAATCCCTATCGGCTAAACTGGCACCGGCTACATGAACATCGACGGCGTCGTTGCGGCTGGACCGCAAATCCCTATCGGCTAAACTGGGTCCTTCGCCAATACGACGATCGGCCGGGTTGCGGCTGGACCGCAAATCCCTATCGGCTAAACTTTCTAGGGGTGAAGAGTACGAGGAGATTCAGTTGCGGCTGGACCGCAAATCCCTATCGGCTAAACTACCCTCATCCCATCCCCCTGCCCTCCCCAGGTTGCGGCTGGACCGCAAATCCCTATCGGCTAAACTCGAGCTGGTGCACCACTACCAGAACGTCTAGTTGCGGCTGGACCGCAAATCCCTATCGGCTAAACTTGGTCCGATGAAGACGAGCTGAGATCCCTTGTTGCGGCTGGACCGCAAATCCCTATCGGCTAAACTATGCGAATGTGGCGGGACACGGACCTGGAAGTTGCGGCTGGACCGCAAATCCCTATCGGCTAAACTCGCCGCCGCCACGTCCTTGCCGAAGACGGCGTTGCGGCTGGACCGCAAATCCCTATCGGCTAAACTTGCAGGTCGGTGATGTTGTCGCTTGGGCGGGTTGCGGCTGGACCGCAAATCCCTATCGGCTAAACTATGGCGAGAAACATATGTCGCGCGCCCTTAGTTGCGGCTGGACCGCAAATCCCTATCGGCTAAACTTCATGACCGAAGTTGCCGGCGTCGGCCAGGGTTGCGGCTGGACCGCAAATCCCTATCGGCTAAACTGGGGTTCAGCCGCTCGTTGCAGAGGCTGCAGTTGCGGCTGGACCGCAAATCCCTATCGGCTAAACTCAGGTCAACGCGCTCTATGTCCGGCAGATGGTTGCGGCTGGACCGCAAATCCCTATCGGCTAAACTGAACTCGCGCCAAGTGCGGTTGACGGCGCGGTTGCGGCTGGACCGCAAATCCCTATCGGCTAAACTACCTGCTTAGGCTACGCCATCGCGTGTTTTGTTGCGGCTGGACCGCAAATCCCTATCGGCTAAACTAGCGTCTCCGTACATCCAGAAACGACATAGGTTGCGGCTGGACCGCAAATCCCTATCGGCTAAACTTGAATCTCCGTGGCCCCACCACTTATCACGGTTGCGGCTGGACCGCAAATCCCTATCGGCTAAACTTATAACCAACGTCCTCACGTCGCGTAACCATGTTGCGGCTGGACCGCAAATCCCTATCGGCTAAACTGTTTCGCCAGCAGTATTTGGACCCCACACTGTTGCGGCTGGACCGCAAATCCCTATCGGCTAAACTCCCTGTGAGCTGAACAAGCCCAACTGGCCCGTTGCGGCTGGACCGCAAATCCCTATCGGCTAAACTGAAAAAGCAAAGTGAGAGGTGGAGAAATTAGTTGCGGCTGGACCGCAAATCCCTATCGGCTAAACTACGGGCAGCTACAACCCCACGGCCCATGCTGTTGCGGCTGGACCGCAAATCCCTATCGGCTAAACTCGCTGCGGCCAGTGCCAATGGAGGAGGGGCGTTGCGGCTGGACCGCAAATCCCTATCGGCTAAACTCGGACCGGAGATAACCCTTTGAAAGAAAGGGCAATATCCGGCCCTCATCCTTGGTAGAAACCGTCCGCGTCGCCCTAAAACAGGGCGAGTTGGGCGGGGTTTTGGTTGGCCTTGCGGCGTTTTCCATCATAGGTGCCGATGTTCTGGTACTGTTTGTCAGTGATGGTGACGATCTGCACGCTGCCCTTGGATGGGATGTTGGCGGCCACCTTACGCGACAGCGCCTCAACCTGCTCCTTGCCGACGCACCAGCGCAGATAGACGGAGAATTGCGCCATGTGAAAGCCCTGGTCCAGCAGGAACAGGCGGAAGCGCGAGGCGGCGCGCCGCTGGGGCTTGGTCAGCACTGGCAGATCAAACAGCACCATCATCCACATGATCCTGTACCCATTCAAAGCCATCCTCATCCCCCTGGGTGGCGCCTTGGGATCGATCCGGGCCACCGGCGACCAGATCGAGGGGCAGCGGCGATAGCGGCAGGTCCAGATCCGGCCGTCCGGTTTCAAACGCCAGGGCCAGTGACGCCGCCAGACGCACGATGCAGGTGGACAGGGGCGTGGTGCCACGCGCGGTGGTCATGTCCATAAGCAGCACGGCGGCCAGGTCGCGCTTGGCTTCCGGCGTCACCTGGCCCACGCCCCGGCGCGCGAGATCCACCACCACCGCGTCCACCAGCGGTCGGAAGGGTTCCATGACATCGTCCACCAGGCACAGCGGGTTGCCGCGGTTGGCATGGTGCACGCCGATGGAGGGGTGAAGGCCCGCCGCCAGCACCGACCGGGCGGCGGCGGCGCGCAGGACGGCATAGCCATAGTTCAACAGAGCGTTGACGCCCTCCGCGTCCGCGTCGCGCCGGAAGTCGGCGCCCATCAGCAAGGGCCAGTAGCGACGGGCCGCCTGGGCCTCGATATTGTCCGGGTCGCCGGACCGGACCGCCCGCGCCAGGGTGGCGAAGGCTCCATGGGGAGCGCCCACATGGGCCAACACCGCCCCCTGGTTTTCCACCTTGGCCCGGACCAGGCCCTGCCACAACCGCTTGGTCAGGGGCTTGCCCGCCTCGATCTGGTCGCGCACGCGCCCGGCCTGGGCATGGTGCCCCACCACCGGCATCAGAACGGACACCGGCTGATGGTTGGTGCCGCACACCACGAGGCCCACGCCCCGTTCCGCCAGCGCCTGAACCAGGTTGGCGGAGAAGGTCAGCGCCCGGGCGCTGGCGATGACCGCCTCCACATCATCCAAGGGCACGCGGCCGACCTCGGTTCCGCGTTCCTCCACCACCAGGAAGCCGCGATGCACGGACAGATGCCGGCCGTCGGTCGCGATGTCGACCACGCGTCCTGGCATCCGGCCCGGCCCGCGCCCCGCCATGGCCGCCTACTCCACCGCTGAGGAGGCGGGCGCCAAGAGGGCCGGCGCCGAGGGGGCGGGATCGGCCCCGGAAACCGCGTCCGGTGGCGGGCCGGGGTCGCGCAGGCGTCCCGAGGGCGTCACCACCACCTTGCGGGCGGCCTTGCGCCGCAGGGTGTCGAAGCTGGCGAAGGTCCAGCGGAAGGGATCGTCCGGGTCGTTGTGGCGCTTGTCCATCTCGCCCCCCTCCTGATGAGGGGCCAGGCGCAGGCGCTGGTTCGCCACCTCCAGCCGCCAGACGCGCATGACCTGAAGCCGTCCGTCCTGCACCAGCCGGATCATGTCGCCCTTGTACACGCGCATGACCACGTCCGGCCCCGGCGGATGCAGGCGGCCACCGGAACCGGCCTGGCGCGCGGCGGCGAACAGGGTGACGGCCTGGCCCATCCACCTGCCATCCGGCAGGCGCACCACGTCCACGCACAGGTTGTCGCCGGGGACGATGGCGCGGTAAGGCGCGCCGGTGCGGCGGTGGCGGATGACCTCGAACGACGCCTCGGGCTTGGTGAGGCGCACATGGCGCAGGCCCTGCCAAGCGTGGTCCGTCCGTTCGACGAAGGTTTGCAGGGCCTGGCGATGGTCGCGGCCCTGGATGGCCTCGCTGGCGATGTGGGTTTGCAGGGCTCCCCGCAGCAACGGGTCGCGGATGCGCGCCACCTCCGCCGGGGTCAGGGTGTCGAAGCCCTTGCGATAGACCAGGGTGTGGCCGGCCCGGACATAGGGCGCCCTCTTCCCCTCCGGATCATCCTCCGGCCTGGCGGCGGGCAGGATACCGTAGTTGGTGTCCTCATGCAGGCGGCCGGTGACGCCGTGATCCGGCTTCACCGAGACGACGATGCGCGCCAGATGGTCGCGCACGTGATCGCGGAACCAATTGTGGCGGGGATCGAAATCCTCCAGCAGGCGGTCCAGGTCCTTGTCCTCCGCCACCTTGGCCGCGCGCTGCACCGCCTGGATGGTGCCCTGGTCCAGGATGGCGATGACGGCGGCGTCCACGGCGTGGTGGCGCTGGTCGTTGCGGTTCTTTTCCCCGTCCAGAGCCAGCAGCGCGTTCAGCCCCCATTTGCGGCGCAGCAGCCCCACCAGGGTGCCCGGCATGGCCCGGACCCGCTCCCCCTCCACCCGCAGGTCGTAAAGACAGCCCAGGTACTGCCGCGCCAGGCGGGAGAGATAGCGGGTGTCGTTCATGTGCCGCTCCAGGAACCGGTCCTGATCGTCGAAGCGGTCCATGGCGTCAGGCTGGAAGCGCCATTGCTTGTTGCGCGGCAGCCGCCACACCCGGTCCAGGATGTCGGCCCAGTCATAGCCCGCGCGGCGACCGTCGCCGTAGGCCTCCCACGGGGATTGGTTGCGCTTGTCCCGGTTGGCGTGGCGCACGCACAGGATGCGGTTGGCCACGCTGTCGTCCAAGGTGCGGCTGTAGGGTAGGATATGGTCGATGTCGATATCGCCGTCGAACAGCCGCGTCAGGCCGATGGGTTCCCCCGTATAGACGCAGCGCCGCTGCACCCCGTCGAAGGGCAGTTCGTCATAAAGGCGCAGGCGGATCAGGTTGTCCCCGGTCACTGGCCGCCCCAGGTCGGCCAGTTGGCGGCGGCGGCGGTCGTTCGCCCGCTGGTTCTCCGCCTGCTCCCGCAGCCGCTTGCGCCGGTCCTCCGCGCTGTCGTTCAGGTCGCGGGCCAGTTCCACCACGATGTCATGCGGCTTGCCATACTCGCGGATCAGGTCGTTCACCAGGGTGCGGATCTGGTTCAGGCCGATATGCACCGTGGGGTTGGCGATGCGGCCGATGCGGACGAAGGGGTCCTGGTCCTTCTCCTCCCCCGTGCCGAAGGACAGGAAGCGCTCCAGCGCCGGCACCTCGGCATAGGGCGGCAGGGTGGCCAGACCCTGCCCCGTGCCGCGCAGGTCGGAATGGTGCAGGCCGATGGCCGCCGCCGCCTTGGCGTAATCCTCCCCCTGCTCCTCCATGCGCGGCAGCAGGGCGGTGATGGCGCGGCGGCCCAGGCGGCAATGCCCCTCCGGCAGGGGGGCGGCCGACACGGCCTTGGCTTGGTCCTCCGTCAGGCCGAACCGATCCCGCAGCCAGGGCAGCAGGTCGTCCTCCCGCTCCGTCTCCAGCAGGCGGCGCACCACCTCGTCCTGGTCCTCCGGCGCCAGGCCGAACCACAGCTTGCCGAAAGCCTTCTTGGCCGACAGCGCGGCGGAGGTGCCGTCGCCCGCCAGCCGGTCGCGCCGCTCGTCCGACAGGTTCAGCACCTCCCCCTCCGCCAGGCCCAGCAGGCTGGCGATGGCGGTGAAGGTCAGATCCTTCTTCACCGCCAGCCGGTCCAGCAGGGCGGTGCGCTGTTCCGGCGCCAACTTGCGCGGGGGGCGGCCCCGGGCCAGCACCCGCAGGTTCGCCACCTCCTGCACCATGCGGAAGCGCTGGGCCACGGGATGGGCCCAGGCCAGGCGCATATCCTCGGGGAAGAAGGTGCAGCGGCCGGGGTCCACCGGCTTCAGCGGCCGCTGGTGGAAGATGACACCGCGCAGATGGTCCCAATCCTGCGGCGTGATGGCCGGGTGATGGAGCGCCTGGGCCTGACGGATGTGGTCGAATTCCCGCTCGGCCAGGGTGCGGGAGGGGTAGAAACGGTACTGCGCCTTGGCGCCCGCCCCCTCCAGCCTGGCACGGACGGTGTACAGCGCCTTGTCCTCACCGGGGCGCAAATCGGGCGTGCGCCGCCGTCGCCGGACCGCCAGCCAGGCGCCCAGGGTGGCGACACCGGCCGCCGTGATCTGGTCCTCCAGCCGTGACACGCCCTCGGCGATCTTGCCGGCCTCGTCCGGCGCCTCCCCACCCTTGCGGGAGGAGCGGAACCCCCGCCGCTGGTTCAGGTGGAACAGCACGCGGCCCAGTTCCAGGGGCGCCAAGGCCCGCTCCAGCGCCGCCGCGCGCAAGGCATAGGGGTCCAAGGCCGCCTGCGCCGTCCGCCCCACCCCGTCCGCCGGTACCAACTTCAGACGCACCAGCGCGGCCAGCAGGCGCCGCCGGCGTTCCAGGAACCGGTCCCGCCGCCGCCGCGCGCCCCGCGCCAGGCGCCGGTCCATGGCCAGGCTGGTCCCCGACTGCGGGTCGCGCCCATCGGGGAACACCCGCACCCCCATGCGCAGGATGCCCGCCGGCTCCAGCTTTTCCGAACCGAGTTCCAGCGCGCACCAGCCGATGGAGGTGGCGCCCACGTCAAGGGCGAGGCGGTAGGGTTTGGGCATCAGGCGAAGCACCGTGCAGCAAGCGGAATATACATCTTGTGCTTGTATCTTGTGCCTTTAACACATCATCTTGCAATAGCCTGGGATTGACTTTTTCTTGCACGCGCATGATGGCGCTGGTACAAAAAAGGCCGTTCGTTTCCGCGAAAAACGAACGGCCTAAGTAGGCTTTCCCCTAACGTCTTAATTGGGATGTTAGGCGCCGCGTCAGGGGGCGAATGCTCTTCTGGTGCTGGTCAGCCAGACCATGGAACCCTCCCTTCTTGCAGGAACCAGATCTAACCGATTTGGTTCTTCAACGCAAAGAAGTTTGCTAGTTCCCAGAATTTTTATGCTAGCTTATGGGGCAGTTTCACCGTCAAGACGAGATGCTCGCGTGGCGGGAAACTAGTTGCGGCTGAACACGCAGAACACGCCTTGTCACGTGGCAAGGGCTGGATTAAGTTTTGAGACAGGATGTCTGCTCTCAGTCTTAGCCGATAGGGATTTGCGGTCCATCCGTTAACACGTGCTGGGCTCGTCCCATGCGCACCGAATGCGGGGCGGCCCTTCGGGGCCGCCCCCTTTCGTTTCGGGGTTTGCGTACCGGAAAGGGGGACTCAGCGCCGCTGCGGGCACTCGGGCTTGCCGCAGGGGGTGGAGCCCCGGGCGACGTAGGCGCCGCAGATGGCGCAGGCGTGCAAGTCCTCGGCGGCGGGTTCCGGCGCCCGGGGGGCGGCGGCGCCACCGGACGCGCGGGGCGCGGGCGCCCCACCAGCCATCTTGCGCCGCTGCGCCAGGGCGCCCCACTGATAGGCCTTCCACACCAGGACGACCAGTCCGACCAGGACCACCAGCTTCGCCAGCATCAATGGCCCCGCATGGTGGTGAAGGGCTGGAGGAAAGGATGGTGGGTCATGGATGGCGCGTCTTGGGGCAACGGGGCAAGGCGGCGGAGCTTAAGCCCCCGCCGCGTGGGCGTCAAAGCGGCATGCGCCGCTGGGGCGTCAAAGCGGCATGCGCCGCTGGGGCGTCAAAGCGGCATGTCGTTGCCGTCACAGCACGCCCAGGCGCGCCAGGCGGGACAGGGCGTCGGGGGGCATGACCATTTCGCCCGCCCAATGGGCGGCCAGGGCGCCCATCTCCTCCACCGAGGCCATGACGCCACCGCCGGTGACGGCGGAGGCCAGGCGTTCCGGCAGGCGGGTTTCGGGGTCCAGGGTGGCGCCGGCCATCAGGCTGTCGGCCAGCAGGGCCTGGTTCAGGCGCCGCACGCCGGGCAAGGCCGCCTGGATCTGGGCGTCGGCCAGACAGGGGGCCAGCACATCGCCCGCCACCAGGATGGCCAGGGCCCGCAACAGCCAGCCGGCGCTGTCGGGGCCCCAATCCGCCACCGTGCGGGCCAGATGCTCCACCAGGTCCGCCAGGGTGGCGGGCCCGCCGGCCAGCACCGCCAGCACCGGGTGGAACAGGCGTGAGACCTCAGGATCGGGCGGCCCCAAGGGCAGGGTGAAGTCCGGCAGAGCGGCGCCCGGTTCGCCCAGGGCCACCAGGCGCAGGGCGCCCAGGCGGGCCACCCGCTGGCGGGCGTCCAGGGCCAATGGTCCGCGCACGAAGATGTCGCGGCGCAGCGGCTGGTTGGTGACGTAGTCCTTCACCGTCTCGGCCAGGGCCCGGGTGGGGGCCGCCGCCGCCATGTCCTGCTGCGCCCGGGTCATCATCAGGTCGGGGAAGTTTTCCACCCAGGCGGCGCTGCCGGCGTAGCTGAGCTTGGCGGCCGCCAGGTCGTCGGCCACCTGGGCGTGGTAGGCCGGCTGCCAGCCGCTGTGCATGTATTCGTGCACCAGGTAGGGCGCCGTCGCGCCGCGCAGCCGGTCAGCCCGGGCGCTGGCGGCCGCGTTGCCGCTGAAATAGCCGGCACCCTGGTTCAGCAGGTGCAGCAGCAGGTCGCGCGCCTGGTCGCCGGCGGCGGCCTTGGGGCCGGGCAGGGCCTGGCCGTAAGCGTTCAGCAGGAACTGCACCGGCATGGCCGCCGCCCATCCCGGCAGGCAGTTGTAGCTGAGATAGGCCGCCCCGCCTGGTTTCAGCCGGCGGGCAATGAGCCGGGCGATATGCCCCCGGCTCTCATCCCCCACCCAGGTATAGACGCCGTGCAGGACGACGTAGTCCAGGGGCGGCAGCAGGCCGGTGGTGTCGTTGGGCCCATCGGCCGCCAGCTCGGCGAAGTCGGCCTCGATCAGGCGGATGTTGGCCAGGCCTGCGGCCTGGGCCAGGCGCTGGGCGCCATGAATGTGGGTGGGGTTGAAATCGACGGCGATGACCGTCATGTCCGGCCGGGCCGCCGCCAGAGCCAGGGCCGAGAGGCCGTGGCCGCAGCCCAGTTCCAGCCATACCGGGCCACGCTCCCCCGGTTGGGGCGGCGCCACACCCGCCAGCACCAGCGCGGTGTCCAGCCACAGGGGCGACAGCTCCCGGTACCAGCCCCGGGTATAGTCGATGTCGGAGGCGTAGCCCCGGGTCCAGTCGGTGGTCATGCGAAGGAAACTCTCAGCGCCTGAAACACGACTGATACGGCGCGGCCCTGGCGGCGGCAAGCCCGGCTTTAGGGGTGCGGACGCCGCGCCAGGCCCTGCCACACCCCCTGCCACAGCCCGCCGGCGAAGGCCGCCAGCTTGGGCAGCCGCCCGCGTTCCATCATCGCGATCTTCACGGCGGTGGCGGCCAGGATGCGCAGGGTCCAGCCGGTCAGCGCCGGCACCGCGCGCCGGTGCAGCCGCCAGGTCCACAGCGCGTTGCGCGCCTGGAACCAGCGGCGGCGGGCGGCGTGATGGGTGATCGCCAGCGCCCGGCCGCCCGCCTGGACGTGGGTGACGGCGCCCAGCCGGTGGTCCACCAGGGCGTCGCGCACCGCCACCAGGCGAAAGCCGGCACGGCGCAGGCGCAGGGCGTATTCCACATCCACCCAGTCGATGAAGAAATCGTCGCGCAGGGGGCCGCAGGCCCGCGCGGCCCCGGCGCTGACCAAACTGCCGGATGCGGGGGCCAACAGAAGGTCGGGCAGCAGCGGACCGTCGAGTCGACGCACCACTGCCCAGCGCCGGCCATCGGAACTGACCACCCAGGGCGAGTCGGGCCCGCCATCCGGTTCCACGTTACGCGCGGCCAGCAAGCCGGTGTCCGGCGGGGCGGCTGCCAAGGCGGCGGCATAGGCAGCCCGCAGGCCGGGGCGCGGCACACTGTCCTGGTCCAGGAACAGCAGCCAGTCGGCCCCCTGGGCCAGGGCCTGGTCCATCAGGCGGTTCTGCGCCGCCGCCAGGCCGATGTTGGCCGGATCCGTGAGCAGGACCGCACCCGTCGCCGCCACCGCCCTGTCCACCCGGGCGTCATCGGCCGCGTCCCGCCCCCGCTCCTGCTGGAACAAGTGGACACGGTCGGCCGCGCCGGCGGCGGCGGCCAGGCAGGCGGCGAGGCCGTCATCGGCCCGGTAGGCGACGACCAGGGCCGCGATACGGCCGGGAAACGGGGCTGCGGAGGCAGGGGTGGGGACATCCATGGCCATCTTGGATAGCAGCCGCCCCCGGCCTTGGCGACACCCCTTCTAAGCTGCCCACCACCGGAGGGAGGCACCCCGCATTGCCGCTTGACCCGGGGGCGCGCTGTCCCCCATGAATCGCCTGATAACGACATGGGCGGCCCCGATGGGATGGGGGACCGGCCGGTTGGGGGAGCGTCGATCAGTGCCGGGTTGAACCCGGGCGCGGGATTGGCGCTTTGTTGTTTCTGGGGACCGGGGCGCCTGCGGGCGCCGACGGGACCGAAGCTGTTTTCCAAGAGGCGGGGCAACCGGCACGTGGATCAGAAGAACCCGGACCACCCCCCGGCAAGGGGATCGCAAGACGCGGTGGCCGCGCATGACCTTGAAGGGGCGCCCCTGGGCGCATCCCCCGGCAGCATGCACGTGCCCGGCACGGCCATAGACGCGGCCCCACCCCCGCCCACGAAGCCCCTGCGCGGACCCACGGGCATGGCCCTGGTCCGGGCGTTGAGCCGCATGGTGGCCCATGGTCAGTTCGGCGACGTGGCCAGCCGCCTGTGGCAGTCGCTGGCACCCCGGTCGTTCTACCGCGCCTGGACCCTGCGCCGCGACGGACCCCGCCGCACCGAGGCCGGCGAGATATCCGTGGCCCTGGCCCGCCTGCCCGCCCCGCCGCGCGTCAGCCTGATCATGCTGGGGCCGGAGAACAGCGGCCTGAAGCCCGCCGCCTGGGCCGTCGCCGTGCGTCGCACGGTCGACAGCCTGACCCGCCAGATCCACGACAATTGGGACCTGTGGCTGCCGGCCGATACCGCTGCCGATTTCCGCGACCCGCGCGTGAAGCGCCGGGGCGCCGGCCTGCCCGTCCTGAGCCAGGTGGAGGGCGATACCGTCGCCCTGCTGTCGCCCGGCGACCTGCTGCCCCGCCACGCCCTGGCACTGTGCGTGCTGGCCATGGCGCAGAACCCTGACACGCAGATCCTCTACACCGACGAGGAATGGACCGACCGCCTGGGCCATCCCCTGCGCCCGGTGCTGAAGCCCGCCTTCGACCCCGACCTGCTGTACGGGTCCAGCGGCGTCTATCCCGGCCAGCTGCTGCTGATGCGCACCGCCTTGGCGCGCCGGGCCATGGCGGTGGGCCAGCAGCCGGGCCGGCTGGACCGCTACCGTCTGTTGCTGGAGGCGACGCACCTGGCGGGACGGCAGCACGTGCGCCACATGCCGCGCGTGCTGATGCGCCACCGCCGACCCCTGCCCGTGGGCGGGCTGCCGGCCCTGCAGTCCTTCCTGGCCACCTACCATCCGGGTGCCGTGGCCGAACCGGTGACGGAGAAGGACCCCAAGGGCGGGGGCCACACCGCCCGCCGCGTCATCTGGCCCCTGCCGGATCGCCAGCCCGTGGTCAGCCTGCTGATGCCCACCCGGGACCGGGTGGACCTGCTGCGCCCCTGTGTCGAGGCCATCCTGGGCGAGACGCGTTATCCCGCCTTCGAACTGCTGGTCATGGACCATGAGAGCCGCGACCCGGAGGCCCTGGCCTATCTGGAGTCGCTGCGCGACCGCCCCGGCGCCCGGGTCATCCCGCATCGCGGCCCCTTCAACTTCGCCGACATGATGAATCGCGCCGCCGTCACCGCCGCCGGCGAGGTGCTGGTGTTCCTGAACGACGACATGGAACCGCAGCACCCCGAATGGCTGCGCGAGCTGGTGTCGCAGGCCCTGCGTCCAGACATCGGCGCCGTGGGGCCCAAGGTGCTGTCGACCAACGGCACCATCATGCACGGCGGCATCGTGCTGGGCCTGGGCAACGGTCCGGGTGCCGCCCGCCTGGCCGGGTCGCGCTTCGCCGGGCGGCCGGGTGATACCGTGGGCGACCTGGGCATCGGCCTATGCGCCCACCGCGTCAGCGCCGTGGCCAGCGCCTGCATGGCCATCCGCCGCAGTTGCTTTGAGGCGGTGGGCGGCTTCGACGCCGACACCTTCCCTATCGCCTTCAACGACGTGGACATCTGCCTGCGCCTGGAACAGGCGGGTTACGCCACGCTGTGGACGCCCCACGCCGTCCTGACGGCGCTGGAGCCCTATGCGTCCGACCGGCGGGAACGGGTGGAGCAGGAGCGCCTGGCCTTCCTGGAACGCTGGGGTGCGGCCATCGGCCACGACCGGTCCTGGAACCCCGGCCTGTCGCTGGACGGTCCGGAGGATTGGCTGGCCCTGCCCGGCCTGGTGCACGGGCCGGTGACGAGATAGCCATTCGGCGGCCGTCAGGCGCCGGGCGCGTCCAAAATCGTGAATGGCCCGGTATCGCCGGCCTGGATCAGTTGGAGGCTGCTTTTGGCAGGGTGCCGTCGGGCGGCACGTCCTCGTCCGCGCCGGTGACCGGCCGGTCGTAGGTTTCGCGTTCATAAGGGTCGACCAGCGTGGCGTCACCCAGGCCGGCCAGCCTCGCCAGCGGCTCCAGCGGCGGGGTGTCGGCCACCAGCGCCGCGGCGGCCTCATCCCCCGAAGGGTCGCCGGACGGGACGATGGCCCAGCCCATGCGGGCCCCCCGTTCCACCTCGTTATAGGCCAGCACGGTGCGGTTGCGGCCACCCTTCTTGGCCTGGTAGAGGGCGCCGTCCGCCCGCGCCAGCAGATCCTCCAGCGTCTCATCGGGGCTGCGCCACTGGGCCACGCCCAGGCTGGCCGTCACCTGGGCCACCTGCCCGTCGTAGGCAACCTCCATCTCCGCCAGGTTGGTGCGGATGCGTTCCGCCACCACCTGGGCGCCGGCGATGTCCGTCTCGGGCAGCAGCAGCATGATCTCCTCGCCGCCGAAGCGGGCCAGCAGGTCCACGGTGCGGCAGGCCTTGGCCGCCACCGCCACCGCCGCCCGCAGCACCTCGTCCCCCATGAGGTGGCCGAAGGTGTCGTTGATGCGCTTGAAGTGGTCGAGGTCGAACAGGATGACGGAGAAGGCGCGGCCGTAGCGGCGGGAGCGATCGCATTCCAGCCGCGCCAGTTCGAAGAAGCGGCGCCGGTTCAGGACGCCGGTCAGCGGATCGGTGCTGGCCAGCTGTTCCAGCTTGGTGTTGGCGGCGCGCAGGTCGCGGGTGCGGGCGGCGACGATGCGGCCCAGCGCCCGTTCGCGGCGCAACTGCGCCTCCGTCCGGATGGCCAGCACGCAGGCCATCAGCGCCACCAGGCCGAAAACCATCAGCAGCCGGAACCAGGCCTGTTCGTACCAGTGGGGCAAGACCCTGATATGAAAGGCCAGTTCGGCCATGGGCGGGATGGACAGCGCGTCCGCCGTGTTCTGGCCGGGCTGCGCCACAGGTTCGGCGTCAGGATCGAACCCGGCCGTCGCCTCCTGCCGGTTGGACAGGGCCAGGCCTGGCAGGTCGGTCCAGGCGCGCACCCGGAAGGTGTAATCACCCTGCGGCAGGTTGGTGTAGACGGCCTGGGGCTGGGCGCTATTCACCTCCACCCAATCCTCGTCGAACCCCTTCAGGCAATAGGCGTAGCGGGTGTCGTGCGGGGCGCGGAAGTCCAGCAGCGACAGGGCCAGCCGGATGGTCTTCACACCGGCGCCCAGGGTCAGGGTGCCGCCCGGCGCGGGCAGGCGGCCCGGGGGCTGCGCCTTGTGGTTCACATCCAGAGCGGTGACCGCCAGCACGCCAACGGGCACGGATGGACGGAGCATTCCGGGCCGCAAGACCGTCAGACCGCCCATGCCGCCGAACAGCACCTGGCCCCCCGCGCCACGGGTCGCCGCCTTGATGTTGAAGGCGCGGACGATGACACCGTCGCGGGCGCCCAGAACGCGGGGCGGGAAGCCGGGGCCGTTGAACTTCACCAGGCTGGCCGCGGCGGCGGCCCAGACGCCGCCGTCGCCGTCCACCGCCAGCGCGGATACGGCGTTGTTGGCCAGGCCCTGCGTCTCATCCACCACCAGCGGGGCGATTCCCGGGCGCCCGGCCAACGCGTCCCGCATCTGCGCCGGCGTCAGCACGGCCATGCCCCCGCCATAGGTGCCGGCCCACAGATTGCCGGCCCCGTCCAAGACGACATCGTTGACCACGTTGTGCGGCAGGCCGCCTATCGCGCGCCCCTGCGACGCGCGCCGCAGCGTGTGGAAGCGCGGGCGCGGCAGGCCCGCCAGATCAGCCACCGCCAGGCCGCCGGAGGTGGCCAGCCATACCGTGCCCCCGGAGGCCGTACCCCCGGAGGCCATGCCCCCGGAGGCTGTGCCCTGGGGAGCATCGGCGCCGGGCGGTACCACCAGGATCTTGTTCACCTGGTCGGCGGGCAGGCTTTCCGCATCGGCCGGATCATGGACCAGGTGGGTCAGGGTGCCGTCGGGTTGGCGGATATAGAGCCCGTCATAGCCGCCCAGCAACACGGCGGTTCCGGCGGGCGTGGCCGCCGTCGCCAGGGACAGGACGACGACGCCATCCAGCGCCGGTATCCAGGACGAGGTGCCGGCCAAGGTGGCGGGATCGATGCGGGTGACGCCGCGCCCACCGGCCAGCACCGCCCCGTCGGGCAGGACCGCCAGGCTGTAGATGTCCCGCCCCTGGTCCACCCCCGGCAGAACGACGTGGTGCAGGATGCCATCGGCGGGGTCGACCACATCGACCAGACCGCGCCCAAGGCCCAGCCACACCCGCCCCCGCGCATCCGTGGTCAGGGCATGCACGTCGGCGTCCGCCAGGCCGACGCCGCCCGGCGGGGCGGCCTGCACGGTGGAAACCAGGCGCTGCCCCGCCTCCACGCGGTCGGCGCCCCGCTGGGTGCCCACCCAGACATTGCCGCTGCGGTCACGCAGGAAGGCGCGCACGACGTCGCCAGCCAGCGAGGTCGATACCATTTCGGAATGCGCCAGAACGCCTACCCGAACGCCCACCCGCTCGTCGGCATCCAGCGTCAGGATGCCGACGCCGTCGGTGGCCAGCCACAGGGGGCCGCCGGGCCCTTCCGGTTCGGTGATGGCGCGCACGGTGTGGCGCGCCGCCAGGCTATCCGCGCCGCTAAGGCCCCTGATCGTGAACGGGCGGCCTGTGGCGGTGTCCAGGGCGAAGGCCCCATTCTCGCCCGTGCCCACCCAGACGCGGCCCTGGCCGTCCTCATACAAGGCCCAGACGTCGTCGGCCAGCGCACGCGCCAGGATAGGGTCGTCCACCGGGGCGGCCACGCGGGTGAACGCCGTCTCACCCGCGCCGCGCCGGAACAGCCCGGGATGGCCGCCCAGCCACAGGGCGCCCCGGCTGTCCTCCAGCACGGCGAACAGACGGGGGCTGACACCGCCGGCATCCGCATCGGCCACGGGCGATGCCGTGGCGGTACGCGGGTCGTAATGGTCCAGCCCCTGGTCCGACAGCACCCAGGCGCCGCCGTCGCGGGCCTGCCCCAGGGCCATGATGCGGGCGGCGGTGGCACGGTGGGCGATGGGTACGGGCCGGAAACCGTTCGCGTCGATGTCGAAGCGCACCAGGCCGCCGGCGTTCGTGCCGATCAGCAGGCCGCCGTCGTCGATGTACAGCAGGCTGCGCACATAGGCATCGGGCAGGACATAAGTGGGCGGCGGCGCGCCGGCCCCCGGCTTGCCAGCCGGCGAGCCGCCGCCAGCACTGGCGTCGGGCGAACCCCGGTATATCTGGGTGCGATAGCCGTCGAACCGCACCAGGCCACCGAAGGTGCCGAACCAGACCACGCCGTGGCGGGTCTGCGCCAGGCTGGTCACCACATCGCTGGGCAGGCGCAGGGCGGCGGGAAAATGGTCGAACTCGGGGCCGGAGAGGCGGGCCCAGGGATCAGGAGCGCCAGCGGGACCGGAGGGTTGGGCGGCAAAGGATGGCGCGGCGGCGCAGGCAAGCAGCAGCGCCAGGCCCAGCCCAGCCCCCAACCGCCCTGCCAGGGCGCCCCCCGCCCGCAAAAAGCGTCGCCCAATCATGACCGGGTCCGCAATCCCTTCCCAAGAAATCGCCCCGGCGGGCGACCCACCGGCCATGGTTAACGCCAAATGATTACCAAATCCTCGACAACCAGGCGTCCGCCCCCGTGTTCCCGTCGATTTTCTGCCTGGAGCGCGGCGCGAAGGCCAGGACCGGCGCGTACCAGAACCGGCGCGTACCGGGACCGGTGCAAAAGGTTAGGCGTCCGCCAGCGGCGGAATCTGGAAAAACGCTTCCAGCACCTGCCGTCCCGCACCCGCCCGCAACGCCGCCACCGCCTGGTCCAGACGCGCGTCGATATCGGGCAGGGCCTTTTCCGGCACGATGGGCACGAACATCGCCGGCCCCGCGCCGGCGCCGCCATCCAGCCGATAGACGCGCCCGGCCCGGTGGACGGGAAGCAGGCGATCGGGCGTCAGCACGAAACGGACGCCGGCCACCAGGGCCACCTGATCCAGGAAATAGCCCAGCACCGGACCCCCTTTGCGGCTGCGGTCCCAATGATACAGCAGCAGGTCGGCCACGCCCTGGGCGAAGGCCCGGGCCACGTCCCCCGGCCCGACCACCACCAGGCCACCGCCGACCGCGTCGTAGGGGGCCGCCAGGTTTGCGGGGCCCCAGGTGGCCGCGACCGGGCGGCCGGCGGGCAGGGCCGCGACGAAGCGGGCGGGGTCGGACAGGAAAGCGGCATCGATGTCGGCGACCACCAGCGGCGCGCCATAACGGTCCTGGATTTGAGGCAGCCGCAGGAAGCGCGCGGCGGTTAGATAGGTAAGGCGTGTTTCATGGTGGAGATCCGCGTCCAGCGCCTCCGTCGACCATCCCAGGCGCAGGCCGGGCGCCGACGCCGCCAGGAAGTCGAGGTCGTCCGTCGCCGGGCCGCAGATATGGACATGCAGGCGGGCGACGGCGGCGACGGCGGCGATGGAGGCCGCCAGGAAGGGCAGGAAGCGGCGCACATAGCCGCTGTCGGCCGCCACCAGCACCACGGGCTCGTCGGCGTCGCCCGGCGCCGTCCGCCCCCAATGCAGCGTGGCGTCGAAGCCGGCGCGCAGAGGGGCGGCCGCGGCGGTCCAGCGTTGGAAATCATCGCCCAGGGGAACCTGTGCCGCGAAGGGCAGGGCCCGCTCCAAGCCGGCGAAACAGTCCCGCGCCCGGCGCTCGTGCCCCAGGCGCAGGGCGACGCATCCATCCAGGAAGATGAACCAGGGATCCAGCAGAGGGTCACGTCCCATGGCCGCCGCCGTCACGGCCGCCACCAGCCGTGGCAGGCGCGCCGCGCCATCGGGTTTGCCCAACAGATGGTTGCCGGTCTCCAGCGCCAGGTAGTAGGCGCTTTTCCAGAAATAGTCCCGCGCCCGCCATTCCGTCGCGACCCAGGCGACCAAATGGCCCAGGGCGTCCCATGCCTGATCCGTCACGGGCGCGACGTCGGCCAGCAGGCGGGCCAGGCGGTGGCAGTCCTCCATCCCCGCCGCCCCGGTGCCCGGAACCAGGGCCTGGATGTCGGGCAGCAGGGCCGCCGCCGCCGCGATCTCGCCGCGGGCGACCAGCAAGGTGGCGTGGTTGCTGGCCGCCGCCGCGCGCAGGTCCGGCGCCAGATCGCCCATGGCCAGGAGGGCCGCGTAAGCGGACACCGCCTCGCCATCCCGCTGGGCCTGGCGCAGCAGGCGGGCGCGGGCGAACAGCAGGTCGGGGCGGTCTGGCGCCAGTGCCAGGGCGCCATCGAGGACCGCCAGCGCCTGGTCCGGCCGTTCCTGCCGCTCCCGCAGCTGCCATAGCGCCTCATGGGCCATGAGGTTAGCGGGCCCCCGATCCAATACCGCCTGGAAACAATCGGCGGCGGCCTCCAGCCGGCCCAGACCGGCCAGCACCTGACCCAGGCCGAAGCGGGCGGGCAGCAGATCCGGCGCCAGCACCAGCGCCGCCTCGTAGGCCGCGGCGGCGTCCTGCGCCCGGTCCCGCTTGTGCAGCAGCGCGCCCTGCGCCTGCAGGCCTTGCGCCGCCATCGACGGATCGCTCACAGACAGCCCGGGAACGGACAGCCCGGCCTGGTAGGCCGCCAGCGCCGCGTCCTCCTGCCCCTGCGCCTCCCGCACGCGGCCCAGCGTGATGTGGGCCCCGGCCGCGATCGTCCCCGTCGCCAGGGACAGGGCGCGGGCCAAGGCGGCCGCCGCCGCGTCCAGGCGCCCCAGGGCGTGGAGGCAGCGCCCCTGGTCCAGGGCCAAGGCCGCGTCCTCTGGCACCAGCCGGGCGGCGCGTTCGAACAGGCCGGCCGCCTCATCCTTGTCCCCTGGGTCCCCTCCACCTGGGCCCCCTGGGCCAGCTGCCTCGCCCCGGCCGGCCAACAGCCGCGCCAGGGCGGTCAGGGCCTCCGCCTGGTCCGGCTGCCGGGCCAGGACGGCGCGGAACTGCGGGATGGCGGCCGCCGTCCGGCCGGACGCCATCAGCGCCTTGGCCAGGGTCAGGCGATAAGCCACGGCCTCCGGCCGCAACACCAGCGCCCGCTCCAGCCCGGCCGCCGCCGCGTCGAAGTGGCCGGCCTGCGCATCCAGCACGCCCAACAGGTAAAGGGCGTCGGGGGTATCGGGCGCAACGGCCAGGATCCGGCCATAAAGGATGCGCGCCTCGGCCAGACGGCCCGCCTGATGATGATCCAAGGCGGCCTGCAGCGCCTCAGCGATGGTCGCCACGGCGACACCCCTTTCCCCAAAATGCCCCAGAGAGCCCCTTCCCCCACACCGCTGGCGCGGGGGTCGACTTATGGTAAACTAACGATTGTTGACGCAGTCTCGACCAAAGAGGCCAGGCCGCACAAGCATGTCCAGGGAAACGGCGTCACCGCCGGCCCCGATCCCCGATGTCCGGCGCCGTCCCCAGGAGGGGCGGCGGCCGCGTGACGCTGACCAATCCCGCCGCTATCGCGCCACCCGCCAGAAGATCGCCCAGTTGAACGAGGCCGTGCGCGCCCTGGGCGCCGATTGCGCCCGCACCCTGGCGGCGGAACCGCACGTGGACGAGGCGTATGCCACGCTGCGCCGCCTGTCGCCCCTGTTCAGCGAGGTCCTGTCCTTCGTCGCCGTCATCGGCACCCAGGTGGACGCACTGGAGGAGCCGCGCCGCACCGAGGCGATGGAACAGCTGGCCCTGCTGGAACGCCACTTGGCCCGGCTGGAGCTGGAGACCAGCGCCACGCTGATGGACCAGCTGGCGGCCTCGACCGCGCCGCGCGCCCTGGGCACGCGCCATGTCATGGAGCGCTGGCTGGCGGGGATGGAAGGCCTGGAGGCGAAGCTGGACCAGGACGGCCAAGCGCGGCTGGAGCATATGCGCGCCCAGGCGCGGGCGGTGGCCGACGGCTGCCCCGCCCTGCCCGACTTCTCCACGGCGCAAATGCCGTCCGGCGAGGGCGGGCGGGCGGATACCGTCCCCTTGCTCGCCCGTGCGCCCGCGGCGTCCCGGCCGGACACCGGCGCCGTGCGGCTGGCTTTCCGCACGGGTGAGAAGGGGGTGCATATCGACCCTGGCCAGTCGCACAACCTGGCGGCGGAGGTGCGGCGGCTGAAGCTGCAGGTGGCCATCGCCGCCGTGCTGGACATCACGCCTGCCAACGTGGCCCTGGTGTTGACCGGGCATGACCCTTTCCGCGCCGTCCAGGCCACGGCCTTGGCCGATGTGCTGCGCCGGTACATCGGCGCCGACCGGCTGGTGGTCAGCGGGCCTTGAGCCTCACACTTCCTCGCGGCGGGCATGGGCCAGCAGCCAGCAGCCCAGCAACGCCAGGGCGACGGCGCCGCCGGTGGCCGACACGGCCAGCCAGCCGCCCAGGCCCCACGCCAGGCTGGCCACGGCCGAGCCGCAGGCGCCGCCCACGAAATAGGTCGTGAGGTAGACCGTGGTGACCCGGCCCCGGGCGCCATGATTGCCCGCGTAGATGACGCTCTGGTTGGTGATCTGCAGGCCCTGCACGCCGATGTCCAGCAGCAGGATGCCGGCGGTCAGCGCGATCAATGACCAGTGGGTCAAGGCCATCAACCCCCAGGCCGCCAGGCAGGCGGCGGCGAACAGGCCGGTGGCCGCGTGGGCATGGCCCCTGTCGGCCAGGCGGCCCGCCCGGCTGGCGGCCAGCGCGCCGGCCAGGCCCGCCAGACCGAACAGGCCGATGGTGGCCTGGTCGAAATGATAGGGCGCGTCGCTGAGCACAAAGGTCAGGCCCGTCCACAGCACACTGAAGCCGGCGAAGCCCAGGGCCCCCATCAGCGAGCGCCAGCGCAGCACCGCGTCCGTGCGGGCCAGGTGCAGGACGGAGGCCATCAACCGGCCGTAGGGGATGCTGGGACGGGCGGGGTCGGCCGGCAGCGCACGCGCCAGCAGGGCGCCCAGCACCGTCATCACCACGGCGGCGGCGATATAGACGGCGCGCCAGCCTGCGTAATGGGCGATGGCGCCGGCGATGGTGCGGGCCAGCAGGATACCCAGGATGAGGCCGCTCATGACCGTGCCCACGGTGCGGCCCCGGCTGTGGTCCGGCGCCAGGGACGCGGCGAAGGGCACCGCCACCTGGGCGGCGCAGGACAGCACGCCCACGCCCAGCGACGCGGCGGCGAAGGTGAGGAAGCCGGGGCTGGCCGCGGCCGCGAGCAACAGGACGATACATAGGGCCAGCAGCGTCAGGATCAGGCGCTTGCGATTGTGGGTGTCGCCCAGCGGCACCACCAGCAGCAGGCCCAGGGCATAGCCCACCTGGGTCACCGTCACCAGCATGCCCGCCGACCCAATGCCCACCTGGAAGCTGGCGGCGATATCGGCCAGCAGCGGCTGGACGTAATAGATGTTGGCGACCACAGCGCCACAGGTGATGGCGAACAGCACGGTCAGCCCGGCGGACAGGCCGCCCGACGCGGTTTGGCGAAACGTGCTTTGGGGGGACACGGTCATGGGACGGCGGACCTGTGCTGGGGACAAGGGCGGCCGTTTTCAGTACCGGGGATCGGTTAAATAGGAAACGGTTAGTTGCGAAAACCAGACCCACCCCGGACGGGGGCTTGACGGCGGCTTAATTCAGTCCGCGTCCACCACCCGCAGCAATGGCCAGCGTTCCAGCCAGCGCTTCTCGCGCACCCGCTGGCGCAGAATTTCGTACTTGGCGCCCCGGAAGGTGGGCGTAGGGCGGATGAGGCGGCCGAACAGGTCGTCCAGGCCAAAGGGCGCGAGAATCTCCAGCGCGTCCTCCGGCGTCAGGCGTATCGCCACGGCCGTGGCCGTTTCCGGCCAGTGGCACAACGCATCGGCGCAGCCGGCATAGGGCGCGTCGCCATTGCGGCAGTGCATGCGGGCCTGGTTTTTCACCGACCAGGGGACATCGGGCGCCAGGGCCAGTAGGCGGTCGGTCAGGTCGCGATCCACCGCGATGGACGGGCGCGCGGCGTCGAACCACACCACATCCACGTCGCTGTCGGGCGCCCCGCCCGCCGGTTCGGGGATGGCCTGCGGACGGTGCAGGTGGTCCCACACGGCGTTGCGCACGAAGCCGGCGCCAATCCAACAATCCGGCAGGTCCAGGGCGCGGACATGGGCCAGCAGCCGCATGCGCCGGGCATCGTCCCGGATCACGGCCTGCAGGCGATCGCCATAAGTGAGCTGGTGCATGCGACCCTTCCCCATCCTGCGCGGGAAAAAAGAATGGGCCCCGCCGGTTAGCCGGCGAGGCCCCTGAAAGATATAGGTCTTTCCTCATAAGGGGTGAGACCGCAAAAGGTCACACCCCCAAAATTTCGCATTTATGCAAATTACGCGATCTTAGAACTTCTTGCGCACGGAGACGAACACGGCGGCCGGGGCGCCGGCCTGCAGCGTCTGGAAGGAGCCCGTCGGGTCGCTGACGGTGTAACCGTTGGTGCCGATCGACGAGACGTAGTGGCGGTCGAACAGGTTGGTGACGTTGCCCTGGATTTCCAGGTCACGCTGCCAGCCGCCACCCTGGAAGCGGTAGCCGAAGCTGAGGTCCACGGTCATGTAGCCCGGGACCTTGCCATCGTCGATGTAGGTGTAATAGCGCTCGCTCATATAGTTGCCCGAGATGGCGCCGAACAGCATGCCGTTGTCGAACGACAGTTCGGCCTTCACCATGTTCTGCGGGCTGTCCACCGTGATCTTGCCCTTGGTGGCGGCGTACAGGGTGCCGTCGCCGTTCAGGGTATCATCGTCGTAGGTGGACTTGTTGTACGAATAGGAACCGTACAGCGACCAGTTCTTCACGAACTTCCAGGTGCCGGCCAGCTCGATACCCTTGGAGGTGACGCCGCCCACGTTGGACAGGGCCGACGGGTTGCCCTGGATGCCCGAGCCCACGGTGGTGGCCAGCAGGCGGTCGTGGAAGCTGACGTAGTAGGCCGCGGCCACCGCCTCGAACGTATCGACGTGGGCGCGCGTGCCCACTTCGAAGGCGTCGGAGGTTTCGGGCTTCAGCTTGTCCTTGATGGCGTTGAAGCCGGACTGCGTGGTCGAGAACGGACCGTCGGTGTGCGAGCTGACGAAGGCGCGGGCGTTCTTGGCGTAGTCGCCGAACAGCTCGGCCTCGTCCGACAGCTGGTAGTTGAAGCCCACCTGCGGCAGGAAGCCCTTGGACGTGTCGATGGAGCCGTTGATGATGTCGCTGGCCGAGGTGTAGCGCTGCGTCTGGCTCTCGTTCTCCACCTTCATCGACTTGAAGCCGTAGTTGATCTTCAGCTTGTCCAGGGCCTGCCAGGTGTCCTGCAGGTGGAACACGTAGGTCTTGGTGTTGAAGGTGTACTGCCACTGGGTGGCGAAGGGGTTCTCCTGGAACTCATCCGCCGTGCGGCCGGGGCTGTTGATGCCCAGGCCGTAGAAGCGGCGGGCCTGGTCGAAGTCGTTGTTCTCAAACCACAGGCCGCCTTCGATGGTGTGGTCGGCCAGGGTGTAGGTCAGGCTGTCCACCGTGCCGATGCGCGACACCGTGTATTCGGTGGTGCGCATGGAGATGGGGGAGCCGCCGAAGGCGGCGGGGGTCGCCAGGTAGGGCGTATCCCAGGTGCCCATGCCCTTGTCATGGTGGCCGTAGACCATGGCCTTCAGCGACAGGCGGTCGTTGATGGGGTATTCCAGCTGGGTCGAGCCGATGATGTCTTCACGGTTGCCGGCGCCGTCGAAGTAGACGTCATCGGGCGTGGAGTAGGGCGCCGGAATGGGCTTGCCCGCCTGGTAGGCGGTCGCGATGGCCTTGGCCAGCGTGTAGTTGTCCGAGATGTTGTCCAGCTTGTAGCCGAACTTGCCGATCAGGGCCAAGGACAGGTCCTGGTAGTCGTTCTCATGCCGGTCGGAGTAGTTGACCATGGTGGTCAGCGTGCCCTCGCCCACCGGCTGGACGAACTTGCCGTTGGCCTGCTGCTGCCACTGCTCGCCCTGGCCCTTCCACTTGTTGCCGTGCTGGTAGTCGTAGCTGAGGTAGCCGCGGCCGCCGCCGTCGATCTCACCCGTTTCAATGCGGCCGAAGGCGCGCACCGTGGCGTTGCTGCCGTAGCTGACGGCGGCCAGGCCACCGGCGGTGGTCTCCGGATCGGCCGACTTGAACTTCAGCGTGCCGCCCAGGTTGGAGGTGGAGGCGGTGTCCAGGGCGCCGGTACCCTGGGCCATCTGGGTAACGCCCAGGTTCTCGGACGAAATGGCGCGGCTGATGTGCAGGCCGTTGTCGTTGGCGTAGCTCATGTCACCCAGCGGGATGTCATCGAGCGTGAAGCCCAGCTGGTTCTGGTTGAAGCCGCGCACGGAGATGCGCACCGCCCATTCGTAGGCGCCGTACGGGTCGGCGGCCTGGTAGTTCACGCCCGGCAGCTTGGAGATCACCTTGATGGGGCTGGCGCCCGGAACGGCGATCTGCATGTCCATGGGCGTGATGGCCTGCACCTGGCGGGTTTCGCCCCGGCCGAACACGACGATTTCCTGCATCGCATCGGCATCCGCCGCGGCGTCCGGCGCCGTCTGCGCGAACGTGGCGCTCGAAATACCGAGGATGAGCAGAGACACACCCGCCAACAACCGATTCTTCAGCATCGAATTTCCCCCTTCGATTTATTTAAAATCTTCCCCATCCGGTAATACACAGAAGTGATATGGTCACCTTTATGTCCGGCTTGAAAGCGCATGCTGCATAGCAACGCGATGTGAATATTTTAAGACAGTGCGATTACCGATCCGTTTACTGGCAACGGTGTGACATTTCGGTATACGGCCTTCCGTCACACGGGCTGCGGGCGCTTCACCCCGGGGTGGTCGTGGCCGGTGCCTGCCAGCGACTGAGCGTGCGCGTCCATCGCCGGCGGGGCGGCGGCGCCCAGCAGCAACGGCGATAGGGCCCGGCGGCGGCTCACCAAGATCATGGACGATCATCCAGCGAGGGTTGGGAGAGCGTCCGTTACGCCATCCGCTTGAAAAGACGGCGACATATTGGTTAACGATTCATGACCGTCTGGGCACCGGTGTCCGACGCTGGCGTCACCAGCCCGGCTGGGGCACCTTAGGCGCCAAGGGCCGGCGCGCCAGGAGAGAGGTCATGCGTATCGTTCTGTTCAAGGGCCAGTCGCAGTACGGCTCGCTTCGGCTGCATATCGACCAGCTGGCGGCGGCCCTTGCGGCCATGGGACACGAGGCCATCGTGGTCGACCTGTTGCTCCCGGACGGAATGGCGCGGCTGAACGCCGCACTCAGCCAGCCGGTGCAGTTTTTCTACTCCCTGAACGGCATGGGGGTGGATATGCGCGTCGGCGACCAGACGCTGTACGATGCCGTCGACAGCCTGTTCATCACCCTGCATGTCGACCATCCGGTGCATCTGTGGCCCCGGCTGGAAATCAAGATGGACCGGCGGCTCATCGTCAGCTTCCTCGACGAAAGCCATGTCAAGCTGGTGCGCGACAGCTTTCCCCCCGAACATTTCGCCGCGCTGTCGCTGATGCCGCCGGGCGCCAACACCAGCATTCCGCCAGCCATGCCGGACGAGGAAACGCTGTTCCAGGACTGGGCGGCGCGGCGCGACATCCCCCTGCTGTTCACCGGCACCTACCGGGGCACACCCCGGCGGGAATGGCACAGCGCCGAGCGCAACTTCGTCACCACCCTGTTCGATGACGCCGCCGACCTGGCGCTGAGCCAGGACACGCTGTCGCTGGAGGATGCCATCGACCAGGTGATGGCCGTCCGCGACACCAGCCTGACCCCCGCCAGCCGAACACAGTTGATCCGCAAATCACGCGAGGTCTACCGCTATGTGGAAGCCTATCGCCGGCACCAGTTGCTGGTGACCTTGAACGCCGCCGGGGTGCCGCTGGTGGTTTACGGCAAAGGATGGGAGGACCGGCCCTTCCCCGCCTTCGATTGGCGGGGCGAAGGCAGTTTCGAGGAGACGTTGCGCCTGCTGCGCCGCACCCGCATGGTGCTGAACAGCAACAACAACTTCGTCGCGGGCGGACACGAACGGGTGTTCGCGGCGCAGGTCAACGGCGCCGCCGTCGTGTCCGACACCAGCCGCTACTACGACCGACACTACACCGACGGGCGTGACATGTTGTTCTATCGCTGGACCGCCCTGGAAACCCTGCCCGGCCGCATCGAGGCGGCACAGGCCGACCCGGCCGGCTTGGCGGCCGTAGCCCGGGCGGGCTTCCGCCAGGCCGCCACGCACCACACCTGGGACGTCCGCGCCCGCCACATCCTGGATTTATTCGCGGCCGTCAACATCCTGACACGCTAAATCCCGATCCGTTCAATCTTGGTCCACCGACCGGGGGCGGAGTCCATGACCCGCTGCGTCATAGTGGCGCAGCGGGCGCGCCGGCGCGCCATGAAAATCATTATCAGTATAAATCTGATGCCGCTCCCAAAATTCATGTCAAACCACGATCGGCGTCAAAGCCAGATCAACAGGAACCAAGTGGTTCCGCCGGATTCCCGCGCCCATCGCATCAAAACTAACAGAATGTTTAATTTATAACGAGATCGTTAATCGACTAAAGCCCGCGACGATTTCTTCTCCGGTAATAATACGGAAATAAACAATCAACCAAAATTTAACGTGCACCCCCAAGGCGCGAAACCTAGTGAAGCGCCACGTTTTTCATGGGGAGCCGAAAAATGTTCAACAAAACAAGAAGCAGCCGCCGTTTCCTCCGCGCCGCTTTACTGGCCGGCAGCGCCGTGGGCATGGCCTGGGCCGGCGGTGCCTGGGCGGCGCCCGCCGATGCCGCCGCCGACGCCAATGGCGACACCAGCGGGGGCGCCAGCCGCTCCACCGCCGGCACCGGCTCGGAAGGTGTGGACGTGGACACCATCCTGATCGAGGCGGAGCGCAACCGCGCCGCCGCCGAGGCGCCCGTGAAGGCGTCGCTGGACCAGAGCCAGCCCAAGTCCATCATCAGCCGCCGTTACATCGAGCAGGCGACGCCCGAGACCGGCGACTTCACCACCACCGTCCTGATCGCCCCCAGCATCGGCGGCATCGCCTCCAACGGCGGCGGCGTTGGGGAGACCAACAAGGTCACCCTGCGCGGCTTCGCCGACGGGCAGTTCAACATCACCTACGACGGCATGGCCTTCGGCGACACCAACGATCCGACGCACCACCCCGCCTCGTACTTCCCGGCGTCCACCATCGGGTCGGCCGTCGTGGACCGCGGACCGGGCGCGGCGGGCGACCTGGGCCAGGCCAACTTCGGCGGCGCCATCCACTATTTCTCGCCCACCGTGGACGACACGTTCGGCCTGTCGCAGAAGATCACCTTCGGTTCGTTCAACACCCAGAACTTCGTCTCCACCATCCAGACCGGCAAGCTGGATGAGCTGGGCGGCACCAAGATCCTGCTGAACTTCGATGAACGGCAGTCGGACGGCGAGCTGAGCTTTTCCGGCGGCGACGCCCAGAACCAGCTGATCAAGATCCAGGTGCCCATCAGCGAGAAGTGGCAGGCGACGCTGTTCGCCACCCATAACCGCACCCACTTCTACCAGTCCGACGCCGGCCCGGGCGAAACCTGGGCCCAGGTCGTGGCCTACGGCAAGGATTTCGCGCTGAACGACAACCCCAAGGACGAGCATTACTACAAGTACAATCAGCAGCGTAAATCCAGCGACTTCGACTATGTCAACCTGAAGGGCGACCTGGGTGACGGCTATAGCGTCGACAACGACGCCTATACCAATTTCTATTCCAACCAGACAGAGTCGGTGAACGACGTCACGGGCCTGGTGGGGGCGGCCAACACCTCCGCCGTCGGCAACAAGAACCTGCCCAAGACCGACATCGGCGGCTACAGCAAGGGCAACCGCTACCGCGTCTTCGGCGACATCCTGCGCGGCAACAAGGACTGGACCTTCGGCACGCTGAAGGTGGGCGGCCTGGTGGAAACCTCCAGCACCGACCGGCACAACCTGCTGCAGGACCTGACCCAGGGTATCGACGACCTGAAGTATTCCAGCCTGACGACCCCGGTGGTGAAGAACATCTCCAACGTCAAGACGCTGGAGGACAGCTCGTGGTTCCAGTACCAGCTGTTCGCCGACTTCGAGCTGCGCCCCATCGAGCGGCTGACCATCACCCCGGGCGTCAAGTACGTGAACTTCGACCGCACCGTGGACGCCGCCATGGAGAACAGCGGCGTCACCAACTTCACCCGCGGGCCGCTGCACGGCGACAACGTCTATGACAAGACGCTGAAGTTCCTGACGGCCAACTACAAGATCACGCCGGACGTGGCGGTCTACGCCCAGTACGCCACCGGCTTCCTGATCCCGTCGCTGTCCACGCTGTACGTCAACAACCTGGACCTGAACGCCCTGAAGCCGCAGGAAACCACCAACTACCAGCTGGGCGCGGTGTGGAGCCGCGACAACGTCACGGTCGACGCCGATATTTACAAGATCGACGTCACCAACCTGTCGGTCGCGGACCCCACCGGCCAGTTCTACGTCAACGCCGGCAACGCCCGGTACAGCGGCGTGGAAGGCCAGGCGGCCTACAGCTTCGACAACGGCGTGACCTTCTTCGTCAACGGTTCCATCAACGCCGCCAAGGACCTGACGGCGCACCAGGGCCTTACCAAGGTGCCGAAGTGGACCGACGCCATCGGCGTGCTGTTCAACCAGGGCCCCTGGCAGATGACGCTGAGCCGCAAGCAGGTGGGCCGCCAAGTGGTGGCCTACAACGGCAATACCGCCACCACCACCGCCGACGGCACCTTCCTGGCGCCGGGCCAGGCGTGGGAGATCCCCGAGTACACCACCACCGACGCTTCGGTCTCGTATGACTTCGGCATGGTGCGGCTGAAGCTGGCGGCCTTCAACCTGGCCAACGACCGGGCCATCACCACCTATGGCGGCGGCCTCTACACCTTCCAGGCCGGGCGCCAGATCCAGGGCACCATCCAGGTCAAATACTGAGCCTAGGCGCAACCGTCGGGGGCGGCCGCCTGGTCGCCCCCCTTTCCCATTTTCAGGATTCCCCCATGATCCGCCCCGCCCCCCTGCTGGCGCTTGCCGGCGCCTGCCTGTCCGCCGCCTTGCCCGCCGCCCCAGCCGCCTGGGCGGCGCCCGCCGACGACCCGGTGGTCTTCCATTTCGCCACGGTGGGCGACAGCCGCCAGGATACGGACGACCCACGCCTGACGGTGCACGACGCCCCGTTCCTGCAGGCGACACGGCAGCTGGCCCGCATCGGCCGCGAGGTGCAGGCGGCCCACGCCCAGGCCTTCATCTTCCTGGGCGACATGGTCATGGGCTACACCCCGGACCGGCCGCTGCTGGACCGCGAGTACGCCTATTGGCGCGGCATGATGGCACCCTTGATGGAGACGGGCACCTACGTCCTGCCCGTGGCCGGCAACCATGAAACGGAAAGCAAGGTCAAGCAGCCCAACGGCAAGACCCTGAAGCTGGCCAACACCGCCAATGAGGACGCCTGGCGGGCCAACATGGGCGACCTGGTGCTGGACGCCCCGCTGTGGCAGCGGCTGACAGGCATGCCCGCCACCCATTGGTCGGTGGACAACACGCCGGCCAACGGCACCGACCGCATCACCAGCGACCAGCGCCAGCTGACCTACAGCTTCGACACCGGCCCGGTGCACATCGCCGTCATCAACACCGACCCCAGCGGTGCCGACGGCACAGCACCCGTCGCCTGGCTGGAGGCCGACCTGACAGCGGCCGAGGCGCGCGGCGCCACCCATGTCTACATCTTCGGCCACAAGATGGCCTACAATTACGACTTCCCCGTCCCGAAGGACAAGGTGGGCAAGGCCGAGAAGGAAACCGGCCTGGAGACGGGCGGCGAGGTCCTGCGCGACACCTTCTGGGAGATCGTGGAACGCCACCACGCCACCTATTTCTGCGGGCATGAGCACATCTTCCACGCCTGGCAGCCGACCAAGGCCCAGGGTGGACAAGCTTGGCAGGTGATCATCGGGTCCGGCGGGTCGCCCCTGGCGGCGGTCAAGGCTGGCGGTACGGGAGAGATGGACCGCCTGTACGCCTGGGCCGAGGTCTGGGCCTACCGCAGCGGCCGCACCCACGTCGCCATCCACGGTTTCGACGACGGCGACGCCCCCAGCCGCACCCTGCAGGAATGGGACATTCCCGCCGGGCGCTGACCCGGGCTTATCCCACCAACCCCCGGAGCTGCATGGCCATGGCCCCCAGCGCCAACGCGGGTTCCAGCTGGTATTTCTCCAGCGCGAACAGGCGGTGCGACGGAAACCACGGCCGCACCGGGGTGCCCAGGGTCGTCCAGTCGCGCGAGGCGAAGCGCCAGCAGGGGGTGCCCACCGCCCCGGCCATCTCCCCCACCGCCGTGGCGGCGCTGATGACCAGGTCGCAGGCGGCCGTCAGGGCCGCCGCCGTTTCCAGGTCGTCGCGCAGGTCGGCGTCGGCGAAGCGGTGGACCGTCAGGCCGTGGTCGCGCTTCAGCGCCGCGATCTCCTCCACCGCCGGCTGATAGTGCAGGCTGACCGCCACCACCCCCGGCAGGGACAGGAGGGGCCGCCACTGGGCCAGCGTGGAATAGGCGCGCGAGCGTTCGGTGCTGAGCTGGCCGGAACGCCAGGCGATTCCCACCACCAGGGCCGGCCCCGAAGCCAGTTCCGCCAATCGGCCCCGCCAGTGGGTCACCCGCCCGGGATCGGGCAGCAGATAGCCCGCCGCCGCGCCATCACGGGCGAAATCCGCCAAGGCGGGCGCCAAAAGGGCCGCCAGGTCGCCCGCCGCCACCACCAGGTCGGCGCCCGCCGGCTCCAGCGCGGCCGCCCCCTGTCGGCGCGGCCGTGGCAGGAAGCGCAGGGTGGGGAAGCTGCGCGCCAGCAAACCGGCCAGGCGCGGATCGCATTCCACCAGGACGGCCGTGGCCCCTTGGTCGGCCGCCCGCGCGGCCAGGGCGGGATAGAGGCTGGCGAACAGCAGCTCATCCCCCAGTCCCTGTTCATGCCAAACCCGCAGGCTGCGCCCGGCCAGGGTTTCCCCGCGCCAAGCCGGCCGGTCGAAGCGGGGGGCACCGCCCTTGTCCTCGGCCGCGAAGCGCCAGGCATAGCCCTGCCAGCCCCGGTCCAGGGTGCCCAGTTGCAAATCGACCAGGCCGCGGTTGAAGCGCGCCGTGGCCAGGGCCGGATCCAGGTCGATGGCGCGGGCGTAGCTGTCGCCGGCGGCGGCATAGCGGCCGGCATCGTTCAGGCAGCGGCCCCGGTTGTTCCACGCCGTCGCCTGCTCGGGCGCCAGGGCCACCGCCCGCTCCAGCCAGGGCGGTCCGGCGAAGATGTCGCCAGCGCGGCGCAGGGCCTCGCCCAGGCCGCAGAGGGCGTCGATGACCACGGGATCCCGGGTGTCCGGCACCTCGTGCGGCAACAAGGCACCGCCCAGCGCCCGGCGGAAGGCGTCGATGGCCGCCGCCGGTCGGTCCAGCGCCAGCAAGGCCGTACCCAGGTTGGACGCGGCCGCCGCTAGGTTCGGCGCCAACTCCAGGGCCCGTTCCTGGCAGGCCGCCGCCGCCGCCGCGCGCCCCTGGGCCAGCAGGGCGTTGCCCAGGTTGGTCAGCACGTCCGGCCGGTCCGGCTCCGCGTCCAGGGCCAGGCGGTAATGGCCCTCGGCCTCCGCCGCACGCCCCAGGGTCTGCAGCACGTTGCCCAGATTGGACTGGGCGGCGGCATAACCGGGCGCCACCTCGACCGCCCGGCGCAGGAAGGGCAGTCCCGCCTCCGCCCGGCCCAGCTGCGCCAGGGCCAAGCCCAGGAGATGCAGGGCCACCGGCTGGTCCGGCTGACGGTCCAGCACGGCGCGATACGGCGCCAGGGCGCCGGCGGCGTCGCCGGCCTGATGGCGCGCGGCGGCGTCGGCCAGCAGGCCGTCCACATCGGAAGGGGACGGTTGCGGGGGCATGGGCATCCCACGGCTCAGCCGATCCACGGCGGCCGCCACCGTCGGTACCACGTCGGCGGCGCGACCGTCGGCCGGGGCCGGCACCACCGCCATCGCGGCGAACCAGGGCCGCACGGCGGTGCCCAGCATGGACCAGTCCATGCGCGTGCCCACCCGCCAGACCGGCACGCCCAGGGCGCCCGCCAGTTCGCCGACGGAGGTGGGGGCGGTGACCACCAAATCCAGGCAGGCGGTCAGGGCGCCCGCCGCCTCCAGATCCTGGCGCAGGTCGGTGTCGGCCCAACGGTGCAGGGTGACGCCCAGGGCGGACTCCACCGCGCGCACCTCCTCCTCGACCGCGCCATATTGCAGCATCACCGGGATGACGCCTGGCAGGCGCAGCAGGGGCGCCCAGTCGGCCAGGCGGGTGTAGGCGCTGTCGCGGTCCAGGTCGCGCACCATGCTCTGCCAGCACAGGCCCACACGCAGGCCCGGCCCCAGCGCGTCCACCCGTGCCCGCCAGACGGCCAGGCGCGCCGGATCGGGCCCCAGGTAGGCCCGCCCCGTGAAGGCACCCAGGCCATCCCGCAGCAGTTGGGGCAGGTCGCCAGCGGGGATATGCAGGTCGGCGCCGGCGGCAGCGGCGGTGATGAAGTCCGGCGCCACCATCACCCGATCGTCCCCCCGCGCCACGAAGGCGCGGGTGAAGTAGCCGGCCAGCCGGGCATCGCATTCCAGGACGAAGCGGGCCTCGGGATGGGCGGCGATCAGGTCGCGGTACAGGCTGGCGAACAGCAGCTCGTCGCCCAGGCCCTGTTCCCGCCATACCAGCAGGCGGCGGCGGCCCAGCGCCTCCCCCTGCCAGCGGGCCTGGGGGAAGCGACGATCGGGCAGGGCCTGGCCGGCGTCGAAGCGGGCCTGGTAGCCGGGCCAGCCGGCCGCCAGCCGCCCCTCGGCCAGGTCCAGGATGGCCAGGTTGTAGCGCGCGGACGGGAAATCCGGCCGCAGCGCCAGGGCCCGCTGGAAGCCCGCCCGGGCCCGGCCCTGGGTCTGGCGAATGGCGTCCCGCGTGGGGCCGCGTTCACCCAGCCAGGTCAGGGCCAGGTTGTTGGCGGCCTCGACATAGGTGGGGTCCAGGGCCAGTGCCCGTTCATGGCACGCCCGCGCCAGGCCCCACATTTCCTCCGTCCCCAGGGCCAGGCCCAGATTGGTCAGGGTGTATGGCGTCTCCTCCGCCGCCACGGCGGCGCGCGCGGCGGCCAGGCCCTCCGCCGTGCGCCGCAGGCCGGCCAGGGCGCGGGCCCGCTCCACCAGGGCCTTGGCGTAACCGGGACGCAGCGCCACGGCGCGATCCGCCGCCGCCAGCGCCGCGTCCCAGGCGCCCCTCTCGGCCTGGACACCGGCCCGGTTGCCCCAGGCCTCGGCATAATCCGGCACCAGCTCCGTGGCGCGGCTGAAGGCGGCCAGGGCGCCGGGCAAATCGCCGGCGGCCCGCAGGGCGCCGCCCAGGCTGTTATGCGCCTGGGCGAAGGTGGGGTCCGCGGCCACGGCGCGGCGCAGCAGGCCGGCGCCCTCATCCACCCGGCCGTCCTGCACCATCACCACGCCCAGCAGATGCAGGGCATCGACATCGCCGGGTGCGCGCGCCAGTACCGCCCGATAGGCTGCCTCCGCCCCCGCCAAATCGCCGGCGCGATGGGCGGCCATGCCGGCCTCCACCGTGGCCGCCATGTCCGTCGGGGGGGCGGGCGCCGCCTCCGCCCTCAGGCGCAACAGCGCCGCGCGCATGGCCGGCACCACCACCTCCGGCGGGCCCCAGCCGGAAAACCACTGGCGCTGCGCCGGAAACCACGGCCGCGCCCCGGTGCCCAGGGACGCCCAGGCGGGCATGTGCTGGAAACGCCAGGTGGGCACGCCCAAGGCCGCCGACAGCTCACCCACCGCCGTGGCGGCCGACACCACCAGGTCCAGCCCCGCCATCAGCGCCGCCACCCCGTCCTGATCGTTCCGCAGGTCCAGGTCATCCCACAGGTGCAGGGGCACGCCGGTGGCGGCGGCGACCTCCGCCATCTCCGCCGCCGCATCGCCGGCATGGGCGTCGTACTGCAGCACCACGAAATGGACATCCGGCACGGTCAGCAGCGGCGCCATCTGCATGAGGGTCAGGTACAGGTTGTGCCGCCCCAGGCTGCGCAGGCCGCTGCGCCAGCACAGGCCGATCTTGAGGCCCGGCCCCAAGGCGGCCAGACGGCCGCGCCAAAACGCCGCCCGCTGCGGATCGGGACGCAGCCAGGGCGGCGGATCCGCCGGGAAGTCCCCAAGCGCGCGGCGCAACAGGGCCGGCAGGCCGCCCAGGGGCACATGCATGTCGGCGTCGCGTGGCGCGTCGGAACGGCCGCGCACCACCAGCTCCAGGCCCGCCGGCGCCTGCGGCTCCAGCGCCCGAGACAGCAGGCCGACCAGCCGGGCGTCCACCTCCACCACCAGGCGGCGGCAACCGCGCGCGCCCAGCCAGCGCAGCAGGCCGGGCAGGCAGCTGGCGAACAGGATTTCATCGCCCAGGCCCTGTTCGCCCCATACCAGCAGGGCGCGGTCCCGCACGTCGCCACCGGTCCAGGCCGGCAGCACCAGGTCACGCCGGGCCGTGCTATCGGGCACGGCGAAGCGGGCGGGGTGGTCCCGCCAGCCAGTCTCCAGATCACCCAGCTCCAGCGCCAGCATGGACAGGTTCAACCGGGCCTTGGCCCAGCCGGGACGCAGCGCCAACGCGCGGCGGTAATGCGCGCGCGCCTCCTCCACCAGCCGCAAGTCGAACAGGGCTCGGCCCAGGTTGAGGTGGGTGTCGGCGTCATCGGGCCGCGACGCCAGCACGGCGCGCAGATGGACGACAGCGGCCCCGGGGTTGCCCAGCAACTGGCACAGGTTGGCCAAGCCCATCAAGGCCGCCGCCGATCCAGGCTCAATCGCCAGCGCCCGGTCGAAGGCCTCCAGCGCGGCGTCGGCCTGGTTCAGCCGGGTCAGGGCGACGCCCAGGTTGACCCAACCGCCGATCCAGCCGGGCTCGACCTCCGTCGCCCGCCGCTGGGAATCGGCGGCCCCGGCATCATCGCCCAGCGCGGTCAGCGTCAGGCCGCGATTGGCATGCAGGGCCGCCCGGTCCGGCGCCAGCTGTACCGCCCGGTCGTGACAGCGCAGGGCGTCCGCCCCCTGGCCCAAGCCCTGAAGGGCGAGGCCCAGGCCGGACAACGCCTCGGCATTGTCGGCGCGCAGGCGCAGCAGCTGGCGGTATCGGTCAGCCGCCGCCGCCCAGCGCTCCTCCCGTCGCAGCAGGCCGGCCAGCGCCGTAAGGGCGCCGGCATGGCCGGCGTCCGCCGCCTGGCCCAGCCTCTCCACGGCCAGGTCCACCCGGCCCGCGTCGCGCGCCGCCAGACCGTCGGTATACAGCGTGTCGGGTGACGGTGCCGGGGGCGAAGACGCGAAGCCATCGGCAATGGTGGTCCGGGCCAAGTCGGCCAGCCGCCAGGCGAGGTGCGGCAGCACCATGCCGATGACCTCGCCCTCGGGCGGGAAGAAGGGTTGTTGCGCGGGGAACCAGGGCCGCGCCCCGCTGCCCAGCCGGGTCCATTCGAAGGTGGCGCCCAGCCGCCAGCACGGCACGCCCAGGGCGCCGGCCAGTTCCGACACGGCGGTGCCGGCCGTCACCACCAGATCCAGGCCGCTGATCAAGGCCGCGACGCCGTCCAGGTCATCGCGTAAATCCAGGTCGGGCCAACGGTGGACGCGGATGCCCAGGCGCGCCTCTGCCGCCATCAACTCGGGCTCCGCCGCCGCGCCGTCATACTGCAGGCTGACAAAGTGCACATGCGGCAGCCGCAGCAGCGGGTCCCACTCATCCAGCTGCGGGTACAGCAACCGGCCGCGTTCCTCCGTCCGCAAGCCGCTGCGCCAGCACACACCCACCTTGAGCCCCGGGCCCAGCGCCGCCAGGCGGCCGGTCCACAGCGCCGCCAACCCCGGGTCGGCGGTCAGATAGGCCGCCGGCCCCCCGATGAAACCGGCCAGATCCGGCCGCAGCAGGGCCGGCAGGTCGCCCGCCGACAGGGCGGCGTCGGGCACCGGGGCGTCGCCACCATCGAGCGTCCGGCCCGCCGGCGCGATGACGGCCCCGGGAAAAGCGCGGGCGAACAGCGCGGCCAGGCGCGGGTCGCAGTCGATGACCAGTCGGCCCACCTGTCCCGCCAGGTCGGGGTAGAGGCTGGCGAACAGCAGCTCATCCCCCAGGCCCTGTTCTCGCCGCACCAGCAGGGTGCGTCCCGCCAAATCCCGCCCCCGCCACGGCGGCGCCGGTAGCGGAACCGCCGCCGCCCCGCCCAGGTCGCGGCGGGCATAGCCCTGCCAACCCGCCACCAGGTCCCCTTGCGCCAGGCGGGCCAGGCCCAGATTGAACTGGATCAGCGGCTGACCGGCGTCCAGCGCCCCGGCCTCGGCCAGGTGGCGCGCGCCCTCTCCCAGACAGCCCTGGGCCACCAGGGCAGTACCCAGGTTGCCATGCGCATGCGCCATTCCCGGCGCCAGGGCCACCGCCCGGCGCGCCAGGGATTCCGCCTGCCACGGGGCCCCCAGGGCCGTCATCGTGCCCGCCAGGTTGACCAGCGTTTCCGCCCGGTCGGGGGCCAGTCTCAAGGCGTGAAGCAAAACGGCCTCCGCCCCCGCCAGGTCGCCCCGGTCGCGCAGCAGCGCCCCCAGGTTGGACGCCGCCGCCGCCAGGGCCGGGTCCTGCGCCAGCGCCCGCCGGTAGGCGGCCTCCGCCTCGGCCAGGCGGCCCAGCTGGCGCAGGACGTTGCCCAGGTTGTTGGCCGGCATGGCCGATTGCTCCGGCGGCAGCAACGCCAGCGCCTGGACGATGGCGGGCACCGCCCCGGCCGCATCGCCCCCCTGGAAGCGTGCCAAGCCCAGAAGGTGTAGCGCCTGGCCCCGGGCGGCCGGCGCCAATTCGCCCCACGCGATCAGCGCGTCCAGGGCGGCCACCGCCTCTGTCGTCCGGCCGGCCGTCAGCAGATCGTAGGCTTGGGCCAAGGTCGGCAAGTTGGGGGGCCGGGAAGCCGCCCGGGGTGCCGCCTCAAGATCATTCGTTTCGATGCCGAAATCAGTGAGCGTAAGCAGGGCCGTCCGCACCTGGTCCAGGGCATCGGCCACGGTCGCCGCCGGGAAGATGCGCATGGCCGGGTACCAGGGGCGCACCCGGGTGCCGAGCATGGACCAGTCGCCCGGCAATTCCATGCGCCAGATGGGCACGCCCAGGGCCCCGGCCATCTCGCCCACCGAGGTGGGGGCGGTGATGACCATGTCCAGGGCGGAGATCAGGGCGGCGACGCCCTCGATATCGTTGCGCTGGTCCAGATCGGTGAAGCGGTGCGGCAGGCGAAGCCCCTCCGCCGCCGCGGCCTGCCGCTCCGCCGTGACGTCGCTGTATTGCAGATCGACCCAGGTGATGCCGGGCAGGGACAGCAGCGGCGCCCACCGCGTCAGCCCCAGGTAATTGGGGTCGCGGTGCGGCGCCTTGATGCCGGAGGTCCAGCACATGCCGATTTTCAGCCCCGGTCCCAGATCGGCCAGGCGCTGGCGCCAGTGCGCCACCGCCGGAGGATCAGCCGCCAGCCAGCCACCGTCCCGCCCGGCATAGTCGCGCAGGCGGGCGCCGAACAGGGCGGGCAGGCTGCCGGCGGGCAGATGCACATCGAAATCGTCGCCGCCCAGCGGTTCGGGCCGAACTTCCACCCGGTCGGCCAGATCCGCCAACTCGCGCCGCAGGTAGCGGGACATCAGGCCGATCAGCCGGGGTTCCGTCAGGATGACGACACCACCGCCGGCAGTCCCGCCCAGCGCCGCGCGGAGGGCCGGGACATAGAGGGGGGAGAACATGAACTCATCGCCCAGCCCCTGTTCCCGCCACAGCATGAGGCGCCGCCCGTTCAACGGGTCACCCGCCCACTGAGGGCGATCAGGGTAGCGCCAAGGCTGGATGTTTCCGGTAGCGAAACGAATGGTGTAATCGGCCCAGCCGTCCGGCAGCCGGCCCATGGCCAGCCGCACGTAGGAGCGGTTGTAGCGCGGCGCCGGATTCTGGGGGTCGAAGTCCAGCGCGCGGGTGAAGGCGGCCTCCGCCGCCGGCAGATCGCCCACGACCTGAAGCGCGTTGGCCAAGGCCATGTGCCCGGCGGGATTGGCCGGTTCCAGCGCCAGCAGGCGCCGGGCCATGATTTCCGCGCCCTCGCCATCGTAGCGCTGGCGCATCAGGTCACCCAGGTTCAGCAGGGCGGGCACATGGTGGGGCGCGATATCCAGCAGGCTGTGATAGGCGGCCATGGCCGCCGAAAGATCCTTCAGCTCGGCATAGGCCAAGCCCAGGGACATCCAGGCGGAAACGCTGCGGGGATGCAGGCGCAGGGTATGCCGCAGCAGGGGCACCGCCGCCGCCGTGTCCCCCTGTTGCACCAGCAGCAGGCCCAGGTTTTCCAGCGCGCCTTGGTCGTCCGGCCGCGCGGCCAGCGCCCGTTCCAGCAAGGCGCGCCCCTCGACCGAGCGTCCCTGCTGATGGCAGGTCACGCCGCAGAGGTTCAGCGCGTCGGCCTGCGCCGGATCCAGCGCCAGGATACGGCGGTACAGCGTCTCCGCCCCCGCCAGGTCGCCCGCGCGGTGCCGGTCCATGGCCTGGGCCAGCAAGCCGGCGACCTGCCCGCCGGCCTGCCGGTCGCCCTTCGCCCCCGTGCCGGCGCCGCCATGGACCATTCATCACCTGTCAGGAACATTGTTCGGAGTTTTAACCACCGTTCCGCCGCCAACGGAACAGCCCACCCCGTGTAACCACCCCGTTAGGATAGCAGTTGTGGGGTGATTACATAAACCACACAGATTGTTGATACTTGCCGGGATGTTGGCGCTATACTCCCCCTGACCATCCGGCGACCGTCCTCTCCGGGCGATCTCCGCGATCTTTCAGGCCGGGGGGACGGTTCCCCTGGCGGCGGGGGCAGACATGACGTCGAAGTTCCTTAAATCGGCCCTGGCCGATTTCAACGGCGCATCCATCCTGATCACCGGCGGGACCGGATCCTTCGGCCGCCAGTTCGTGCGCTATCTGCTGGAACACGCCAAGCCGCGCCGGATCATCATCTTCTCCCGCGATGAGTTCAAACAGTATGAAATGCAGCAGCAGCTGGGCGTGGCCCACGAGGGCGTGCTGCGTTTCTTCATCGGCGACGTGCGCGACCGGTCCCGGCTGGAAATGGCGATGCGCGAGGTCGAATACTGCATCCACGCCGCCGCCCTGAAGCATGTGCCGACGGCGGAGTACAACCCCATCGAATGCATCCGCACCAACATCTACGGGGCGGAGAACGTGGTGCACGCGGCCCTGGCGGCGGGGGTGCGCAAGGTCATCGCCCTGTCCACCGACAAGGCCGCCAGCCCCATCAACCTGTATGGTGCCAGCAAGCTGGCGTCCGACAAGATCTTCGTGGCCTCGAACAACCTGTCGGGGTCGGTGGGCACCCGCTTCGCCGTCGTGCGCTACGGTAACGTGGTGGGGTCGCGCGGCAGCGTCATCCCACTGTTCCGCCGGCTGATCGCCGAGGGCGCCGGCGAACTGCCCATCACGGATGAGCGCATGACGCGCTTCTGGATCACCCTGCAGCATGGGGTGGAGTTCGTGGCGTCCTGCTTCGGCATGATGCAGGGTGGCGAGATCTATGTGCCCAAGATTCCCAGCATGCGGGTGGGCGACCTGGCCCGCTGCATGGCGCCGGACCTGCCGCACAAGGTCATCGGCATCCGCCCCGGTGAAAAGCTGCACGAGGTCATGATCACCGAGGACGACAGCCGCCAGACCTTTGAGATGGAGGATCGCTACGTCATCGAGCCGGCCTTCAACTGGTGGACCCGCCAGGCCTACGTCAAGCTGGGGGCCAGGCCGGTGCCCGACGGTTTCAGCTATCGCAGCGACAGCAACACCGACTGGCTGACCCCTGAACGCCTGGCCGTGCTGCTGCAGAGGCCGTGATGGCTGCCGGTCCGCCGTCTTCGCCGCCCTATCTGCCCTACGGCCGGCAGGCCATCGATGAGGACGACATCGCCGCCGTCACCGCCGTGCTGCGCGGCGACTGGCTGACGCAGGGGCCCACCGTCACCCGGTTCGAGCACGCCTTCGCCGAAGCCGTGGGCGCCCGCCACGCCATCGCCTGCGCCAATGGCACCGCGGCGCTGCACCTGGCCTGCATGGCGCTGGACCTGCACCCCGGCGACGCCGTGGTGGTGCCCAGCGTCACCTTCCTGGCCACCGCCAACGCCGCCCGCTACTGCGGGGCGGAGGTGGCCTTCGCCGATGTCGATCCCGAAACCGGCCTGATGGGCCGGGCGGACGCCGAGGCCGCCATCGCCCGCGCCGAGGCCGCCGGCTGGCGCGTGCGCGCCCTGGCGCCGGTGCACTTCGCCGGCCAGGCGGCGGACCTGGACGCCCTGGCCGACCTGGCCGAGGCACGCGGCCTGGCCATCATCGAGGATGCCTGCCACGCCGTGGGCAGCCGGCGCGCCAACCGGGCCGGAGCCAGCATCGCCATCGGCGCCTGCGACCGCTCCGCCATGGCCTGCTTCTCCTTCCACCCGGTGAAGACCATCGCCGCCGGCGAGGGCGGCATGGTCACCACCAATGACGACGCCCTGGCGCGCAGCCTGCGCCGCGATGTCAGCCACGGCATGGTGCGGGATCCGGCGGCCTTCCAGGACAGGAAGGCGGCCTTCGGCGCCGACGGCGGCGCCAACCCCTGGTATTACGAGATGCCGGCGCCCGGGTACAATTACCGCCTGACCGACATCCACGCCGCTCTGGGCCTGAGCCAGCTGGGCAAGCTGGACCGTTTCGTCCGCCGGCGGGCGGACATGGTGGCGCGCTACGATGAACGCCTCGCGCCTCTGGCCCCCTTCATCCGGCACGCGGGGCGCAGCGGCGGGAAGCCCGCCTGGCATCTTTATGTCGTCTTGATCGACTTCGCGGCCCCGGGCCGGGACCGTGCCGCCGTCATGGCGGCGCTGAAGGCCCAAGGCGTGGGCAGCCAGGTGCATTACATCCCGGTGCACCACCAGCCCTATTACCGGGAGCGCTATGGCAGCCTGGACCTGCCGGGCGCCGACGGCTGGTACCAAGCCTGCCTGTCCCTGCCCCTATTCCCGGCCATGACCGATGGCGATGTCGACCGGGTGGTGGCGGCCCTGGAACACCTGATCAAGGCGTGACCGGATCAGCCCGCCTCCGTCAGCCCGCCTCCGTCAGCCCGCCTTCTGGGCCAGCTTGGCCACACGGTCCTGGTAGGCGGGCGGGTAAAGGGTCAGCTGACGGTGCATCAGCGCGCCCCCTTCCGCGTCGGCCTCGCGATAGGCGGCCACCGCCTCGGCCCCCTGCCCCGCACCGTCCAACACCATGGCCAGCAGCAGCTTGGCCAGCGGCTGGTTGGGCGCCTGGGCGCTGGCCTGCTTCAGGCTGGCGACGGCCTCGGCCAGGGCCCCGGTCTCAAACTCTACAAGGCCGCGGCACTGGTTGGCGAAATAGTTGCGCGGCTCGCGGGTGCAGCCCGCCTGGGCGAGGGCCGCCGCCTGGGCCGTGTCGCCCCGGCGCAGCGCCACCAGGGCGCGGTGGCTTTCCGGCAGGGCCCAGCCGGTGTCAACCTGGGCGCAACGGCTGAAATGCTCATCCGCCGCGGCCAGGTCGCCGGCCGCCAGGTCACGCATGCCCCATTGCAGCAGCAGGTTCTTGTCATCCGCGGCGCCCGCGCCCGCCAGGGCGACGTAACCCTCGATCTCGGGCACCGCCTCCTGCGGCCGCACCAGGCGCACCAGGCAGCGGATGATTTGGAAGCGCAAATCCGGACGGGTGGGAACCAGCCGGCCGGCGACCCGCGCCGCCGCCAGCGCCAACTCCGTCCGCCGCGCCTGGTCGTCCTGCCACTGCGCGAAAAGGGTGTTGGAGATATCGGCCAGCGCGCTCGCCAGGTCGTTGGCTGAACTGGCCGGGATGTCGCTCGCCATCGTCAGGGCGTGCGCCCAGGCGGCCAGCGCGTCGGGGGCACGCCCTTCGACGTGGGCCGCCAGGCCGGCCAGCGCCGATACGCGGATGTCGGTAGCGGGCGCCAGTTCCACGAAACGGCGGGCCCACGCCACGCCTTCCGCCTTGCCGTCCTTCAACAGGCGGGCGGACAGGTTGGCGCAACCGTCCAGCCACAAGGCGGGCGCGCGCGCTTGCAGGTCGGCCTGCCGCTGCCGCGCGGCCTCGGCTTGGCCCAGCCGCTCCTCCGTCCACGCCAGCAGGGGATACAGGATGGCCAGGTCCGGCTGGATCTCCACGGCCCGCTGCAGGGCGCCGTGGGCCGCCTGGGCGTCGCCGCCCATCAGCAGGGCGATCCCCATCTCGAAATGATAATTGGCGAAGGTGGTCTGGCGTATGCGATCCCGCCACCGGCCGATCGCCGCCTCATCCAGCGCGGTTGCCGCCTGGTCCCCTGCCGTCACGCTCATCTCCTGTCTTTCATGATCGCCGACGCGTCGGCGACACTGTACCAATCCGTGGCGGCCAAGCCACGGCCTATCGCCGCGCGCGCGCCTGGGCGATGCAGCGTTCCATGCGGGGAATGAACTCCTCGGCCCTGAAGGGTTTCAGGATCACGCCGGCGGCCCCGTTGCGCAGAGCTTCCTGCAGCACCTCGGCTTCGCCATGGCTGGTGACCATGATGACCGGCACCATGGACAGGGCGTGACTGCCCCGCACCGCCTTCAGCGTCTGCAAACCATCCAGCGTGGGCATAGCAATATCCAGCAGCAGGGCGCGCGGCTGCATCTGGCTCAGCATCCGCAGGCACTGGGCGCCATCGGACACGGGCACGGGGGTGTAGCCGCCGGCCTTCAACAGGGCGCCGATCATGGCCCGCAGGCCGGGTTCATCCTCCGCGAATACGATCGCGCCCTTGCTCATGCTTTCCTGCCGGCATTCCTCACGGGCTAGTCGCCCGCCGCCTCCACCGCCTTACCGATAAACCGTTCGCCCAGCGCCGTCCAGGCGCCGGGGCCGACACGGCCGATGCGGACGGCCAGGGCCCGCACGGTGCCCATATCCCCGTCGGCGCAGGCGTCGTGCATCTGGCGGCCCAGCGCCTGCAGGCCCACCAGGCCGACATTGCCGGCGGTGGAAATCAGGTCGTGCGCCTCCGCCCGCAAGGGCGCCAGGTCCGATGCCTCCGCCAGGGCCTGGATGCGCCGCACCCGGGCCAGGCCGTGCTCAACGAAATTCTCCACCAGCACCCGGAAGTCGGCCGGCGGCACGATGGCCTGCAACCCGGCCAGCACGGCGGGGTCCAGCCGGGCCAGGGTAGCGTCGTCCTGCCCCATCGGGTCCGCCGGCGACGCGGCTGCCGCGTCAATCTGGAGACTGGCGGCATGGTCGGCGCCGCTGGCCACCCAGCGCGCCACCGTGTCCAGGAACTGCTGCTGGTCAAAGGGCTTGGAGACGTAGTCGTCCATGCCGGCGGCCAGGTATTCCTCGCGCATGCCCACCATGGCGTTGGCGGTCATGGCCAGGATGGGCAGATGGCGCAGGCCCAGGTCACGGCGCAGCACCTGGGTGGCGGTCACGCCGTCCATCACCGGCATCTGCACGTCCATCAGCACCAGGTCATAGGCCGTGGTCCGGCAGGCGGCCACCGCCGCCTGGCCGTCCTCCGCCATGTCGACGGTATAACCGTCGCGTTCCAGCATGATGCGCGCGACGGACCGGTTGACCATGTTGTCATCCACCAGCAGCAGGCGGCGGCCCAGCCCGCGGGCGCCCCGGTCACGCGCCAGCGGCCCGTCCATCTCGGTCTCCACCATGTCGCCGCCGCCGAACAGGCGCAGGAGCAGGGCGCGCAGCGCCGGGGCCCGCGCCGGCTGGGTCAGCACGCCGTCCACCGCCGCGTCGGCTTCGGCCACCTGCGGCCGGCCGGTCGCCACCACCATCTTGGCCGCCGCCGCCCGGGGCAGTGTCCGCAGCCGGGCGGCCAAGGTGGGACCGTCCGCGCCAACGGCGGCATCGAAGGGGGTTTCGGCGATGACCACGATGTCGAAGGCCCAAGCCCCATCCGCCGCCACCTCGGCCACGGCGGCGTCCGCGTCCGCCACGGACGTCACCATGAGATCCAGGCGTTCCAGCGCCTTCACCAGACCGCTGGCCCCGACCACCAGGGCCCGCAGGCCGCTGAGCGCCGCCACGGCCGCGGCGCGGCGGGCCACCTGCACGCTGGATGGCTTCAGCGGGATGGTGAAGGCGAAGGTGGAACCGGCACCGGGCGCGCTGTCCAGGGTGATGCTGCCGCCCATGAGGCGCACCAGCTCGCGCGAGATGACCAGCCCCAGGCCGGTGCCGCCATAGCGCCGATTGATGGACGTGTCGGCCTGGGTGAATTTCTCGAACAGGCGGGCCTGCTGGTCCGCGCCCATGCCCACACCCGTGTCGACGACGGTGAAGCGCAGGCGCAGGCGGTCGTCCGCCCGATCTCCGCCGTTTTCGGCGGGTGCCGCCGTGATGGCCAGGCTGACGCGCCCCTCGGACGTGAACTTCACGGCGTTGCCCATCAGGTTCAGCAGCACCTGGCGCAGGCGGGTGGGGTCGCCGCGATAGGCGCCAGCGACCTCTGGCGCCACGGAGACGTCCAGATCCAGCCCCTTTTCCCGCGCCTGGGGCGTCAGTAGGGCCATCACGCCCTCCACCACCTCATCCAGGACGAAGTCCACCATCTCCAACTCGACCTTGCCGGCCTCCAGCTTCGAGATGTCCAGGATGTTGTTGATGATGTTCAGCAGGGCCTGGGCGCTGTCGTGGATGGCCTCGGCATAGGCGCGCTGCTCGGTCGCCAGCGCGGTGCCAAGCAGGATCTGGGTCATGCCCATGATGCCGTTCATGGGCGTGCGGATCTCATGGCTCATATTGGCCAGGAAATCGGATTTGGCGCGGTTGGCCGCCTCCGCCGCCTGCTTGGCGCCGGCCAGGTCATCGGCCAGGGCGGCCAGGTCGCCCTCGCGCTTCTTCTCCCGCGTGATGTCGGACAGGGTCACCGCCAGGCCGCGCCCCCAGGGCACGGCGGTGATGCGGAACCAGCGCCCGTCCTCGTCCCGGTGATATTCGAAGGTGGCGGCACGGCCCGTGTCCACCACCTCGACATAGCGGTCGAACAGGCCACCGGCCGCAAGATCGGGGAACAGCTCCTTCAGGCCCCGGCCCACCAGGTCGTGGGCGGAGCGGCCGGCCATCTTCTCGGCGGTGACGTTGACCAGCTCGAAGCGGAAGTCCCTGACATCGAAGTTTTCGTCCCGGATGGTGTCATAGGCGAAGACCCCATCCAGCGAGGCGTTCAGCACGTTGTCCAGCAGGGTACGCTGCGCCTGCAAGGTGGCGCGCGCGGCCTCCAGCTCCGTCACTTGGGCGTTCAGATGCAGGGTCGCCGCCACCTGGTCCGACACGTCGCGCAGCAAGGCGACGTAATGGGTGATGCGGGTGCCCGCCCGCGCCGGAAAGATGGCCAGATCCACCCAGAAGGGACGGCGGTCACGGGTATAGTTCAGCAGGCGCTGGCGCACCGGGTCCCCCGCGGCCAACGCCTGGCGGATGCGCTCCAGCGCCGCCCTGTCGGTCAGCGGCCCCTGCAGGAAGCGGGGGGAACGCCCCACCGCCTCGTCCCAGGAGAACCCGGTGACGGTGGTGAAGGCCTCGTTCACGAAAATGATGCGGGGGCCCGGCTCGTCCAGGGCGTCGGCCTCGGTGATCAGGATGCCATCGGTAGCGTGCACCGCCACCGATTGCAGCAGGCGCAGGCGCTCTTCCGCCGCCACCTGCTGGGTGCGGTCGCGTCCCGACCCGCGAAAGCCCCGGAACACGCCGGCTTCATCGAAGAAGGGCTTGCCGCTGACCACAACGTGGCGCAGCACCCCGTCCTCGCCATACAGGCTGTAGGCCAGGTTGCGGAAGGGTTGCCGCGCCGCCAGCAATTCCTCATAGGCCTGGAATTCGAAGCTGTCAGGGTCGACCGCGAAGTCGCGGCGGGTACGGCCCAGGAAATGGCCGGCGGGGATGCCCAGGCTGCCGACACCCTGGGACATCTGGGTGAAGCGCCCCTCCGGATCGGTTTCCCAGAACCAGTCGCTGGACACCTCCGTCAGGTCGCGGAACTGGGCCTCGCGCTGGGCGATCTCACGCTCATGCCGATCCAGGGCCGCCGCCATGTCGTTGAAGGATCGCGCCAGTTCCGCGAACTCCGCCGTGCCGGGCGCGATGGCGGCGCGCACGCCCCTGTCACCGGCGGCCAGGCGGGAGACGGCATGGCGCAGGGCCAGCACACCGCGCAGCACCGTCGCCTCCACCCCCACCCAGCCCAGCAGCAGGGCGCAGAGGGCGGCCACGCCGCCAAAGGCCAGGGTGCGCCGCTGGTCGGCCAGGATCGGGGCCAGGACGGCGGCACGATCCACGCCCACCACGACATGCGCCCCGCTGCCGGGCAGGGCGGCGATGCCCACCAGCCGGTCCACCCCGTCCAGGGTGACGAATTCCCCCCGGTCCGCCGGCCCGTTCAGCACCGCCTGAATGAAGGGGTTGTCCTTGAAATTATGCCCCACCAGATCCCGCCGTTCAGGGATGCGGGCCAGCACCGTGCCGGTGCGGTCCACCAGCAGGAACAGGGACCCGTCGTGGCTGAAGCGGGCACCCGTCTTCTCGATCCAATCCATGCTGAGGCCCGCCAACACCAGGGCGTCCGGCTTGCCCGCATCCGCCGGCCCGTCCGCCCGGTACACCGGCTGGGCGGTGCCCAGGATCACACGGTTGCTGGGCCGCCCGAACACATAGTCGCTGGTGCTGGCCCGGCCGGTCTCAAAGGCCTGGCGCACGTATTCGCGGTCGCTGTAGTTGAACCACGGCTGGTCCGCCGACGAGCAGACGACCGAGCCATCGGGCTTGACCACGTGGATGTTGGAAACCCAGGGCTGGGACGCCTTCAGGATGCGAGCGTCATCGACGCACTGGTCCGTGGGCAGCAGGGCGGAATGCTGGGCGAAGCCCAGGCTGAGCCGCCGCACCTGGTCCAGCAGGCGTTCCTGTTCGTCCGCCGCCATGCGGGCCAGTTCCACCGCCTGGGCCTCGACGGCGGCGACGGCCTCGTTCCGCCGGGCCCGGCTTTCGCCCAGCAGCAACAGGAAGAAAGGCACGGTCGTACCGATCAGCAGCAGCAACAGACGCCGCCGCAAGCCCAAGGCCATCCCTCATCCCCCAACAGGCCGGGGGCATGGAGGCCCCGACCGATCCCGCCAGGGGACCTTTGTCGCATCCGGCTGTCGCATCGTCCAGGGCGCGGACGGGGAGGCTACGTAGATAGGTTTTTTGCGGAATGATCCCTAGTCGGCGGCCCCCGCCACCACTTGGCCGCCGGCGGGACGCTCGGCACGCCGCGGCATGAGGCGGGAGGCGAAGTAGGCCAGTTCCAGGGCGGGGCCCCGGGCGCGGGCGGCGTCATCCAGGCCCCGGGTGCCGTGGCCGCCCTCGTCGCTTTCATAGAACAGCACGGGCTTGCCCAGCGCCTCCATGCGGGCAGCGAACTTGCGGGCATGGCCGGGGCCCACGCGGTCGTCGTGGGTGGCCGTCATGATCAGGGTTTCCGGGTAGGTGCGCGTGGGATCCAGCCGCTGGTAGGGGGAAATACTAGCCAGGAAGGCCCGTTCCTCCGGCACCGAGACGCTGCCGTATTCCGCCACCCAGGACGAGCCGGCGGCGATGGCCTCATAGCGCAGCATATCCAGCAGCGGCACCTTGATGGCGACCGCCCCCCACAGGTCGGGATGCTGGGTCAGGGCGACGCCCATCAGAAGGCCGCCGTTGGATCCGCCGCTGATGCCCAGGCGTGCCGGCCGGGTGACCTGGCGTTGAATCAGGTCGCGCGCCACGGCGGTGAAGTCATCGAAGGACTTCTGCCGGTGGGTCTTCAGCGCCGCCTCGTGCCAGGCGGGGCCGAACTCGCCCCCGCCCCGGATGTTGGCCACGACATAGACGCCGCCCCGGTCCAGCCACAGCTTGCCGATGGTGGCGGAATATGTCGGCAGGCGCGACAGGTTGAAACCGCCGTAGGCCGTCAGCAGGGTGGGGTTATCGCCGCTGAGCACCATGTCCTTGCGGTGGACGATGAAGTAGGGGATGGCGGTGCCATCGGTGGACACGGCCTGCCACTGGTCCACGGTGTAGGGACTGGCGTCGAAGCCGGGGCTGCCGGCCTTGACCAGGGCGGCGGCGGCACTGTCCAGGTCCACGCTCCACACCGCCTGGGGCGTCAGGAAGCCGGCCACGGTCACGGTCAGCTTGTCCTTGTCCTCGCTGCTGGACTTGATGCTGACGGCCGACATGTCGGGCAGGTCGATACGGGTCGTCTTCCAACCGCCGTCGACGCGGGTCAGCACCGTCAGGCGGCCGCGCACATTCTCGTCACTGGTGACCACCAGGTGCGACCTGGCCTTCACCAGGTTGGTCACGGCCTCGCGCGGGCCGGGCAGATAGACCGGGGCCGCCTTCAGCTTGGCCGGGTCGTGGCGGGCGGCGTCCAGATCCACCGAGACATAGGAGCCGGCGGGAAAGGTGCGGCCGCTGGCCGTCTGCCAGTCCTGTCCCAGCTTGACGACCAGTTGCCCGTTGGCCAGCACCGCCAGCTCGGCCAGCGGCGGCAGGCCCAGCTTCAGGGTGTGGCGGCCTTCGACCAGATAATGTTCCGTGGTGAAATAACTGGGCCGGCGCACCAGGACGATGGCGCGGTGGCCCTGGCGGTCGCGGAAGATGGCCGGGCTGACGGAGGTGTCGGTGACACGGCCCTGGAAGATCTCATGCGCCTGGTCCAGCGGCTGGCCGCGCTGCACCACCTTCACCACGTAGGGATAGCCGGAACGGGTCAGCGCGGTGTCGCTGGAATCCCAGCCACGGGCCACCAGCAGGGTGTCATGGTCCAGCCACACCACCGTCTGCTTGGCGTAGGGCAGGTGGAAGCCGCCGGGCACGTAAGCCTTGGCCGCGGGGTCATATTCCCGCACCTCCACCGCGTCCTCACCCGTGCGCGACAGCGACACCAGGCAGGTGCGCCCCATGACCACCGGATCCGCCCCCGCGGCCGGGGGCGGCGCATCGGGATCGACCGTGCCGTAGCAATTGGAACCGGCATAGACATGGCGCACGCCGTCGATGGTGGTAACGGCCGGATCCTTGCCGTCCACCGCCCCGCCCGAGGGCAGGGCGCCATTGCCGCCCTCTTCCGACGCCTCATGCGCCAGCAGGGTGGCGGTGGAGATGAAATCGGACAGGGGCGCGTCCTGCGTCAGTTCCGCCAGCGTGCGCTGGTTCTGCCGCGCCACCCAGGCCAGCGCATCCGGCGAGTCGGGCGTTTCCAGCCAGGCATAGGGGTCGGTATAGGTGGAGGACAGGCCCGCCAGCGGGGCCGCCGGCTCGGCAGCCGGGTTCTGGGCGCATGCCGCCAGCGACAGCGCCAAAAGCAAAGCCGGAAGGACACGGGAACGAAGGGACGGCATGGGACGCGACAGCCTCGGCGGATCGGGACCCCATCCCCTGGCGACAGCGGCGGCCGGGGTTAGGGGGACGGCGGAACGGAGGCAGGGAACCTCTGCCCCCGTTCCAGGATTGATCCCTAATCCTTGAGTTTCCGTAAAAGGTAGGTGAACTCCAGCGCCTGCCGCCGGGCGGTTTCCTTCAGGTTGGCGCTGGCGGCGTGACCGCCCTCGGTGTTCTCGTAATAGAGGTAGGGCAGGCCCATCTCCTTCATCTTGGCCGCCATTTTGCGGGCGTGCCCGGGATTGACCCGATCATCCTTGGCCGAGGTGACGAACAAGGGTTCCGGATAGGTCACCCCTGCCTTGAGATTATGGTAGGGCGAGATGCCGGCCAGGAAGGCCCGCTCCTCCGGCACCGCCGGGTCCCCGTATTCCCCCATCCAGGAGGCGCCGGCGCCGATGACGGGGAAACGCAGCATGTCCAGCAGCGGCACCTGGATGACGACGGCGCGCCACAGTTCCGGGTGCTGGGTGAACTGCACGCCCATCAGCAGGCCGCCGTTGGACCCACCCTCGATGCCCAGCCGGCGGGTGCTGGTCAGCTTGGTGGCGATCAGGTCGCGGGCCACGGCGACGAAGTCGTCGTAAATGGCCTGGCGCTTGGTCTTCAGGCCGGCCTCATGCCAGGCGGGGCCGAACTCCCCACCGCCCCGGATGTTGGCCAGCACGTAGGCGCCGCCCCGTTCCAGCCACATCTTGCCGGTGGCGCCCAGATAGCGGGGCAGCATCGGCACCTCGAACCCGCCATAGGCGTACAGCAGGGTGGGGGTGGATCCGTCGAAAGGCACGTCGCGCGGCCGCACGACGAAGTAGGGCACATGGGTCCCGTCGCTGGACACCGCCTCGCGCTGTTCCACCACCGCCTTGGATGCGTCGAACTGCGGCGGTGTGGATTTCAGCTTTTCCACCGCCCCCGTGTTGGTGTCGACCAGCGACAGGGTCAGCGGCTCCAGGAAGCCGGCCACCGTGACGAAGGCGCGGTCATGGTCGCGGTCCGCGCCGGTGACGGTGATGTTGGCGTTGTCCGGCAGTTGCAGCTGCGCGCGGCGCCAGCTGCCGTCGGCGTTGCGGTCGGCCACGTAGACGCGGCCCTTCACGTTGTCCGTCAGGCTGATCAGCAGGTGGTGCCGCGTGAAATCCAGACCGTTCAGGCCTTCGCGCGAGGTCGGCGTATAGACCGGGACCGGGTGCAGGTGGTCCGGATCGGCCATGGCCGCCGCCAGATCCAGCGCCACGACGGCCCCTTGCGGAACGGCGACGCCGCCCGCGTTCCAATCCTGCTTCACCTCCACGATCAGCTGGCCCTCGTGGATGCCGTGCACGCGGGACTTCAGCGGCAGGGCCAGGCGCTTCGGCTGGCCGCCCGCCAGCAGATAGGTCTCCACCTCGAAGAAGCTGAGGTTGCGGGTGATCAGCGTGGCCTGGTGCCCTTGGGCGTCGCGCATGGTTTCCGCGCCCACCGACATGTCCGACGGCTGGCCGCGGAACACCTCCCGCGCCTGGTCCAGCGGCTGGCCGCGCTTCAGCGACTTGATGACCAGGGGGTAGCCGGCGCCGCTCATGGTGCCGGCACCCCAGTCGCGGGCCACCAGCAGGGTTTCGGTGTCCGCCCAGGCGACATTCTGCTTGCCGCGCGGCAGGGCGAAGCCGCCAGGCACGAAGGCCCGGGTCTTCATGTCGAACTCGCGGACCGTGACCGCGTCCTCACCCCCGTTGGACAGATGGACGACGCAGTGGCGGCGGGTTTCCTCGTCGCAGTCCGTGCCCTTGAACACCCACTTCACGCCCTCGGCCTTGGCCAGGGCGTCCACGTCCAGCACGGTCTGCCAGTCGGGCTTGTCCTTGGCGAAGCTGGCCAGGGTGGTGGTGCGCCACAGGCCCTGGACGTGGTCGGCGTCCTGCCAGAAATTATAGACGGCGTCGCCACGGAAGCTGACGCCCGGCACGCGGTCCTTGCTTTCGGCGATGGCCGTCGCCTCCGCCAGCAGGGCGGGATAGCGCGGGTCGGCCTGCAGCACGGCGGTGGAGCGGTCCGTTTCCGCCTTGGCCCAGGCCAGGGCGTCCCCGTTGTTCATATCCTCCATCCACGCCCGGCTGTCCTCGGGGATGCCGGTGGGCGGCGTGGCGGGTGTGGAATCGGCGAAGGCGGCGGTCGCCCCCAGCATCAGGCCGGGCGACAGCAGAAGTGCGCTGATCGTGTTTTTCATGAACCCCATCCGTGAGGGCGGCCGTCCGCTGCCACGGATCGCCCCCGCCCCTGTCTGTTGCCTTTAGTAGTGGGTCAGGACGAGGCCGGATGCAATACGCTGCTTAGGTCAAATGGGGGTGACCCGGAAGGGGAGCTCAGGCGTCGGCCTCGCCGGCCTCGATGACGCCGTCGGCCGACTTGCGGAAGATGGACGGGGTGCCGACGTACAGCAGCACCACGTCCCGGTCCGAGGCGTTGCGGGCGCTGTGCGGCTGCAGGCTGTCGAAATGCAGGCTATCACCGTCGCCCAGCTTGGCCTTGGTCTTGCCCACCGTGCCCGTCATCTCCCCCTCCACAACGTAGAGGAAGTCCTCGCCATTGCGCTGGTCGGTGGGGAAGGCATGGCCCGGCGGCACCCGCATCAGAATGATGTCCAGCTTGCGGTCCGCCAGGTTGCTGGCCAGATCGATGTAATCCACCGGGCTATCGACCTCGATGCGCCGGGGCTTGGCCGCGCGGTGAACGATGGTGCCGCTGTCCGGCACCTCCATGAAATAGGTGAGGTCCACGGTCAGGGCGTCGGCCAGGGCCAGCAGCGACACCAGCGAGGGCACGCTCAAATCCCGTTCCGCCTGGCTGATGAACGGGGCCGACAGGCCGGAGCGCTCGGCCACCTGCTGCAGGGTCAGGCCCAGCGCCTTGCGCCGCGCGCGGATGCGGTCGCCCATGGGCATTTGCCGCCGGCGGTCGGTGGTGCTGACGATCTGCATGGCTGTGCGCCTCCCCTTCAACCCAGGCCCATCCCGGGGCCCCCCGGCCCCGGCCCGTCTTCGCCCCGGTTGGCCCGGGAAGACGCGATGGCGGCTTAACGTTTGTCCCTCCCTGGTAATGCGCCCTCGCGCGCGGGTAAAGCCGCCAACCCCCGCCGCCGCCGCATAGCGGCGACGCCCGGGGCGGGACGGTTCAAATTTGTGGGTGTGTCAAAAATTTTACATCCCGGTTTTCACAGGCGTTCGGCAGAACGCTATTCGTCCTTGAACGCCACGCGGACATTGCCCCAGATGCGGCCGCGCACCCGGATGGGGGCGTCCACCTCCTTCAGGCGGATGATGACCCCGCCGCCCATGTCGCGCGAATAGGACTGCACCAGGAAATCGCCGGTGTTGCGGCCGGCGGCCAGGCCGGCGCGGTCGTTGAACAGGCGGCGGTTGCGGCTGTGCGCCATGTTCCAGGCGTAGTCGCCCGGCCGTTGCGGCTGCGACACCCGCTTCATGTGGGTGGGCAGGTAGCCCGAGGGCACGACGGCGGCGCAGAACTGGATGCGCGGGTCGCCCGCCGCCACCGGTTCCTGGATGTCGGGGAACAAGCGGTCGGTGATGGCGGTACAGGCCGCCATGTACTGCTGCGGGTCGGTGCCGGGAATGGGGTCGAGGTCGTGCGAGAAGAGCGCCGTCTCGGTGATCTCGCCTGCCTGCAGGGCCCCTTCCAGCGCCTGGCCCATGCGGCCGGCGGCGCCCAGCGCCAGGTCGATGAAGCCGCGGTGCCGTTCCAGCGCCCGGTCCAGCGTCGCCTTCAGCCGGCTTTGCGTCGCGGCGTCGACATGGATGAAGCACAGGTGCAGGCCCAGCTCGCTGGTGCCCGCCACCACCGCCGCCACAGTGCCCACACCGTCCACGGCCAGCGCCACCTCCTGCTGGTCGGCCAGGGCGGGCAGGCCGTCCGCCGCCACCAGGGCGCCGCGCGCCGACAAATCCTGCAGCCGGCCGGCGTAGGGACGGCCGTTAACCTGCACCGTCGCCGGCATGTCGCAGGGCACGCGGTCGGCCGCGCGGCGATCACCGGCCAGCGACTGGCGCAAGGCGATGGTCATGCGCCGCTTCAGGTCCACCACCGCGGTCTGCGTCTCGCTGACCCGCAGGTCCAGGTCGGCGGCGATGGTGGCGATTTCATCGGACTGTCCCCGGATGCTGCCCACGCTGTGCGACACCTGCCGGGCGGCGCCGGCCGATTCCGACGCACTGCGCCCGATCTCCGCGTTGGCGGCGGATTGCTGTTCCACGGCCGCCGCCGTGGCGGACGAGGCCTCGTTGATCTCGCCGATCACCGTGATGACGGCGCGGATGGCGTCCACACTGGCCGACACGGCGCCGCGCAAGCCCGCCACCTGGGTCCCGATGTCGTCCGTGGCCTTCTGCGTCTGGCCGGACAGCGACTTCACCTCATGCGCCACCACGGCGAAACCCTTGCCGGCGTCACCCGCCCGCGCCGCCTCGATGGTGGCGTTCAGGGCCAGCAGGTTGGTCTGGCCGGCGATATCGGCGATGAGGTCCGTGACGGTGCCGATCTGGCGCGTCGCCTCCTCCATGCGTTCGATGGCGCCGGCCGCCAGACGGGCACTGTCCACGGCGCGGCGGGCCACGTCGCTGGAGCGGGCGGCCTGGCGGGCGATCTCATCACCGGCGGCGCCCAGTTCCTCCGTCGCGGCGGCGACGTTGCCGGCGTTGCCGCTGGCCTGCTCCGCCGCGGCCGACACGGCCACTGTGTTCTCCCGCACCACGGTCACGGCCTGCTTCAGATGGGCCACCCCGTCCACCGCCCGGTGGCTGCCCCGCTCCACCCCCATCCAGGTTGCCGTCAGGTCGGCCTCGATGGCGCGGCAGGTTTCCAGCAGCGCCAGGCGGGCTTCCTCGCGCGTGCGCTCCATCAGCTCCACCCGCTCATCCGTGCTGAAGGCCAGGCGCGCCCGCAGGGCCCGCAGCGTCGCGGTCATGGCCTGGAACTCCGCCACCGGGTCGGCCGGCATGGCGTGGTCGAATTCCCCTGCCGCGATGGCGGCGAAGTGCCCCTCCACCCGGCCCAGGGCTTGGCGCAGGGTGCGCAGGATCAGGCTGCCGCCCAGCACGGATACGGCCAGCGACACCAGGATGATGGCGGCGTTGGCGCCCAGCCATAGGGCGCTGCCGGCGCCCGCGTCCCCCATCTTTTCGCCAAGGGGCCCGAGGAAACGCAGGCCGCCCGCCACCAGGGTGCAGGCGATCATGGTACCCATGGTCAGGATCATGCGTCCGCGCACGCTGCCGGCGTAACGGCGCAGGCGGGACCCCAGGCCGGTGGCGATAGCCGCGCCGTCCTTCAGGGTTCCCCGGCCGGCGCGCAGCTCGGCATACAGCGCCTCGGCCAAGCGCACCTCGTCCCGGCCGGGCTTGCTGCGGACGGAGATGAAGCCCGCGACCGTACCGCCCTCCATCACCGGCGTGACGTTGGCGCGCACCCAATAATGATCGCCGGCCTTGGTGCGGTTCTTGACCAGCCCGTCCCAGGGCTGCCCGGCGCGGATGGTGGCCCAGAGGTCGGCGAAGGCGGCCTCGGGCATGTCGGGATGGCGCACCAGATTGTGCGGCGCGCCGATCAGTTCCTCATGGCTGAATCCGCTGACGCGGACGAAGGCACGGTTGGCGTAGGTGATGCGGCCCGACGGATCGGTGCGGGAGACCAGCAGTTCCCCCTCGCGCAACTCCACCTCACGGTTGGTCACGGGCCCCGTGTCGCGCATCGCATTCCTCCCCCAAGTACCTGTCCCCGGCCGTTCCTTTCGCCCCCGATAGGGGCCGTGGCCTGGCGTCCAGCCTCGCGCCGGAAAGTTAACCCGGCGTAAAGGCTTTAACCGCCTGACCAAAAGTAGTGAATCATCCCCCTAAAAAGTCATTAATCTCTGATATTGAAATTAATAATGATTCTCATTATCGTGATCAGACTGGAGACGACAGCTGCTAGGCCCAAGATGCCCGACGATCTGATGATCACCCCCCGTGACAGCCTGCCCCAGCCCGCCCCGCTGGAAGGCCTGAGTTCCGGGGAAAGGCTGCTGGTGTGGAGCCTGCGCCACATGGCCCAGCCCTATGCCAGCCCGGCCCGGCGCGGTTGTCCCCTGATCCGCCACGCCTTCCTGCAGGCCTGCGGCGAGGACGCGGACGAGGTGATGGCCACTTTCCGCGCCTTTCTGCTGCTGTACGGCCGATCGGCCCGGCAGCGGCCACGGGTGGGGTGCCCCGGCTGCCAAGACCTGACGCCTGATGAGCGCCAGCTGCTGCGCCTGCTGGCCTTGGCACAGCCCTCCGCCGACCCCACCGCCCCGGCCAGGCTTTATGCCCTGGTGGAGCACCTGATGCGGCCCGGCACCACCGACGGCCTGCTGGTGGCGTCCCGCGCCATGGCCGGCGCCCTGGGCGCCCACGGCCTTTCCCTGCCGGTGCGGCCCCTAGCCATGGAACGCGCCCCCGCCCCCGGCCGCTACGACGCCTGACGCGACGGGACGCCAAGGTCTCGGAATGCGGCAATCAGGAATCCGCGCTGAGTTGCACACGGTTGCGGCCTGCCGCCTTGGCGGCGTAGAGGGCCAGGTCGGCCCGGCGCAGGGCGTCGGCCAAGCCTTCGTCCCCGCCGGACACCCGGGCGGCGCCGATGCTCACCGTCCAGGCCAGGGTGGCGTGGCCGTTGACGGGGGCCGCCTCCACCGCGCGACGCAGGGTTTCGGCCCGCGCGGCGGCGTCCACGGTGTCGGCATCCGGCAACAGGACGGCGAATTCCTCGCCGCCGATGCGGCCCGCCACCTCGCCCTCGCGCAGCCAGCCTTGCAGCAAGCGGCCGAACTGCGACAGCACGCGATCGCCCACGGCGTGGCCGAGGGTATCGTTGATGGCCTTGAAGTGGTCGATGTCGATCATCAGCAAGGCCTGGGGCTGGCCCGCCTCGCGCCCGCGGCGCACCTCCCGCTCCCCCACCTCCAGGAAGTGGCGGCGGTTGGGCAGACCGGTCAGCACGTCGCGGGTGGCCATGTCGTAGAGGCGGCCGGCATAGGCCTTCAGCCGGCCGACCAGGGGGCGGAAAATAAACACGGCCTCGGCCAGCAAGGTGGTCAGCAGGATGGCCAACACACCCTGCTGCGCCCGCCGCAATCCCTCGATGCGTTCCGTCGCCTCGGTCTCGAACTGCCGGACCGCCTGGTCCAGCATGGGCATGAGGATATCGCGGGTTTGATCGCGGATGTCGGCGAAGACCCGGGCGCGGATGTCGGCCGTCCCCGCATCCGGCCCCTCCGCCCCCGCCAGGATGCGGGCGGCCAGGACCAGGTCGCGGGTACGCCGGTCAAGGTCGGCGGGCGGCGAGAAATAGAGCGTCCGGGCAGCGTCCGACAGGCTGTGGGTGATGCCCATGTCGCCGGTGCCGCCCAGCAGCGCCCGGTGCGCCCGCTCCATGGTCGCGGCCGCCTGCAGCAGGGGGACGCGCGCCGCCTCGTCATGGCCTTCATAGAAATCGCGGGCCAGCAGGCCGATGCGCTGCGACAGCATGCGCTGGCGGCCGGCGACATTGATGATGGTGCCGCTGTCGCGCTGCTGGGAAATGACATGGTCCAGCAGCAGGTGCACCGATCCCGACAGCAGGGCGATCAGGGACAGGGCGGCGACATAGGCCACCGTCAGGCGGCGCGTCGGAAGGCTATCGTCGGCACGCGTCATGGTCTCGGGGGCGGTCCTGCAAAGGGGACGGGCGTCCCTCCGCAGGGATACGGCCGCACTTGCCAAGTGAAACGGACCTGATCATCAACCGGACCGTTTCGTATGACAAGTGTCGGCGCCCTGATCAGAGGGCTAGTGCCGGCCCCCGGGGCCGGGACCGTCCTTATCCGGTTCGGACTCTTCCGGGAAACGGGCCGCGTCACGGTCCTCGCTCCGATGAACGACCCGCCGGCCCAGGGCGTGGGAGCGGGACAGGGCCAGCAGGCGGCCCCGGATGTCGATGGCGTTCACCTCACGGCTCCGGGGCAGGTCACGGGTACGGGTGGGCATGGGCGTCCTCTCCGTTCACCTGGGATGGCCGTCAGGCCTGCTCGATGGCCTGCGCCGCCTGGTCCAGGGCCAGGGCGATGGCGCGCGCCTGATCTTCCGTCAGGGTCCCGCCGCGCAGGCGCAAGCGCAAGGCCATTTTCAGGTTTTCCATGGCGCGGACGACGGGGGACGGGGGCATCCAGCCGCGCACCGCGCTGATCTTGTCCAGCCGTTCCTTGATGGCGGCCAGCACCAGGCGGTTCTCGTTCAGGAAGGCGGCACCGCTTTCGGTCAGGGTGTAGAGCTTCTTGCCACCCTCGCCCACCGAGACCTGGGTATGGCCCATCTCCTCCAGCAGGGTCAGCGTCGGGTAGACGACGCCGGGGCTGGGGCTGTAGCCGCCGCCGACCTTTTCCTCGATGGCCTTGATGATCTCATAGCCGTAGCGGGGCTTTTCCCGGATGAGGTCCAGGAACAGGAAGCGCAGGTCGCCATTCTCGAAGACGCGGGCGGCGCCGCCGCGGCCGCCCCGGCCGCCGAAGCCCTCACCCCGCTCGCCCCGGCCCCAATGGTCGCCGTGACCGCCCCAGGCGCCCCAGAAGCCCTCGCCGTCGCGGCCCCGGGCGTGGCGGCGCCCGCCCTCGGGATGCTTGCCGCCGTGATGTTTGAAAAAGTGCATGATGGTCTCTCGATCCTATCTCGTCTGTTATTCGATATATCGTAACTCAAGATATATCTCGACCCTTTCTTGAGTCAAGACCTCTCCGCCGGGATTTATCGCAGGTCATTGACGGGCCCGGCCCGGGGCCCGGATAGTCGGGGCGGAAGATAAGGAAAACGCCCATGTCCCAGCCCAGCGACACCCTGCACAACCCCATGAGCCTGGCCGGCCGATCCCTGCTGGTCACCGGCGCGTCGGCCGGCATCGGCCAGGCCACCGCCGTGCTGCTGTCGCGCCTGGGCGCCCGCGTCACCCTGAACGGCCGGGACGAGGGGCGGCTGGCCGACACCCTGTCGCGCCTGACCCCTGTTTCAAACGGGCAGGGGCACCGCGTAGCGCCCTTCGACATGGGTGACCTGGACGCCATTCCGGCCTGGATGAAGGAGCAGGCGGCCCTGTCCGGACCCTTCGACGGGGTGGCGCACTGCGCCGGCATCCAGACGCTGCGCCCCATCCGCATCTTCTCCCAGGATTTCTTCGACCAGGTGATGCGGGTCAACCTGGGCTCGTGCCTGGCCCTGGCCAAGGGCCTGCGGCAGAAGGGCGTGCGGGCCGAGCGCTCGGCCATGGTCTTCATCTCCTCCACCGCCGCCACCGCCGCCTCGCCCGCCAACATCGTCTACGCCGCGGCCAAGGGCGGCATCATCGCCGCCACCAAGGGCCTGTCGGCCGAACTGCTGCCCGACGGCATCCGCGTCAACTGCGTGGTGCCCAGCATCGTCATGACCGACCTGATCGAGCGCGGGTTCGAGAAGCTGAGCCAGGAACAGATCGACCATCTGCAGCGGCTGCAGCCCCTGGGCTTCGGCCATGTCGACGACGTGGCCCACGCCATCGCCTATCTGCTGGCCGACACCGGCCGCTGGATCACCGGCACGGCCCTGACCGTCGATGGGGGGCGCACCGCGTGACGGCCCCCTGGATCAAGCTGGGCGACGCCGCCGGCGTGGCCGGCCATGGCGATTACCTGACGGGCCGGGCGCCGGATGCCGGCGGCGCCGTCATCCCCGTGGTGGTGCAGAATTTCCAGGGGGCGCTGAAAGCCTTCCGTAACGTCTGCTCCCACCGCTACGCCCTGATCCACGATCAGCCCTGCGGGCGCGGCCTGCTGCGCTGCCCCTATCACGGCTGGGTCTATGACGCGGCCGGCGTGCCCATCGGCATCCCCTTCGACGACAGCGACTTCCACCTGGACGCGGACGCCCGCCGCCGCCTAGCCCTGACGCCGGTAGGGCTGGCCGTGGCCGGCGGCCAGGTGTGGGTGAACGCGGACGCCGCCGCCGTCTTCACAGAGCCGGCATGATGGGGGAGATGTGATGGGGGAGATGCTGCCCGCCCGCTGGTTCGACGATTCCGATTGTCACGCGCGGGAGCTGGCGGCGCTGCGCCGGCAGTGGCTGTACGTCGGCACCCGGTTCGACGCGCCCCTGGCACGTACGGTACTGGGCACGCCCGTCACCGTGACCGCCGCGCTCACGGCCACGGATGAGGAGGGCCACACGCTGGAGGTGGACGCCTGCGGCGCCTTCGTCTTCGTGCGGCTGGAGGGCGGCGGCCCCGGCCTGGCCGACCATTTGGGGCCGGTGGCGGCACACCTGGCCCGGCTGTCGGGCCAATGCGACCAGCCCATCGCCGAGGATCACGTGGCGTTCGCCGCCAACTGGAAGGCGCTGGTGGAAAACACCATGGATGACTTCCACGGCTCCACCGTCCACCCCACCACCATCCACCCCGCCGTGCATGCCGACTGGCAGACGCACCTGGAAACCGCCCGCCATGGCCGCCACAGCACATCCAGCTGGCTGCTGTCGGAGGGCACGGAGACGTGGTGGCGGCGCATCGACGGCAAGATGGGCCTGCGCCGCGTGACCGACCACGCCCGCTATGACCATTGCTTCGTCTTCCCCAACCTGTACGTGGCCAGTTTTTATGGCGCCATGGTCATCACCCACACGGTGACGCCCCTGGCCCCAGACCGCAGCCGCCTGGACTGGCGCCTGTTCCTACCGGTGACGGCGCCGGAAAAGCCGGCCGTGGCCGCCTTCCGCCGGTCGCTGACCAGCGTGCTGGCCGAGGCCGCCCGCGCCGTGATCCTGGAGGACCAGCCGCTGTGCGAGCGGGTGCAGCAAGGGCGGGCGGCGGCGCTGGGTCCCGGCGTCCTGGGCCGGCGTGAGCGCCGCATCGCCGATTTCCACCACGCTTGGGCCCGTGTCCTGGGCCTGGACACCCCGCCCCCGCCGGCGGACGCGCCCTATGAGGAGACCGCGGCATGACCCTAAGCTATCGCCGGCCGACGGAGGACGACGCCCGCCTGCTGCTGGACTGGCGTCTGCGGCCCGACATCTCCCGCCACCTGTTCACGCAGGTGGAGGACGACATCGAAAAGCAGCGGGCCTGGCTGGCGCGCAGCAACGCCCGCAACGACTATCACCACCGCATCATGATGGTGGATGGGGTGCCGGTGGGTTACGCCTCCATCACCATTACCCATGCGGCCTGGGGCATCGCCACCCTGGGGGCCTACATGGCCGACCGGCGCGGCCGCACCGGCTCCGCCCCGCTGAACTTCGCCCACGCCCTGAACCACGTCTTCTACGCCCTGGGCCTGCGCAAGGTGGTAAACCAGGTCATGGCCGACAACGACCGCGTCCTGCGCGGTCAGACCATGCTGGGCTATCGCCATGTCGGGGTGCTGAAGGACCATGCCGTGAAGGAAGGTCAGGCATACGATGTCCACCTGTTCGAGATATCGGCGGGGGAATGGGCGGAAAAGCGCCTGAAATTCGGGGAATACGCCGATTGGGATGGCCATATGTGGCCCCCTGGCTAAAAGGCGGATAGGCCGCAAGGTCTCTTGGTTAACGGTCGTGGAAGGGACAAGCAGTTAGTTCCCAGGGCAAGGGCCCCGACCATGATCCCGACCGACCATCCATCCGTCATCGTCCCCCGCCGCGTGGCGCTGTTCGCCCATTTCGACCGCGACGGCCAGATCGACGACCATGTTCTCTATTACCTGCGCAGCCTGCGCGAGGTGGCGGAGCGCATCCTGTTCGTTTCCGACGGCGCCCTTATGGAGGGCCAGGCGGAGCGGCTGACGGGCCTGGCCGAACTGGTGCACGCGGGCCGCCACGGCGCCTATGACTTCGGCAGCTGGAAGCTGGGCTTCCAGGCCCTGGGCGCCGACGTCGCCACCTATGACGAGGTCATCGTCGCCAACGACAGCTGTTACGGCGGCGTGTTTCCCTTCGTCCCGGTGTTCGAAACGATGGCGGGGCAGGACTGCGACTTCTGGGGGCTGACCGACGGGCTGGTGGATGGCGACATCCGCTATCTGACCAGCAACTTCCTGGTCTTCCGCCCAGCGGTGACCAGCCATCCGGAATTCACCCGCTTCTGGGACGAGGTGACGCGGCAGCCTGACAAGGCGGCCGTCTGCCGCGCCTACGAATTCGGCCTCAGCCAGCGGCTGCTGGCCCTTGGTTTCCGCCCCGGCCGCTATCTGCCCCGGCCCTTCGTGGCCAAGGAGCTGTACTCCGACATCTATTTCGACGCGTGCCTGGAGACATACCGCATGCCCCTGGTGAAGGTGGCGGTGTTCAGCCAGAACCAGCAGCGGGTGGCCCGCCTGCGCGACCGGCTGGAGCGCATGGCCCGGTATTACCCCGTCAACCTGATCGAGGCGCACGTCGCCCGCCTGTGCGGCACCCCCCATCCCATCATCCACGACCTGCCCTGGCGGCAGGAGCGTACGCGCCTGGCCCCGCTGCCCGGCACGTACAGGCGCAGCAAGTACAGCCGGAGCCTGCGTTGGTGGCTGTGTTACATCCGCGTCCTGGGCGTGCCGGTGTTCGCCACCGCCCGGCGGGTGCGGGCGGCCGCATAGCGCCGGTCGGGCGCGCCATTTCAATCCCCTGATGCGATACGCCGCAGCCGCGCCAGCGTGCGGGTGAAGACGCCGGTGTCGTTCAGCGCCCGGGACAGCACCAGGGCGCCCTGGATGCCGGCCACCACCTCCTCCGCGTCGGCTCGGGCCCGGTCCGGGTCGCGGCCCGCCCTGACCAGCGCGCCGGCCAGGGCCTGCACCCAGGCGGCGAAATAGCCATGCACCTGTTCGGTGAACAGGTCGCGGGCATCGCCCAGGGCGAAGACGCCCACAACACACACCCGCTGGCCGGAGCGGAAGTAGGCGTCGGTGGCCTGGAACATGGCCTCCACCGCCGTCAAGCCGCCCTCCGTCCGGTCGAGCGGCTCGAAGACGTGGGTACGGAACCAGCTGTCGATATGGGCCAGCACCACCTTTGCCATCTCGGCCTTGCCGCCGGGGAAGAAGTTGTAAAGGCTGCCCTTGCCCAGGCCCGTGCGGGCGGTGATGGCGGAAAGGCTGGCGCCCTCGAAGCCATGGTCGCGGAAGACTTCCGCCAGGACGGGGATCACGTCCTGGCGGTCGGCAAGCGTGCGCGCCATGCTGTCACAGCCCCAGGTCGCTGAGACCGGGATGGTCATCAGGGCGGCGGCCCAGCGGCCAATGGAACTTGCGTTCCGACTCCTTGATCGGATGTTCGTTGATGCAGGCGTGGCGCGCCCGCATCAGCCCGTCGGCGTCAAACTCCCAATTCTCGTTGCCGTAGGCGCGGAACCAGTTGCCGCTGTCGTCGCGGTATTCGTACGCGAAGCGTACGGCGATGCGGTTTTCCGTGTACGCCCATATTTCCTTGATCAGGCGGTAGTCCAGTTCCTTGGCCCACTTGCGGGCCAGGAAAGCCTCGATCGCGGGGCGGCCGGTGACGAACTCCGCCCGGTTGCGCCAGCGGCTGTCGACGGTATAGGCCTGCGCCACCTTGGCGGGATCACGGCTGTTCCAGCCATCCTCGGCGGCGCGGACCTTCTGGATGGCGGTATCATGAGTGTAGGGGGGTAAGGGCGGACGGGACATTGGGATCTCCATGGGAAAGGGATGCGGGGGCACGACTTGTACCAATCGGTACGTCGTTGACCAATTGGTACAGCTCCGTTCATCCCCTGGCAAGAGGTTTTTTTTCGTCCCGTCCTATTTGGCCGGCGCCGATCCTCAGGCGACGGCGCGCCGGGAAATCGCCACCGCGACCAGATCCTCGATGCTGACCAGGGGCATGCCGTGGGTTTCGGCATAGGTGACCAGATCGGGCAGGCGGGCCATGCTGCCGTCGGGCTTCATCACCTCGCACAGCACGCCGGCGGGCGCGCGGCCGGCGCGGCGCACCAGGTCGATGGTGGCCTCGGTATGCCCGCGGCGGGCCGCCAGCCCGCCGGGATGGGCGCGCAGGGGGAAGACGTGGCCGGGGCGGGCCAGGTCTTCCGGCTTGGCGCCGGCGGCGATGGCCGTGCGGATGGTGGTGACGCGGTCGGCGGCCGAGACGCCGGTGGTGACGCCGGCCTTGGCCTCGATGCTGACGGTGAAGGCGGTGCCGTAGCGCGAGGAATTGGCGCCCACCATGGGCGGCAGGTCCAGGGCGCGGGCGTGGTCGTCGGTCAGCACCAGGCAGACGATGCCGCTGCAGTCGCGAATCAGCAGGGCCATCTGCTCCACCGTCAGGCTGTCGGCGGCGTAGATGACGTCGCCCTCATTCTCACGGTCGGCATCATCGACGACGATCACGCCCTGGCCCGCCTGGATGGCGGCCACGGCGCGGGCCACCCGGGTTTCGGCGTCGCCGAAGCGGGACAGCAGATCATCGTCATGGGTGGCGGCGGGGATATGGGAAATCTGACTCAAGGGTCTCACTCCGTTGAACAATCGGGCGAGCCTGAATCAGGGCGAGAAAAGACGATGGGCGGACGGACTCGTCCCCCGGGCAGGCCCCATGCACGTGCGCGTTCCCAGCCCGGACCCGGCGGGCCCATGGGGGTGCGCGCCCGCGCACCGCGGGCCGGCTCATCCTCTTTCATCCGGACTATAACCGTCGGCCCCGGCGTTTCACCGGGTCTGCTGACCCCAGGGGCGTCACCGCCCCTGGGCGCTCGCGGGCTCCCCCTCCGTCAAGAGGGGATACCGCCGGTCGGGATTTCCACCCTGCCCTGAGAACAAGCGTTCCGCCATCCGGCGGGGCCGGATGACCCGCTGATAGGACGATCCCGCCCCCGCCCTGTCAACACGGGGACGGTTGGAAATTCCTCATGGGCCTTATGAGGGGCCGAGACCTTGCGCCACACGGTCCAGGAAACCAAGGGCGGGGCCGCCCGTGCGCGGCAGGCCTTTGTAGCGGGCCACCGGTTCCGGCACCGTGCGCAGAATGTGGGCGAACTGCGCCGCCTCGATCGCGGCCAGGTCGGCCAGGGCGCGCTGATAGGTGCGGATGGTGAACAGCACGGCGCCGGTGGCGGGCAGGCGGCGCAGGGTCTGGCGTTCGATGCGCAGGAACAGGCGGTGGCCGGCATTGTCGGCGCTGATGGCGGCATCGGCGACGGTGTGCGCCACCTCATCCGGCTGGAACAAGGCGGGGTCGTCGTTCAGGCCCCAGTTCATGCGCCACACCGGCCGTTCCGGCGCCAGGGTTTCCAGGAAGCGGTCCACCGGCCGCCCCAGCCTTTCCCCATAGAGCGCCACCGGCGCGTGGATGCCCGCCATGGGCCGACCCAGCTTCTCATGCAGGCGCCAGCGGTTGGGGAAGCACAGCACGGCGGCGGCCAGCATAGGGACATCATCAGGGCCCGGCAGCAACAGGCAGAGGTCCTCCGCCACCAGGCGGCCGGCGAGTTCCAGCGGATTTGGGCCGGCGTCGGCCAAGTCCCAGGCATCTCCGGTGATGTGGCAGGTGAAACGGTGCCCGTCGCGGGTGTAGGCATGCGGGAAGTGATGGGACAGATGGTCCGCCAGCAACGCCAGCAATTCCCCCTGGGCCCCCTCGCTGCCTGGCAGGAAGCCGGTCACGGCCCCGTGCCGCTGGACCAGCAGCTGGCGGCGCTGCGCCAGCAGGGCGGGGCAGCTGTCGTCCACCATCAGCCATCGGGCGGGGTCCAGGGCCATCAGGCCCATGGCCATGCGCCAGTCGCCGCCGTCGAACGGCCAGCACGGCTGTTCCGGCGGCAGGTCCCAGGCGTTCACAGGCGTCAGACTTCCAGCGGCGCGAAATCGTCCGGCATTTCGGCCAGCGTCGGTTCGGCGATGGGGCCGACCTCCGCCACCAGGGTGCCCCAGGACCAGCCGACGCCGAAGCCGGCCATCAGCAGCTTCTTCGGCCCCGCGGCCAGCATGGGCCCCATGCGGTGGCAAATGGCCAGGGGCACGGAGGCGGAGCTGGTGTTGCCGAACTTCTCCATATCGATCAGGAAGCGCTCGGGCGCCGCCCCGATCTTCTTGCGGATGTGGTCCAGCATCATGCGGTTGGCCTGGTGCGGAACGATCATATCCAAATCGTCCAGCGTCACGCCGGCGTGCTCCATCGCCTCGCGCAGCAGCGGCGGGACGGAGCGCAGGGTGAAGGTGAAGACCTCCGCCCCGTTCAGGTGCAGGCGGGCATCGCGGTAGAGGCGCTTGTGCTCCTCCTCCGACCAGGGCTGCTCACCCGGGATCAGGCAATCGCGCTTGCCGCCGGCCTTCACGAAGATGTGCTTGGCCCCGCTGCCGTCGGTGCCCAGGATGGCGTGGATGGGGGGGGCGCCGGCGTCCACCTCCAGCGCCGTGGCGCTGCCGGCGTCGCCGAACAGGGGCAGGGTGGCGCGGTCGTCCGGGCGCAGCCAGCGGGCGGAGTTGTCGCCGGCCAGCACCAGGGCGCGCCGCGCCGTGCTGCCACCCAGGAGGCGCGCCGCCATCCAGGTGCCGTAGGCGAAACCGGAGCAGCCCAGCGGCACGTCGAAGGCTGCGGCGGTGGTGGGCAGGCCCAGGCGCCGCTGCATGACGGCGGCGGTGACGGGCAGCACGTAATCGGCATCCTGGCTGACGAAGATGAGAAGGTCGACCGAGGCCGGGTCCCAGTCCAACTGCCGCATCAGCCCCTCGGCCGCCGCGACGCACATGTCGGACGCCATGTAGGGCCGGGGCAGCAGGCGCCGCTCCGCCACGCCGATGGTAGCGTAGAGCTTTCGCGATTCCTCCTCGGTGAACAGGGTGTGGTCTTCCAGGTAGGAATGCCGTTCCTTGGGCACCACGGCCCGGAAGCCCTTGATCCGCACGCCTTCGACGATGGCCTTCACCGCAACCCGCCCTGAGAGAAGTGTCCTTAGCTGTTATACTATGGCCATTCCGGTCCCGATGCCAAAGGCCCTCTGTTGAACACCATCCTGATCCGCGCCGACGCCACCGCCTCCATGGGCACCGGCCATGTCATGCGCTGCCTGTCGGTGGCGGAGGCCCTGAGGGAACGGGGGGTGTCACCCCTGTTCGCGGCCGTGGACCTGCCACCGGCCTTGGCGCGGCGCCTGGACGCCGCCGGCTTCGGCGTCATGATGCTGGCGGGCCCGGCGGGAGGTGAGGCGGATGTGACCAGCCTGGCGGAGCAGGTCCGCCGGCACGATGCCCGCGTCCTGATCCTGGACGGTTATCACTTCGACGACGCCTATCGCGCCGGACTGGCTGGGCTGGGTGTGCCGGTCATGGCCTTCGATGACGGGCCGGGCACGCGGCCCCTGCACGCCCGCCTGATCGTGAATCCGGGGGCGGCGGTGGACCAGGCGGTCTATCGTGCCACCAACCCGGACGCCGTGCTGGCGCTGGGGCCCGCCTACGCGCCTTTGCGGGCGGAGTTCCGCCGGGCGCGCGGCCAGGCCCTGCCGCCGCTGGACCAGCGCCGGCGCCTGCTGTTGACCTTCGGCGGCACCGACCCGGCGGGCCTGACCCTGCCCTGCCTGAAGCGCCTGGCCCCGGCCCTGCCCGATGGCGTCGGCCTGGACGTGGTGGTGGGGGGCAGCAACCCCAACACCGACTGCATCCGCACCGCCGGCGACCGTTACCCCAACACGGTCGTGCACGTGGAAACACCGCGCATGGCCGATCTGATGCGCGAGGCCGGCCTGGCCCTGTCCGCCGCCGGCGGCACCTTGGGGGAGCTGGCCTGCCTGGCGGTGCCCACGCTGCTGGTGGTGGTGGCGGATAACCAGGCCAGCAGCGCCGGCGCGGTGGCGGCATCGGCCAAGGCCCGGGTCATCGACGCGCGCGGCATGGACAAGGCCGAGGCGGCGGAGCGCGTCACGACCGCCGCCCTGGCGCTGTGGGCCGACGCCGACGCGCGCGCGACCCTGAGCCGCCGCATCGGCCAGGGCGGCGACGGCCAGGGAGTGGGTGGCCAGGTGGTGGATGGATTGGGCGCGATGCGCATCGCCGACGCGTTGCTGGCCCTGCCAGCCTGATCACCGCTATGGTCGCTGCATGACCCCGCCCGATCTCGACGCGCTTTCGCCCTCCGACCGCATCCTGCTGCGCCTCATCGCCCTGATCGGCCCGCTGCCGCCGGCCCGCGCGCTGCTGGATTGCCTGAACCAGGCGCGCGTCAGCCCCACCCCTTGGACCCATGAGGCGCTGATCGATGCGCAGAACAGCCTGCGCCGCCACGGCCTGCTGAACAACAAGATGGCCTGCCCGCCCGCGCTGGCCCACGCGGCGTCCGTCGCGGCGCTGGAGACGGCGGAGGGCAAGGCCCTGGCCATCGCCATTCGCACCCAGCTGCCCGGCGAGTCGAAAAGCTATTGGGACCCCAAGCTGGTGGAGATCGACCTGGCGCGGGGACTGCGTCTGGCGGCCCTGCGGAACGATGGCGCGGAGTTCCACCGCCTGCTGACCCTGGCCAAACGCCCCGCGACTGCCCTGACGGAGCCGTTCACGCGTCACTTCACCCTGGTACCCTTGGGTATCGACTGGCTGGCCGGGCGCGCACCCGTCATCCAGGCGACACTGCTGGCGGTGAAGGTCGGGCATTGGGTCGCAACGGCGGAGATGTCGCCGGACCTGCCGGCTCTGGTGGCCCATGCCCAGACACTCCCCGCGCTGCGCCATGATTGCTTTCCCTTGATCGCGGATTTCCGCCTGCTGAGCGGCGATGTGCCAGCGTTGCAGGCATTGCTGGCCGATCCACCCTCAAGCGACGCGGCCCTGCCCTATGCCGCCGCCCAGGCCCTGCTGTCAGGGGACGCACCCCGGGCCCGCGCGCTGTTCGCCGAGGCCGTGACTCTGCATCGCCGGGCCTTGCGCAAGCGCAAGGGCGGTCTGCCAGGGTATCTGGGGGTGCTGCACCTGTGTGCGCAGTTGGCCGGGGGCGACCCAGCCCAGCACGCCGCCATCCCCACCCTGGCGCAGGACCACATCCAGGCCGGGCAGATCCCGCTGGGGTCCATGGCCATCGAAGCCCTGACCAACTTGGCCGCCAACAAGCCCGAGGCGGCCCTGAACGGTGTGAAATGGCTGTTGAGCGCCACCGACACCATGGCCCGGCCCTCCCCCCTGGGCCTGGGTCTGGTGGCTGTGGCGGCGGCCGTGGTCGATGCGGCGCTGGCCCGCCAGCATGCCGACGCCTGGGACCAGTGGTTCCGCCATCTGGCCCCCACCATGCCCCTGGCTGCCGACCTGATGGCGGAGGTGCTGGCCCGGGTGGCCAACAATCCCACCCCCTATCAAGCCCATCTGGCGCGGCCCGGCAGGCGTGTGACGCTGCGCTTCCTGGCCCTGCTGCCGGTCAAGGAGCCGTGGGAGCGGGCGCTGGAAAGCCTGGAGGTGCTGCTGGAACCGCCGGCCCCGGCGGAGAGGAAGACCACGGGCAAGCGCCTGGCCTGGCTGGTCGATCCCAGCAGCGGCGCGGTGGAACCGGTGGAGCAGGTGCAGCAGCGGGGCCCGACCAAAAGCCCGACCCAGGGTTGGAGCGTGGGACGCCCCATCCCGCTGAAGCGCCTGTACCAGGGCGACACCCAACTGACCTATCTGGATGAGTTCGACCGGCGCGTCATCGCCACCATCGCCCGCGACTATGACGGCTGGGGCCATGGCCGGTCCCGCTATGAGTACTTCCTGCCGCCGCGCGACGCCCTGCCGGCCCTGGCGGGCCACCCCCGCGTGTTCTACCGGCGCGAACCCGGCCCGCCGGTGGAGCTGGTGCTGGCGCGGGCGGAGCTGGTGCTGGCCGGCACCCGGGACGGCTACCGCCTGGCCCTGTCGCACCCGGCGCCGGAACCGGACGCCGTCATCGAGGTGGAGGGTCCCGCCCGCTGGCGCGTGGTGGTGATCGACGACAAAGCCGTGGCGGCGGGCAAACTGCTGGGCGAGGAGGGCATCACCGTGCCGGCCGTGGCCCGCGACCGCCTGGCCGCCATCGCCCGCTCCCGCATGCCCGAGCTGCCGGTGCGGGTGGAGGCGGCCGACCTGGACGAGGGCCGGACGGAGGAGGGCGACCCCGCCCCGGTGGTGCGGCTGCGCCTGCTGGACCCCGGCCTCAAGGTCTCGCTGGTGGTGCGACCGCTGGGCCCCGAGGGGCCCCATTTCGCCCCCGGCCAAGGCAGCCGCCGCGTCACCGGCAACGGCCGCCGCGCCGTGCGCGATCTGGCGGCGGAAGAACGCCTGGCCCAGGCCCTGGCCGACGCCTGTCCCAGCCTGGGCGGCGAAGGCCGGGAATGGGAGCTGGAGGGCTTGAGCGCCGCGCTGGAATTCCTGAGCGAGTTGAAGGCCCTGCCCCAGCCGCCGGTCCTGGAATGGCCGGAGGGGCAGAAGCTGACCCTGCATGGTGACGAGGCCGGCTCCAGCCATTTCAGCACCACGGTCAAGAGCACCGAAAGCTGGTTCGCCGTGGCCGGGTCCCTGACGCTGGATGAGGGGCTGGTGCTGGACCTGAAGGAGTTGCTGACCCGGCTGGAGGACGCGCCCGGCCGTTTCGTGCCCCTGGGCGATGGCCAGTTCGTGGCCCTGGACCGCCATTTCCGCCAGCAGCTGGACCGCCTGCTGCGCATGGGGGGGACGAAGGTGCCGCGCGCGGCCGGCGCCGCCCTGCGCGGCTTGGTCGAGGAAGCGGCCTCGGCCCAGGTGGACCAGGCCTGGCACGCCTTCATCCAAACCCTGGATGAGGCGGCGGCCTGGCAGCCGCGCCTGCCCAACGGCCTGACCGCCGAACTGCGCGAGTACCAGGCGGAGGGCTATTTCTGGATGAGCCGGCTGGCACGCCTGGGCGCCGGCGCCCTGCTGGCCGACGACATGGGCCTGGGCAAGACCGTTCAGGCCATTGCCCTGATGGCGGCCAAGGCCGGCGACGGCCCCATGCTGGTGGTGGCCCCCACCTCCGTCGCCGGCAACTGGCAGTCGGAACTGGCGCGCTTCGCCCCCGGGCTGACCGTCCACCGCCTGGCCGAGACGGGCGGACGGCAGGAGGTGCTGAAGGCCCTTGGCCCCGGCGACGTGCTGGTCACCACCTACGGCCTGCTGGTGCGGGAGGAAGCCTTGCTGACGGCCGTACCCTGGGCCGTGGCCGTGCTGGACGAGGCCCAGGCCATCAAGAACCCGGACACCCGCCGCGCCCAGGCTGCCCGCGCCCTGACCGCCGGCTTCCGCCTGGCCCTGACCGGCACGCCGGTGGAAAACGACCTGGAAGAGCTGTGGAGCCTGTTCCAGTTCACCAACCCCGGCCTGCTGGGCAGCCGCAAGGCCTTCGCCCAGCGCTTCGGTACCCCCATCCAGGCGGCGCGCAGCCCGGGCGCCCGCGCGGCCCTGCGCGCGGTGGTGCAGCCCTTCCTGCTGCGCCGGACCAAGGCGGCGGTCCTGTCCGAACTGCCGCCGCGCACGGAGCAGACCCTGCTGGTCGAGCGCGGGGCGGAGGAGATCGCCTTCTACGAGGCCCTGCGCCGCCGGGCCCTGGAAAAGCTGGAGGAGATGTCGGGCGAGCGCTCCCGCATCCACATCCTGGCGGAGATCACCCGCCTGCGGCAGGCCTGCTGCCACCCCGACCTGGTGGCGGCCGACGCGCACCTGCCCTCGGCCAAGCTGGACGCCTTCCTGGAACTGGTGGAGGAGTTGCGCGAGAGCGGCCACCGCGCCCTGGTGTTCAGCCAGTTCATCGGCCATCTGGCGCGGGTGCGCATCGCCCTGGACCGGATGGGCGTCACCTATCAGCTGTTGGACGGCAGCCTGACGGCGGCGGAGCGGCAGCGGCGGGTGGCGGCCTTCCAGGCGGGCGAGGGCGAGCTGTTCCTCATCAGCCTGAAGGCCGGCGGCGTGGGCCTGAACCTGACGGCGGCCGACTACGTCATCCACCTGGACCCGTGGTGGAACCCCGCCGTGGAGGACCAGGCGTCGGACCGCGCCCACCGCATCGGCCAGCGCCGGCCCGTGACCATCTATCGCCTGATCCTGAAGGGCAGCATCGAGGAGGGCATCGTCGCCCTGCACGGCCGCAAGCGCGACCTGGCCGACGCCCTGCTGCAAGACGCCGACACCGCTGGGCATCTGTCCGACGAGGATCTGCTGGCTCTGATCCAGGGTGTGGGGTGATGGCGGGGGCCGGACGGCTGTGCTATGCTTCCAGCATGACCCAGCCCGCTTCCATTTTTGACTTCGTGGACGAAGACGCCAAGCGTCGCGCCATCGAGGAGGCACGCGCGTCGGTTGCCAGGGGCAACGTCGTTGATCACGATGTTGTCGTAGAGTGGCTTGAGCAGTTGCTGGCGGGAAAAAAAGTTCACCCGCCCGCCGCGCCTGGGCAAACTTGAAACGAATTCGCTGGTCCATTGACGCTTTGGGCGATGTCGATCGGCACGTCGCCTACATCGCCACTTTCAATCTTGTCGCCGCCGAACGGATTTTGCGGGCGTTGCTGACCACGGCGAACAGCCTGCTCACCTTCCCGAACCGGGGCCGTCCGGGCAGCGTGCCCGGGACGCGGGAATTGCTCGTCTTTCCGCCCTACGTGATCATTTACGAAATCATGGATGATGAGGTGGTCATCCTGCGCGTCTGGCACGGGGCGCAGGATCGGGGCTGATCCCGCCTACCAGTGCCGGTCCACCCAGATCCACGCCTCGATGAAGCCGCCCAGCGCGGCCAGCAGCGCCACGGTCAGGCCCAGGCTGCGGGCGAATTCGCCGAACTCCCCCTGCTTGTGCGCGCTGCGCGCGGTCAGCAGCAGGTAGGCCGCCACCATGACGCCGATGATCACCCAGACGGAGACGCCGTGGCTCCAGCCGCCGACGGTGTCGCTGAGGTCGTAGTACCAATCGGGCATGACGGCGGGGTCCGGAAACAAAAGGGGCGGGACGCCCCATCGGAACGCCCCGCCCCCTTTAGACGATAATGCTCAGTTGCGATAGGCCGGCGGCAGGGCCGCGTCCAGCGTCTGGTAGCGATGGGCCAGATCCTGCGCCCGGCTGGTCAGGGGCGCCTCGGTCCCGCGGACGAAGACATGCTCCGCCACCGACAGGATCTCCAGGGGATCGCCCGACCACACCACCAGGTCGGCGTCGCGGCCAGGCTCGATCGATCCCGCCCGGTCGTTGAAGCCGAAGACCTTGGCCGGGGTGGCGGTGATGGCCGCCAACGCCGCCGGCCACGGCATGCCGTAGGCGACCGCGTTGCCGGCGTTGTAGCGCACCTGGCGGGCGTAGTGGCCGACGTACGGCCCCTTGATCACCACGGTGGCGCCGGCCGCCTGCAGGATGGCGGCGTTCTCCAGCCGCGCGTTCAGGCTTTCGAAGTCGCGCGGCAGGTTGGCCAGGGGATCGACCACCACGGGCACGCCCGAGGCCGCGATCTCCGGCGCCATCATCCAGCCTTCCTCCACCCCGTCCAGGATGAGTTTCAGCTTCAGCCGCTTGCCCAGTTCCAGGGTGCGGCGGATGTCGGCGACCCGGTGCACGCCCACCAGCAGGGGCAGCTTGCCCTGGATGACGGGCAGCAGGGCCTCAAGGTCTTCCTTGCTCTGGCGATAGGGGCGGTGGGCGCCGTGCTCGTACCCGCCCCTGTTGGCGGCGTAGCTGGCCGCCTCCTCCAGGCTGGTTTCCAGCAGCTGCAGCACGCCGCCATGGCTGCCGCCCAGATGCACCATGGCTTCGGTGCCCACGTCCACCACCAGCACGGCGCGGCGCTTGGTGATGCTGTCGGTGCCGCCGGACATGTCGACAACGGCCGCCTGGCCGGCGAACAGCTTCTCCCCCTTCTTCTCGCCCCGGCCGGACAGTTCCGGCGTGACCAAGGCCCGGGTGACGCCGCCGACGCGGGCCACGGGCACCAGCATGGAGGCGGGGTTGATACCCAGCGAGACGTCGAAGGACGCCGACATGTCGGCCGTCGCCCCGGCGAAATCGTTGCTGGAGGCCTCGCCCTCCACCTCGCCGGCGCCCAGGCTGGTGTCGCTGGCCACCAGGCCCGGCGTCACGATGTGGCCCTTGGCGTCCACCCGGCGGGCATCGGCGGGAATGGCGACCGACGCGCCCACCGCCTGGATGCGGCCGTCCCGGATGAGGATGGTGCCGGAGGGGATCTCCCCCGCCGGGCCCATGGTCTCGATACGCGCGTTGGTGATGGCCACCGTCTCGGCGCCGGCCGCGCCGGCCGCCAGCAGGACCAGGGAGGAGGCCGCGGCCATCAGGGTATGGCCCATCGAGGTGTGACGGCGGCTCATTGCGGCTGCTCCGTGCTGGGGCTCATGACGGGGCGGCCGGGTCCGACACCCTGGGGCCCGGGATGGGCGGGGCCGGTCTGGCCCAGTTCGAAGTCGGACTTGGGCTGCACCGCGGGATCGTGGCGGTCGTAGACCAGGGCGCCGTCGATGAAGACCTGATCGGCCGTGGCGTAGACGCTAAAGGGATCGGCGCTCCACAGCACCACGTCGCCCATCTTGCCGGTCTCCAGCGTGCCGGTCTTATCCAGCACGCCGATGGACTTGGCGGGGTTGGCCGTCACCCACTTGATGGCCTCGGCCTCGTCGATCTGGATACCCATGCGCCGCCCGGCGGCCAGGGCGATGGTGGCCTCCTGCACCAGGTGCTGTGTCAGGATGTCGTCGTCGGAGTGGATGACGGTGCAGACGCCGGCCTTCTGCAGCAGGGCGGCGTTCTCCTCGATGCCGTCGTAGGCCTCCATCTTGAAGCCCCACCATTCACCCCAGGTGGCGACGCAGATGTCCTCTTTCTTCAGGATGTCGGCGATCTTGTAGGCCTCTGACCCATGGTGGAACATGGCGATGTGAAAGCCGAACTCGTGCGAGATGTCGATCATCTGCGCCATCTCGTCGGCGCGGTAGCAGTGGTTCTGCGCCAGGATGCTGCCGTCCAGCACGCCGGCCAGCGTGTCCATCTGCAGATCGCGCTTGGGCGCGTCAGGCGCCTTGTCGCCCTTGCCCGCCTTGTAGTCGGCCAGCTTGCGGCGGTAGTCGTCCCACTTGCGGCGGTATTCCTGGGCGTCGATCCAGGCCTTGCGATAGCCGAAGACGTTGCCCATGCGGGTGGCCGGGGTGCGGCCCTTGCTGCCGTAGACGCGCTTGGGGTTCTCACCGCAGGCCATCTTCAGGCCATAGGGCGCACCGGGGAACTTCTTGTCCTGCACCGTGCGGCCGGGCACGTTCTTCAGGATGACGGCGCGACCGCCGAACAGGTTGGCGGAACCCGGCAGGATCTCCAGCGTGGTGATGCCGCCCTCCAGCGCGCGGATGAAGCCGGGATCCTGCGGCCAGACGGAATGTTCGGCCCACACCTGCGCGGTGTTGGGATCCGTCATCTCATTGCCGTCGGAATTGGCCCAGACGCCGGGCGTGGCATAGACGCCCAGGTGGCTGTGGGCGTCGATGATGCCCGGAGTCACGTACTTGCCATGGGCGTCGATGACCTTGGCGCCGGCCGGCACCGGGATGTCCTTGCCCACCGCCGCGATCTTGCCATCCACCAGCACCACGGTGCCGCCGTCGATGCGGGCGCCCGTGCCGGTGAAGACGGTGGCGCCCACCAGGGCCGTCGCCACCGACGGCAGGGGATGGTAGGTGCTGGGGAAGGGGTTCTTGTCATCGGCCGGATCAAGGCCGGCGTAGACCGGCTTGTCCTTGCCCTTATCGCCAGCGGGTGCCGAGCCAGCGGGTGCCGAGGACGTGTCCTGGTGCGCACTGGAAGCGCAGGCGCCGAGCAGCGCCAATGCGGCCACCAGCGGGACCACGCGATGGTGTCGTTTCATGGAAGTATCGTCTTCCCGTTCTGCCGGGTGCCCAGAAAGACGCCCGCCCCGGCATGGGACCGCCGCCTTCGCCCCTGTTGATTGTTGTAACGCCCCAAGGGGTTAAGGCAGGTCGCCTCAAAAAAGTGCGCTGCTTCAACCTTGTTGACGAGGCTAACAGAGGCCGGGGCGCCTGGAAACGGCGCGATACAGTTCCGTTACAAATCGGATAGAGTATCCGATGCGTCCCTCAAGGGCCGGCGGGCGCGTTGGCATTACGCTTCCAGGTACAGCGCCGCAAGTTCGCCGGCGGTGATGAACTGGCGAAAGCCGGCGCGGAAGGGATCCGTGCCGGTCAGCTGTTCCAGGGCCACCAGCAGGGTGGCGAGGTCCAGACTGTCGAAGGGCAGTCCGCCGTCCAGGAATCGTGTCTCCGGCCCGAAGGATCCGGTCCAGGCCTCGCCCTTGTCGGCCAGGATCTTCAGGACCTCATTGTGGATCAGCGCGAGCATAGCGCCCTCGTTCAGTCCGATCGTGCTCATGCGTGGAACTCCGTCAGCAGGGCGTTGACCCGCGTGGCCGCCTGGGCCTGGGGCATGTGGCCGACGCCGGGCAATCGATGCAACATGATATGGGGTGGGATCGCGCCGGCGTCCGGCGGCGGCACGATGTCGTCGGCCTCGCCCCAGATCAGCTGCAGCGGGGGCAGCGGCTGGGTCCAGTCGAAGTGCCGCGGCGCGGCGTCAATATCGGCCACCAGCCGGTCCAGCAGCCGGGTCAGCGGCCCGCGCGCCGTGGGATCGGCCAGGCGGGACAGGAAGGCGCGGGCCAGCACGTCGCGGTTGGGCGGGGCCCCCGCGAACAGCCGGTCGATCAAGGCGCGGGCCTGGTCCAGGGTCTCCAGTGTGCACAGCGCGTGCAGGAAGGCGGCATCCACCCGGCTGCCCAACCCGGCGCAGGCGATCAGGCTCATGCGGCGCAGCCGGTCCGGATGGCGTTCGGCCAGCAGCAGGCTGACCCTGCCGCCCATGGAATGGCCGATGATGTCGGCCTTATCCACACCGGCGGCGTCCATCAGCCGCACCACCCAGTCGGCGACACCGCCCAGGCCGGACGGCACGTCGAGGGTGGATGCGCCATGGCCCGGCAGATCCACGGCCAGCACCCGGCGGCCGGGAGAACCCGGCGCCCCCTTCACCAGCGCCTGGATGTTGAATTGCCAGGACAGCGCGTCGCCGCCGAAGCCGTGAATCAGCACCAGCGGCGCGGTGCCGGTTTCCTTCGGCCCCCGGTCGACGGCGGCGCCGGGACCGCCGGCGAAGCGCAGCACCCGGCGGCCGGCCAGCAACCGTTCCGGCTCAGTCCCTGAAGTCACCGGTCAGGCCGTGACGTGGTCCGACACCAGGGCCAGCAGGTCGTCCACCGTCTTGGCCTTGGCCAGATCCTCGCCCGCCACCACGGTGTTGAACTTCTCATCCACCAGGGCGATGAAACTGATGACCGCCAGGCTGTCCCAGCTGTCGATCCCGTCCAGCGTTTCGCCGCCCGTCAGGGTGCCGGGGTCCAACTCCAGCATCTCATCCAGCGCCGCCAGGAATTCGTTCCGGTTCATCTCTTCTTTTCCTCTCAAGCCAGGGGCTTCTGCACCACATCGCGGTTCAGCAGCACCCAATCGGGGTGCCGGCGCAGCACGTCCAGACAATCCGTCCAGGTGAAGTGCGGCTGGGCCGGCAACAGGGTTTCAAGCAAACGGCGGACCAGTTGGAAATCCTCCACCGTGTCCACGCACCAGCGCTGCGGCCCCATCTCCACCGGCGCCGGGCCCGCCGGCGGCAGGGAGCCCAGGCGAAAACGGTCCGGCCGGCGGTAGATGAAGGGCGTCACATGCTCACGCTCGAACGGTTCCCTTGCCTCTTGCCACGCTGCCTGCAAGGCCGTCATTGATATGGCTTCGGCATCCAGGCCGCGCGGATAGTAGCCGATATCGACGGACGCATGGTCCAGTGGCGGATCGGCCGCCAGGAAAAGGGTCAACAGCCGGTCGATCAGGCCTGGGTCGATCAGGGGACAGTCGCCCGTCACCCGCACCGCCACATCGGCATGATGGGCAAGGGCGGCCCGGCAAAAACGATCCAGCACGTCATGCTCGCTGCCCCGGAAACAGGCGACGCCCAGGACACGGCACTGGTCGGCGATGGCGTCGTCGGCCACGCGATCACTGGTGGCCACCACCACCTCGTCCACCAGGGCGGCGCGGCGCAACCGCTCCACTTGGTGGGCCAGCAGCGTCCGGCCCGCCACGGTCAGCAGCACCTTGCCCGGCAGGCGGGTGGACCCCATGCGCGCCTGGGTGATGCAGACGACCCGGGGCTTTTGGGCCGGGACCGTCACGGCTGGACCATTCCCCAGTCCACCATGCCCCAGTCCAGGGGCTGGCCGGCAGCGATATCACGGGCGGCGCGGGCGCCCAGCACCTGGTCGAGATGCTTGGGCGGCAGCCCCAGGCCGGGGCGGACGGAGCGGACGTTGGCCGGCGTGAACACCTCCCCCGCCATCACGGGAGCGGAGACGTAGAGCGAGCGTCGGAAGGCCCGGCCGCCGGCCTCGGACGGCTTGACGGCATAGCCGACCTGGCCCAGCGCCACGTGCGCCACGCGGCAGGCATCGGCCATGGCCTTGAACTCCGCCGGCTCCAGCGAGAAGGAAGCATCGACGCCGCCCTCGGCCCGCGACAGGGTCAGGTGCTTTTCAATGACGACGGCGCCCAGGGCCACCGCCGCCACCGGCACGGCGATGCCATGGGTGTGATCGGACAGGCCGGTGGGCACGCCAAAGGCCTGGGCCAAGTGGGGAATGGTGCGCAGGTCGCATTCCTCCGGCGGGGTGGGGTAGCCGCTGGTGCAATGGAGGAGAACGGGGTCGGGCGTGCCGGCGGGGGCGGCGTCACGCGCCGCCGTCACCGCGTCGTCGATCTCGCCCAGGGTGGCCATGCCGGTGGAGATGATCAGCGGCTTGCCCTTGGCGGCCGCGTAGCGGATCAGCGGCAGGTCCACGATTTCATACGACGCGATCTTGAACGCCGGGGCGCCCAGCCGGTCCAGAAGGTCCACCGCCGTGGGATCGAAGGGTGAGCTGAAAAGGGTGATGCCGATAGTGGCGGCATGGGCGAACAGCTGGGGATGCCAGGCCCAGGGGGTATGCGCCTCCTCATACAGTTCATGCAGGCTGCGGCCATCCCAGGGGCCGCCGTGGATCTGGAACTCGGGGCGGTCGGATTTCAGGGTGATGGTGTCAGCCGTATAGGTCTGCAGCTTCACCGCGTCGGCACCCGCCGCCTTGGCGGCGTCGATCAGGCGGATGGCGCGCTCGATCTCCCCCTTATGGTTGCCGGACATCTCGGCGATGAGATACGGCGCCTGGCCGGCGCGGAAGGTGAGACGGGCGGAATCGGACATGGCGCGGACCCTTGGGCGGCGGCTGAACGGCGGCGGATTGCTCACAATGCTGTTGCCCTTGATAGCACTTCGCGGGGGGCCGCTGGAATGGCGCTGCGGAGGACGGACCGCCGCCGGGCGGCGCACCGCCCGGCCAAGAAACGGCCAGCGTCAAAAAAGTTGCTTATCGCGCAACACGGCTCATGTTAGGTTGTGATCCTCGGCGCGAAACATCCCATAAGGCCGGTTCATGATGGCGGAGCATACGGGTTTTGAAGGCGAAAGCGCCGGCGCGCGCAACCTGATCAGCGGGAAACCGCGCCACTGGCCCTATCGATTGGCTGGGGAGCTGCTGTGCTCGCGGGCCGAGGGTCTGCGGCAACGGTGGGCCAAGGGCGCCCGTGGGCGGGCGCCCGAGGGGGCGGCCATGGTGGATGAGGCCCTGCTGATGGAATTGGGGACGGCGATCCTGGCCGTGACGACCGCGGTCAACACCCAGCTGGGGGCCAGTTGGCAATCGCCTGATGATCCCTGGACGCCCAGGGCCATTCAGGCGGCCTGCGACGCTGTGGCCGCCGCCGCGGTGACAGCCGTCGCCTGGGGCGAAAAAGTGCGGGCCCTGCCGCCATCGCCGCTGACGGATGCGGTTCGTCCGCTGCTGCTGGAGCAGGTCGACCATTTCCTGACCGAGTTCGAGGCCATTCCCCGCAAGTTCTCAGGCCTGTCCCTGGTGCTGGCCTTCGGGGGGCCGCCGCGCCTGCGCATCACCTTCACGTCGCCCCCGGGGTGGAAGCGGCGGTTCAAGGCCGTCATGCGGCGCGCGCGGTCCCACATCGTGCAGGAGGCCCTGGCCGAGATGCGCGCGCGGCGATCCGCCTGAGCGACCTCATTTCCAGACGTACAGGGTTGGCCGTGCGGGCTTGCTTGCAGGCCTCCTTGATTGCACGCTCGTCCGCATGGGTTGGCCCGGATCGGGCTGGAACGACGCGTCGAGGTCGAGGCCGCAATGCCGTCAACGCCCCTGGAAACCAGTCAAAGCCACCGCCCCTCCATCGACCACCTGATCGAGGCGGCGGTGGCGGAGATGCGGCGCGACGACGACTGCACGCCGGCCCTGGTGGCCCTGCAGGGCATGGGCACACCGGAGGGGCTGGCCCGCATGCTGGACCTCAGCCGCTCTGCCGAACCGATCCGGCGGCGCCTGGCCGCCGTGGTCCTGGGGCAGATGCATGGCCCCGGCCAGCGCAGTGACGAGCGCGCCTTCCCGGAACCGGCGTGCGACGCCTTGCTGCGCCTGCTGGACGATGAGGATATCGGCGTCATGGTCGACGCCGCCTTCGCCCTGGGCCATCTGGGCAACCGGCGCTGCGACCCGGCCTTGGCCGCCCGCCGTCACCACGAGGATCCGCACGTCCGCTACGCCATCGCCTTCGCGCTGTGCGGCAGCACCACGCCCGTGGCGGTGGAGGCTCTGCTGGCGCTGATGGACGATCCGTATGACCAGGTCAGGGATTGGGCCACCACCGGCATCGGACAGTGCACAGGGGTGGACGGCCCCGTCATCCGCGCCGCTCTGTTGCACCGGGTGGATGACGAGGATGTGTTCACCCAGGTGGAGGCGATGCACGGCCTGGCGCGGCGGGGGGACGCGCGGGTGCTGCCGCCCCTGATCCGCGCCCTGAGCCATGAGCACCTGATGCCGCACCTGTTCGTGGATGCCGCCGTCGCCTACCTGGGCCTGGAGGAGGACACGGACCGCACGGAGGCGGACCTGATGGCCCGCCTGCGGGCGCTGCTGGAAGGCGGGACGCCTTAGCCGGTCGTGCGCGCCACGTCCAGGCCGGCCAGGTCGTGCATGCGCAGCAGGCCCAGCACCTTGTTGTCCGCGTCCACCACCGGCAGGACGTAAACCTGCGAGGGGCTTTCCATCTGGGACAGGGCCGCCATGGCGGTGGTGCCGCTGCGGCAGGTGCGGGGCTTGGACGTCATCAGGGCGCGGGTGTCGCGGTCCAGCAGATCCTTGCCCACGCGGGCCAGACCGCGGCGGATGTCGCCGTCGGTGATGAGGCCCAGCAGCCGGTCGTCGGCATCCACCACCAGGGCGGCGCCGGCGGGGTGGCGGGTCATCTCCAGCAGGGTTTCCAGGATGGGCCGGTCGGGGCCCACCAGGGCCACATGCTCCGGGGCCCTGGCCATCAGGTCATCGACATAGGCGCCCAGCACCACGCCCAGGGTGCCGCCGGGATGGTTGCGGCCGAAATCCTTGGCGGTGAAGCCCTTCTCCGTCGCCACCGCCACCACCAGGGCGTCGGCGAAGGCCAGCATGGCGGTGGTGCTGGCCGTCGGCAGCTTGGTGTCCGTCGCCTCGGATTCCACATGGACCTTCAGCGTCCAGTCGGCCATACGCGATAGAGTGGAAGGCACGCGCCCCACCATGGCCGCCACCTTGACGCCGCGCGGCTGCGCCGCCTTGGCCACGTCAACCAGTTCCTGGGTCTGGCCGCTGTTGGACAGAAGGATCAGCAGGTCACCCTCGCGTAGCAGGCCCAGCTCGCCATGCAGGCTGTCGATGGCGCTGTAGTAAAAGGCGCGGGCGCCGATGCTGGCCAGCTTGCTGGCGAACTGCCGGGCCACCAGGCCCGACTTGCCGATGCCGGCCACCAGCGTGTTGCCGTGTTCACCGCAGATATGCTCGACGACGTTCAGGAAGTCGCCATCCAGCGCCTCCACCTGGTGCAGGACGGCGTTGGCCTCGATGCGCAACAGATCGGAAGCGGCGGCGAGAACGGCGGCTCGGTCGATGGTCATGGGGACGGTATCCATTCCCTTGAGAAGACCGGCGGCAGGCCACCGGCGAAATTGGGCACGGGTGTAACGCAAAGTACAAGGACCCACCACGCACCAGATCACAGCGGCAGCCGTGTGTTACCGGTATGGTGGGATGCCTGTTTTGCGATGCTCGAGGACCCCGGGCGCCTAACCCACGTCAAATCCCCTTGGCGGCAACCCGTTTCGCGCCCTTTGCGCCATGCGCGAGTAGGCGCTTTCCAGTCGGCGACAGAACGTGTCCGTGTCAAAGGGCCCGCCGGGGAGCGTCCGGGCGGCGGCCAGACGGGCGCGTACGCCGCCCAAGCGCGCCGAATCCCTCGCCAAATCCAATGCCGTGGCCTCGTACGCTTCCAGGCTGTACGTCACCAGGTCCGGAAGCCCCAGGGCACTCAGCAGGCTGGCGGCCACCCGGGAAATGAAGGGTCCACCCGCCCGGGTCAACACCGGCAGGCCAGCGTAGAGCGCGTCGGCCGCCGTGGTGTGGGCGTTCACCGGATGGGTATCCAGGAACAGGTCGGCGCAGGCGTGGCGGGCCAGGTGATCGGCCATGCGCGCCTTGGGCAGGGCCGGCGCCACCACCAGCCGGCCGGGATCGACACCCTCGCTTGACAGCATTGCTTGCAATGTCGGCAGCGCGGGACCCGGATCCAGCAGCCACAACACCGATCCCGGAACCTTGGCCAGCAGCCGGGCCCAGCAAGCCACGACCTGGGGCATCAGCTTGTAGGCGGCGTTGAAGCAGGCGAAGACGACGCCGTCGTCCGGCAGGCCCCAGTCCGCGCGTGTGGTCGGCGGGCCGATCGGCCGCGCCCCATCGTTGGCCTGGTAGCAACCGGGCAGGCGCACCACCGCCTCATCCCAGAAGCCCACCCGCTCCGGCGGCAGCACCACGGCGTCGGCCAGCACATAATCGATACCGGCCCCCCGGCCCAGAGTGCCGGGATAGCCCAGGTACTGCGCCTGAACCGGGGCGGGGCGCAATTGGGCGATGCCGGGCCGGCCACCCTCGGTATAGCCCTTGAGATCGACCAGGATGTCCACGCCGGCGGCACGAATGGCTTGCGCTGCCGCCCGGTCATCCAGGCCGCGCAAATCAACGAAGCGGTCGGCCCCGGCCCGCAGCCGCGCCCGCATGGGGCTGCCGTCGTCGGGCCCATAGGAAAAGGCCGTGACCGCCACCGCCGCCCGGTCGTGCCGTTCCAATATGCCGGCCATCAGGTAGGCGGTGGGATGCTGGTGCCAATCAGCGGAGAGGTAGCCGACGCGCAACGGCGCCCCGGCGGGCCCTAGGCTGGCCGGCGGCAGGGGAGCACCGGCCGAGCGTGCCACGGTCGCCGCGTGCAGACGGGCCGCCCGCTCGTGCCAGGCCTCGTCCACGTCCAGGCACAGCACGGCGAAGGGCGGGGCGCTATCGTCGCCCGCCTGCAGCGCGGCCAGCAGATCGGGCGTCCGCGCCGCGACGTCGTCCCAGCGGCAGAGGCGGGCATCGATGTGCACCAGATGGGCCAGAGCGCCCGCCCGCCGGCTGGTGCCCCGGTCCAGCGCCGCCTGCAGGCAAGGCCGCGCCTCCACATCCCGGTGCCGGCGCTGCAGCAAGGTGCCCAGGTTCAGCCAGGCATCGGCCATGTCAGGCCGCTGGGTCAGCGTCCGGTATTCCGTCTCCGCCGCGTCCAGCTGCCCCTGGTCTTCCAGGACGGAGGCCAGGTTGAAGCGGGCGATCGCCTGCGCGGGGTCGGCCTCGACGGCGGCGCGCAGAACACCCTCGGCCTCCGCCAGGCGGCCCATGCGATGCAGGGCCACACCCAGGTTGGCGCGGGCCGCGCCGTGCGCCGGATCCAAACCCGCCGCCCGGTCCAGCGGCGCCAGCGCTTCGCCCGGACGGTTCAGGTTCAGCAACAAAGTGCCCAGGGCGAAGGCGGCGCCGGCATGGGAGTCGTCGCGCGCCAGGGCGGCGCGGAACGCGGCCTCCGCCGCCGCCATGCGGCCCAGCGCCGCGCGCAAGCGGCCCAGGTTGGTCAGAATTTCCGCATCCGGCCGCAGGGCGGCGGCGCGGGCCACCAATCCCTCACCCGCCGCCGGATCCCCCTGCTGGCCGCGCAGCACGCCCAGCAAGTGCAGGGCGTCGGGCTGATGCGGCTCGGCCGCCAGCACCTGGGCGTAAAGGTCAGCCGCCTCATCCAAGGCGCCAGCCTGATGGCGGGCCACCGCCTGATGCAGGGGCGTCATGGTCGTGGGGCGGCCAGCCAGGCGCCCAACCGGGCGGTCAGGCGGGACAGCGGCGCCCGCCAGTCGCCCATCTCCTCCTGCCGCAGTTGCACCAGGCTCGGATACCAGGGGCTGTCCACCCGCCCCTTCTGCCAGCGCCAGCAGCCGTCATAGCGGTTCAGCAGCCAGACGGGGCGGCCCAGCGCACCGGCCATGTGGGCGACCGAGGTGTCGACGGTGATCACCAGATCCAGGTTGGCCGCCAGGGCGGCGGTGTCGGCGTAATCCGCCAGCTCCATCGTCCAGTCGATCAACGGCAGGGCGGCGGGGGCGGCAGGGCCGCCCTTCTGCAGGCTGACGAAGGCGGCCTGATCACGGAAGCGGGCCAATGGGCTGAGCAGCGCCGGATCCAGGCTGCGCCTGGCATCGACCGGATTGCCCGGCGCCCCCGCCCAGCACAGGCCCACGGTCCGCCGGCCGGCCGCGGCGTCGTTCAAGCGCGCCCGGAACGCCGCCGCCTGGGCCGGATCCGGCGTGAGGTAGGGCCCGGCCGTCGCCAGATCCGCCGCACCGGTCAAACCCAGCCGGCTTGGCAGGCTGAGCAAGGGGCAATAAATGTCGTAGGCGGGCAGCCGGGGATCCGCCGTCGAAACCACCTGGGCCACGCCGGGCGCCGTGGCCAGCAGGCGGATCAGTTCCGGCTGGCAGGCCAGCACCACCCGGGCACCCCGGGCGGCCAAGGGGGCGATGAAGCGGGCGAATTGCAGGCTGTCGCCCCGGCCCTGCTCGCTGTGCACCAGGATGGTGCGACCGGCGGGGTCGGTGCCATCCCATTCCAGCCCGTGCGGGCGGGCCAGGACATGGCCGGCACGGCCGCGCCGCGCCTCGAACTGGGGCCAGCCGGCGGCGTAGTCACCGGCCATCAGCAAGGCCAGCGCCAAATCCCAGCGCGCCTCCCCGCCCCGTTCGCCCAGGGGCTGGCCGGGCGCGGGGGCCGTCACCTCCACCGCGCGGCGCAGCAGGCCCAGGGCGCGGGGCAGCTGGCCCCGGTCGGTCAGGGCCACGCCCAGGTTGATCAGGGTGACGGCATGGTCGGGCGCCAGGGGCAGCGCCCGTTCCAGGCAGGCGATGGCGGCGGCCAGCCGGCCGGTGGCGTGCAGCACGCCCCCCAGGTTGGCCATGGCATCGACATGACCAGGATCAATGGCAAGCGCCTGGCGATAGGCTTCTTCTGCCAGATCGAATCGGCCCTGCGCCTTCAGCGCCGTGCCCAGGTTGCTGCGATAGGTGGGATTGTCCGGGACGATGGCCGCCGCCAGCATCATGCTTTCGGTGGCGCCGTCCAGGTCACCCAGCTGGATACGGGCCAGGCCCAGCAGATGCAGAGCCCCGTGGTTGCGCGGCTCGGCGTCGATGATGCGGCCATAGAGTGTCACCGCCGCGTCCAGCCGGCCGGCGACGTGATGCTCATAGGCAGCGGAGAGGGCTTCGGTCACACTGGCCATGGCGGCAGAATGGGGGTTCCCAGGCGGCGGGACAAGGCCCGGTTGGACTGGGGCCCGGTTCGACTGGGGGCCGGTTGGACTGGGGAAAGAGATTTGGGGCAAAGGAATTCAGGGCATGACGGACAGGTTGGACGCGATGCGGGCGGCGGTGGGGCCGGAGGATTATGGCGCCGCCGCCGCGGCGGCGGAGACGCAGGCGCTGTTCGCCCGCCTGTGGCACTTCGTCGGCTTCGATGACGAACTGACAGCGCCCGACGGCTATCTGGTGCGCACCATCGCCGGGGTGCCGGTGGTGGTGCAGCGCTTCGATGACGACATCCGCGCCTTCCGCGACGTTTGTTCCCACCGCCACGCCCGCCTGCACACGGCGGAGTGCGGCCACGGTCACCTGCGCTGCCCCTATCATGGCTGGACCTACAGCCGGGAGGGCGTGCCGGTGGGCATACCGGGCAATGACCCCTGTTTCCAACTGGACAAGGCGGACAAGGCTGCCCTGGCGCTGACGGGGTATGAGGTGGCGCGGCGCGGACGCTTCGTCTTCGTCCGCCTCATTCCCGGTGGGCCCAATCTGGACATCTGGCTGGGTCCGCTGGGCGCCTGGCTGGACGCCGTGTCCGATGGCTTCGCCGCCCCCTTCGACCAGGCGCCGCTGGATTGGCGGGCGGATTGGAAGGTCGGCATGGAAAACGTGCTGGAGGTTTACCACGTCGACAGCGTGCATCCGGAAACCTTCCGCACGGTGACCGAGGGTGCCTGGATGTGCGCTGAGCACGGCCCCCACAGCACGGGCACCATCGGCCTGACCGCCGAAACCCGCCGCTGGTGGGAGGGGGTGGCCAAGCGGCTGAAGCTGACGCCCCTGACCGCCTTCACCGATTATGACCACGCCATCATCTTCCCCAACCTGGCCATCGGCCTGACCGCCGGTCTGATGGCCAGCGTACAGACGTACGAGCCGGTGTATGCGCCGGATGGCACGGTGCGGCCGGGCCGCTGCCACCTGCGCTACCGCCTGTCATTGGCCAGGCAGCAGCCGGACGCCAGCGCCGCCGCCCGCCGGGGCGTGGAAGGGCATCTTGCCGACTTCAACCGCCGACTGCTGGCGGAGGACCAGTCGGTGGCGGAGGCGGCTTGGGCCGGCACCTGCCACGCCGACCGCCCCGCCTTGCTGGGCCACAACGAGGGACGCATCCGCGCCTTCCACGCGGCCTGGCTGAAAGAGATGGGGCGCTAACGCCTCTGCGCCGCGATCCAGCCGTTCACCTGGTCCTCCAGCAGATCCAGCGGCAGGGAGCCCGAGAGCAGCACGGCGTCGTGGAAGGCCCGCTCATTGAAGCGCTCGCCCAGCCTGTCCTGAGCCCGCTGGCGCAGTTCCAGCAGCTTCAACTCGCCGATCTTGTAGGCCAGCGCCTGCCCCGGCCAACCGATGTAGCGCCGCAACTCCGTCTCGATGTTGTGCGGGGCCAGGGCGGTGTTGTCGATGAAGCAGGCGCGGGCCTGGTCCAGGGTCCAGTGCTTCCAGTGGATGCCGGTGTCGGCCACCAGGCGGCAGGCCCGCCACATATCGAAGGACAGGCGCCCGAACCGCTCATAATCATCGCGGTAGATGCCCATTTCCTCGCCCAGCTGCTCGGAGTAGAGGCCCCATCCCTCGCCATAGGCGTTGATATAGGCGCGACGGCGGAAGGGCGGTAAATCCTCCAGCTCCGCCGCCAACGCGGTTTGCAGGTGATGGCCCGGCACGGCTTCATGCAGGGCCAGGGCCGGCAATTCATAGAGAGGCCGCTGGTCCAGCTTGCCGGTGTTGACCATGAAGCCGCCGGCGATACCCTTGGCGGCGTCACCAGGGAAATAGCGGCCCGTGGTGTACGTGTCCTCGATATCGCGCGGCACCTCGCGTACGCCATAGGTCAGGCGCGGCAGCCGGCCGAAGTGGCCGGGCAACTGGTCATCGATGCGCTTCGCGATCTCCGACGCCTTCTCCAGCAACGCCTGGCGCGTTGTGACGTAGAAGCGCGGATCGGTGCGCAGGAAGGCGAGGAAATCCGCGAAACCGCCGGTGAAGCCGGTGCGGCGGATCAACGCCTCCATCTCCCCCCGGATGCGCGCCACCTCCTTCAGGCCGATGTCGTGCACGGCGTCCGGCGTCAGGCTGGTGGTGGTGTGGTGACGGACCGCCCAGGTGTAGTAGGCCTCACCATCGGGCAGGTCGCGCGCCGCCAGGCTTTCGGGGGCCGCCGGGCGGTATTCCCGCTCCAGAAAGGTGACGAAGGCGCGCTGGGCGGGACGCACAATGTCGGCCAGCACCTGGCGCGCGCGGGCGCGCCATTCCGCCATCGCGGCGGCGTCCCCTGGCCCCGCGAAGGGTGACAGCAGGCCGTCCCCGTCCAAGGGGGTGTCCACCTGCTTGCGGGCGATGTCCAACACGGCGTCCACGATCACCCTCGGCTGGACGAACCCCGTGGCGATGCCACGCCGGGCGTTGGCGATGTTGGCGGCGTAATAGTCGGGCGCGGCCTCCAGGCAGGCCAGCCAGGCGTCGGCCTCCACCTTGGTGCGCACATGGGTGCGGTTGGCGGTATAAGTCAGGGTGGCGTAGAAGCCACTGTCGCTGTTGAAGGGCATGCGGTCCTGGTCGAAGGCCAGTCCAGCCAGCCGGTCTTCCGCATCCCAGCGCATGAAGCGGTAGGTCAGGCGGTCGGCCGGAGTCAGGCCGGTGGGGTCGATCGAGCCCAGGCGGTGGACCAAGGCCTCCAGGCGCTTCCGCCGCTCGGCCGCCGCTTTGGGGCTGACATCCGGCAGGCAGCGCCCCTCTTCTTTCCCGCCCTGAAGCAGGGCGTCGTAGTCGGCGATCAGGGGGGCCAGGGATGGCGGGCCCGCTTCAGCCGCCAGCGATGCCAGCGATGCCAGCAAAATCAGGGAGAACATCGCCGCTTTGCCCATGTGCCTTCCTTTCGCTTCCTAGCAGGAGAGGGGAAGGAACCGTGACGGGCAAGCCTGACGAATAGGTATAGGCAGGTTATTCGCCGGCCGGCGATCCATGGCCTATACGGCCACGGGCGCGTGCGCGCCGGCCAGCTGGGCGTATAGCGCGCTCACCTTGGCCATCTGCACCTCCGGCCGAAAGCGGGTGAGATCCACGGCCCGGGCGGGCGTCCGGCCGTCCAGCGCGGCCAGCAAGGTCTCGGCCATGGCGGTCGCGTCCTCGGGCGGGCAGAGGAAGGGGTAGTCGAAGCCCAGGATTTCCAGCGGCCCGCCGGTGCGGGTGGCCACCAGGGTCACGCCGGCGTCGGCGTATTCCAGCAGGGTCAGGCCGAAAGGTTCATGGCGGGAGGCGACGACGCCCAGGTCGAGGGCGGAGAGGTAACGACGGACGTCGGGGCGGAAGCCCGCGAACACCACCCGATCGCCCAAGGCCAACTGTGCCGCCTGCTCGCGCAGGGCGGCCATCTCCGCCCCCTGACCGAACAGCACCAGGCGGGCATCCGGCCGGTGGGCAAGCAAGCGGGCGTAGGCATCCATCAGCACATCGAATCCCTTGCCCAGTTCCAGCCGGCCCATGCCGCCGATGACGGGCGCGTCCTGCGGCAGGCCCAGGGCCAGGCGGGCCTCCGCCCGGGTCAGCGTCCCCCTTTGCGGCAACACCCAGTTGTGCACGGTGACGGAGCGGTCACGGGCCGCCGCCGGCATCATGCGGGCCTGATAGTCGGCGATGCGGATGATGCCGTCGAAACGGTCATGCAGGCCGGCGCGAAAGCCATTGTGCAGGGTGACGACGCGGGGGCAGCCCGGCCGGCAGCGCAGCACCCGCCGGGCGGCGGTATTGAGATGGGCGTGGACGATGTCAGGGCAAAGGGCCAACAGCTTCCAGAACAGCGCGGCGGTGCGCATGCGCGCCGGCAGCCACACCACCGACACGCGGGGGTCCAGCGATTCGGCAAGGTGCCGGGCGCCAGCGCCCCCGTCTTCACCCGGGCCCAGGATGACCATCACCTGATGATCGTCGGCCTGGAATTCCGCCAGTTCCATCACATGCTTTTCCGCCCCCCCGAAGCCATGGGGGATGATCACGTGGGCGATGCTGGTCACGGCCCCCGTCGAGGACGGGATCAGGCGCCGGGCGGCACCCCGGACGGCCGGGTTATCTGACAGGGCGATGGAGGACATGCCGGCGCACTGCTCCCCTACGGATTGGAAAGTCCTGCGATCGGCGGGGTGGGCGATGCGAAGCGGTGCCACCGGACTGCGGCCGGCCATAACCACGACTGCCTTGTTGTTGCTTCGGCGCGCCCCACCCGTCGCCCACAGAATGGCAACTGTTCCGTTATACGCCGGGGAAGGGCTAACCTGTCGCAGGGCTGTAACATAGAGGGCCATAAGGGGTATCCGACCAGGCCACCCCTCTGCGCCACCGCTTACACGGACAATCAGTTGTCCGCGACCACGTGCCAAGCACCGTCGGGCTGCTGGCAGGCGGTGCCATAGGCCTGTTGCGTCTGCCCGCCTATGGTCACGTTCTGCTGGAACTCCCGGCAATACTGGCCATCCGTCGTGTGGCCGTCGCGCAGGGTCGTGACGCTGCCGCTGGCCGGACCGTCGTTCCAGACGACGGGCTGGCCCACCGGCGCCATGGTGGCACGGATCTGGGCATCCTCAAGCGCGCGTTGCTGCTGCTCCGCCAGGCTGTCCAGCAGTGTCAGGGTGATGGCCGTCAGGCCCAGCCAGCGGTAGGCATCTTCGTCCCGGTAATAACGGCCATAGCCGGTGTAATAGACGCCGTAAGGGCGCAGCACCACCACGTCGCGATACACATGGCGGCGGTATTCCGGAACGATGACCGGCCCGCGGCCATAGATGAAGACGTCATGCTCGCGGAAATGCCCCCAATGCGGTGCCCAAGGGCCACCCCTATGGTCGTCCCCCCTATGGTCGTCCCAACGGCGCTCTTCCCCCCGATGATGATCGTCCCAGCGGTCCTGGGCCAAGGCCGGCATAGCGGCGGCCGTGACGGCCAAGGTGCCCGCCAGGGCAAGGGAACTGAAAGCGCGGAACGTAAGGCGTCGCATACTGGAATTCCTGTTCATCGAAAACAGCATGGCCCCCGCGGGGACCGTCACAGCCAAACGGCCGGGCAGCTTGATAGAACACTGCCATTGCGTCCGATTTATGGCCGGTCACGGGCTGGATCAAGCGGCAAGCCGTTGTGTTGGGGTGAGGTAAAGCGTCGCGCGCGGCGCCCTTCTGACCGCCCCGAATAGTGTTCCAATTATGGAACGCGGAATGCCGATAAGCCCAACTACCGCCAAAATCGTTCCAGAAATATAGTTCAGACACCAAGCACGTTAGACCCCGGCCCCGAGCCCCGCAGCACCGCCGCTAGGACCCGACGCCAGGAAAGGAGACGACGATGACCACGCTTTGCCTCGCTTGCGCCGCCCGTTCGGCTCCGGCCCTGTTCGGCCGCGCTCCGGCCCGTGCCGCCGTGATCAACACCCTCGGCCGCCGCGCCCGCACCCTGCTGCCCGCCCTCCTGGCCCTGACCGGCCTGTCCTTCGACCAGATGGTCGTGCTGCGCGCCGGGCTGGATATGGTGCTGCAGAGCACCCGCAACGGCCGTTTCCACTGATCCCCCCGCGACCGGCATTTTCCCCCCGAGTCGCGGGTGCGGTGCCGCGCCGATAGGGCGGCCTGATTCGTTTATCCAATATACGTCGCCGACCTCAGGCGATCCGTGGCTTCCAGCCCGCCCCCCTCCCCGGTTTCTGCCTAAAGAATCCGCTGTCTGCCGCCCAGTTGGGCGCTAGCCGGAAGGATAGGCCGCGACCTGACCATATGGTCAGTTTTTTCTTTGTCCGACCCCCGGACTGTCACACAGTGATCATCAAGATTTCCTATGACTGCACGGACGTCCAACCGGCCTGATGGGGGCTTTGGGGGACGGCGTTCGCGGTCAGGGGACGGGACGGGGCTGAACCCCGCCTGGTGACATGGGGGAATAACGCGCCCAGGCCTCTCCAACCGCATCGGGAAGGGACGGAGCCATGGTCGCCGTGACGACACTGCCTACAATTATGCGGAACACCGACCCGGCCCGGGCGGGCAAGCGGCGGCTGGGCTTGGCGGCGCGGCTGGGCCTGGCCTTTGGCGCGATCATCCTGGCCATGCTGGTCATCACCGGCCAGAGCTGGCTGACCTACGCCCGCGTGGACAGCACGCTGAACGGCATCGTCGGCGAGACGCTGCCCCGGCTGGATACGCTGGACGCCCTGTCCCGCGCGGCCGAGGGGCTGGCCGGCACCTCCATGGATGCCTCCATCGCCACCACGCATGAAGAGGCTCAAGCCACCCGCAAGGCCCTGACCGTGGCCGAGAAGGCCTTCAACGACGCCCTGCGCCAGGCCAACGCCCAGCTGGGCCAGACGCCGCAGCTGGATGAGCTGCGGGTACTCGGCGGCCGCTTCTCCGCCCTGCTGCAGGTGCTGAACGGGGCGGAGGATGCCCGCTGGCGCCTGCGGCAGGCCGTCGCCGCCAGTGAGAAGGCGTCGGCCGAGGCCGATGCCCGGGCGCAGGCCGCCCTGATGACGGCGCTGGGTCGCAACCCCGGCCCGGCGATCCTGTCCGCCTTGACTGAGATACGGGCCTTCAACGCGCTGCTCGGGGCGCCGGCCACGGCGGGGGAGGACCCGGTGGCGGCCAAGGCGGCCCTTTCCGCCGCCCTGCAGCATCTACGCGCGACGCAGGCGACCCTGCCCGCCGACACCCGCGCCATCGTTGCAGACAGCCTGGACGTGTTGACCCGCATGGCCTTGGGCGAGGCGGTTCCCGCCACACCCGGTTTCGGCGACCTCACCGCCGGTGGGCTGGCCGTGATGAAAAGCCGCCTGGCCGACGCGCAGGACCAGAGCACCGGCCTGCTGCACCAGAGTGCCGCGATCGCGGCGCGGGTGCAGAAGCTGGGCGCGGAACTGGGCGCCCAAACCCAGGCGGAGGTGCGCACCAAGGCCAAGGCGCTGGAGGATGTGGTATCCTTTGCCCGCGGCCTGCTGGTCGCGTCCGGCCTGGCGGGTGTGGCCATCGCCGTCGGCGTGGCGGTGTTCTATGTCGGCCGCAGCATCGCCGGCCGTGTCGCCAACCTGTCGCGCAGCATGCTGGCGCTTGCCGGCGGCGACCTGGATGTGGAGATCGATACGCGCGGCAGCGATGAGATCGCGGAGATGGCGCGCACCGTCACCGTCTTCCGCGCCAACGCCGTGCAGGTGCGCGAGCATGAAGTGCAGCTGGCGACCGAACGGCGTGAGTCGGCGGAGAAGCGGCAGGCCGCCATGTCGGCCATGGCCGACAGCTTCGAACAGTCGGTAGGCGGCATCATCGCCGCCCTGGTGGACGCGGCGGCGCAGATGACCGCCCTGTCGCAGAGCATGGGCCAGTCGGCCGATGCCACCGCCGAGCAGGCCAACACCGTGGCCATGTCCAGCGAAGCGGCCTCGCGCAACACCCAGACCGTGGCCGGGGCCACCGAGCAGCTGTCCCTGTCGGTGCAGGAGATCAGCGGCCAGCTGCAGCAGGCCATCAGCATCTCGCAACGCGCCAATGAGGAAGCCGATGGCGCCGCCGACATGGTGGAGCGTCTGACCGGTGCCGCCGAGCGCATCGGCAGCGTCACCCGGCTGATCGACGACATCGCCGGCCAGACCAATCTGCTGGCGCTGAACGCCACCATCGAGGCGGCGCGGGCCGCCGCCGCCGGCAAAGGCTTCGCCGTGGTGGCGTCCGAGGTGAAAAGCCTGGCGGGCCAGACCTCCAAGGCCACGGGCGACATCGCCGGCGAAGTCGCCGCCGTGCGCAGCGCAGTGGGCGCCGTGGTGGATTCCATCCGCCAGATCGGCGGCACCATCGTGCAGTTGAGCCAGGTTTCCAGCACCATCGCCGCGGCGGTGGAGGAGCAAAACGCCGCCACCGCCGAGATCAGCCGATCGATCAGTGAGGCGGCGCTGGGCGTGGAAGAGGTCAACAGCACCATAGGCCGCGTGCACACCGCCGCCCTGTCGACCGGCGAGTCGGCCGGACAGGTGCGGACCAGCGCCCAAGGACTAGCTGACCAAGCCGCCCGGCTGGACGAGGCGGTGCGCCGCTTCCTGGGCCAGGTCCGCGCCACCGAAGCCGCCGCTTGAGGAGAGACAGCATGATCCGGATCGCCCTCGCGGCCGCGCTATTTGCCAGCACTGCCAGCATCGCCAGCGCGGCGGCCTTCAAGCCCTGCGTGGTTTATACCGAAGCGGGGAAGTTCGATAAGAGCTTCAACGAGATGGCTTATGATGGCAGCCAGACCTTCGCGCAGAAGACGGGCGCCGCCGTGGCCGAGTTTGAACCGGCGGGTGAGGACGCCTACCCTGGTGCCTTGCAGTCCGCCGTCACCGCCGGTTGCACCGACGTGGCGCTGATCGGCTTTCGGTTCCAGACGGCGCTGGCCGCCTTCGCCCCCCAACATACGGACGTACGCTTTACGTTGTTCGACGGCGTGGTGCCGGGGGCCAATGTCGCCTCCGTCCTGTTCGCGGAGAACGAGGGGTCCTACCTCGTGGGCGTGGCGGCGGCCTTGGCCAGCAAGAGCGGCACGGTCGGTTTCATCGGCGGCATGCCGGCGACGGTGATCGAGCGGTTCGAGAAGGGCTATGCCCAGGGCGTCAAGGACACCCGGCCGGACGCCACGGTGATGACCGGTCTGGTGGCCGCCGACCCCAAGGGTTTCTCCGACCCCTTCGCCGCGTCGGAGATCGCGCGCGACATGCTGCGCCACGGCGCCGACGTGCTGTTCCCCGCCGCCGGCGTGTCCGGCCTGGGCGCGCTGGACATCGGCCATGCCAAGGGCGCCTTGGGCGTGGGCGTGGACAGCAACCAGAACTACCTCTATCCCGGCCGCATGTTGACCTCGATGGTCAAGCGCCTGGACGTGGCCATCGCCCGCGCCTTCGAGGCCGGCCGCAGCCAGACCTTCACCGCCGGCATCACGCGCCTGGGCCTGAAGGAGGGCGGGGTGGACGTGGTGGTGGACGCCGACAACCGCGCCCTCTGGACCCCCGCCATTGTCGAGGCCGTGGCCCGTGCCCGCCAAGCCATCGTCAGCGGCCAGGTGAAGGTCGCAAGTCCAAGCTGAAAGCACACCTTAATATATAAGGTGGCGGCCAGAGGCGCCTCAGGCCGCCGTAAGACGCGACCCGTCGTTTACATGAAAAGGGCCGCCGGAGTTTTGTGGGGAGCGTAGCGGACTGCAAAACGAGGATGGCCCTGCGGGCGGAAGCCCACGCCCGCAGGGCAATCTAAACAACATCATGGAAAATGATGCCCAGGGTGTGGCGGTGGCCGGAGCGCAGGCGGCTGACGCCGTGGCGCAGGTTGACGCGATATGTGCCCCGCGTTCCTGACACCGGCCGGTGATGAACGGCGAAGACGACGCCGTCACCCTGGCGCAGCGGCACCACCTCAGCCCGCGACTGCATGCGCGGCCGCTGTTCCGTGAGGACGAACTCTCCGCCCGTGAAGTCGCGCCCCGGCTCCGACAACAAGATGGCGACCTGCAGGGGGAACACCCGCTCCCCATACAGATCCTGGTGCAGGCAGTTGTAGTCACCCGGCCCGTACCGCAGCAGCAGGGGCGTGGGCCGCACCTGGCCGGCCTGGTGGCACAGAGCCAGAAACTCGGCAAGGCTATCCGGGTAGCGGACATCCTTGCCCAAGCGCTGCTTCCACCGGTTGGCCAAGGGCGCCAGCCGGAGATAGAGACCCGTGCGCAAGGCCTGTACCGGGGCCGGCAGGGGGTAGGCCCAATACTTGTACTCCCCCATGCCGAAGCCATGCCGACCCATGATCACCCGGCTGCGGAAGCCTTGGTCCCGCGCGTACAGGGATGAGAGATCCCCGCACACCTCGGGCGTCAGCAAACCGGGCAGTACGGCGCAACCGTACGCGTCCAATTCCTCGGAAAGGATGGCCCAATCATGGTCGGCAATGCTGGCAATGCCAGCATTCGGAGATCCCATACCATCCATCACGCCCGCTCCCGCGCCAGCAGCGTGCGCTTGCGGTCCACTCCCCAGCGATAGCCGGACAAGGCCCCGTCGGTGCGCACCACGCGGTGGCAGGGAATGGCGACAGCGATCGCGTTGTTGGCGCAGGCCTGGGCCACCGCCCGCACCGCCTTGGGCGCGCCGATGCTGGCCGCCACCTGGGCGTAGCTGGCCGTCTCCCCCGCCGGAATGTCGCGCAAGGCCTGCCACACCCGCTGCTGGAAGGCAGTGCCGCGCACATCCAGCGGCAGGTCCAGGCCCAGGCGCGGCGCCTCGACAAAACCCACCACCCGGGCGACCAGGGCATCGAACTCAGGATCGTCGCCCGTCAGCCCCGCCTTGGGAAAACGGTCCTGCAGGTCTCGCACCAGCATGTCCGGATCGTCGCCCAGGGTGATGGCGCAGATGCCGCGCCCGCTGCGCGCCACCAGAATGGCCCCCAGGCTGCACTGGGCGACGGCGAAACGGATGTCGGCATTGGCGCCACCGGCACGATAATCGCCCGGCCGCATGCCCAGCATGCCCTCCGCCGCCTCATAGAACCGGCTGCTGGCGTTGAAGCCGGCGTCGTAGAGGGCGGTGGTGACGGTGGCGCCAGGGCGGGTCAGCTCATCCCGCACCCGGCGGGCGCGGTGGGCCGTGGCATAGGCCTTGGGCGTCAGGCCGGTGACGGCCTTGAACACGCGGTGGAAGTGATAGGGGCTGAGGCCGGCCTGGTCAGCCAGTTGCTCCAGGCCCGGCGCCTCCTCCGCCATCTCGATGGTGCGGCAGGCATCCGCCACCAGCTGGGCCTGGCGCTGGGCGGTGCCCTGCTGGTTCGGCGTGCAGCGCTTGCAGGCGCGGAAACCCGCCCGCTCCGCCGCGGCGCAGCTGTCGTGGAAGGCCACGTTCTGTGGCTTGGCCAAGCGGGAGGGGCAGGAGGGCCGGCAATAGACGCCGGTGGTCTTCACCGAATAGACGAAGCGGCCATCCTGGCTGGCATCCCGGCTCAACAAGGCCTGCCAGCGCGGGTCGGCATCGGCGGTGAGGGGGGCCAGGGTCGGGGCAGACGTCATCGGGATGGAGAGCGCTGTGACGGGGGGCATAATCGTCATCCTGATATGGTGTCGTTCCTGCCCCTGATGTACCCCCGGCCTTCGCCCTCAACATCCCGGGTCTTGCGGTCAAATCCGCGACGCCGGCAAGCAGGCTTCACTGCACCCGGCTGTGACCGGTCCACAGGGCGACAGCGGCCTCCGCCACCGGCATCGCGTCCTCGGGATGGTTGTAGCGGTACAGCACCAAGGCGGCCTCATAGGCATGCTGGTCCGGCGCGCCCGATGCCCGCATCTGGCGATAGGTCTTCTCAACGGCGGTGCGGCAACACATCGCTCGACAACTCCCCTACAGGTGATTTGACTTAACCCCCCTGGGGGGATAGGAGTCAAGGCATGACCCACGCGACCACCCCCGACATCCTGAACCGCCTCAAGCGGGCGCAAGGCCACTTCACCAAGATCGTGCAGATGGTGGAGGAGGGGCGCGACGCCCTGACCATCGCCCAGCAGCTGCAAGCCGTGGTCAAGGCCGTGGACAAGGCCAAGATCGCCCTGGTGCTGCACCACATCGAGCACCACCTGGAGGAGGCCACCGGCCCCCTGCCCACCCAGACCCGGGCGCGACTGTCGGAAATGGCGGAAATCACCAAATATCTGTGAAGCCGATCTGCTGGGAAGGTGGTTCCGGCAGGAGAAAGCTAAAGCCTTAATAGCTTGCTTTCCGCCCCGTACGTGTCCAATGTTTCCGGGCCTTAAGGGTGGGGAGATATGATGAGTGAAGACTGGTGGGATGTGCCGGGGAACCCCTATTCCCCCACCAAAACCCAACCCATAGTGCCCCCCGGGGCCCCGCCCCCCCTTCCCTTGACGCCGCAGGATGGCGGCGACCTCTCTGGTCCCTATGCCTCGGCGGACCTGCTGGCGCTGGAGGCGGCGTCCGCCGCCCTGGCGCGGCTGGACTGTGGGCTGGCTGGCAGCAGTGCCGCCGTCGCTGCCGGCTGGATCAACCGCATGGCCATTGAGGAGGCTGCGGCCTCCGCCCGGCTGAACGGCATCCTGGTGGACACGGCGGACCTGCGCCTGCTGGCCTGGGACAGCCTGGACCGCGCGCCCGACCCCGACTTGGCCCAAGCCCTACCCCTCTATGATCTGGTGCGCCGCATCGCCGCCCGTCATCCCCGCCACCTCTACACCCCCCGGCGACTGGCGGCGCTGGACCGCATCCGCCAAACCCGCGCCGCCGGCTTCTCCCTATGGAACGGGGCGGCGGAGGATGTGGACGCGGAGGAGCGCTGGGCGGTGTTGCAGACGGCCTTGGCACCCGATGCCCTCACCCGCTTTCGCCCCGCACCAGCCCTAATTGGTGCCGCGGCCTTCCTGGCCCATTGGCATCAGGTCCGCGCCGACCGTAGCGCCGGGGCCGCCCTGGGTCGCCTGCTGGCGGCATGGTGGCCCGCCCGCCAGGGTCTGGTGCAGGCACGGCGTAGCGGCCCGGGTGACCCGACCTTCGAGGGTTCAGATACCTTTAGCAGCCCCACCCATCCGGCCTTCGCCGGCGGTCCGGTGCTGATGCCCTCCATCGGTTTCCTGGGTCATGCCATGGAGTACCGGCCGGATCGGCAGGAGGGTTGGCTGCTGGCTTTCCTCAACGCCGCCACCCGCAGCCTGGCCCGGGGCGAGGTGCTGCTGCGCCGTCTACGCCTGGCCGAGGGTCAGCTGGCGGAGGCCTTGCGGCCCAGGCGTTCCACCTCGCGGGGACCGCAGGTGGCAGCCTTCCTCTTGGCCCAGCCGGTTGTCACCTCCGGCCGCCTGGCCCACGCCCTGGGCATGAGCGGAACGGCGGCCCGCACCTTGCTGGATGGGTTGCACCGTGACCGGTTGGTCTTGGAGATTTCCGGCCGCGATGCCTACCGCGCCTATATGGTGGAATGACACCCAATGGCATCCGCATGATTCGTGGAGCCAGTTTTTCTGAAAAAACTTCGGTAACCGTTCCCTTGATACGGCCCGCCGTGTGCGACCTTCCGGATCGGGTAGGGGGAAGGTTCACACCTCCCCCCTCCCACACCACCGTACGTACGGTTCCGTATACGGCGGTTCATGAAGCGTGGTTTAGGCGTT
>NZ_VITN01000007.1 GCF_007828045.1 Nitrospirillum amazonense | reverse complement strand
GGGGGGCACAGCGAGGACAAGCCTAGGCGGACGGATGTCCGCCGCCCGGCGACTGAGGGAGCATTTGAACGGTCACGTCCAAATGCCGCGCGTATAATCAGCTCAGGCGCATGTAGCTGCCCATGTCGGCCTTGATGCCCCACTGGGCCAGGAAGGCGCCCGGGTTGAAATCCTGGCGCCGGTATTCCTCCGCCGCGCGGGCCTTGGCCGCGGCCATCGCCTCTTCGCTTTCCCACTGCACCAGGGTGACGACGCCGTAATCGCCGTCGTCCAGCCGCCATTCATAAAGGCCGTGTTGCAGGCAGCCGGGCTGGCCGTGCAGGAATCCGTCGATGAAACGGATGCGCGCGATGAAGGCGTCGCGCGCATCCGCCGGCACGGTGAACTTGTCGATGCGATAGCGGTGGCTGGCGTCCGCGCACGGGGGATTGGGGGTCTGGGCGTTCATGGCGTCTTTCTCCGACAGGCCATTCAGAAGCCCCCGCACGCTAAAACCTCAATATAAGTTGAGATCAAGCAAAAACGGACCGCCCACATCCGGCTTTAAGCGGCCTTGACCTCCAGCAGCTTGACCAGGGCCAGCAGCGCCCGGTTGGCCGGCGTGGGGATGCCCAGGACCCCGCCCCGGCGCACGACGTGGCCGTTCAGGTAATCGATCTCGCTCCGCTTGCCCCGCGCCAGATCCTGGGCGGTGGAGGAGAATTGGTTGGGCATGGCCGCAGCCAGGGCCATGACCCGGTCCAGGATGTCGTCGCCCACGGCGATGTCGCCGGCCCGCGCCACGGCCACGGCCTCCGCCACCACGTCGGCCATGACGGCGCGCACCTCGGGCACGGTCACCATGGTGCCGTAGGTCACCTGTGCCACCGCCGACATGGCGTTGTAGGCGCAGTTGATGATCAGCTTGTCCCACAGGGCGGCGGTGACGCCGGCTGATACCGTGGCTGGAATGTTGGCCGCCCGCAGCATCTCTGCCACCCGTTCACTGTCCGGGCCCGTGCCCAGGATCAGGTCGCCCCGGCCATGGTGGCGCACATGGGCGGGCCCGGCCATGTCGGTCGCGACATATACCACCACCGGCACCACCGGCCGGCCCAGCACGGCGGCCAGCCGTTCGGCGTTGTCGACGCCGTTCTGCATCGCCAGCACCACGGCACCCGGCTTCAAATGAGGCAGCATGGCGCGCCCTGTCGCCTCGGTATCCGCGGACTTTACGCAGAACAGCACCAGGTCGGCATCGGCCAGCGCCTCCGGCCCGGTGGCGGCGCCGATGGCGACCTGCCCGTCGAACCCATCCTTCATCTGCAGCCGCAGGCCATGCGCGCGCACCGCGTCCACCAGGGTCGGCCGGCCCACCAGGGTGACGGCATGGCCGGCGCGGGCCAGCAGCCCGCCGAAGAAACAGCCGACCGCGCCGGCCCCCATGACACCGATGTTCATCCTGAGTTTCTCCCATGTGGTGGCGCGTCTTTCGCTACGCGGCGTTGCGGTTAAGGTGCGGGGGACCGGGGAGCGGCGCAACGGCCCATCGCTCATCCCTCCCCCGCCGAAAGCGCATCCGCCTGACCGGATCCCGCCCTTCACCGTCCCCGCCGGCCGGGCTATCCTTTCGCCCCATGCCGTCCACCCTACCCCACGCCGCCCCCCACGCCGCCCCGGCCCAAAGCGCCCCCTGGCCACCCCAGGCGCTGGCGGGGATGGAGCTGTTCCGGGGTCTTGAGGTGCCCGGCCTGGCGGAGGTGATGGCCGTGGCCCTCATCCGCACCGTGCCCCGCCATACGCCGCTGTTCCATCAGGGCGACCCGGCCCAGCACTGCCACGCCCTGCTGAGCGGCGGGGTGCGCATCAGCCAGACCAATGCCGCCGGCGCCCAGGTGGCGTTGCGCTTCATCGGCGCCGGCGAGATGTTCGGCAGCGTGCCGCTGTTCACCGACCGCCTCTATCCGGCCGACGCCGAAACCGTGGCCGACAGCGTGGAGATCCGCTGGACCGAGGCGTCCCTGCGCCAGCTGATCACCCGCCACCCGGCCATCGCCCTGAACCTGGTGACGGTCATCGGCCGCCGGCTGATGGAGGTGCAGGATCGCCTGCGCGAGGTTACCACCGGCAGGGTGGAGCAGCGCCTGGCCCGCGCCCTGCTGCGCTTGGCGGCCCGCGGCAAGACATCCGACACCGGGACCGCGCTGGCCTTCCCCCTGACCCGCAAGGATTTGGCGGAACTGTCCGGCACCACCTTGCACACCGCCAGCCGCACCCTGGCAGCGTGGGAAAAGCGAGGCTGGCTGTCCAGCGGCCGCGCCCAGGGACGGTCCCGCATCACCCTGCACGACCTGGCGGCCCTCACGGCCGTGGCGGAAGAGGGGCGGGAGTAAGCCCCAGAATCCCCTACCCGCCCGGCCGCACCGCCGCCTATAACGGTCCACCCTGCCCCCTTGCCGGAGGTTTCCCATGCCGCGTACCAGGAAAGCCGTGGCGCTGCGCCATGTGGCGTTCGAGGATCTGGGCCTGCTGGCGCCCGTGCTGGCCGCCGGCGGCTGGGATGTCGACTATCGCGAGGCGCCGGTGGATGACCTGGCCGACCCGGCCATCGCCGATGCCGACCTGCTGGTGGTGCTGGGCGGCCCCATTGGCGTTTATGAGGAAGCGGAACATCCCTTCCTGACCCGGGAGATCGCGCTGCTGGAACGGCGGCTGGCAGTTGGGCGGCCGGTGCTGGGCATCTGCCTGGGCGCCCAGCTGATGGCCCGCGCCCTGGGATCCCGCGTCTATGCCGGTCCCGCCAAGGAGATCGGCTGGGGTGCCTTGGACCTGACCGAGGCCGGGCACGCGTCCTGCCTGGCGCCATTGGGGGAGCCGGGGGCCCAGGTGCTGCACTGGCACGGCGACACCTTTGACCTGCCGCCGGGCGCCACCCGCCTGGCCGGCAACGGCCTTTATCCCAACCAGGCCTACAGCCATGGCACAAACGCCCTGGCCCTGCAGTTTCATATCGAGGCCGATCCGGCGCGCCTGGACCTGTGGTATGTCGGCCATGCGGCGGAACTGTCGGCCGCGCGCCTGTCGGTGCCGGAGTTGCGCGCCGCCGGAACTGTGATGGCCGCCCGCGCCGCCGACCAGGCGTCGCGTATATTCACCCCCTGGCTGGCGCGGCTGGACTGAGCCAGCGCCATCATTCGCCCCCGAGGACGCCTTCCCATGTTCCAAGCCCGCACCAGCGACATCCCGCGCGACAAGGCCACGCTGTACAGCGACCTGAAATCCGACCTGACCGGTCTGCTGACCGATGAGCGCGACGCCATCGCCAACGCCGCCAACCTGTCGGCGCTGCTGTTCACCACCCTGCCCGACCTGAACTGGGCCGGCTTCTACTTCATGCGCAACGCCGCGCCCAAGACCCTGGATGGGGGCAACCTGGGCGGCACGCGCGAGCTGGTGCTGGGCCCGTTCCAGGGCAAGCCGGCCTGCGTGCGCATCGCCGTGGGCCGGGGCGTCTGCGGCACCGCCGTGGAACGGCGCCAGTCCGTGCTGGTGGAGGATGTGCACGCCTTCCCCGGCCACATCGCCTGCGACGCGGCCTCGCGCTCCGAATTGGTGGTGCCGCTGATCCTGGATGGCCAGGTGCTGGGCGTCATCGACCTGGACAGCCCCAACCCGGCCCGGTTCGACGCGCAAGACCAGGCCGGCATTGAGGCCCTGGCGGAGCTTTTCGTCACCGGCAGCGACTGGCCTTTGTAAGTTGGCCCTGCGGGCGCGGGCATCCGCCCGCTTGCCATCCTCGTTTTCCAGTCCGCTGACGCTCCCCGGAAAACTCCGGGGCCTGCGGTCGCAGGCCTGGGGGGGCTTTGATGGGAAACGGCGTTCTTCAGTGGCAGACGTGGGGTTTGCGCCAGCACAACGATGGCCGTCGGTGGAAAGCCCATCCTGAGCAGGATCGCGCCGGGTTCGGCGCTCTTGTCCGGAGGGTTTTGCCATGGCCACCGCGCCCCGTCCTTATGCCGGCCCCATGCTGCTGGCCGAGGGGTTTCGTCCTTTCTTCCTGGCGGCGGCGGTGTGGGCCGCCGTCGCGCTGGGCCTGTGGGTGGCGCTTCTGAGCGGCGCCATCGTCGGGCCCCGTGTCCTGGATCCGCTGGCTTGGCACATCCATGAGATGCTGTTCGGCTTCGTCATGGCGGGGGTGGCGGGCTTCATCCTGACAGCCATTCCCAACTGGACCGGCCGGCCGGCCTTGCGCGGCAGGCCCTTGGGGGCCCTGGTCGCCCTGTGGCTGGCGGGGCGGCTGCTGGCGCTCGCCGCGCTGGTCTCCACACCGCCGGCCATCCTGGTGGGCGCCGTCGACGCCGGCCTACCTCTGGCGCTGGCCGCCTACGCCGCGCCCCAGGTGGTGGCCGCGCGCAACTGGCGCAACCTGGTGATGACGGTGCCCCTGTTGGTGCTGACCATCGCCGATGGGCTGATGGTCGCGGAGGGCGCAGGTGTCGCCGTGCCCAACGGCCTGGGCTGGCGCCTGGGCCTGGCCGCCGTCATCATCCTGATCTCCGCCATCGGCGGACGCATCATCCCGGCCTTCACCCGCAACTGGCTGGTGAAGCGGGGCGCCACCGCCCTGCCCCCGGCCAGCACCGGCCCAGTCGATCGACTGGCACTGGCCAGCCTGCACACCGGCCTGCTGGCCTGGACCTTCCTGGCCAACGGCCGTGGGTTGGGCACCGCCCTCGCCGGTGGCCTGTTGCTGCTGGCCAGCGCCGCCAACCTGGCGCGCCTGGTCCGCTGGCGGGGCTGGACCACGCTGGCCGAGCCGCTGCTGACCGTCCTGCACCTGGGCTATCTGTGGGTGGTGGTGGGGGCGGCCCTGCTGGCCGGCACGCTGCTGAGCGCCGCGGTGCCGACCGCCGCCGCCATCCACGCCCTGACCGCCGGATCCATCGGCACCATGATGCTGGCGGTCATGAGCCGGGCGTCGCTGGGCCACACCGGCCGGGCGCTGACGGCCGACCGCGTGACGGTCGGGATCTATCTGATGGTCAACGGCGCCGCGCTATCCCGCATCGTCGCCAGCCTGATGGGCGGCCTGCCCATGCTGTTGCTGGGTCTGTCGGCCCTGTTGTGGATCACGGCCTTCGTCCTGTTCGCCGGCCGCTACGCCCCCTATTGGTGCCGACCCCGCGTGACGGCCTGAGCGGGTTGACGGGACCGGCGCGGGGGCCGGTCCCGCCGCCGCTTCAATGATAGCCCGCGTCCGCCTTAACCTTGCCGCGGAAGACCCAATAGGACCAGCCGCTATACAGCAGGATGATGGGCAGCAGGAACAGCGTGCCCACCAGCAGGAAGGCCTGGGTGCTTTCCGAGCTGGCGGCGTCCCACAGCGAATACCTGTGGGGCACGATGTTGGGCCACAGGCTGATGGCCAGGCCCAGGTAGGCGGTGATGAACAGGCCGATGCCATAAACGAAGGGCCAGGCGTGATGGTCCCGACCCAGGCTGCGCCAGGTGGCCCAGGCCAGCACCGCGCTGGCGAGGGGCACCGGCGCCAGGAAGACGATGTTGGGCCAGGTGAACCAGCGCTGGGCAATGTCGGGCTCGGCGTAGGGCGTCCACAGGCTGACGATGCCAATGCCAACCAGCACCAGGATCAGCGCCCGCCGCCCCTGCACCCGCGCCCAGTCCTGCAGGCCCCCCTCGGTCTTCAGGATCAGCCAGCCGGCGCCCAGCAGGGTGTAGCCCGCCATCAGGGCCACGCCCGTCATGACGGAAAACGGCGTCAGCCAATCGAAGGAGCCGCCGGTAAACTGCCGCCCCTCCACCTGGAAGCCCTGGATGAAGGCGCCCAGCACCGTACCCTGGGCGAAGGTGGCGACGGCGGAACCGTAGGCGAAGGCGTTGTCCCAGAAGCCCCGGTGCTCCTTGTCCTTGAAGCGGAACTCGAAGGCCACGCCACGAAAGATAAGGGCCAGCAGCATCAGCAGCACGGGGAAATACAAGGCCGGGATGATGATGGCGAAGGCCAGGGGAAAGGCCGCCAGCAGGGCCAAGCCGCCCAGGATCAGCCAGGTCTCGTTACCGTCCCAGATGGGGGCGATGGAGTTCATGATGATGCCGCGCGACGTGCTGTCGGGGTTCAGGCCGTAGAGCATGCCCACGCCCAGGTCGAACCCATCCAGCAGCACGTAGAAGAAGACGCCGGCGCCCAGGATCACCGTCCAGACGCCGACCAGGTCGAGCATGGGGCCGTTCATGGCGTATGTCCCTCCGCAGCATGTCCCTCGGGAAGTTGGGCCAGCGGCAGGGCTGCCACCGGCTGGGCCGGCCGGCCGCTTTCCACCGGCGTGTCGTTCTCCACATCATGATCCAGCGGCCCGTTGCGCACGATACGGCGCAGGAGCAGCAGACCCGTGGGGTAGATCAGCAGGTAGACCGCCATGTACATCAGCAATGACAGGATGACGTCCCCGCCGGTCAGGGATGGCGTCACCGAGTCCGCCGTGCGCATCAGGCCGTAGACGGTCCAGGGCTGGCGCCCCACCTCCGTCGTGGTCCAGCCGGCCAGCACGGCGATGAAGCCAAGAGGCCCCGCCCATTGCAGACCGCGCAGGTACCACCCCGCCGTGTAAAGCCGCCCGGACCAGCGCAGCAGCCAGCCCACGCCGACGATGGCCAGCATGGCCAAGCCCACCCCCACCATGACGCGGAAGGCCCAGTAGACGACGATCACCGGCGGCCGTTGGTCGGCGGGGAAATCCTTCAGCCCCTTCACCGCCCCATCCCAATGGTGGGTGAGGTACAGGCTGCCCAGCTTGGGCACGGTGATTTCGAAATGGTTGGTTTCCGCCTTCTGGTCGGGGAAACCGAACAGCGAAGCCGGGACGCCCTGCCCGCCCTCCCACAGCCCTTCCATGGCGGCCAGCTTGGCCGGCTGATGTTCCAGGGTGTTCAGGCCATGCATGTCGCCCAGCACGATCTGCAGCGGCACGAACAGGGTGAGGAAGCCCAGCGCCATGCGCATCATCACCCGTCCCTCATCCGGGAAACGGCCCTTGCGCAGGGTATAGGCCGCCACCGCCAGCACGACAAAGGCGGTGGTGACATAGAAGCCGCTGACCACGTGGGCCAGGCGGTAGGGGAAGCTGGGGCTGAAGATGATATCCACCCAGCTGGCGGGGAAGAAGCGCCCATCGACGATGGTATAGCCCTGGGGCGTCTGCATCCAGCTGTTCACCGCCAGGATCCAGAAGGTGGACAGCAGGGTGCCCAGGGCCACCATGCTGGCCGCCACGAAATGGGCCCAGGGCGGCACCAGCTTGCGCCCGAACAGCAGCACGCCCAGGAAGGCGGCCTCCAGAAAGAACGCCGTCAGGCCTTCATAGGCGAACAGCGGCCCCACCACGTTGGAGGCGGCGTCGGTGAAACGGCTCCAGTTCGTGCCGAACTGAAAGGGCATGACGATGCCGCTGACCACGCCCATGCCGAAGGTGACGGCGAACAGGCGGATCCAGAACTTGGAAATCCTCAGGTAGACGGGATTCTTGGTCCAGGCGTGCAGCCCTTCCAGCATGGCGATGTAAGAGGCGATCCCCACGGTGAAGGCCGGCAGCAGGATGTGCCAGGCCACCACCCAGACGAATTGCAACCGGGACAGGATCAGGGGATCCAACAGGCGGTCGGTGGACATGGGACTGGTCTCCCTCTCAAAGGCCGCCGGGGGGTGGAGCCTGTCCGCGGTTGAAAATGCCCCTGGCGTTCAGAAGCGCTCAAGATCCGCTTGATCGGGCGAACCGTCCAGCGGTCGAATTGTCTAAGGCACTGAGCCTGGAAATGATTGGTGATTTTTGCGGTAACTTGTCGGAACCGGTTGGCATCGTCCAATTCCGGTCGTCACGATCAGCACCACATGACACCCATAACAAAACCGGCGAACATGACCCTGTGTATGGGGTATAGATGTATTCTTCATGCTGTTTTGAGGGTGCCCATGCGGCTGTCGAGCTATACGGATTACGCGTTGCGCACGCTGGTGTTCCTGGCGCTGAAGTCCGACGGCCTGGCCACCATCAACGACATCGCCCAGACCTACGACATCTCGAAAAACCACCTGATGAAGGTGGTGCATCAGCTGAGCCAGCTGGGATACGTCGAGGCCGTGCGCGGACGGGGCGGCGGGCTGCGCCTGGGCCGCAACGCGGAAGACATCCGCCTGGGCGAGGTCGTCCGCGCCACGGAGCAGGAACTGGACATCCTGGAGTGCTTCTCCAGCGCCTCACCCGCCCTGTGCCGCCTGAATCCCACCTGCGTGCTGAAGTCCGCCTTGAAGGAGGCGCTGCAGGCCTTCCTGGCCGTGCTGGACGACTATACCCTGGCCGACCTGGTGAAACCCCGCCGCACCCTGGCCGGCTTGCTGGATTTGCCGCTGCCCGCCAGCCTGGCCGGGACCGCCTGAACACCCGCCACGCCCTGGCGTCCCGATCCGCGCAGGGTCGCCCCGATGGCAACGATGGTGACAGGGGAACGCCCAGCCCTTACCGTCGGTTTCACCCCACCCGCATCCTTGCCGGATGTCATTCGCGATGCTGAACCGACTGCGCGCCGCCCTCAGGCCGGCCCAGGCCCGTCCCGACCGGACGGCGCCCCGGGCGCCGGATGGGCATGTCCTCTATGCCGTGGGCGACGTCCACGGTGAACTGGGATTGCTGCGCCGCTTGCTTGACGCCATCGCCCGGGACCACGCCCAGATGGTGGAGTGCCACGGCCCCCTGACGGCCGTGCTGATCATGCTGGGCGATTATGTCGACCGGGGTCCGGACAGTCGCGGGGTCGTCGACCTGCTGCACGGCGGCGCCGACCCGGCCGGCCGCACCCTGGACGACATGTTGCCCGGCTTCACCCGCCATTGCCTGCGCGGCAACCACGAACAAACCATGCTGGACTTCCTGGACGACCCCATGGCCGCCCTGCGCTGGCTGGACTTCGGCGGCCCGGCCACCTTGCGCAGCTATGGCCTGCCCGTGGTGCTGGAAGGGCCGGCGGTGCTGCAGGCCATGGCGCTGAGCGAGGCGCTGGCCGCCCAGCTGCCCCCGTCGCACCGCCGCTTTCTGGACAACCTGGCTTATCAAGTCGTCTACGGCGATTATGCCTTCGTCCACGCCGGCATACGCCCCGGCCGGCCCTTGGCCGAACAGACGCCGGAAGACATGCTGTGGATCCGCGCCCCCTTCATGCTGGCCGAGGGGCCGCACGAGAAGGTCATCGTCCACGGCCACACCATCGTGCCGGACGTCGATATCCTGCCGCAGCGCATCGCGGTGGACACTGGTGCCTACCGCAGCGGCCGCCTGTCCGCCGTGGTCCTGCACGGACCTGACATCCGTGTCCTGGATGCCCAGCGGGCCGTATCGTTGTAATTGCCCTATTCGACCCTATCGCCCGTATCCAGCGTCACCGTGCCGGTGGCGCGGGAAACGCAGACGCACATCTGGCGGCCCTCCGCCTTTTGCCGGTCGCTGAGGAAGACGTCGCGGTGGTCCAAGGTGCCGCCGGCCACATCCACCACGTCCAAGGCGCAGAGTCCGCACTCCCCGCGGCGGCAGTCGTACATCAGGTCCGCGCCGGCCTCCCGCAGGGCCGACAGCAGGGTCTGGTCGGGGCGCACGGTCACCGTCAGGTTCAGGCGCGGCACCCGGGCGATGAAGGGCTGGGCTGGCGCGGCGCCGCCGGCGCCAAACGTCTCAAGCCGGAAATCGGACGGCGGGCGGCCCAGGGCGGCCCACGCCTGGCGCGCCACCGCCATCATGGGCGCAGGGCCGCAGATATAGACCTCACCCCCCGGCGCCACGCGCGCCAGCTCGGCCCTGAAGTCGATGGCCTGGCCCTCGGCGTCCAGAAAGACCTGCAGCCGGTCTCCGAGCAGCGTCCGCAATTCCTCCGCGAAGGCCAGGTCCATGGCGCGGCGGGCGGCGTAGAGCAGGCGGACGGCGGCGTCCCGGCGCACCAGCGCGCGCGCCATCGCCAGGATGGGGGTGATGCCGATGCCACCGGCGATCAGCAGGTGATCGGGCCGGCCGGCCGACAGCTGGAAATGGTTCAGGGGCGCGCTGATGGTCAGGCGCGCGCCCGGCGTCAGGCCCCACATGTAGGCGGAACCGCCCCGGCTGTCCGGCAGCCGCTTCACCGCGATGCGCAGGATGCCGTCGCCCGGCTCCCCCACCAGGGAATAGTGGCGCACGTCCGGCCGGCCGCCGATCAGCACCTGAACCTGGATGTGCGATCCAGGGCCGTAGGCCGGCACCGGCCCCTCCGGCTGGATGTCGAATTGGCGGATGCCATCCGCCAGTTCGCGGGTGGCCAGCAGACGCGCCGACCCCCATTCCGCCTTGAATCCCATAGGTCGTTTTCCTCCCGTAATGTCTCAGCGCCGCGCCACGGTCACGGCCACGCCGCCGCCAGTCGCAGCAACGATCCGCCGGGCAGGCCGGTCAGCTTGTCCCGGTCGCTCAGGGCGGCGCGCAACCGGCGCTGGGCCACGCGGGCATGCTCGGCGGCCAGCGCCTCGGCCCGCGCCCCTTCGCCCCGGCTGATGGCCTCCAGCAGTCGGCGGTGCTGTTCCTGGGCCACCACCAGGGTGTCGCGGCCCGCCGCCTCGGTGGCGTGCAGTTGCACGAAGGCGGAAGGGCCGGCGAAGGGCTGGGCCGCCGCCTGCTCCACCGCGCGGGCCACGACGCCGCTGCCGGCCAGGCGCACCAGTTCCTCATGGAAAAAGGCATTGAGGCGGACGTACTCGTCAAAGTCCGCTTCGCTCAGCACGGGCTGGGCCACCACCCGGTCCAGCGCCGCCACACAGTCGCGCAAAGGCCCGAGGGCACCGGCGGTGGGCCGGCGCTCCGCCGCCAGGCGGGCGGCCAGGCCCTCCAGCGTGCCGCGCACCTCGATGGCGTCGGCAAGATCAGCGGCGGTGAAGGCGCGCACGATGAAGCCGCCGCTGGCCCCGGGCGCCACCAGCCCTTCCTGCGCCAACCGCTCCAGGGCCAGGCGCACCGGCGTGCGCGACACGCCGAGCCGCTCGACCATGGCCGGTTCGGACACGCGCTTGCCGGGCGGCAGCTCACCCGCCAGGATCAGCTCACGCAGGCCCTGCTGCGCGCGCGCCACCTGCATGCCCCTGCCCTCTTCCTCCGCCACCATCGCCTTCATTCCGCCGCCATCCGCTGGGGCCGCTCGGCCGCGATCATGCGGTCGATCAGGCGGCGGGCCCACATGCCACCGGCATCGATGTTCAGATTGTAGAAGCGGCGGTCCGGATGGCTTTCGATGGCGCGCTGCTGCGCCTCCAGCACCTCTTCATCCTCACCGAAGATGCGGTGTACGCCTTCACGCAGCTCATGGGTCAGGCGCTGTTCGGTCACGCGGTAGTTACGGCAGAAGGCCCAGAAGTAATGGCAGCTGCCATCCGTCTCAGGCGTGATGGTGTTCAGCACATAGCCGTTGACACCCTGGCTGCGGTCGCCCTCCGGCGCGCCGGTGCCGGCGGGGGCCACGCCCACGTCGATGGCGATGGTGCAGGGCGCCTCGAAGGTGATGATCTGCCAGCGGTCGACCTTGCCCGGCTTGCCCAGTTGGGCCGCCCAGAAGGGCGGCGGGTCGATACCGTGCATCCAGCGGGTGACGGTGGCGGTCTTGTCGGTATGGGTCACCTGGAAGGGCGCCTCGGCCACCGCGTCGTTGCCGATGCTGGAGCCGTGCACGAAGGTTTCGTGCGTCAGGTCCATCAGGTTGTCCAGCACCAGGCGGTAGTCGCACTTCACCGTGATCAGGCGGCCGTCGCCGGCCCACTCGGGGTCATGGTTCCAATGCAGGTCGGGGACCAGGGCGGGGTCGGCCAGGGCCGGGTCACCCATCCACACCCACAGGAAGCGGTGGCGTTCCACCACCGGATAGGACCGCACGCAGGCCGCCGGGTTCAGCGTTTCCTGGCTGGGCATGTGGGTGCAGCGGCCGTTGGCGGCGTATTCCAGGCCGTGATAGCCGCAGCGCACGCCATCGCCGACCAACCGGCCCTTGGACAGGGGCACCAGGCGGTGCCAGCAGGCGTCGGCCAGAGCCACCGGCGTGCGGTCCAGCTGACGGTAGAACACCAGTTGCGTGCCGCAGATGGTACGCGGGAACAGCGCCCGTCCCACCTCATGGTCCCAGGCCGCCGCGTACCAGGCGTTGTCCGGCCAGGCCTTCGCCGCCGTTTCCGGTCCAGAGGCCCCAGCCCCGGAAACCAACGAACGCCCCGTCACCCAGGACTGGCCCTCACCCTGCGTGCGATCGTCCCGACCCATGGCACCGCTCCTCCACATTCGTTATGAGGCATATGTACCTCATCGCGGAAATGCATGCAATGTGAGTCTCTTTCGCCCAAATATCGTCCGAAATACCAATTTCTGTATACATCACGTCCGACAGACATAGGGCCCGCAGGCCAAGATGATGCCGCCCTCCTCCCGCGTGGCATCCAGGACGAAGATGCGATAGCTGTCACCGCCGGGGGCGACCCGCACCACCACGTGGCCCTGGCGGCTGCGCAAGGCGGGCAGGAAACGTTCGTTGATCTGGGCCGCCGCCGGCAGCAGTTCGGTGGCGAAGACGTCGCGGGGCATGGCCCCCGGCCAGGCGTTGGTCAGCCGTTCCATCTGCGCCATACCCGGGTGGGTGGCGTGCCAGGAGGGAATGACATAGGCCTGGGCGTCCAGCAGGCGGACGAAATCCGGCCCGCAGGCGTCGAAATAGCCATGATGGTCGGCCACCGCCACCTCCACCCGGCCGCAAGCGGCGGCCACGGGCGTCTCGACATCCATCCAGGGGAAGCGGCCGTCGCGGGTGGACGCCGTCAAATCACCGCCGGTGAAATAGCCGAAGCGGCCATAGTCCAGGCGCAGGGCCAGGGACATCATGTTCTCCACCGGCCGGTCGGCGGGCGCCAGGGTAGCGCCGTCGGGGAACAGGGCCCGGCTGTCCTGCCCCTGCCCCGTCCATACACGGCCGTTGCCCGCCACCACGCGGATGGCGAAGCCCGGCAGCGGGGTGCGCGGCCGGATCTGGTCCACCGACCCCACCCGCGCCGCCGCCACCGCCCGGCCCGACCGCGCCCGGGCATCCAGCCAGGCGCGGTAGTTGGTGGCGAAAGGCGCCGACAGGGGCGGCAAATCACCATAGTCGGGATAGGCGCGATCGATGACCATGGCCGCCGGCATGAAGCGGTCGACCTCGCTGAGGCCCGTCAGGCGATAATCACCGTCCGGCGCCTGGGCCAGGTCCGGCGTCACGTCGCCGATATGGTCGGGGTGGATGTGGGTGGCGACCATGTAGTCCAGGCTTTCCCGCCCGGCGGCCCGGGCCTGGCGCAGGGCATAGCGCGCCACCCATTCCCCCGGCTGGCGGCTGGCGTCCGGCCTGATGGGGGCGGAGAGGCCCGGCCCGTCATGGTTGGTGCCGCAATCGACCAGCAGCGTGGTGCCGTCGGGTGCCAGGATGAAGGTGGCGTTGCCCCGGCCGGTGTCGATGTGGTGGATGTCCAGCGTGCCCGGCGTCCAGGGCGGCAAGGCCCCGTCCACTGCGCCCTCGGCCTCCCCCCCGGCCGCCCGCAGGCCCCGGGCGCGCCCCAGCAACAGCCCACCGGCCAGGCCGCCACAGAATTGGCGGCGATCCATGTGCGCCCCATCTTAAAACGACGCCGACAGGGTGAAACCATAGGTGCGCGGCGGACCCAGATATTCCGACAGCACACCGGCCGTGGACGGGGTCTGCAGGAAGGCGGTGTCGAACAGGTTCTTGCCCCATAAGGTCAGGCGATAGCGCCGGTCGGGCGTTTCGAACGACAGGCTGGCGTTGACCAGGTCATAGGCGGGGACGAACAGCTGCGGGCTTTTGGTGGCGCCGGTGTAGTAGTCGTCCAGCCAGGAATAGCTGACATTGCCGCTGAGGAAGCCCAGCGTGCCCACCGGCGTCTCATAATTGGCCGTCAGCGCCACCTTGTGCTTAGGCGAGGAGCCCAGGGGATGGCCGGTGTTGTTCACCACCCTGGCGATGAAGAAATCGTCATAGGCGGTGTCCAGATAGGAATAGGCGGCGGTCAGGTCCAGTCCCCGGACGGGATGCAGGCCCAGTTCCAGCTCCGCCCCTTGCGAGGTCGCCTTGGCGGCGTTCAGGATGGTGCCGATGCCGGTGACGGTGTTCTGCACGAATTCCTGCTTGTCGCGGTAATCCAGGTGGAACAGCGACAGGTTGGCGGTCAGGCGCTGGTCCCACCAGCCGGTCTTGGCCCCCACCTCATAGTTCGTGACCTTCTCAGGGTTGAAGGGGGTGACGATGGCGGCAAGGCTGCTGGCCTCGGTGTTGTACCCGCCGGAGGTGAAGCCCTTGGCCATGCTGGCGTACAGCATGGTGTCGGGGACGGGGCGCCACGACAGCACGGCGCGCGGCGTGAACTGCGCCCAGGCGCTGTTGAGGTCCCCGGTGCGAAAGCCCGCCGCCGGCGCCAGGTAATTGGTGCGGACCAGGTTGCCCTGCTTCTGGTCCAGGGTGTAGCGGCCACCCAGCGTCAGCTTGACATCCGCCGGCAGGTTGACGGTGCCATCGAGAAAGCCGGAGATGCTGTCGGTACCCACCGACTGATTAGCCAGCTGGTTGGTGGTCAGCACGCCGGTGCGCGCCGCGTAATTGCGGGTACCCAGCTGCCGGCTGGCGTCCTCGTTCAGGTAATAGACGCCGGCGACGAAGGTACCGAGGTCCCATTCCGGGCTGGTGTAGCGCACCTCTTCAGAGAAGTCCTTAACATCGTCGGCATCGTCGTTCATCTGCTGGCTGCCGGTGGTGAGGAAGGCGTAGTTGGTGCCGGTGGAGGAATAGCGCTCCACCGAGCGCGACAGGCGGTAGGCGGTGATGGCCGTGACCGTGCCCTGGCCCACGTCGATCTCGGTGTTGTTGGCGAAACCCGCCATGTGCCGGGTAAAGCTCTGCGGGAAGCCCAGCTCGGAGGTGCGGGGGTTGCCGTCATTCCCGCCGCCCAGCGACGACAGGGTGCGGCCGCCGTTGTGGTCGTCGCCGTAGTCCAGAGTGAACAGGGTCTGCACCCGGCCGGCGCGGGCGCGCAGCTGGCCCCGCACGCTGGTGCTGTCCAAATCATCCTCCGCCCTACCGGTCAGGCGATCCTCGCCATAGCCGTCATGGCTGCGGCGGGAGACCACCAGCTTGGCCGCGACGTCGTCGCTGACCGGGCCGCTGACCAGGGCGTTGAGGTCCACCGCGTTGTAGTTGCCGTAGCCGACGGAGACGGACCCCTCCGGCGTGGTGAAGGACGGCTTGCGCGTGTTCAGCAGGATGGCGCCGCCGGTGACATTGCGGCCGAACAGGGTGCCCTGCGGCCCGCGCAGCACCTGCACCGAATCCAGGTCGAACAGGTCGAACATGGCGGCGGAGCTGCGGGTGATGAACACATCGTCCAGCACCACCGCCACCGGCCGGTTCACGCCGATCTGGGTGAAGGTGTTGCTGGACCGCGGATGGCGATGGTGGGGCTGCTGTAGTTGAAGGAGGAGACCAGCAGCCCCGGCGTCACCCGCGACACGTCCTGCAGGTTGGTGATGCGCTGATCGCGCAGGGCCTTCGCCGGCAGGGCCGTCACCGCCACCGGTACGTCCTGCAGCTTTTCCTCGCGCCGCTGGGCGGTGACCAGAATTTCCGTCAGGTCGGCGGCGGCGTACTGGGCCGCCTCCCCCGCCGCCGCGTGCGGCACGGCCTTGCGCACCACCAGGCCGCCCCCGGCATCCGGCACCACCTCCAGCCCGCTGCCCGCCAGCAGGCGGACCACGGCGTCCCACACGCTCATGCGGCCGTCCACCGCCGGGGCGGTGCGGCCCGCCACCAAGTCGGGCGCGAACAGGATGTTGGTGTCGGTCTGACGCGACAGCGCCTCCAGCGACGCCGCCAGCGGCTGGGCGGGCAATTGCACCTGTGCCTGTGCCTGGCCAGGGCCCGCCGGCGCTTGAGCCTGGGCCTGGGCGGCCCCCACCGCCAGGCAGGCCAGCGCCGTGCCCACGATCAAGGACCAGCGCAACCGCCCGGCCGCCATTTTCCTATAATGAAACGCCATGATTTTCCCCCGAGTGGCAGGGCTGATTTCCAGCCTCTTCCTCTCGACGTCGGGGGCCCGCCTTTACCTCACCCCCCTTTGGGAAATTTCACGAAACTGTCATTGCGTGTTCCCTCAGGCGCCGGGCGCCAGCATCCGCTGGCTTGGCTTCCTCGCTCCGCCCCCCTTTGAGTTAACCCAGGGGGTGCTCGCTCCGGGGCCGGCAGTCGCCGGCCTGGTCTTGGCAAGCGCTTCTATCGGACCAATGTCAGCCGGTCCCCCTGCCCCACCACGCGCAGGGCCAAAAGGGTGCCGACGGAGCGGGCGAAGGCGGCGTTGTCGCCCACGCGATAGGTGCCGCTGACCCGCAGGGCCGCCACCTCGGGCGCCACCGCCAGCTTCACGGCGCTGTAGCGGTTCATCTCCGCCACCGCCGCCGCCAGCGTGTCGTCGCGGAACACGGCGCGCCCGCCCTGCCAGGCGATGGCGTCGGCCACGTTGGGCTGGCTCAGCCGCACGCCGGCGGCTTCCGTCGCCAGCTGCTGGCCCCCGGCCAGGGTGACCGGGGCGGCGTCTCCCGGCAGTCCCGCCACCTGGGCGCCGCCCTCCACCAGGGTGACGGTGACATCGTCGGCATCGCGGCGGATATCCAGCTGGACGACGCCCGGCTGGACCTGCACGTGACGGCCGGCGGCCTCCACCTCGAAGGGGCGGGGGTCGGTGGCGGCGGTGGTGAAACTGGCACGGCCCCGCACCAGGGTCACAAGGCGGGCCCTGTCGTCCAGGCGCACCCGGATCCGGCTGTCGGTATCCAGGATGACGCGGGTGCCGTCAGCCAGGGTCACGCGCCGCTGTTCACCCACGGCGGTGCTGTAGACGGTGGCGCCCGCCCGCTGCCAGAAGCCGACGCCGCCCACGGCCAGGACCAGCCCGCCGGCGATGCCGGCCAGGACCAGGCGGCGGCTGGGCGCGTCAGGCGCCGGTGGCGATGACAGGCTGGCGCGCTCCGCATGCAGGCCACCGGCCACATCCCACACCAGGGTCATGTGTTCGAACGCGGCGGCGTGCGCCGGATCGGCGGCGCACCAGGCGCGGAAGGCCGCCACGGTGTCCTCGGTGCGGTCGGGCGCATGCAGGCGCGCCATCCAGGCGGCGGCCTCGACATCGGCCCGCTCATGCGGCGGCGCGCTATGGGATTGTGCCCGGGCCACCTGTCTCACCACCCCTTCGCCCATTCGGCCAAGGCCAGGGCCGCCTTGGCGATGTGCTTTTCCACGGCACTCTGGCTGATGCCGAGGCGGGCCGCGATCTCATGGTATTTCAGCCCATCCAGCCGGTGCATCAGGAAAATCTCCCGCGTGCGCGGCGGCAGGCGGGCGATGCCCTCGCGCACCCGGTCCAGACGTTGGCGGGCGGCATAAACCTCGTCCTGCAGGGGGGCGTCGTCGGCCAGGGTGTCCGCCAGGCCCTCGTCCAGGGGGGCGACGGCGGTTTGGCGACGGGCACGGCGGTGCTCATCCAGCGCGCTGTTGGCGGCGGCCCGCACCAGAAAGGCCTCGGGATTACGCACCTGTTCCCGGGCGCGGTACGCCTCCAGCTTCATAAAGGCGGCGTGCAGATGGTCGTCCACGTCCTGCGCGCCCGTCAGGCGGATCAACTGCCGGCGCAGGCGCGCCCACAGGGTGCGGCTGGCCAGGGCGTCCTTCTGGTGCTGGTCCATGGGCGCGGGAGTCCGTCGGCGGTATGTCGGGGATACACGCGCGTATGATACCGCAGCCGGCGCATCCCGGGAAAGATGCGCCGCGCGAGCCCCCCCGCACCGCCTTGCGGGAGGGTCCTCGTTTGTCGGACCAATGGGATCAGGCCCGGCCCACCTTGGCCGGCGCGTCCTGCGGCGCGTTCACCAGGGCGTCGGCATGGTCCAGCAGGTGCTGGCGGATCTGGCGGCCGCTGAGGCCGGTGTCCGCCAGGCTGTGGCTGTTGAACACGGTGCGGTCGTTGTCGCCGCGCCGCAAGCCATGGGCCCACAGGTAGAACTCTCCGGTGGTCGCTTCCACCAAGATGTCATCCAGGCCGGCGCCCAGGCGCTGCATTTCCGCCGGGCTCAGTTCGGCCACGAAGATGATGAAGCGGCGCACGGACTCGTCGTTCTCGCGGTTGATGCGCAGGATGTGGCGGATGCCCTGCTCCATCAGCGCGTTGATGCTGGTGCCGTCCAGCGCCGCACGGATCTTGATCTGCCGCAGCAGGTCGGGTTCCAGGCGGAAGGTGGTCATGACCCGCTGGTCCCCGGGGCGGTCCTTAAGCTTGGGGGTGGCTTTTTCCGGCATGACGGTCTTGGCTCCTCTTCGGGGGCGGTCTCGTCCATCAAGCTTTCATGATGGCATCGGGACCTTGGAAAAGGCCCGGCCCCCGAGGGAGCCGGGCCAGGTTGTGATTTAGAACGGGTAGTAACGGAAGGCGGTGTAGAGAACCGTGTCGTCGGTGCTGGGGCTGCCGCCCACGCCCTGGAAAAGGTCGCGGCGGATGTATTCGCCCTGCATGCCGAACTGCATGGTGCCCATGTTGCCGTGGTAGAATTTCCACCAGAAGCCGGCCGTCGCCTCACGCACCGAACGGGTGTTGCCCGCGCAGGCGAGGGGCGAGTTCTCGGTGTAGCAACCGGTGTTGACGGCTAGGCCGCTGCCGTAACCGTAGGCCTTGCCGGCGACCGTGAACGCCTTGCTGTCCTCCTGTTCCAGGCCGTAGTAGGCGTACAGATCCCAATCGGACGTGGGGTGGCCGATGACGCCGGCCATGGCCGTGACCTCGGTGATGGGCGATAGGCGGCCGTAGGGGTTGACCGTCACGTCCGGCAGGCTGGAGGAGCCATAGCGGCCGATACCCTGGCCAGCCATGGTGCTCAGTTGAATGTCCACATACTTGGGCACCACCGGCAGGATAGCGGCGGCACCGACGCCGAAGCCGGTCTCGGTGTAGTTCTGGCCGGCGGCACGGCTCTGGAACTCACGCGCCAGGCCAAACACCTCGTAATGGCCCCAGCCGGGCTCGGCCACAGCCTTCACGATCAGGTCGGGGGCGATGTCGGTGGAGTAGTTGGCCGTGCTGTTCAGCAGCGAGCCGCCGGGACTGGTGTTGCTGTTGGACACCAAGGCGGTCGAGCCGTTGATGGACGCCTGCGGGCTTTCCAACGCCACACCCAGCCAATAATGGCGGTTCCAGTCCTTGACCACGCGCAGACCCCAGTTGCGGGTCCAGTCAAAGCCGGCGGCGTACTGGGCGTCCGGGCCCATCGGCAGCGCTTCGGTGCGGGGATCGATGCCGGACTTGTTGGTGGTGACCAGGCTGAATGACTGGCCGGCCAGCAGGTGCCAACCGGTATCCTTCCAATCGGCGGTCAGATAGCCCTGGCGCAGGCGCGGAACGTAGCTGTTGCTCTGCCCGCTGTTGGAGGACGTGCCGACACCCAGGAAGTCGGACTCGAAGTAGGCGCCCAGGTGGGTATCGGGGCCGACGTCGCTTTCAGCCAGCATGGTCACGCGGCTCTGGCGCGCGCTGCCGCGGAACTCGCCCCGGTCGTAGTTGGAGGAGTTTTTCAGCGGAATGGCGGCGTAGGGGGTGGCCACGTCCGCGGTCATGTTGCGCGAGCGGTAGACGCTGGCCGCTTCGATGAAGCCGCCGAAGGTCAGCTTCACGCCCTTGCCCAGGCGCAGGCTGTTGTCGTTGGGGTCGGTCACCTTCTGCTGCTGGGCGACCTGGGTCGCTGCGGCGGCGGCCTTCTCGGCGGCCGCGCGGGATTCCACCACCGCCTTGGCGTTGGTGTCCTGCTGGGTCGCCAGCGCCTGCAGCTGGGACTGCAGCGCCTGGATCTGCCTGTTCAGGGCGTCGATCTGCGCCTGGGTCGCCACGATCTGGGTCGGGGTGGCGGCGGTGGCGGCAGCCGAGGCGGCCTTCTTATGCTTCGTGGTGCTGGCGGCGTCTTCCGCGCGCGCCGCCGTCGATGCACCCATCAGGGCCGCACCCGTCAGGGCGACGCAGGCCGTGGTCATGAACGCGGCACGCGCCAGGGCGCGGCCTTTCCGGATCTGATGCGGCGGATGGGTCCATCCGTTCCGCGCTTCAATAGACATTACTGTCCACTCCCATCAACTGATTAGCTTCTTATCCGCACCCGGACAGGCGCGATGGCCCTTTAAAGCAGTTGTCGATTGAAGAAATGTGGCGGTCGACTAAAGGATCTTTTAGATAACTAAATTCATTTTTAAGATCCGATGAGAGATGTTCGGCCGCATGCACGGCAATATGCCAATATACATCACGATATACTGCTATATTACTAGCTGAAGACCGCGCCCCACCGCCGGGTTTTCTGGGGGATGCAACCGGCAGCGGGGCGGGCCGACAGGCCCTGGGTGGTTTTGCGGGGGCCACCCGGGCCGTACGACGGATCCCCAGACAGGCGGGACGGGGATCCGTCGATGGCGGGCGATGGCGGGAAGCGCCTTAGTTGATGGGCACCAGGGTCTGGGTCATGGCGGCGTCAAGGTTGTCGACGCAGCGGGCATGTTCCCCCGTGCCCGGGGTGAAGCCGACCTCGGCGCAGGCGCGGTTCTCTTGCGCCAGCCGCTGGGTGGCGAAGGAGGGGCCGGCGCAGGCGGCCAGGCTGCCGCCGATACCGGCGACGAGGGTGGCGGCAGCCAGGATGGCGGCCCAATGGGCCTTGATCAGGCGGCGGCTGATGGCGATGGTCATGGGTCAGTTCCCCCCGGCGATGTCGATCGGGTTTTGGGTGGAGTGATAGGCGGCGACATGGGTGGCGTTGCCCAGGACCTTGTCGCGATAGTTCAGCACGCACATGGCGTAGTCCGGCGTATCCGGGGTCAGGCCCTTCTGGCTGCACGCCGACTGGCCGGCCAGGTTGGCGGAAGCCTCCGCCCGGTTCGTGGCGGCTTCGGCCAGCGATCCGGTCAAGCTGTCCACACAGGCGACGTAGTCGGTGTTGGGCGCCGTCAGGCCCATGGTGTCGCGACACACGCGCTTCACAGTGTCCACCTGGGTGGCGGGAACCGTCGCGGCATGGGCGCAAGCCGCCACCCCAGCCCATACCAGCAGGGCTAGTCCGGCCTGCTGTACTTTAGCATTCTTCAGTATACGCTGCATCTTCCACTCCAACCGTCAAGTGAATGACTGATGGGTTGAATGTTATCGTCACGGACTCACGCGACAACTAAAGCTTAGTTTATTTATTAAAACTGATTTTATGTTTTTAATAGATGAGTCAATCAGCTTACCAAGCATTGCCTTGGCAAACTTACGCTGACAGTAACCATATCGGTCGCACCATATCGGAATTTTAAAAATTTCCGCGATGGATTTGTGGGGTTTTTCACAACTAAATATCATGATATATTGCGGCATTAGATCACATCCCGGACTTTCACCGGGTAATGCGTTATCACAGCGCTCGCATAGCCAAAATTATAATTTTTTTTAAAAATCATTCGCCCTTTTTAATTGGCGACGTTAATCAAACGAGCCGAAAGTTGCGGCGGCAACGTCCCCGCCAGGGGACCGCCGTCGTCCGTTTCCCGCCCCAGCGGTATCGCCGCGTTCGCCCTGTTTGGTGGTTGCCACCGGCACGCCCTTGGCGGATGGTCTGGCCTTCGCCTTGGATGCGCACGCGCCCAGGGTATTGGCGTAACGGCTGATGACGGAACCGGCGGATGGATATCGACACATTCGACGATCAGGGATGGCCCCCCGTGACTTCCAAAGCTCACATCCTGCTGATTGAGGATGATCGGGAAACCGCCGATGAGATCATCCGCGATATGGCCGACCGCGGGTATATGATCAGCCACGCCGACAACGGCCGCGTGGGCCTGGAACGGGCGCGCGAAGGCAAGTACGACCTCAAGTACGACCTGCTGATCCTGGACCGCATGCTGCCGGAGGTGGACGGCCTGTCCATCATCAGCCAGCTGCGGGCGGAAGACGTGCCCGTGCCCGTGCTGTTCCTGAGCGCGTTGAACGACGTGGACGAACGCGTGCGCGGGCTGAAGGCCGGTGGCGACGATTACCTGACCAAGCCCTTCGTGCTGTCGGAACTGTCCGCCCGGGTGGAGGCCTTGCTGCGGCGGCCGGCGGAGCCGCGCACCACCCGCCTGCGCGTGGGCCCGCTGGAGCTGGACCTCATCAGCCGCGAGGCCAACCGCGACGGCCGTCCGGTGGAACTGCTGCCGCGCGAGTTCAAGCTGCTGGAGTACCTGATGCGCCACCCCGCCCAGGTCATCACCCGCGCCATGCTGCTGGAAGACGTGTGGAACTACCGCTTCTCGCCCCAGACCAACCTGGTGGACGTCCACATCGGCAAGCTGCGGCGCAAGGTGGACGCGCCCGGCGACTTCCCCATGATCTACAACATCCGCAACGTGGGCTTCGTTCTTCGTGAACCTCAGTGATATCGGCGGTATTCGATCGTGACCGCTGAAATGCCGCCTTGCGCAAGTGCCGGGCGCCGCCATCCGGCGACTTGGCTCGCGCGCCTCACGGCGCGGCCAGCCAGCCGGCGCGCCCCGGCACCACCTTCCCATGACCGCTGGTACGAGATAGCCCGCACCACCAGTTTCCGGCTGGCCACGGTGTTCGCCTGCTTCTTCGCCGGATCGTCCCTGCTGTTGTTCGCCTTCATCTACTGGCGGGCCACGGTGTTTGAGACCAATCGCATCGATGCCCTGATCACCGAGGACGCGCGCACCCTGGCCAGCGAGGACCAGGACGCCATCCTGGCCCTGATCAACACCCACGTGACGGGCGACTTCCACCGCGTGGGCTATGCCGCCCTGTTCGCACCCAACGGCAATCGCATCGCCGGCAACCTGGAAGGGGTGCCGCCCGGCCTTCCCATCGACGGCAAGGTCCACGTGGTGAGCGCCGCGCGCACCGATCTTCCGGCCATGGGTGCCATCGACGTACGCCTGGCGGCCCTGCGCATCGCCAACGGCAACATCCTGGTGATCGGCCGCAACGGCCAATACATGGTCGTGTTGCGCGAAGTGGTGATGCATGCCCTGACCATGGGCGCCATCCCGGCCATGGGCTTGGCGCTGGGCGCCGGCATGTTCCTGGCCTGGCGCACCCAGCAGCGCCTGAAGGAGGTACACCGCGCCGCCGAGCGCATCATGGGCGGAGAGGTGCATGAGCGCCTGCCCATCGCCGGCGTAGGGCCCCGGGACGAGCTGGACCGCCTGTCCCTGCTATTCAACGGCATCCTGGATGAGACGGAACGCCTGCTGGGCGAGATCAAGGCCACGGGCGATGAGATCGCGCATGACTTGCGCACCCCCTTGACCCGTGTTCGCGCCCGCCTGGAACGCACCCTGAAGGGCGACATGGGGCCGGAGGAGACGCGGGAGACGGTGGGCAAGGCCATCGGCGGCCTGGACCAGGCGCTGGCCATCATCACCGCCCTGCTGCGCATCCGCGAGCTGGAGAACAGCAAGCGCCAGCGCGGCTTCACCACCCTGGATCCGGCCGAGGTCATCCTGCTGATCGAGGAGTTGTACCAGCCCATCGCCGAAACCAAGGACATCGCGTTCACCGTCGATATCGCGCCCGTGCCGCCGATGTTCGCCGACCGCGACCTGCTGATGGAAGCGGTGGGCAATCTGGTGGACAACGCCCTGAAGTTCACGCCCCCGGGCGGCCGGGTCACCCTGGCGCTGGGTCCGCGTGAGGGTGACGGCGCCACCGTCATCCGCGTGGCCGACAACGGCCCCGGCATCGCGGCGCACGAGCGCGACCTGGTCTTCTCCCGCTTCTATCGCTCCGACCGCACCCGCCACCTGGAGGGCACGGGCCTGGGCCTCAGCCTGGTGGCCGCCATCGCCCGCCTGCACGGCATGGCGCCGCGGGTGGGCGACAACAACCCCGGCTGCGTGGTGGAGCTGGCGGCGGAGGGGGCGATCGCGCCCAGGGCGCCGGTGCCCGCCACCCCGGCCGTTTGAATAGTCGCCCGTCCCCGGCGTTCCTGCGTTGCGGCTCTGGCCAGCCCCACTGCCCGGTTGCCAGTCCCCGAGCCAACGGGCAAGGTGACCGGCCTCAAGAAGACGAACGCAGGGACGCCGCGGGCCCATGATCACCATTTTCCCGAATGTCCTGAGCCCCCAGGAAGTCAGCCAGTTGCTGGTGGGCCTGCGCGGCACGCCCTTCGCCGACGGCGCCGCCACGGCGGGGGAGCAAATCCGGCAGGTGAAGAAGAACCTGCAATTGCAGGCGGGAATGCCGGGCTATGACGGCGCCTTCCGCACGGTGGTGCGTGGTATCGAGCGCTGTGAGGATTTTCGCCGCGCGCTGTTCCCCCTGCTGATGGCGCCGCTGGCCTTCAACCGCTATGACGAGGGCATGGAGTACGGCGCCCACAACGACATGCCGGTGATCAACACGCCGGACCGGGGGCCCATCCGCGCCGACATCTCTTTCACCCTGTTCCTGTGCGACCCCGCGTCCTATGACGGCGGGGAACTGGTCATCGACCAGGGCGGGCACGAACAGGGGTTCAAGCCGGCGGCGGGGTCGCTGGTCGCCTACCCGTCCGGCGCCATCCACCGCGTGGCCAAGGTGACCCGGGGTACCCGCATGGCCGCCGTGGGCTGGCTGCAAAGCATGATCCGCCGGCCGGAACATCGGTCCATGCTGCATGACCTGGGCCAGGCCCGCACCCACCTGCACAGCCTGGAAGGCAAGAGCGCGCAATTCGACGCCCTGGCCCGCATCTACGCCAACCTGATGCGCGAATGGACGGAGCTGTGAAGCCGCAACGGCCTAGTCGCCGGCGCTGGCCGCGTCCAGCTTCAGGGGAATCAACCCTTCCCTGTCCACCTTCGCCTGGACTTCGCCGCGCAGGCTGACCCGCTTGGGATCCAGGTTGGGCAGCCGCTGCTTCAGGGCGCCGGCCACCGCCGTCGCCCGGGCCTGTGCCAAGGCTTTCAAGGCTTGTTCCGCCACCGGTTCGGTTTTGGCGACACGATCGCGCAGGGCGGTGACATAGCCCGGCTCATCCAGCACAGGGACCGGTGGGGTCTTGCCGCCGGGGGCAGTCGGGGGCGTGCGGGTGGGAGGCGCGCGGGTGAAGGAATCACGCAACGGCGGCAGCTGGTCGGCGCCCAGGCGCTCACGGAACTGCGCCTCCAGGAACTGGCGCTGGCCTTCCAGGGTATAGTTGTCGGCCAGGGCCCGGGTCATGCGGGCGTCCAGCGCGTCCATCTGCAGTTGTGCCTTGTCCGCCTCCGGCGCCACGACGCCGGGCACCACCAGGGCCAATTGCGGCCGGGCCCCCAGCGCCTGGGCCAGATGGATGATCTTCTCCTGCTCCGGCGGGGGAAGGTCGGCCCGGCCGGGGGCGAAGTCGATATGATCCAGCTTGTCCGCGTCCGCCCCGTCGAACAGCGCGGCCAGAGCGCGGAAGGGGGCGGTGACCAGATTGGTCAGCAGGTCGGCGGCGGCGGCGCGGATGACGCTGCCGATGTCGAAACGTGGGTCGTTGATGTTGCCGCTGACCGGCAGGTCGACGTTGATCTTACCCTCGTCATCCTTCAGCAGGGCGATGGCGAGGTCCAAGGGCAGGTCCAGCGCGCCGGGCACATCCACCCGGTCACCCAGCTTGATATCGCGGATGACGACGCGGTTGGTGCCGTTCAGCGCGCCGCCCTTGACCAGGTAGTGCAAGTCGACGTCCAGCCGCCCCCGGTCGATGCGCCGGCCGGCAAACTTCACCGTGTAAGGCGACAGGTCGGGGAATTCGACGTTGCGGAACAGCATGTTGACGTTGGAATCGCGGCCGGGGTCGAAGGGCACGAGCCGGCCGTCGATGGTCAGCTGGCCGAAGTCGCCCACCTGGCCGCGCAGGGCCAGGCGCGAGGACGCCGTGGCGCTGGAACTGAGCGCCGCCACCTCCCCCTGCAGATTGGTGATGTGGGCCGAGAACGGCAGTGGCAGGGAGGCGTCGCCGTAGTCGGCCTTGCCGGCGGCGACCACCACCCGGCCCACGCTGACCGCCGGGGCCGGTGCTGAAGCTTGTGCGGCCGACCCGGCGGCGGCCTTGGCCCGTGGCACCATCAGATGGTTGAAGTTGGTGGTCTGGTTGGCCGCCACCTGCAGGCGCAGATAGGGCGCCGCCACGGTGACCTGGGAAACGCGCAGATCATTGGCCGCCTGGCTGTATTCAAAGCGGTCGATGCTCAACCTATCCCAGGAGACGACCGGGATGCCGCCGCCCTGCTCCGCCACCGCCAGCGACCGCACCTCGCCCTTGCCGACCACGGTGAGGCCGCCGGGCGTCCCGCCCTCAGGCGGTGTGATCGTGATGTCACCCTCCGCCGACAGATAGCCATCGTTGATGTCCACCCGGGCGCTTTCGCGCACATAGGGCTGGGCGGCGGTGACCGGCAGGTCGGCCAGGGCGGCCGTGGCCTCAAGCTGCAGGGCCGGCAGCGCCGTGACCTTGCCTTGCGCCGTCACCTGGCCCCCGCCGGACAGCGCCGCCGCCAGGGTGAAGGGGAATGCGGCGCCCGCCTGGTTGGAGAGATTGTCCAGGGTGAGATCGATGGGCGTCAGCTCCAGCCGCGCCGGTTCATGCAGCGCCTGATCCTCCACCACCGCCTTGGCCTTGCGCACCTGGACCTTGCCCAGTGTGGCGGTCCATGGCGGCGCGTCGGCCCCCTTTGGTGTCGGCACGGCCGCCGGACCGCCATCCCCAACCAGCCAGGGCATGGGACCGACGCGGCCGTCCGCCTGGCGCCGCACGGCCACGGTCAAGCCGTCCAGGCTGAGGCTGTCGGCGGCGGCGGTCCGTTCCGGCCAAGCCAGGCGCCCGCCGGCCAGGCGCAGTTCCGGCAGGGTCAGGAAAGGCGCCGCCACCCCGGCCTCATGCACCGCCAGGTCGCGCAACACCACACCCGCATGGCTGACCGCCAGGGCATAGGCACCGTCGGCGCGGCGGCTGACCTGATAGTCCAGGTCAACCGCCAGGGTACCGGTCGGCACGGTGACCTTGAAGACGTCGCCGAAATAGCGGGCCGCCAGGGGAATGTAGGGCCCGCGCGCCGCCATATGGCCGGCGGAGACGATGGGGTTCAGGCCGGATGTGCCCGTCCATTCCAGGGTGGCGCCGCCCTCCAGCCCCACCTGCAGGTGCTGTTGCCCCTGGCGTTCCGGCAGGGTGCTGAGGTCGTTGAACTCCATGCTGACGGGGCCGACCTTGGTCTTGAACGGTGTGCCCGGCACTTGGTCGGTCACGTCGGCGTCCGCGTTGGTGATGGTCACGTGATGGATCAGCAGGCGCGGCAGGCCCTGGCTGGGCGCTTCGGCCTTGGCCTGGTCATCGCCAGAGGCGGCGGCCTGGATCAGGCGTCCAATGTTGGTGTCGGTCTCGCCATACCGCACCAGCGTCGTCTTCAGCCCATCCAGCTGGATGTCGCTGATGCCCCAGGCCCAGCGCAACAGGCCGCTGGGCGCCAGGCGGACATACAGCCGGTCGAAACCCAGCAGAGGGGCGCCGTCCGCCTCCGTCAGGCGGAAGCCGCTCAATTCGATGCTGAGGGCGTAGGGGTTGACGCGCACCCTGTCCAGGGCGGCCGGGCGCTGGAAGGTGGATTGCGCGACTTTCACGACCTGCCACCGCAGCAGGGGTGGAAGGGCGAAGAAACCCACCAGCGTGTAGAGCGCCAGGATAAGGACGGCCCAGAAACGCTTGCGCCGCACATTCCACCACAGGCGGGGCTCGCCCAGCCGCAGCCGCCGGACGAAGGCACCGGCATGAAGACGCAATCCCCCCTTGGACGGGGGCTGTGGCGCGGACGGGGTGGGAGGTGAGGTCGGCATGGGATAGGGTCCTGCGGCGCGGACCCTATCCTATAATGGCAAAGCTGCAAGGGATATGGGTTTAGTGCCCACCGGACCTACGCGGAAGACACTAACCCTTTGGATTGTATTATAATTCCCCTACTCCTTTATTGGGGATCGCCATAGACGATGCCCCGGCCGTGGGTCCCGACATAGACGCGACCGTACTGCTTGGGATCGCCCGACACCTGCAGGATCAGTCCCCACTGGTGCTGGTCATCGTTCACCCGCACCCAGTGACGCCCGGCATCGTCGGAGCGGAAGATGCCCCGCTGACGGTCGATGGTGCCCACCAGGTAAAGGGCGGCGATGTCGGCCCCGGGTGCGGCCTTGCCGAAGCCGAAGGCGTGCAACTCCTCCACACCGGGAAGGCGGGTGAAGGCCCCGCCATCGGCCGTGCCGCGGTAGAGCCCATCGAAGGCGGCGATCCACAGGTCGCCCTTGCGGCCCGGCGTGGCATACAGGGCATCCTGGCCGCCACGCGGATCGCCCCGGCCGTTGCGCACCGCCGCCGGCGTGGGCAGGCCGTTGGGCAGGGTGAAGGGCCGCGCCTGGAAATGGGCGGCGCGGTCGGTGCTGACGTACAGTTTCCCATCGAACAGCGACAGGGCGTAGAAGGTGTTGGAATCCACGGCGTCGCCGATCACCCGCACGCCGTCCGGCAGGCCTTGGGCGGAGGTCCAGGTGGCGCCGTGGTCGATGGTGACGTAGGCGCCGGACACCAGGCCTTCCTTCGCCCCCTGTGGCGTCCACACCCACGTGGTTCCATCGGCGGAGACGGCGACCTTGCCGCGCTTGGCCTCCGGCACCGGCATCTCCGCCGGCTTCCAGCTATGGCCGCCATCCAGGGAATAGCCGATGTTGGGCGCGGGATAGCGTTCGTCGTGGATGCCCACGCGCACCACCACGCCGGGGTTCAGCGGCGCCGACACCACGCTGTCGGTGTTGCCGAACAGGGGCGAGGAGGCAGCGCCCTCCGGCGCCGGCTTGTCCAGGTCCCAATGCACGAAGCCGCCATAGTCGCCGATGGCGGAAATCAGCGGGGCGCCCTGGACGGGGCTATTGAAGGCCATGCCCACCGTTTCCTCGATGCCGGTGCTCATCACCTGCCAATGGCTGGGCTGGCCCTGGTCCACGGCGGTGAGATCAAACGTCTCCCACCCGCCGTAGCCCGTGGTGAACATGGCATGGTCGGGGTTGGCGGGATCGATCTCGATATCAAACAGCCAGTGGATGGGCGTGGGCCTCACATAGGGCGCCAGGCTGTAGTCGTAGACGCCGCCGTTCTTGCCATCGCCCTTGGGGCCGCCGAACACGCCGTGCCAGGTCTTGCCGCCATCCAGGCTGCGGAAGATGTCCTCCCCCAGCCCGGGATAGGATCCCGGCTGGCGATGCCGGTCGAAGGAGCTGGCGATGACCACCTTGGGATTGTGCGCATCCACCGCCACGGCGGCATAGCCGAAGGCGGCCCCCTTGGCGGCGTCCGGCTTCTCCGGCGTGATGTCGGTCCACGTACCCCGCCGGGTGTCCAGCTTCCACACGGCGCCGTCGGTCATACGGGTGGGGCCGGGGCTGCTGCCGTAAGAGACGTAGAGCGTGCCATCGGCCGCCAGCGCGGCGCGTGTGGGGCGGTTGGCGGTGGGCTGGCCCGGCACGGGCGCCCAGGTCCGGCCGCCGTCGGTGCTGCGGAACAGGTTGTCCCGCCCCTTCAGCGAGGCGCCGACGTAGATCGTGCGGCTGCCCTTGCCGTTCCTGTCAGCACTTTTGGGGTCGAAGATCACGAACACCAGGCCGGCCCCGCCCCGCGCCCAGGGCGACACGCCGGCGGCGGCCTCCTTCGACAGGTCTTCCGTCACGTCGGGGAAGCCGGCCACACGCGACCAAGTGGCCGCGCCGTCGTGGCTGACCCACAGGCCGTCATGGCGGGTGCCAAGGTAGAGCGTATCCGGATCGTTGGGATCGACCGCCAGGCGTTCGCCATTGCCACGGCCGTTCTCGTTGCCGCCGAACTTGATGGGCACGTCGACGCGGCGGAAGGTGCGCCCCCGGTCGTCGGAACGCACGATGGCGCCTGTGGGCGCCAGCGGGTTGGTGTAGGTGCCCAGCGCCATGTAGACGCGGTCGGGGTTGCGCGGGTCCAGCGCGATGCTTTCCACGCCCATCAGGTTGGTGTCGGCATAGGACACCCAGTCCAACAGGGGAATCCAGCGCCTGGCCCCCTCGTCCCAACGGTAGGCGCCACCCATGTCGGTGCGGGCATAGCGCAGGCCGGGCACGGTGGGATGGAAGACGATGCCATCGACGAAGCCGCCGCCGACGATCTGGACGTTCTTCCATTGATAGGGCGCCTGCCCCGTCAACGCGGGCCCCTGCGGCGCCGATGGCGTGGCGGCAGCGGGCGGCGCCTTCTGACCGCCATCCGTCTGGCAGCCGGCCAGCGCCAAGACGGCTACCGTGGCGAGCAGCAGGCGTCGCGCCCGCGCGGAATGCGAGTTTCCTGTCATGACAGCGTTCCCAACCCCATTTGTAATCGTTTTCGCGGCCACTGTTGCCCAAGTTACCGGTAACATCAAGGATGCCAATCACGTCCGGATGTCGCAGGCGGCGGAAGCCGGCCCAGCGGACGTTCGTCGTGCGGCATCGCCACGGGCCGCCATCAAATCTTCACAGCTGTCACGGCATTGGCATGGCACGGTCGTTGGCACGCCCCCGCATCATCCTGGCGGCCCCGGCGGGATATCATGTGAAAGGAAGCCCATGCCCACCCATACGCCGCCGTCCCCCACGCCCGGCCAAACCGGGACCACCGGCCCCGCCAAGGTCAATGACCGGCATGTCGACCAGCTGCTGGACGAGGCGCTGGAGGAAAGCTTTCCCGCCAGCGACACGCCGTCGGTTCCCCCGTCGCGGGAACCATGACGGGGTTATTGTGCGGTGCGAAAGGAGTCTTGACAGACCGCCTCGCCAGCCGTTAATCACCGCCCATCATTGGGGAGTAGCCGCCCGCCGATTTTGAGCGGGCGCCGCGTCAACAGACTTGGGCCCCGCCGGTGCCTTACCGGTGTCGCCCATGGCGCGTGCGACCGATCCGCCCCCGCGCGGATCGCTGGCGAGACCAGTGGCATGTCGCGTCCGCCCTGGCCGGGCCGGGCGCGCATCGCTGCTGTCGTCCGCCTGGCCTGTCGTATTGCCGCCCCCGAGGTCCATCATGCCCATCACCACGTCCTTCGCCCTGGCGTTCAGCCTGTCCATGGACGCCTTCGCCGCCTCATTGGGCAAGGGCGCCAGCCTGAACCGCCCCGGCGTGCGGGAGGCGGCCCGGGTGGGCGCCTATTTCGGCCTGTTCGAGCTGGCGGCCCCCATCCTGGGCTGGGGCCTGGGTCTGTCCTTCGCCCATTACATCGAGGCCTACGACCACTGGATCGCCTTCGGCCTGCTGCTGATCGTGGGTGGGCGTATGGCCTGGCTGGCGTGGAAGAACGACGACGAAGACAAGCCCAAGGCCGACCGGCATTCGCCCCTGGCGCTGGCCATGACCGCCATCGCCACCAGCATCGACGCCACCGCCGTGGGCATCACCCTGGGCTATATGAATGTCGATGTGCCCACCACCATCGCCCTGATCGGCCTGGTGACGTTCACCATGGCCTTCGGCGGGGTGATGCTGGGCCGGGCCGCCGGTCCCGTGCTGGGCCGCTGGGCCGAGGTGCTGGGCGGCCTGGGCCTGATCGGCATCGGCGCGAAGGTGCTGTACGACCATACTCTCGGCGGCTTCGGCGGCTAAAGCGCTATAGCGTCCAGCTTGGCCAGATACGGCGCCTGGGCCGCCGCGTCCAGGAAGGAGCCGGTGATGCTGTTGCGGGCCAACCGCGCCAGCTGCGCCCGGTCCAGTCCCAAGGCCGCCGCCACGCGGACGTAGTTGTCCAGCAGGTAGCCGCCGAAATACGCCGGGTCGTCGGCGTTGACCGTCGCCCTCAGGCCCAGCTCCAGCATGCGCCGCAGGGGATGCGCCTCCAGACTGGGCACGACGCAGAGCTTGAGGTTGGACAGCGGGCACACCGTCAGCGTCGTGCCCTGGTCCACCAGGCGGCGGGTGAGGTCCGCATCCTCCAGCGCGCGGTTGCCATGGTCCAGGCGATCCACGCCCAGGATGTCCAGCGCCTGCCAGACATAGTCGGGCGGCCCCTCCTCCCCCGCGTGGGCCACCAGCTTCAGCCCCCGCTCCCGCGACGCCTGGAACACCCGGGCAAACTTCGACGGGGGGTTGCCCACCTCGGATGAATCCAGGCCGACGCCCTTGATGCGGTCCAGATAAGGCTCCGCCGCCTTCAGGGTGGCGAAGGCCGCCTCTTCATCCAGATGGCGCAGATAGCAAAGGATGAGGTGGGAGGTGACGCCCAGCTCCCGTTCCGCCGCCGCCATGCCGGCCAGCAGGCCATCGGCCACGACCTGGAAGGGGATGCCGCGGTCGGTATGGGTCTGGGGGTCGAAGAAGATCTCGGCATGCACGCCGCCGTCGGCCGCCAGCCGGCGAAAATAGGCCAGCGCCAGGTCGTGGAAATCCTCCTCCGTGCGCAGCACCTGGGCGCCCTGGTAATAGATGTCCAGGAAGTCCTGAAGGTTGGTGAAGGCGTAGGCCGCCCGCACCTCCTCCACCGTGCGGAAGGGCAGCGCCACGCGGTTGCGGCGGGCGAACGCGAACATCTGCTCCGGTTCCAGGCTGCCTTCGATGTGCAGGTGCAGCTCCGCCTTGGGCAGGCCACGGATGAAATCGGAGAGAGGATCGGTCATGGAGCGGCCTTTCGAGGTCACAGGAAGTGATCAGTGTAGCCCCGGCGCCGCCACCGGCAACAGCCCTTCCCGCAGCGCCGTTAAAACAGCGGATACATCCGAGGAGGGTATATCAATCATCCATGCTCGTTTAACGGGTGGATTGGCGCCAAGCATCTGCTAGATTGCACCCCAACAACTCAACCAGAGGCGGCATGGGCCGCGAAGAGGGGGTGGAGCATGCAAAGACATCCGGCGCGCGGCGCGTCATTGAATTGGAGCCTGGGAACCGGCGTCGCCGCCCTGAGCCTGATGCTGCTGGCAGCCGCCCAGCCCGCCGCGGCGCAAAGCACCTTCGCCAACCCACCCAGCCTGCCGCAGACGGCGCCAGCGACGGGCTCGGCCAACGTTCCCGGCCTGCCCAGGGCGCCGTCGGCCATCAGCCTGGCCACCGCCCCGGCAGCGCACGCCGGCAAGGAACGGGCCTTCGACCTGCACATCCAGTACACCGACGGCGCCCTGTATGACCCAGGGGAGCAGCGGTACCAGCGCGTGCACCTGCGCAGCTATGTCGGCACCGGCGTGTCGCCCGGCACGCCCTATGTGGCGCCGGAGATCAACGTGACGCCGGGCGACACGGTGCGCGTCACCCTGCACAACGACCTGCCGCCCGACCCCAGCTGCAGCGACCACAGCATCCCGGTGGACCAGCCGCACTGCAACAACGGCACCAACCTGCATTCGCATGGCCTGTGGGTCAGCCCCACGGGCAACAGCGACAATGTGCTGATCTCCCTGAATCCGGGTGTCAGCTTCCAGTATGAATACAACATCCCCGCCGACCATCCGGCCGGCACCTTCTGGTACCACCCGCACCGGCACGGCTCGACCGCCCTGCAGGTGGCCAGCGGTATGGCGGGCGCCCTGGTCATCCATGGCGACCGCAAGCCCACGCCCCAGGTGAACGGCGACCTGGACACCCTGCTGGTCGGTCCTGACGGCAAGGCCTTCAAGGACCGCACGGTGCTGTTCCAGCAGATCCAGTATTACTGCCTGGACGATAAGGGCCAGCAGACCTGGAACTGCAAGGCCAACCAAACGGGCATCATCGAGAACATCGACAACTTCGGCCCCGGTTCCTGGCAACAGTCCGGCCGCTGGACCAGCATCAACGGCGTGATCATGCCGACCTTCACCGACGCCCAGGCGGGCACCGTGGAGCGCTGGCGCCTGATACACGCCGGCATACGTGAGACCATCAATGTGGAATTCCACAAGATGGTGGATACCACCGCAGCCACCGCCCGCCCCACCAAGGACAGCATGGGCAACTTCATCGATACGGTGTGCACCGGCCCCGCCGTGCCCTACCAGGTGGTGGCCGCCGATGGCCTGACCATGGGCAACACCCTGACCAATACCAACACCGTTCTGCAGCCGGGCTATCGCTACGACGTGCTGGTGGTCTTCCCCCAGGCCGGCAATTACTGCGTGACGCAGAAGGCGCAGACCGCGAGTAACACCGTCAGCCGGTCCGATACGCTGCGCAGCCTGCTGGGGGTGGTGACCGTCCGTGGCGGCACGCCCACGGCCAACCCGACGCAGACCCTGGTGAACACCCTGGTCGCTTCCGCCCAGCGCACCATGCCGGCCGACGTGCGCGCCCAGATCATCGCCGATCTGACCGCCAAGGACGGCATGAAGCTGAGCCGCTTCGTTCCCCACCCGACCATCACCGATGATGAGGTCAAGGGCGTGCCCGAAGAGGACATGGTGTTCTATCTGGGACCGGGCGTCCCGGATGACCCCAACAAGCAGCCCTATACCGGCCTGACGGCCACCAAGTTCACCGTGGCCAACAACTTTGAGATGGTGCAGTACGACGGTCAGAACTGGGTGCCCAAGGGCACCGCGCCCTATAACCCGGCCCAGATCGACCGCAAGCTGGTGCTGGGCACGGCTCAGCAGTGGGAATTGCGGTCCTACAGCATCAGCCACCCCTTCCACATCCATGTGAATCCCTTCCAGATCGTCGCCATCTATAACGACAAGGGCCGGGACGTCAGCCTGCCCGGCGCCGTGGACGACGATGGCGACACCCAGTTCGCCGGCCTGAAGGGCGCCTGGAAGGACACGTTATGGGTCAAGACCAACGACAGCGCCTTCGCGCCCCCTGGCTTCAAGCCCAATCCGAACCCGCCAATCCATTATTACCGCCTGATCGTCCGCACCCGCTATGAGCGGTACATCGGGGAGTTCGTCCTGCACTGCCACATCCTGGACCATGAGGACCAGGGCATGATGCAGAACGTGGAGATCGGTATCAGCGACGGGGCAGGCGGCCTGGCCCACGCCCACCACTGACCAGTCCCCGTTCCTGAACCCTTCTTTATGACGGCCCAGCCCCTGGCTGGGCCGTTTTCTCTGGGGCCCCTGTAAGACGCATCGACACTTTAGCCATCCTCATGAGTCGCCGCTTGAAGGGCCCGCCGGCCCGCCACAGGCCGTTGCCCAAGGATTTCAGGCATTTATGCGAAATAAGGCCCGTTTTTATGGGAGGCCCGGCCTGATGCTTCCATGGCAAGCCGTATTGGTTAATTTCTCGGCCCTTTTTCAGAAATTGCCCTGGAAATTCAACCGACAACCTACAGGGATAAGCAACCATGGAATGTCAATATAAATGCAATATAAACGCATTATGATCACATTTGATCTTTATTTATTATCCAAAAGTAGATGTTATCTACGTCTCTTTTCATATTAATATTGCCTTAAGACTCCCCGTCCTATTCTTTGGGTTAGGGCCTTGACTTGGGGCGGAAGGGATGCCGCCACGGGACCATCGGCCTTTATCCTTGGCGGGGAAAGAAATGGTCGCTTTCTATAAGCAAATCATAGATTTAGACAGGCTTGCGGAACTGGTGGAAGCGGACGACGCTTCCCTGGGAAAGGTCTGCCTAGCCTCCGATGGGCGATATCAGGTCAGGGAATTCCATTTAGACGGCTTAACCGACCAGGTTGCCTCCTACCTGGCTGCCGGCTTCGGCGGGCGGACGGAACAGGATTTCCCCCACCTGACCTGTGCCTGGGGACGGGCCCGTGTCGGCTCCACGGCCATGGCCAACCTGTTCGGCGTGGCCGGCCTGCCCTCCTACTACCAGCCGACCAAGGCGGTCATGCGCCATGTGCTGGCGGCCGACCACCCCGGCCCCTGGGCCATTCCCCTGGCCGACCAGGCGCCGCATATATTCTGCAAGGACGTGGCCGGGCCCTATCTGACGGCGGAATGCCTCTATATCCCGCTGCAGATGCTGGTCGAAGCGGGGTATCCCGCCAGCCGCCTGCACCTGGTGATGCTGGACCGCGAGCCGGTGCACGCCCTGGCATCCTGGCTGCGCAAGTGGTCGCATCGGATCAGCCGGGACCAGTTGCTGGAGAACTTCGTCATCGCCACCCTGAACGCCGTGCGGGTCGAGAACTACGCCCGCCGGCAGGGCGTGCCCGTGACCCACTACGTTCATGAGGCGGCCCGGCAGCCGGTGCTGTCGGCCGCGGCCCTGTTCCACCGGCTGGGCCTGTCCGATTACTTCACGCCGGAAACGGTGACCTGCTGGCAGCGGATGGACAGCCTGGACGACAGCCAGTCGCGCATCCTGTTCCCGGTGGAGCCGGAGGCCTATGCCGCCCCGGGCCTGCACCAACAGGCGGGCGGCATCGGCTGCTATGCCTATCAGGACCGGGACCGGGGGGCGGTCACGGACGCGGACATGGATCTGCTGCGCCGTCATGGCGTGGATGAGGTCTATGCCCGCAACGCAGCCGCCTGCGCCCGCGACCTGGACCTGCCCCGCGGCCTGTTCCGCGACGACGCCACCGCGTCCGCCGCCGCCGTCGCCTGACCCCCTACGCCTGCGCGAGAGATCCCATCATGCTGAACAAACTAAAGATTTCCCACCGGCTGGCGCTGTTCATGCCCATGCTGGTGCTGGCCCTGGGCTTGGCCGTCAGCTTCGCCCTGACCGCGTTGCGCCACACCCTGACCGAGGACCGCAAGGAAGAGCTGAAGCAGATCCTGATGGTCACCCGCGGGGTGGCGCAGAACTGGTACGACCGCGAGCAGTCGGGCGAGCTGACCCGGGCCCAGGCGCAGAAGGGCGCCCAGGACGACATCCGCAAGCTGCGCTTCGGCAATGGCGAATACGTCTACGTCAACCAGTACGACGGCCTGACCGTGGTCCACATCAAGAGAGAGTTCGAAGGCAAGAACCGCATGGACTTCAAGACGGCCGATGGCGTCGAGACCGTGCGCCTGGGCATCGAGGCCGCCAAGCAGGGCGGCGGGTCCTTCACCTATACCTACCCCCGGCCGGGCAGCAAGGGCGGCCCCGCCGAGAACTTCCCCAAGATGACCTACAGCCTGGGCTTCGAGCCGTGGCAATGGGCGCTGGGCACCGGCATCTACGTCGACGACATCGACGTCATCTATCATGATATATTGATGGATATGCTGATGCTGACGGCCGTTGTGGTGATCTTCGGCGGCCTGGTGGCCTACCTGCTGGCGCGCAGCATCGCCAAGCCCCTGAAGCTGATGACGGAGCGCATGGGCCGGCTGGCCGATGGCGACCTCACCGTCGACATCCCGCTGCTGAACGACCGCCATGAGATCGGCCGTCTGGCCCGCGCGCTGGAAGTGTTCAAGCGCAACGGCCTGCGCAACGCCGAACTGACCCAGGCCCAACAGGCCGAGCAGCAAGAGAAGCTGCGCCGGCAAGAGGCGGTGGAAGCCTCGCTGGCCGATTTCCAGCAGCGCACCGCCCGGGTGCTGAGCAACGTGGTGCATGCCTCGGAAGACGTGCGCAACCACTCCTCCGGCCTGGCCGACATGGCGACGCAGAGCCGCGGCATGGTGGAAATGGCCAACCACGCCTCGGCCGAGACCACCGGCAATGTGCAGATGATCGCCAGCGCCGCCGAGGAACTGGCCGCCGCCGTGGGCGAGGTCAACAGCCAGGTCACCCGCTCGACCGACATCGCCGAGCGGGCGGTGGCCCAGGCCGAGCAAACGGGCGTCACCATGCAAGGCCTGGCGGATGCGGCCCAGAGCATCGGCAACATCATCCAGGTCATTCAGGAGATCGCCGGCCAGACCAACCTGCTGGCGCTGAACGCCACCATCGAGGCGGCCCGCGCCGGAGAGGCGGGCAAGGGCTTCGCTGTGGTGGCCAGCGAAGTGAAGACCCTGGCCAGCCAGACGACCAAAGCCACGGACGAAATCCAGGGCTACATCACCGGCATCCAGCAGGAAACCACGCGCGCGGTGGAGGCCATCGGCAGTATCGCCACCGTGGTGGGCGACATGCGGATGATCGCCACCGCCATCGCGTCCGCCATGGAACAGCAGGGCGCCACCACCTCGGAAATCGCCCGCAACATCAACCAGGCCGCCATGGGCACCCAGCAGGTATCGACCAACATCGTCGGCGTGGCGGGGGCGGCCGAGCAGACCAGCCAGTCAGCCAACGTCCTGCACACGGCCTCGGAAGCCCTGCGACAGGACGCGGACGCCCTGAACGCCGAGATCACCGGCTTCTTCGCCCGCCTGCGCGCGATCTGAGACCCGTTACGGGGGAGGAAGGGCGGCGCCTCAGCCGGGGCGCCGCCTTTTCTATTCAGCCGCGAAGGCCACCGAGAATCGCTGAGCCAGTCCGTTCAGACGCTTGTCCCGGGTCCATAGCAATGCCCCGGGCGTCAATCTGACAGCCACCAGCAGATGTGCGTCGATGTATCCAATCCCAAGCCCGAAGAGGTTCTGCTGCGTGATGAACTGCATGACCTCCTCATCATAGGCGACAACCGCCTCGGAAAGGTCTTGAAGGCTTGCAATAACGACATCCCGCTGACGCAGCGATCCCAGAGCCAGTTCACCAACCACAAAGGGATGGGTTAGGACTTGTCGTTTGGATAGCAAATCAGCAAGCGTCGGCTCGCCGGCCCGCAGATGGTCGATCCAGACCGAGCTGTCGACTAGAATCATGCTGGCATGGAACGCCGCCGGGGGGCCGTCACCAGATCCGGCTCACTGCCACCAAGCAGCGCCAATCTTCTAGCACTTTCCCGCTCGATCAGCGCCTTCAGCGCCTCCCGCATAAGCGCGCTTTTCTCGGTCACGCCAGTTAGCGACTGAGCCCTTTTTACCAGATCATCATCAAGCGCCAACGTCGTACGCATCGTGCACCTTCTATCGATAGGCACAAATATGATCATCAAATGATGACATTATTCGTGCCTATTTCAAGAGGCGATACGGCCATTCCTCACGGCGCCTTCGTCTTCTCTGGCAGGCTGGTCGCCTCCTCATCCGAGGGCAGCGCCCCCACATCCCACCCCCCGCCCAGCGCGCGGATCAGGGCCACGTCGGCCTGTACCTGGCGGGTGTGCAGATCCAGGCTGCTCTGCTGCGCCTCCAGCAGGGCCGTCTGGGCCGTCACCACCTCCAGGTAGCTGTCGGCGCCGTCGCGATAGAGGTTGGTGGCCATGTCCAGGGTGCGCTGGGCCGCCAGGGTGCCGGCGTCCTCATCCTTGGCGGCCGTCCCCAGCCAGCGGATGGCGGCCAAATTGTCCTCCACCTCGCGGAAGGCGTTCAGCACCGTCTCGCGATACTTGGCGGAGGCCTCGTCATGCTGGGCCACCGCCTTGGCCAGGCCGGCATCCAGCCGCCCGCCCTCGAACAGCGGCAGGGTGACGCCCGGGCCCACGGACCAGAAGGCCATGGGCAGCTTCAGCAGGTTGAAGCCCGTGTCCTGGAAGCCGCCCACCGCCTGCAACGACAGGTCGGGATAATAGGCGGCGCGGGCCACGCCGATGCCGGCGTTGGCGGCCAGCACATCGCGTTCCGCCGCCGCCACGTCCGGCCGGCGCTGCAGCAGGGCGGAAGGCAGCCCCGTGGGCACGGCCGGCAGGGTCGGCGTCCACCGCACGGGCGCCAGGGTGAATTCCGCCGGCGCCAGGCCCACCAGGGCCGCGATGGCGTGCTCCATCTGCGCCCGCTGCGATGCCACCTGCGAAACCTGGGACCGGGCGGTGTCCAGCTGGGTTTCCGCCCGCGACACGTCCAGCCCGGCCACGATGCGGCCCTGGAACATGGTCTGGGTCAGGCTGAGCTGCTTCTCATAGGCCGTGACCGTGTCGGCCAGGATGTGGGCGCGCTCGTCCAGGCCACGCAGCGCGAAATAGTCGCTGGCCAGCTCGGCCTGCAACCCCAGCCGCACCGAGGCCAGATCGGCGGCGCTGGCCTGCGCCTCCGCCCGGCCGGCGGCCACCTGGTTGCGCACCTTGCCCCAGAGGTCGATCTCGTAGGAGGCGGAGGCGCCGATGGTGTTGGCGCCGTAGACATCGCGCTGCCCGGCACCGCGCAGGGGCCGGTCCTTGGACTGGCGGTTGGTGCTGAGGCTGGCCGTACCATCCACGCGCGGCAGCAGACCGGCGGAGACGGCGGCCGCATCCGCCCGCGCCTCGTCATAGCGGGCCAGCGCCACGGCCAGCGTGGGGTTGGTCGCTTCGATCCGTTCCTCAAGGCCGCTCAGCACCGGGTCGTTGAAGGCCGTCCACCAGGGGCCGCGCGCCTGCTGGTCCGCCGGCTGCGCCGGCTGCCACGGGGCGCCGCCGGCCTCCTTGAAGGCGGGCGGCAGGTCTAGGTGCGGCGGCTGATAGTCCGGCGCCAGGTTGCAGCCCGCCAGCGCCAGCAGCGCGCCACCGGCCATGAGAGACTTCGTGAAAGACATGGCTGTTACCGGTCCGCCTTCGCCGTGGTGCCCGTGGCCGCTTCCGCCACCTTGCCCGCCCCCTCACCCGCCCCGGCCAGGCGCACCACGTCGCCCGACACCAGTGTTTCGGGCGGGTTGTCGATGACCTTGTCCGTGGGCGCCAAGCCGGCCACGATCTCAACGCTGTCACCCATGTCGCGGCCGATGGTCACCGGCTTCAGCTGGGCCTTGCCATCGGGGCCCACCACGGCCACCTCGGCCCCCTTGTCGCTGGGCACCAGGACGGTCGCCGGGACCTTCACCATGTCGGCGTTGCTGGGCACCTGGAAATGCACCTCGGCAAAGGTGCCGGGCGTCAGCAGCCCGTCCGGGTTGTCGGCCTGCAGTTCCACCAGCATGGTGCGCGACGCCTGGCTGACGGCGTTGGCCGTGGTCACCAGCGTGGCGTCGAAGTGCCGGCCGGGATACTGCGGCAGGTCGAAGCTGGCCTTGACCCCCGGGGTCAGCAGGCTGGCGAAGGCCTGCGGGATCTGCACGTACAGGCGCATGCTGTGCAGGTCCGACACCTGGAACAGTTCCTGCCCGGTCCCGCCGCCGGCATTGATCAGGGCGCCCACGTCGGTGGTGCGGGCGGTGACGACGCCGTCGAAGGGCGCCACGATACGCTTGAACGCCGTCAGCGCCTCCAGCCGGCGGACGTTGGCGGCAGCACTTTCCACCGCCGCCCGCTTGGCGGCGCTGTCGCCCACCTTCTCATCCGCCGCCTGCTGTGACACCGACTGCGAGGCCACCAGCGCCGCCCAGCGCTTGGCCGTCAGGTCTGCCAGCTCGGCGGTGGCCTTGGCCTTGGCGAGATCCGCCTTGGCCTGTTCCAGCTGCTGGTCCAGGTCGGGGGTGTCGATGGTGCCCAGCAGGTCACCCGCCTTCACCTTGGCGCCGATATCCTTGTCCCAGCTTTTGAGGTAGCCGCTCACCCGGGCGTAGATCGGCGCCTGGGTATAGGCCTGCAGCGTGCCCGGCAAGGTCAACGTCTGCTGCGCCGCCCCCCGGCTGACGGGCGCCAGCGCCACGGTGGGAACGGCCTGGTCGGCATTCCACTGGACCAGTTCGCGGGTCGCACGGGCTCGGTCGGTCAAACCGACGACGACGATGGCGCCGGCGGCAAGCAAGGCCACCCCCCCCAGCAAGGCCAGGCGGCGGGGATTAGGCGTGGTGATTTGGGCGGTGGACATGATCGGGTCGCTCCTATCCGGGACGGCGGCTGCGGCTCAAGGGACGGGTTGGGATCGGGGAAAGGCTTAAACGGGGGCCGGTGCCGCCTGCCCGCCGGGCTCACGGGCCCGTTCATGGTCGCGGGCATGCACCAGGCTGAACAGCGCCGGCACCAGGAACAGCGTGGCCAGCGTGGCGAACACCAGGCCACCGATGACCGCACGGCCCAGGGGGGCGTTCTGCCCCGGCTCGATGGCCATGGGCGCCATGCCGATGACCATGGCCAGCGCCGTCATCAGCACGGGGCGGAAGCGGGTATGCCCCGCCTCCATGGCGGCGGTCAGGGCATCCACGCCGGCGGCCAACCGTTCCCGGGCGAAGCTGATGACCAGGATGCTGTTGGCGGTGGCCACGCCCATGCACATGATGGCGCCGGTCAGCGCCGGCACCGACAGGGTGGTGCCCGTGCCGAACAGCATCCAGATGATGCCGGCCAACGCGCTGGGCAGGGCCATGACGATGACGAACGGGTCCATCCAGGACTGGAAGTTCACGACGATCAGCAGGTAGATCAGCACGATGGCGAAGGCCAGGCCGATGAACAGCTGGTGGTAGGCACTGGTCATGGTGGTGACTTGGCCCTGGATTTCCACGTGGCTGGCCCGCGGCAGATCCGCCGCCATGCTGTCGACAGCTTGTTGCACGTCGGCGGCGATGGCGCCCAGGTCGCGATCCTTGGGCGTGGCGTAGATGTCGATGGTCGGGCGCACGTTGTAGTGGGTCACCACCGCGTCCTGCCGCCCCCGGCTGATTTGCGCCAGTCCGCCCAGCAGCTGGCCGGACTTGCCGGCGGCGGCCGGCGTCAGCGGCATGGTCTGCAGCCCGGCCATGGTGTCGATGTCCCGCTGCGGCGTCTGGATGGAAACCGGGTAGGAGATGCCGTTCTTGTGGTTCAGCCAGAAGGTCGGCGCCGTCTGCGTGCTGCCGGCCAGGGTGTCCAGCATGGTGACGGCGGCATCCTTCTCGGTCAGGCCCACCAGGCCCGCCAGCGACCGGTTCACCGCCACCTTCAGCGAGGGCAGCTGGAAAGCCTGTTCCACCCGGGCGTCGGCGACGCCGGGGATGCGGGCGATCTTGGCCAGCAGCTTATTGGTGTAGGCGCGGTTGGCCTCAAGGTCATTGCCAACGATCTTCACGTCCAGCGGCGCCGGCAGGCCGAAGTTCAGCACCTGGGTGGTGATGTCGGCCGGCAGGAAGGCGAAGGTGGTGCCGGGGAACAGGCGCGGCAGGTCGTGCCGCAGGATGTCCACATAGTCGTCGGTGGGCGCGTGATCCTTGTTCAGCGCGATCAGGATGTCGGCGTCCTCCACCCCGATGGTGCCGCTGTTGCCATAGGCCATGTTGATGCCGCTGACCGGTAGGCCGATGTTGTCGACCATCCCGCCCAGGTCCTTGGCTGGGATCACATGGCGGATGGCATCGCCGACATGGTCGCAAAGGCGGCTCATCTCTTCGATGCGCAGGCCGGTGCGGCCACGGACGTGGATCTTGATCTGCCCGCCATCGACGGCGGGGAAGAAATTCTGGCCCAGGAAGGGCGCCAGCCCGAACGTGCCCAGGGACACGGCCAGGAACCCGCCGATCATCCAGCGGCGGTTCTGCAGGCCCAGCAACAGCAGGCCCTGGTAGGTGGACCGCACCGCCTCGAACCCGCGTTCGAAGGTGCGCTGGAACTTCACCAAGGGATTGCGCGTGGCCGCGCCGTGGACATCGGTGTGCAGGCCATGGCCGGCGTGGGTCTGATTGCGCAGCAGATAGTTGGCCAGCGTCGGCACCAGGGTGCGCGACAGCACGTACGAGGCCATCAGGGCGAACACCACCGCCTCCGCCATGGGGCGGAACAGGAAGCCGGCGACACCGCCCAGGCCGAACATGGGCACGAAGGCGATGCAGATGCACAGCAGCGACACGGTGGCCGGCACCACGATCTGCTTGGCGCCGTCCAGGATGGCGGTTTCGATGGGCTTGCCGTGTTCCAGGTGCCAGTTGATGTTCTCGATGGTCACGGTGGCGTCGTCCACCAGGATGCCCACGGCCAGCGCCAACCCGCCCAGGGTCATGACGTTGATGGTCTCGCCCAGCACGGACAGGGTGGTGATGGACGCCAGGATGGCCAGGGGAATGGACACGGTGATGATGAGCGTGGACCGCCAGCTGCCCAGGAACAGCAGGATCAGCAGGCCGGTCAGGCCGGCGGCGATGACACCCTCGCGGATCACGCCGCTGACCGCGTCCTTGACGAAGATGGACTGGTCGCCGATGGGGGTCAGGGTCACGCCGTCGGGCAGGGTCTTCTGAACATCGGGCAGGCGCTTGTAGACACCGGCGATGATGTCGAGGGTGGAGGCTGAGCCGGCCTTGAGCACGGACATCAGCACCGCCTTCTTGCCATCCACGTGCACCACGTTGGTCTGGGGCGGGCTGCCGTCGTGGACATTGGCGACATCCCGCATATAGACGACGGCGCCGTTCACGGTCTTGATCGGCAAATCGTTGAATTTGCTGATGTCGATCGGGGAGTCGTTCAGGTCCACCGGGTATTCCAGCTTGCCGATCTTCTGGGTGCCGGCCGGGGTGATCAGGTTCTGCACCGACAGGGCGGCGGCCACGTCGTTGGCCGACAGGCCGTAGGCGTGCAGGGCCTGCTGGTTCAGGTCGATCTGCACCTGGCGCACCTTGCCGCCATAGACCGAGGGCAGCACGGCGCCCGGCACCGTCACAAGCTGCGGCCGGATGGAATTCTGCGCGATGTCGTTCAGCCGCGTTTCCGACAGGTGGTCGCTGGACAGGGCCAGCTGCAGGATGGGCACGCTGGCGGCGTTGAAGGTCAGGACCTGCGGCGGGTTGATGCCCGGCGGCATCTGCTTCAGCACCGTCTGCGAGATCGCCACCACCTGGGCCTGGGCGGCGTTGATGTTGACGCTGGGCTGGAAGAACACCTTCACCACCCCGAAGCCCTGCATCGACTGGGATTCGATATGCTCCACATCGTTCACGGTGGAGGTCAGGGAGCGCTCGTAATAGCCGATGATGCGCCCGGCCATGTCGTCGGGCTGCAGGCCGTTGTAGGTCCACACCACGGCGATGACGGGAATGCCGATGTCAGGGAAGATGTCGGTCGGCGTCTTCACCGCCGACGATACGCCGAAGATGAGGATCAGGATGGCCATCACGATGAACGTGTAGGGCCGGCGGAGCGCGATCTTGACGATTTCGATCATGACGGCACCCCCGGCAGTGGGCGGGGGCGACGGGCACGGGGCCGGCGATGGTCATTCATGATGCGGTGCGACACGTCTCGTGATCCCTCGAGAGCGGGTTCGTGAACCCAACACCTTGGGAAATAGGGGACGTCTCAACGAATTGGGATTAAATAATTTTTTTGGTTGCGCCGCAAAATGTCGCCATAAATGGCGCCGAACCTACGGCCAAGCGCCTGGGTTTCCAACCCCTTCGCCATCTGCTGCGCCGCAAATAAGCGCAATGACGGCGCCCAAATCGCTGCCGTCAATCACCAGTTTGAAGCCATGCAGGGCCGCGATGGCCTGCACCAGCGACAGGCCCAGGCCGTTGCCCTGGATGTGGCGGCTTTTATCCAGGCGGTACAGGCGGCGGACCACGGCTGCCCGTTCCGCCGGCGGAATCCCAGGCCCGGTGTCCGACACCTCCACCACCGGCACAGCCTCCTCCCCGCCGGTACCGCCCATGCGGGTGCGAATGAGGACGCGCCCGCCCTCGGGCGTGAACTTCACGGCGTTGTCCACGAGGTTAGCCACCGCCTCGATCAGCAGATCACGGTCGCCGGTCACGAACAGGGGCCCCTTGTCCTCCCGCGCCAGGGTCACCCCCTTGGCTTCGGCCAAGGGTTCGTAGAGGTCGAAGACCTCGCCCGCCACCTCCGCGAGATCCACGGTGGTGAAGCCCGCCTGGCGGCGGCTGTCCTCCAGCTCTGCGATGCGCAGCAGGGCCGTGATCATGCCGAACGCCTTGTCCAGGTCGGCCAGCGCCGCCTCCGCGCCCCGGCGCAGTTCCTCGGGTTCCTCGGCGGCCAGCCCCCGTTCCAGCTTGGCGCGCATGACCGACAGGGGGGTGCGCAGGTCATGGGCAATGTTGTCGCCCACCGCCCGGATCTCATCCAGCAGATGGACGATGCGGTCCAGCATCTGGTTCACCCGGGCCGACAGCTGGTCAACCGCGTCGTGGCTGCCGGACAGGGGCAGGCGTTCGCGCAGGTCGCCACCCATAATGCGGCCTATGGTCTGCTGTACCGTCTGTACCCGGCGGCGGGCCCGCGCCCCGCCCAGGACGCCGGACGCCAGCACCAGGGCCACGGCGGGCAGCAGGCCGGCGATCAGAGTGCGCGCCACCACCCGCTGCAGGGCCAGTAGCTCATCCATGGCGCGGCCCAGCACGACGGTACCGCCATCCGCCCGTTTGGCCGCGGTCAGGATGGCCGGCTGGGGCACGTCGGTGTCGTTGGTCCGGATATCCAGGCGGTGGCCCTTGTCATCGATGGGCAGGTCCGGCGGCAAGGCGTTCAGGTTGCCGTAGCGCCGCTTGCCGTCCGCGTCGAACCAGGCGGCCACGGTGACGCGGTGATAGTCCGACATGATGCGAACCTGCAGCTGGTACAGCAGGATGTCGTCGCGCGTCTGCGCCGCCACCGCTGCCTCCTGCACCAGGTCGCGCTGCATGCGCCGCGTCTCCACCTCGCTGGTCTGCCAGTAGATGAAGCCGAAGATCAGCAGCATGCCCACCGACAGCGCCGTGGCGAAGCCCAGCGCCAGCCGGAACGGCCCCGCGCGGAACAGCTCAGTCCGCCGCACGGAGCATGAACCCGGCGCCACGCACGCGATGGATCATGGGCAGCTCCCCCATCTCATCGATCTTGTGTCGCAGTTTGCCCATGTGCACATCGACCACGTTGGTCTGCGGCACGAAGCGATAATTCCAGACATCGGTCAACAGCATGGCCGGCGTGATCACCTGGTCCGGCCGGCGCATCATGTACTCCAGCAGCTTGAATTCCCGGGGCAGCAGCGGCACCTCCCGCTGCCCCCGCCGCACGGTGCGGCTGAGCAAATCCATCTCCAGCGATCCCACCCGCAGGGTGGTGGCGCGGGTATCCGGCGGGCGACGGCGCAGCGCCTCGACGCGGGCCACCAGTTCCGCCACGGCGAAGGGCTTGGTCAGGTAGTCGTCGCCACCGGCGTTCAGACCGCGCACCCGGTCATCGACCGAGCCCAGGGCGCTCAAGACCAGGATGGGGGTGGCGATACCCTCGTCCCGCAGTTCCTGCACCATGTCCAGCCCATCCATGCCGCCGGGCAGCATGCGGTCGGCGATGACCACCGCCACGCTGCGATCGGCGCGCAGCACCTCCAGCGCCGCGGCGGCGGTGACGGAATGGCTGACGGTATACCCCCTGGCTTCCAGGCTGGTGACGATCTCCCGCGCCATGTCGGGCTCGTCTTCAACCAGGTGGAGGTGGGCGATGGTGTCGGAGGCAGGCATCAGGGGCAGTTCCAATACGGTCCTGCCCCTTAATCTAGTGCGTCCCTGCGGTCTTGGGAATTAGGCCACGGCGATCCATACCTGCGAATGCCGGGCGCGGCCGCGGTCATGCCCCTCTGGTTCCCCCGTGGTATCGGCCGCCACTACCTGGCCTTGGGCGCCGATGGCGTAGTTGACACCGGAGTCGGTGCCGCCGATGCCGCCGGCCGCCGATGGCAGGCGGTTCATGCGGGCGTAGTTGGGGATGGCCAGCATGGGCGTGCCATCCTGCCAGTGGCCCTTCAGGGCGACCACGCCGCCCAGCAGGTCGGGCCGCCATTCGGCGGTCACCGGCGTGGCCGCCAGCGGCTGGTCGATGGACGGCTGGTCGGCCTTCTCCACGTTGTAGACCAGCGGGCCATAGCGCAAGGCGACCTTGCCCCGGGTCGCCTCCACCTTGTCGTCGCCCATTACGCGCTGCACGGCCAGGGGCAGGACGACGTCGATGCGGTCACCGGCCGCCCATTCCCGCTCCACCACCGCATAGCCCTTTTCCATGCGGTACGGCACGGCCTGGCCGTTCACCGTCAGGCTCTCCAGCCCGCGCACCGGCGGCGCGGCGGTGTAAAGGGCGCTGGTGGCGCGGTCGGGCACGCGGATGCGCACGGCGAAGGATGCCGCCTTGGCCGGGTTGACGGTCAGGGCGACCGCCCCTTCCCAGGGGTAGTTGGTCTTCTGCACCATCTCCACCGCCGTGCCGGCGACATCGCCCACGTTCACCCGGCTGCCGATGAAAAGGTTCACGTTCACCCCCGCCCTGTCCTTGGCATAGGCCCAGGTGGGCACCATCAACAGGGTGCGCGGGATGTTGCCGACGCAGCAGGGGCAGACGTGCCAGGCGGTGCGTTCGGTATCCACCAGCGGGTTGGTGTAGCAGAATGTCTGGCCGTCCAGCGCCGTGGAGCCCAACAGCGCGTTGTACATCGTTTCCTCATAGAGGTCGGCGTACTTGGCGTCGTGATAGGCGATGTTGAGCTTGTACTGGAAAAAGATCAGGCCGCAGCTGGAGCAGGATTCACAGTAGGCGTCGTTGCGCAGGGCGTAATTTTCGCCGAAACCCTCCGCTGTATCGCCGCTGCCCACGCCACCGGTGACGTAATACTTTTTGTTCACCATGTTGTCCCATAGGGACAGCACAGCGCTCTGGTAATCGATGTCGCGGGTTTCCGCCGCGATGTCCGCCATGCCGGAGTAGAAGTACATGGCGCGCACGGCATGGCCCACCGCCTCGTACTGCCGGCCGGGCGGCAGGTGGCTCTGGTCGTATTCCGATCCGCCGCGCCGGCTGTCCAGCAGGAAGCGCGCCAGCCGGATATAGGCGTCGCCGTGGCCCTGACCCTCCATGTCATTGACGAAGCGGCCGAAACGCACCAGCGCCTGCTCCATCTCCTGGTGCCCGTCGAACCAGTCCTTCTTGCCCGGGCCGATGTTGGCCACCCAGCAATCCGCCAGCTTCTTGGCCGCGTTGTACAGGCGCAGATCCTTGCCGCCCGTCAGGGTGTAGTGGTTGATGGCGGATTCGATGAAATACCCGGCGACATAGCCCTCATGGTTGCCCCGCTGCTCCGGTGACCAGCGCGCCGGCCATTTGGCGCGGTCAGCCAGGGTGTAGGCGGTTTGCAGATAGCCGTCCGGTTCCTGCGCCGCCAGGATGACGGGTATCCATTCCCCCAGCTTGCGGCGCATCAGGTCCTGCGCCGCGATGATCTCCCTGTCGCCCTGCGGGTCGACCATCAGGGCGATGCACATGGATTCCACCGTCTGGTGCACCCAGGCGTTGGAAAAGACATAGCCCTTGTGGGTCCCGTGCGGCTCCCCGCGCAAGACCTTGCCCGCCTCGATGAAATTATCCAGGCCCCCCTGCCCGATCTTCAGGTCCGTGCGCTCGCAATAGTCGATGCAGTGGGGGATCCAGCGGGTGATCAGGGCCTTGGCCCGGGATGACCACAGGGGGCTGTCGATGGCGTAGGGGGTGGTGTAGACGACATCCAGCCGCTCGTCCGGCGGCGGCGTTTCCGCCCGCACCTTCAGGGTGGACTGCGTGGTCTTGCCGTCAGCCTTGGCGCTGAGCTGCAGCACGTATTCGCCCGGGGCGGAGAAACGCGCGGTGGTGTCGACGCGCGTGGCGTCGGCGAAGCTGACGCCGCCCGGGCCGCTGACCTTGTGCCACAGGGCCGCGGCGGCGGGGGCGGCGTCCAGGGTGCGCACCCTGCCGTCAAGATAGGTCTGTCCACCCAGCACGACGGCGCGGTCCTGGCCGGCGGTGACCAAGGGCGGGAACACCGGCACGGCGCCATGGCTCCACACCCGCCACTGCAGCACGCCGACGGAGGCCTTGGCCACCGGATCGATGTCCAGGCGCAGCCGCGTGGTGGTGACGGGATCGAAGGTGGTGCGGTTATAGGCGTCGGGCGCCAGGCCCAGCCCCCGCGCGTTGCGCACCGGCACGAAGCGCTTGCCATCCCAGGCCGACACCCGCCAGCCGGCGGGCAAGGCCCCTTTCCAGCCGCCCAGCCACCAATAGATGTCAACCGCATTGGTGCGCACCGGCACGTCCCAGCTGTATTCGATCCAGGCGGGACCGGAGTGCGGCTCGGTCGCGAACGCGCCCTCCGCGTCATCCTTGGAATTGACGGGCGCCGTGTTGGCGTTGATGGCCGCCAGGCGCGTGCCGCTGGACCGGTTGGACCAGCTGGTGCGGGCCATGACCGCCAGGTTGACGGGCGCCGGGGCCGCCGCCAGGGCCGCACGGCCGCCGGCCAGCCCCACAGCCAAAGCGCCGCCGCCGGTAACGGTCAGGAAGCGGCGCCGGCCGACCACGTCTGGCGGCGTCACGTGTTCATCGATCGGGCCGGCCTGTGCCTCGGTCACGGAAACCGAGGTCTGTTCAAGTGTGCTGGTCATGTTGTTCTTCCCTCTGGCCGTCCGGACCTGTCCGCTGATCGTCAGCGGCGACCCCGTGCCTCCCTGCCATAGTATTATCATATGACTATTAGGGGGATGGGTCAACCCGGGCACCAGAGGGGACGGTCGCGCTTATCGGTGACGCAGGACCGCCAAGGCCACTTTCACCACGTGTCGTGGTGGTTCGCCTGACGCCCACAGCCTGTGCCGTGCACCGACGGAGAGAGGCAGGGGAGTCCCCCTCCCCCACCATTCTCCTGCATTACCAATACCTTACTTGGCAGCAGCCAACAGTTTCTCAAACGCGGCCTTGGCCTTGCCGGTTTGCGGCACCGCCTTGGCGGCGTCCAGGTTTGTGGGCGTGCCGACCACGACGACGCCAACCATGCCCATGCCATAGTGCGGCTTGCAGCGATAGCCGTAGACGCCCGGCTTGTCGAAGGTGACGGTGAGCGTCTCACTGGGCTTGCCGGTGAAGGCCTGGGCGCCATCCGGCAGCATGCCGGGGATGCTTTCCACGTTGTGACCGGCATCGACGGACTGGAAAGTTACCTTGTCACCAGGTGCGATCTTCACCAGGGCGGGTTCGAACACGAACATGCCGTCGGCACCCTTGTTCAACATCTTGACGACATGCTCAGCGCCGAAGGCCGGGCCCGCCAAGGTCATCAAGGCCACCAGCGCCAGGGGAAGGGAACGCATCTCTACTCTCCGTCATGAGATAAGGTGGAACCGGATCCATCACCCGGTCCGCCTCTTCCCTACGACGGCAGAGCATTCCCGTCTTTGCGCTGGCGCAATGATTCAGGATCGTGGTCTTTATCCCAGCAGCGCGTCGATGGCGGCGCGCAAGGCCCGCAACCGGTCGCGCTCCTTGTCCTTCAGCGCCGCTGGCCGCAGGGACCGCAGAGTGCTGACCAGGCGCTCCACCGACGCCAAGTTCACGCCTGGCGCAGTGATACCGGTGGACGGCTTGCCCTCCGTCACTTCCGGCGCCTGGTCCTGCGCCTTGGCGGCCCGGATGGTTCGAATGCTCAGCGTGCCGCTGCGCGCAGATTGAATCAGCCGCTCCCGCACCGCCGGCTCATCAACCCGGGACAATTCCACCAGTACGTTGCGCGACAAGCCCAGTTCTGACGTCAGAACATCTTCGAGAACGTCGTCGGGCAGGCTGAGGATGCGCAGGGTGGCGCTGATCTCACCCTTGGTCTTGCCCAGTGCCTCCGCCGCCTGGTTCTGGGTCCAGCCCTTGCCATCGATCAGGCGCTTCAGGCCGCGCGCCTCTTCCACCGGCGTCAGGTCCACACGCTGCAGGTTCTCAATCAGCGCCAGCACTTCCGGGTCGCCGGTATGTTCGATGGCCAGAATGACGCCCCAGCCCAGCCGCTGCGCCGCCCGCCAGCGACGCTCACCCGCCACCACGATCCAACGGCCGCGGTCACCGGGGTCGCGGCGCACCAGGATGGGTTGTAACTGACCCTGCTCCGCCATGCTGGCGGCCAGGCCATCCAGCTCCTCTTCCGAAAACAGCTTGCGCGGCTGCTCCGGATCCGGCGCGATGTGGTCGACTTGCAGCTCGATGCTGTGATGGAAGCGGCTGTCCCGCGACATCACCAACTCGCCCGAAGCCTCACCGATCATGGCGGACGCGGCACCCAGGATGGGGGAGGGTCGTTTCTTCACCGTCATGGCGCTCACGCCTCGCTCTCAACAGGAAACAGGTCGATGTCGGCACGGGCCAAGGGCCGGCCGGTGATGATGCAGTCCGCCAACTTACGATAAACCGCCGTGGCGGACGAGGTGGGCGATGCCTCCAGCGCGATGCGGCCGTTGCGCGCGGCGTGCCCAAACACGGCGCTGTCGGGCACAGCCTCCAGCACTGGCACCTTTTCGCCCAGTGCCGTCACCAGATGGGCCAGCACCTCGCGATCCACCGATTTGCGGCGGCCGAACTGTGTGGGCAGGATGCCGGACAGGCGCAGGCCCGGATTCAGGCGGCGCTGCACCTTATGGATGGTGTTCAGGATCAGGCCCACGCCCATGGTGTCATAGGGCTCGGTCCGCACGGGAATCAGCACCTCCTGTGCTGCGGCCAGGGCCATCCATGTCAACATGCCCAGGTTGGGTGGGGCGTCGATGACGATGAAGTCATAGCCGGCGCGCACCGTGTCCACCGCCTCGCGCAAGGCGGCGTCAAAGCCTGGTTCCCGCCGACCGTCGGTTTCCGACAGCTCAATATGGCTGGCCGCCAAATCGAAGGGCAGGGGGACCGCGGTTTCCACCATGCCCGGCTTCAGGATGGCGTCGGCCATGGCCCGGTTCTGCAGGATGACGTGGGCCATGGTGCGGCCCTGGCGATAAACCTCCACCGCCGCGTCCGCCAGCAGGGCCACGGTCGCGGTCGCCTGCGGATCCATGTCGATCAACAGCACCCGGCTGCCCGATTGGCCCAAGGCGTAGGCCAGGTTCAGGGCGCTGGTGGTCTTGCCCACGCCGCCCTTCTGGTTGGCCAGCACGAAAACACGGGCGTTGCGCGGCTTGTGCGAAGCGATCTGTTCCAACTCGGCCGCAACGTCGTCCGGAATGGGTTCCTTGCCGTTTTCCCAGCGGCTGATCTTGGGCTTGTCGTACGAGCGGGACAGGCGCTGGTTCAGCATGTCCTTCAAATCGCCTTGGCTTTGCCGCAGCATCTGGCGCAGCTCACGCATCCGATCGCCGTTCATCGCCCATCCTTCATTTCTCAGGCCCGGTTCTGACGTCAGAACCTGCCAGGGGGACCATCAAGTGTCAACGACAACGTTGATGGTTGATGGTTGATCCTCCTTCCAAATCCCACACTTGGGATGGACCTCGTCAGACTCTTTCCTAGATTCCAGTTGTTCCTGTTCAGAGGGAAAAACGCGTTTCTTTGTAATGGTTTAAATGTCCTTTCCATGTGCTTTGTCCCGAGTCTGGATGCGCTTTGTCGCCGCTTCCAATGCGTTTTTTCCGCCGTCTATGTGTGAGCTGTCGCCAGTGGCCTGTTTTCTGTGCGTTTTCTCGCCAGGGGTGCCGTCCGAGGTACGCGAGACAGGGCAGGGCGCGCGCCGACCCTTTCCTGTGCGTTTTCTCGCCAGGGTGCCCGAGTCGTTTCCATGCGTTTTCTCGCCATATCGGCAGGGAGTCGCATGTCTCTGAAATAACCCAATAAAAACAAAGTGTTGACGCGCATCACCCGGCGACGCGGCGCCTTTCCTCATGCGTTTTCTCGCCAGCCCTTTTCCACCCTTTCTATGTGTTTTCTCACCATGGGTCGAAAGGAGCGGAGTCGCCGGTCCGCTGAACCGGATTCACCGGGCCCGGGCGCCATTCTTATGCGTTTTCTCGCCAGTCGGGCGGCAGCCGCCGGGGTCATTGTGTGCTTTGTCGTCAGTTTGCCGGCGCCCGTCGCCGCCTTTCTATGTGTTCTATCGCCATCCGCCCGGGGGGTTGTTGACTCTGTGTGGTGCCCCTGCTCGACTGCACAACATGAGCAGGACCGTAGCAAAACCGCCGGCAAGGCGCCCGGAGGCGACAGGGGATCCCTTTCGCCTGGACACGGATCCCACCGTGCCCAAGCCGCGTGGCACCATCGAGATCATAGAGACCGGTGGCGGTCTGACCCTGTCCGACAAGAAGCTGTTCAATGTCATCCTGGCGCACAGCTGGGACAAACTGGCTGACGCCACCGCGGCTCTGCCGCCCTTCCGTGCCGCCACGGCTGACCTCAAGCGCGCCATCGGTGAGGAAACGGAGCATAGCAACGCCCGCCTGAAAAGCTGCTTCGACCGGCTGATGTCGGTACGGGTGGAGTTCCCCTACCTCAGCTCCGACGGTGAGGTGAAGGAAGGCGGCGCGCCGCTGCTGAGCTTCCGCGCCTTGCCCAAGGGCAAGGGTTACGCTGAATGGTCCTTCCCGGCGGAACTGCGCCCCGCCCTGGCCGAGCCATCGGCCTGGGCGCGCATCCACCTGGCGGTGTGCACCAGCTTCAGCTCCAAATACGCGCTGGCGCTGTATGAGCTGCTGAGCGTGCGGGTCAACTTGCGCGAACCGGATTGGGAGGTGGATATCGACACCTTCCGCCAACTGCTGAGCGTCAAGAACACCTCGGCCAACAAGAACTTCGGCATCCTTCAGCGCGAGGTGCTGGAACGTGCCGTGCGCGAGGTGAATGAGTTGTCGGCCATCGAGTGCAGCTACACCCCCATCCGGTCGCCGTCGCGCGGCCGGCCGGTGGTGGCCTTGCGCTTTACCATCCGCAAGAAGGAGCGGGCGGCTCTGACCTCTGCCGCCCGCGCCACGGAATTCGCCATCGATCCCGTGGGCCCGGTGGGCAAGGGCGGCTTTGCCGCCGGCGCCCGTGATGCCGACACCGTGGATTTGGAGGATGGCAAGACCGATCGCGACCGTCCCGTATCCGTACTGGGGTTGAAGCGGCGGGTCAGCGACACGGCGCTGGAACAGTTGCGCGCCGAATATCCCGGCACCGATATCGACACGGCGCTGGACCGCTGGGCGGATTGGGCGTCGGGCCAGACCGGCAAAATCCGCAACGCCGACTTGGCCTTCGCCGGCTTCGTGCGCAAGCTGGCGGGCGAGGCTCCGCCGGTCGCCGCCCCGGCACCGGCCTTGCCGGCGCCGCGCGGTACCCACCAGGGGCTGATTGATCGCCTGGCGGCGGAACCGCTGGACGTGCGCACCCGTTTGTACAAGCGGGCCCGCGAATTGGGCGCGCCGGAGGTGCGGGCGGCATCGGCCGCCAGCAATATCCACAAATGGGTGGATTGGGTGACCGAGGAAGTGGCGGGCGTCCTGCGCTGATCCAAATGGGGCCGGTTCTGATTCTGACGTCGGAACTGGCTGGCTTTGGTTTCGCCGATAATAAAGTGCTGGAAGAACTGGCCTGCCCCTCGATGGAACGCAAGCTAAGTTGGCTATCGCTTGCGCCAGCCGGGAGTAGGGGGCTATTCCACAAGCGCCAGCACATCCCGGGTGGTCTCAACGTGAAGATCACCATGGTCTTCCCCGAATCGTTCCAGGGAGGAGCGCAGCGGCGCGCGGCCCTTGTTCTGAGGGCCCTCGATACCGGCCCTCCCGGCTGGTGGCCTGGATATGCCGGTTGGGGGCGCCGCTGGTGTTGGCGGCGGGCAGCTTCGCGATCGTCTCCACCAGAAGATGCTCACAGGTCCAGATGGTCATAGGTATCGAGGATGAGAATGCGCTTGTCCTCTATGAACTGCACTTATGAACTGCACTGGGCTGGGCGTCGGATCGTCCGATTGGTCCGCCTGGTCCAGCAGCGGGGTGGCCGCGGTTGCCGCCGACCGGCGGACAGTGATCATGCCGGAATCAGCACACGGCGCCGAACCGGAGAATGCTGCGGCCAGGGGATGGGCGACGGCCACGGCGACGGTGGTCTTACCCGTTCCGCCGAGACCGATGATGGTAACGAGTCGCTCATCCGCCAATTGGGCCGGCAGCGCCATCACCTCCTTATCCCGCCCGGTTATCGGATTCAGGAGCCCGGCCGTGGGGAGTTCTGATGTCAGAACTCCCCACGGTTTCCGCGGCTTAATGGGCGGGCGGCAGATAGATGCCCCGCATGGCGATCATCCACATGCAGCCCGTGGGCGCCCTTTTCCGCAGGTCTGGCAGGGCGAGGGTTGTGTGGCTGTCGCCGCCGAACTATGGGCCCGGCAAGGGGAAGAGCGCCTGATAGTTACGGACGGGCCGCTGCGTGCCGTGGCATGGGTGGGAACCCTCCGGTACGTAGTGTCCGGCCACAACATGATACTGGCGAGAGGGGCCGCCCATGAAGGTTCTCCGCATTATCCGCCGAGTCGGCCGCGGACAGCTGTGTCAGGGGCCGGAAATGCCGCCACATGCCGTGCCCCAGCGGGGCAGCTGTGATCAATCCATCGCACGCTGCCCATCGCACACTGCGGAGCCCCGGCTTGGTCTCCGCGTCGCTATAGCCAAGGGAATTGATGGTATCGTCTCGCCGCCGCTGAATGGAATAGGCCGGGCACAACGACGCGTGCGCCTTCCCCTATGATAAGCGTGCGGCGGAATCGGCTCTGGCGCTGGAATAGTCTCGCCTAGAACGGGACAATTTTACGGACAATTTCTTGAATCTGGGAGGCCCAGGGCGCCCAGCTACAGCAGTAGCGCGAGGTGGCGACCCGGCGCACTGCGATTCCACGGATCCAACGGGCGGGTATGGACGCATCATTACCAGGATGGGGACAGCGTTATCATGTCTCCGCCGCCTCTAAACAGAGTCGTTGGTTGCCGGGACCAACCTATTCGAAGGAATATGAAGGAACAAAGGCAGCCCATATATTGGGCAGAGACCGGTTCTGTTTGCCTCATACTGGTGGGCCCATCCGTTTGGTAATGTCTCGTTAACGCTTTGGGGTATGAAGATTCATGGGCTTCATTAGCCTTATGGGCAAAATACGCCTTGAAGTTGCCCTCGCATCTTATTATCGTGGCCGCCAGGCTATCCGTGTGCCAGAGGTCCCTTTCGACTTTAGGGGTAACGGGGTTGCCAGGCGGCATATGTCCAGAAGGGACGCCGTCGGGATGCGTGGGGTCCCGTTGCCGTTTCCATAAGGGAAGCGTTAACCGGAGTGTGATTTTCATATCAACCGCATGGCTGTGGTTGCGCCCAAAAAATGGGTGTTTTTAGCGCCGTCCATGAGGCATCTCAAACGAGGTGCGATCGGAGGTTGTAAATGGTCTCGCCTATTACTTTCCTGGGCCCGTCTCAGATTGCCGCCTTGTCCACGGCGAACATTCAGGCCCTCAGCACGGCTGATGTTGCCGCGCTGTCGACAGCCCAGATCCAGGCGCTAACGACGACCCAGGTGGCGGCCTTCCAGGCCAGCCAGATGGTCTTCAGCGTTTCGCAGCTTCAGGCATTCAGCGACGCGGACATCAGTGTCCTGTCCACGGATGATTTTGAGGCGCTGAAGTCCAATCAGGTCCAGGCGCTGACCTCCGACCAGATACAGGCGTTGACCACCGACCAGCTCAGTGCGCTCACCACCTCGTCCATCCAGGAATTCAGCAAGACCCAAGTCGGGTTCTTGACGACGGCGCAGCTCAGCGCCTTCAACACCGCCGATGCGCGCGCCTTGACGACGACGCAGCTCTCCGGGTTGACCTCTGCCCAGATTTCCGGCCTCAGCAGCGATAACCTGTCGGCGCTCAACAGCGCCCAGGTGCAGTCGCTGTCCACCGTGCAGTTGCAGGGCCTGACCACCAGCCAGCTGAACGCCCTCAGCACCTCCGACATCAACGAGTTCAGCGCCACCCAGATAGGCGGACTCAGCGCAGGCCAGATCGGTGGCCTCAGCAGCGACAACCTGAACGCGCTCAGCAGCGCGCAGGTGGCAAAGCTGTCCAGCACCCAGGTTCAGGCGCTGACCACCGATCAGCTCAACAGCCTGACCACCGCCGACGTGCGTGAGCTGAATTCCGCCCAGATCGGCCAGCTGACCACCGCGCAGCTGTCCGCCATCGGCACTGCCAATGTGTCCGCGCTGACCACCTCCCAGGTGGCCGGCCTGACGACGACTCAGATTCAATCGCTGACCACCGATCAGCTGAACGCGCTGACCACCGCGGACGTGCAGGCGCTCAGCCTGAACCAGGTGGGCGCGCTGACGACCAGCCAGATTTCCGGCCTCAGCAGCGACAACCTGAATGCGCTCAACAGCGCGCAGGTGGCCAAGCTGTCCAGCAGCCAGATTCAATCGCTGACCACCGATCAGCTCAACAGCCTGACCACGGCCGACGTGCGTGAGTTCAGCAGCGCCCAGGTGGGCCAGCTGACGACGGCGCAGACGTCGGCCCTGGGCACCACCAACCTGCAGGCCTTGAGCTCCACCCAGGTTGCGGGCCTCAGCACCGCCCAGGTCAGCACCCTGACCACCGACCAGGCCGCAGCGCTGACCACCAGCCAGGTGACCAGCCTGACCGCGTCCCAGGTGAAGGCGCTGACCACCGACCAGTTGGGTGCGCTTGCCACGGCGACGGTGCAGAAGCTGACGACGGCTCAGGTTCAGGCCCTGACCACCTCCCAGATCTCCGGTCTGACCACGGACAATCTGTCGGCCCTGAGTTCCGGCCAGGTGGCCTCGCTGTCGAGCGCCCAGGTCCAGTCGCTGACCAGCAGCCAGCTGAACGGTCTGTCCTCGTCCGACATTCGTGAATTCACGACCGCCCAGGTCAGCCAGCTGACCACGGCGCAGGTCTCCGCCCTCAGCACCACTGTCGTTTCGGCCCTCAGCACCGGCCAGGCGGCCGGTCTGACCACGACCCAGGTTCAGTCGCTGAATAGCGACCAGCTGAATTCTCTGAACACGGCCGACGTGCAGGCGCTGACCGCCAACCAGGTGGGCGCGCTGACGACGGCGCAGGTGTCGACCCTCAGCAGCACCAACCTGAACGCGCTGAGCAGCGGCCAGGTGGCCAAGCTGTCCAGCAGCCAGATCCAGGCCCTGACCACGGATCAGCTGAATGCTCTGACGACTTCGGATGTCCGGGAACTGTCCAGCGCCCAGATTGGCCAGCTGACCACAACCCAGCTGTCCGAATTGGGCACCGACCAACTGAACGCCCTTACCTCCAGCCAGGTGGCGGGCCTGACGACGGCCCAGGTCCAGTCGCTGACGACCACCCAGGTGTCGGCGTTGGGCACGGCCCAGGTCAGCAGCCTGACGACGGCTCAGGTGAAGGCGCTGTCCACCGATCAGCTGGGCGCCTTGTCCACGGCGACGGTGCAGAAGCTGACGACGGCCCAGGTCCAGGCCCTGACGACCACGCAGGTCTCCGGCCTCACCAGCGACAATCTGAACGCGCTGACCAGCAGCCAGGTGTCCAGCCTGAACAGCGCCCAGGTCCAGTCGCTGACCAGCAACCAGCTGAACAGCCTGACGACCTCGGACGTGCAGGAACTGACCACGGCGCAGATCGGCCAGCTGACGACGGCGCAGGTGTCGAACCTCAGCAGCGATAATCTGAACGCGCTGTCCAGCGCCCAGGTGTCGAAGCTGACCAGCGCCCAGGTCCAGTCGCTGACCAGCAGCCAGTTGAACAGCCTGACCTCGGCTGACGTCCAGCAACTGACCACGGCGCAGATCGGCCAGCTGACGACGGCCCAGGTGTCGAACCTGAGCACGGACGTGGTGTCCTCGCTGACGACGGCGCAGGTGGCCAGCCTGACGACCACGGATGTGCAGCAGCTGTCGACCGATCAACTGGCGGCTCTCAGCACGGCGGACGCCCGGGCCCTGACGACGGCGCAGATCGGCGCGCTGACCACCAGCCAGGTATCCGGCCTCAGCAGCACCAACCTGAACGCGCTGAGCAGCGCCCAGGTGGCCAAGCTGTCCAGCAGCCAGATCCAGTCCCTGACCACGGATCAGCTGAACAACCTGACCACGGCCGACATAGGTGAACTCAGCAGCGCCCAGATCGGGCAGCTGACGACGGCGCAGCTGTCGGCGCTGGGCACCACGAACCTGCAGGCCCTTAGCTCCAGCCAAGTGGCTGGCCTGACGACCGCGCAGGTCCAGTCGCTGACGACCGACCAGGCCGCGGCCCTGACGACCGCGCAGGTGGCCAGCCTGACCACCAGCCAGGTGAAGGCCCTGTCCACCGATCAACTGGGGGCGCTCGCCACGGCGACGGTGCAGAAGCTGACGACCGCGCAGGTCCAGGCGCTGACGACGGCCCAGATTTCCGGCCTCAGCACTGACAACTTGAGCGCCCTGAATTCCACTCAGGTGGCCGCGCTGTCCAGTGCCCAGGTTCAGTCGCTGACCACCGCGCAACTGAACAGCCTGTCGACCTCCGACATCCGGGAGTTCACGACGGCGCAGGTCAGCCAGCTGACGACGGCGCAGGTGTCGAACCTCAGCAGCGATAACCTGAACGCGCTGACCAGCGCCCAGGTGTCGAAGCTGACCAGCACCCAGGTCCAGTCGTTGACCAGCACGCAGCTGAACAGCCTGACCTCGGCCGACGTTCAGGAACTGACGACGGCCCAGATCGGCCAGCTGACGACGGCGCAGGTGTCGAACCTGAGCACGGACGTGGTGTCCTCGCTGACGACGGCGCAGGTGTCCAGCCTGACGACCACGGACGTGCAGCAGCTGTCCACCGACCAGCTGGCGGCCCTCAGCACGGCGGACGCCCGGGCCCTGACGACGGCGCAGATTGGCGCGCTGACCACCAGCCAGGTGTCCGGCCTCAGCAGCACCAACCTGAACGCGCTGAGCAGCGCCCAGGTGGCCAAGCTGTCCAGCAGCCAGATCCAGTCCCTGACCACGGATCAGCTGAACAACCTGACCACGGCCGACGTGGGTGAACTCAGCAGCGCCCAGATCGGGCAGCTGACGACGGCGCAGCTGTCGGCGCTGGGCACCACGAACCTGCAGGCCCTCAGCTCCAGCCAAGTGGCTGGCCTGACGACCGCGCAGGTCCAGTCGCTGACGACCGACCAGGCCGCGGCCCTGACGACCGCGCAGGTGGCCAGCCTGACCACCAGCCAGGTGAAGGCCCTGTCCACCGATCAGCTGGGGGCGCTCGCCACGGCGACGGTGCAAAAGCTGACGACCGCGCAGGTCCAGGCGCTGACGACGGCCCAGATTTCCGGCCTCAGCACTGACAACTTGAGCGCCCTGAATTCCACTCAGGTGGCCGCGCTGTCCAGTGCCCAGGTTCAGTCGCTGACCACCGCGCAACTGAACAGCCTGTCGACCTCCGACATCCGGGAGTTCACGACGGCGCAGGTCAGCCAGCTGACGACGGCGCAGGTGTCGAACCTCAGCAGCGATAACCTGAACGCGCTGACCAGCGCCCAGGTGTCGAAGCTGACCAGCACCCAGGTCCAGTCGCTGACCAGCACGCAGCTGAACAGCCTGACCTCGGCTGATGTGCAGGAACTGACGACGGCCCAGATCGGCCAGCTGACGACGGCCCAGGTGTCGAACCTGAGCACGGACGTGGTTTCCTCGCTGACGACGGCGCAGGTGTCCAGCCTGACGACCACGGACGTGCAGCAGCTGTCCACCGACCAGCTGGCGGCCCTCAGCACGGCGGACGCCCGGGCCCTGACGACGGCGCAGATCGGCGCGCTGACCACCAGCCAGGTGTCCGGCCTGACGACCAGCAACCTGAACGCACTCAGCAGCGCCCAGGTGGCCAAGCTGTCCAGCAGCCAGATCCAGGCCCTGACCACGGATCAGCTGAACGGCCTGACGACCTCGGATGTCCGCGAGCTGTCCAGCAGCCAGATCGGCCAGTTGACGACGGCGCAGCTCTCGACGCTGGGCACCGATCAGTTGAACGCCCTCAGCTCCAGCCAGGTTGCGGGTCTGACGACGGCGCAGGTTCAGTCGCTGACCACCACTCAGGTGTCGGCGCTAGGCACGGCGCAGGTTCAGTCGCTGACCACCAGCCAGGTGAAGGCGCTGTCCACCGACCAGTTGGGCGCCTTGTCCACGGCCACGGTGCAGAAGCTGACGACGGCCCAGGTCCAGGCTCTTACGACCACGCAGGTCTCCGGCCTGACCAGCGACAACCTGAACGCGCTGACCAGCACCCAGGTGTCCAGCCTGAGCAGCGCCCAGGTTCAGTCGCTGACCAGCACCCAGCTGAACAGCCTGACGACCTCGGACGTGCAGGAACTGACGACGGCGCAGATCAGCCAGCTGACGACGGCGCAGATCTCCAACCTCAGCAGCGATAACCTGAACGCGCTGTCCAGCGCCCAGGTGTCCAAGCTGACCAGCGCCCAGGTTCAGTCGCTGACCAGCAGCCAGTTGAACAGCTTGACCTCGGCTGATGTGCAGGAACTGACGACGGCCCAGATCGGCCAGCTGACCACGGCGCAGGTGTCGAACCTGAGCACGGACGTGGTTTCCTCGCTGACGACGGCGCAGGTGGCCAGCCTGTCGACCACGGATGTGCAGCAGCTGTCGACCGACCAGCTGGCCTCGCTCAGCACGGCGGATGCCCGGGCCCTGACGACGGCGCAGATTGGCGCGCTGACCACCAGTCAGGTGTCCGGCCTGACGACCAACAACCTGAACGCACTCAGCAGCGCTCAGGTGGCCAAGCTGTCCAGCAGCCAGATCCAGGCCCTGACCACGGATCAGCTGAACGGCCTGACGACCTCGGACGTCCGGGAACTGTCGAGCACCCAGGTTGGGCAGCTGACGACGGCCCAGCTGTCGACGCTGGGTACCACGAACCTGCAGGCCCTCAGCTCCAGCCAAGTGGCTGGCCTGACGACCGCGCAGGTCCAGTCGCTGACGACCGACCAGGCCGCGGCCCTGACGACCGCGCAGGTGACCAGCCTGTCGTCCAGCCAGGTGAAGGCCCTGACGACGGATCAGCTGAACGCCCTGTCCACCGACACGGTGCAGAAGCTGACGACCCAGCAGGTTAGCCAGCTGACGACGGCCCAGATTTCCGGCCTCAACAGCACCAATCTGAGCGCCCTGAGCAGCGCCCAGGTGTCCAGCCTGACCAGTGCGCTGGTCCAGGCCCTGACCAGTACCCAGCTGAACAGCCTGACGACCGCCGACATCCGGGAGTTCACGACGGCCCAGATTGGCCAGCTGACGACGGCGCAGGTCTCCAACCTCAGCAGCGATAACCTGAACGCGCTGTCCAGCGCCCAGGTGTCTAAGCTGACCAGCGCCCAGGTCCAGTCGCTGACCAGCACGCAGCTGAACAGCCTGACCTCGGCCGATGTGCAGGAACTGACGACGGCCCAGATCGGCCAGCTGACGACGGCCCAGGTGTCGAACCTGAGCACGGACGTGGTTTCCTCGCTGACGACGGCGCAGGTGGCCAGCCTGTCGACCACGGACGTGCAGCAGCTGTCGACCGATCAACTGGCGGCCCTCAGCACGGCGGACGCTCAGGCGTTGACGACGGCACAGATCGGCGCGCTGACCACCAGCCAGGTGTCCGGCCTGACGACCAGCAACCTGAACGCGCTGTCGAGTGCCCAGGTGGCCAAGTTGTCCAGCAGCCAGATCCAGGCCCTGACCACGGATCAGCTGAATGGCCTGACGACATCGGATGTCCGCGAGCTGTCCAGCGCCCAGATCGGCCAGTTGACGACGGCACAGCTCTCGACGCTGGGCACCGATCAGCTGAACGCCCTCAGCTCCAGCCAGGTGGCAGGCCTGACGACGACCCAGGTCCAGTCGCTGACCACCGACCAAGTGGCGGCGCTGGGGACGGCCCAGGTCAGCAGCCTGACGACCGCCCAGGTGAAGGCGCTGTCCACTGACCAGTTGGGCGCCCTGTCCACGGCCACGGTGCAGAAGCTGACGACGGCCCAGGTCCAGGCCTTGACGACCACGCAGGTCTCCGGCTTGACCAGCGACAACCTGAACGCGCTGACCAGCACCCAGGTGTCCAGCCTGAACAGTGCCCAGGTCCAGTCACTGACCAGCACCCAGCTGAACAGCCTGACGACCTCGGATGTCCGGGAACTGACGACGGCGCAGATCGGCCAGCTGACGACGGCCCAGGTGTCGAACCTCAGCAGCGATAACCTGAACGCGCTATCCAGCGCCCAGGTGTCGAAGCTGACCAGCGCCCAGGTCCAGTCGCTGACCAGCACCCAGCTGAACAGCCTGACCTCGGCCGATGTGCAGGAACTGACGACAGCCCAGATCGGCCAGCTGACCAGCGCCCAGGCGTCGAACCTGAGCACGGACGTGGTGTCCGCGCTGACGACGGCGCAGGTGGCCAGCCTGACGACGACGGACGTGCAGCAGCTATCCACCGATCAGCTGGCGGCTCTCAGCACGGCGGACGCCCAGGCGTTGACGACGGCGCAGATCGGCGCGCTGACCACCAACCAGGTGTCCGGCCTGACGACCAGCAATCTGAGCGCCCTGAGCAGCGCCCAGGTGGCCAAGCTGTCCAGCAGCCAGATCCAGGCCCTGACCACGGATCAGCTGAACGGCCTGACGACCTCGGATATCCGGGAACTGTCCAGCACCCAGATTGGCCAACTGACGACGGCCCAGCTGTCGGCCCTCAGCACCACTAACGTGGCGGCGCTGACGACCGCGCAGGAAGCCGGTCTGACGACAGCCCAGGTGCAGTCGCTGACCACCGACCAGGTGGCGGCGCTGGGCACGGCTCAGATCAGCGGGTTGTCGGCCAACCAGGTGAAGGCCCTGACGACGGACCAGCTGAACGCCCTGACCACCGACACGGTGCAGAAGCTGACGACCCAGCAGGTTAGCCAGCTGACGACGGCCCAGATTTCCGGCCTCAACAGCACCAACCTGAGCGCCCTGAACAGCGCCCAGGTGTCCAGCCTGACCAGCGCACTGGTCCAGGCCCTGACCAGCACCCAGCTGAACAGCCTGACGACCGCCGACATCCGGGAGTTCACGACGGCCCAGATTGGCCAGCTGACCACGGCGCAGGTGTCGAACCTCAGCAGCGATAACCTGAACGCGCTGAGCAGCGCCCAGGTGTCCAAGCTGAGCAGCGCCCAGGTCCAGTCGCTGACCACCGATCAGCTGAACGCCCTGACCACGGCGGACGTCCAGGAACTGACGACGGCCCAGATCGGCCAGCTAACCACGGCGCAGGTGTCGAACCTGAGCACCACCAACGTGGGGGCCCTGACGACGGCCCAGGTCGCCAGTCTGACGACGGCGGATGTGCAGCAGCTGTCGACCGACCAACTGGCCTCGCTCAGCACGGCGGATGCCCAGGCGTTGACGACGGCGCAGATCGGCGCGCTGACCACCAGCCAATTGTCCGGCTTGACGAGCAGCAACCTGAACGCACTCAGCAGCGCCCAGGTGACCAAGCTGTCCAGCAGCCAGATCCAGGCCCTGACCACCGATCAGCTGAACAACCTGACCACGGCGGACTTGCGTGAGCTCAGCAGCACTCAGATCGGCCAACTGACGACGGCCCAGCTGTCGGCCCTCAGCACGGCCAACGTGGCGGCGCTGTCGACGACCCAGGAAGCCGGTCTGACGACGGCCCAGGTGGGCGCACTGACCACCGACCAGGTGGCGGCGCTGGGAACGGCGCAGATCACCGGCCTGTCGACGGCCCAGGTGAAGGCGCTGAACTCCGACCAGCTGAACGCCCTGTCCACCGCGACGGTGACGAAGCTGAGCAGCACCCAGGTCCAGGCGCTGTCGTCGGCCCAGCTCTCCGGCCTCAGCAGTGACAACCTGTCGGCCCTGACCAGCAACCAAGTCCAGTCGCTGACCAGCGCCCAGGTCCAGTCTCTGACCAGCACCCAGCTGAACGCGCTGTCCACCACCGATGTCCGGGAGTTCACGACCGCCCAGATCAGCCAGTTGACGACGGCGCAGGTGTCGACGCTCAGCACCAGCACGGTGACGGCGCTCAGCACCTCCCAGGTGGCCAGCCTGACCAGCGCCCTGGTTCAGGCCCTGACCTCCGACCAGCTGAACAGCCTTAGCACGGCGGATGTGCGGGCGCTGACCACGGCCCAGGTTTCGGCCCTGACCACATCGCAGGTGTCGACGCTCAGCACGGATAACCTGAACGCCCTCAGCAGCGCCCAGGTGACCAGGCTGACGACGACCCAGGTCCAGGCCCTGACCACGGATCAGCTGTCGGCCCTGGGCACCAGCCAGGTGGTTGGCCTGAACAGCGCGCAGGTGAAGGCGCTATCGACCGATCAGCTGGGGGCCTTGAGCACCACGGATGTCCAGGCGCTGAACACCGCGCAGGTCCAGTCGCTGACGACGACCCAGGTGGCCGGCCTGACGACCAGCAACCTGTCGGCCTTGAGCAGCGCCCAAGTCGCGGCCCTCAGCAGCGCCCAAGTCCGGTCGCTGACGACGGACCAGATCAGTGCGTTGACCACGGCGGATATCCGGGAGTTCACGACCACCCAGGTGGTGAGCCTGACGACGGATCAAATCCCCGGTTTGACCACCGACCAGCTGTCGAACCTGACGACGGCCCAGGCCAGCGTGTTCACCTCGGCCCAGGTCCATGCGTTCAACACCGATCAGGTCAACGCCTGGCTGACGGGTCTGTCCGGGTAAGGATAAGAGTGGCGTGATGGTTCGGGCCGGGGCTGCGGGGCAGCATCTCCGGCCCGTTCAGGGGCGGGTGCCAGAGGATTGAGGGGGTGCTATCCTCTCAATCCTCGGCGCTTTTCAGGGCCCCGGATTCGTGGTTAAGGCATGGGGCCCGACGGTTGGGCTCCCATGCGGGGTTGGGGTTCATGGGTAACGATCCGGTGTCATCGCGGCCGATAGGCGGGGTGGTCGGCAGGACCGCCCTCACCAAGGCCGCGCCTGCCAGCCGGGGCGATACCGACTTCCAGAAAGCCCTGGCCAAGGCGGGCGCCACGGCGGAGCCGTCCAGGACCGCCCAGAGCAGCACCCCGGCGGATGCCGTCCGGATCTCTCAGCAGAGTATGCTGTCGGGCGTGGCCGCATATAATATGGCGGCACAGGCATCGCCGGCGATGCCGGGATATCAGCGGCCGGTGGTTCGGGTTGGTGACAACGTGACGACGAAGAACGAAAAGTCCGAGAAAGGTCCCTTCCGGCTGTCGCCCTCGCGCCAGCTGCAGGGCAGTACGGCCTATGCCAAGGTCGTGCAGACCCAGACGGCCGTCGCCCAGGCATCGGGGTCGCAGAATGGCGGTGCCCAGGCCGCCGCGACCCCCGTTAACAGTGCGGCTTCCGCCCCGGCATCGCCGCCGGCTGAAACAACGGCGCCGGGCGGCGAGCAGGCCAAAGTTGCGGATCGCTCCACCGTCAATATCGTGTTATGATTCCATTCGATATTTCAGGGACTAAGAAGCCCTGAGGCGCTTATTCATGGAACGTCGATCGTGGCCTCTGCTGCTTTCATTACACATCAGGCACCGCTGCAATCCGCCGACGTTATCGAATACCTGACCGCCAGGGCTTGGAAGATTCCGCCGGGGATCGAGGAAACGGCATTTCGTTACCTGGTGGGCCGCCTGGATTTCACGGGTTTGCTGAGCCTGGTCGAGGCGGCGCGGGATGCCGCCCCCTGGATGCGGTCTGCCTCGCTGTATCAGCTTTGGCTGGATGAGGTGCCGGCCGACGCCGCCTTGCGACACGCCGCCTATTTCAACCTGGGTGTGGAACTGGCCAATGTGGGCGACACGGTTGCGGCCGGTGCGGCTTACAACGCCGCCCTGTCGTTGAAGTCCGATTTCCTGATCGCCGCCATCAATCTGGGCCTGATGTCCGAAGGCCAGGGCAAGCCTGATGAGGCGCTGGAGATTTGGCGTCGATCCATCCAGCCCGACGACATGCGCACCACCTTGCTGAACCAGCGGGGCCGCCTGCTGGAACGGCTGAGTCGGTTCGAGGAAGCGGAGCGGGAGCTGTACCGCAGCCTCTTGACCGTGCCCAAGCAGTCCGACGCCATCAGCCATTGGGTGCATCTGCGCCTGAAGATGTGCGCCTGGCCCGTCTACCTACCCGTTCCCGGCCTGACCAAGGATGACATGGTCGCCAACTCGGGCGGCCTGACGCTGATGTCGCTGTTCGATGAGAACGCGGTGGTCAACCGTTGGGTCGAACAATGGATTTCCCGCTTCGGCGCACCGGAGCGGCTGGCCCCGCCGCAGGGCTACGCCCATGAGAAGGTGCGCATCGGCTACCTGTCGTCCGACTACAACCTGCACCCCGTCAGCATGCTGATGGTGGAGCTGATCGAGAAGCACGACCGGGCCAAGTTCGAGGTCTACGGCTATGACATGGGCCTGGACGACAACAGCTATCTGCGGCATCGCATCCTGGGCGCCTTCGACCAATGGTTCCGTGTCGTGGAGATGAGCGACGACCAGGTGGCGGCGCTGATGCGCCAGCATGAGCTGGATATCCTGGTCGACCTCAACGGCCTGACCGATGGGTCGCGCCCCGGCATCGTCCGGCGCAAGCCGGCACCCGTCCAGATCACCTATCTGGGCTTCGTCGGTTCGCAGCCCATTCCTGAGCTGGACTACGCCATCGTCGATGATTTCGTGGTGCCGAAGGACTTGGCCGGCGATTTCCACCCCAAGCCGCTGTACATGCCCATCTGCTATCAGGTGAACGACAGCAAGGCGCTGGTGGATCCGTCACCCACGCGGGAAAGCGTGGGCTTGCCGGCGGACAAGTTCGTCTACACCTGCTTCTCCAACACCTACAAGATCACGGAAGAGGTCTTCGACGCCTGGATGCGCATCCTGGCCGGGGTGGATAATTCCGTGCTGTGGCTGCTGGCCCGCACGCCGTGGGCGCGGCAGAACATGCAGGAACGGGCGCGTGCCCGAGGCATCGATCCCGGCCGCCTGCTGTTCGCCGGCCCGGCCAGCCCGGCGCAGTACCTGGCCCGCCTGCCGCTGGCCGACGTGTTTCTGGACACCTATCCCTATAACTCCGGCACCACGGCCAGCGACGCCTTGCGCATGGGCCTGCCCATCGTCACCTTGTCGGGCAAGACCTTCGCCTCGCGCATGGCGGGCAGCCTGCTCCGCACCGTGGGCCTGTCCCAGGGCGTGACCACCAGTGTGGATGACTATGTGAAACTGGCGGTGAAGCTGGGCAACAAGCCCAAGGAGTACAAGGCGTTCCGCGACGCGCTGGCGGGTGGCGAGGCTTGGCGGCGCACTCTGGGCGACACCGACCGTTTCGTCCAGGAACTGGAAGAACGGCTGCTGGCCATCCGGGTCATGCCTGGCAAGGCCGGTTGAGGCTGGGACGCGGACGGTCAAGGGCTGCATATCCAACGGTGGGTCGCATGGGAACACTGCGTCATTTCGATCTCAAGGGCCTGCTGGACGCCTATCAGTGCCAGGTCTATATCGAGACCCTGACAGGGACGGGCGACAACGTGCTGCATGCCGCGTCCTTTGGATTTGAGCGGCTGTTCTCCGCCGAAACCGCGACGGAGGCCCTGAACCAGGCGCGCGCGCGCCTGGCTGGTGTGCCTCGGGCTCAATTGCTGTACGCCACCTGCGAGGATGTGCTGAAGGCCGTGCTGCCCTTGGTCCCGGCACAGCTTCCCATACTGTTCTGGCTTGATGGCCATGAACCCGGCGCTGCCTATCATCAGGCCAAGTATGGCCCCGGTGGGAACGACGCCCTGCGCCCGCCGCTGGAAAGCCTGATGGCCCAGTTGCGGCAGTTGCGGCCACGCAGCCGCGACGTGATCCTGGTGAATGGTCTGCGCGCCTATGAGGACGGCCCCTACGCTGACGGCGCCGTGCCGGTGACAGAGCACAAGCTGGCTTTTTACGACCGAAACATCGATTTCGTCTTCCGCCAGTTCCGCCACACCCACACTATCGTCCGCGACTATGCCGATGACGGCTATCTGGCGCTGACTCCGCGGTGACAGGATGCCTGCGGCCCGGTTTGGTCATTTTCTCGACGCGTCCCGGGACCGGACGCTGCCGATGTGCGGAGTGGCGTGATGGCGGATGAGACGACCAAGCAGATGCTGCGCCGTACCGCGGACGGGCGCTTCGCCCGCCGCTGGATCGTGGGCGAGGGGATAGACATCGGCTGCGGCCCCAACCCCTTGGGCAACCTTGGGGACTATTTTCCGCTGATGAAGTCCGCCCGGCCGTGGGATCCGCCCGATGGTGACGCCATGTTGATGGAAGGGGTGGCGGACAACAGCTATGACTTCGTCCATTCCAGCCATTGCCTGGAAAAGCTGGTGGACCCCGTGCGGTCGCTCGGCAACTGGATCCGCATCTGCAAGCCCGGCGGCCACCTGATCATCACCATTCCGGACGAGGATATGTATGAGCAGGGCGTTTGGCCCTCCATCTTCAACCAAGACCACAAATGGACCTTCACCATCCTGAAACCGCAGAGCTGGTCGCCGAAGTCGATCAGCGTCGTGCAGTTGCTGGATCTGTTTAAGGAAGAGGTGGAGGTGCTGAAGCTGGAGAAGCTGGACAGCGGCTTCCAGTATGACGCGCCGCTGCGCGATCAAACCTTGAAGGGCACGTCGGAATCGGCCATCGAGGTCGTGTTGCGCAAGCGGAACAAGGGCTGGGGCTTGGGTGCCGCGGCCGACGACAGTGCGGCGCGGTTCGCCCAGGTGGCGCGCCGGCAGGAAATCAGCACCAGGTTCGCCGAGGCCATCGGCCTGCACCAGCAAGGCCGAGTGGGGGAGGCGCACGCCGCCTACGCCGCCATCCTGGCCGCCGACCCGGACAATCTGGTGGTCATGAACAACCTGGCCCTGATCGCCCCCTTCACGGAGGCCGAGCGCCTGTTGCGTCGCGCGCTTGAGATCGATCCCGTCTACGTGGACGCCCTCCTGAACCTGGGCAAGCAGTTGGTGGCCAACCAGCGGGCGGACGAGGGGCGGGACGTGCTGCGCCGGGCGCTGGCAGCCGCCCCCGACGATCCCCGGGTCATCAACGCGCTGTCCCAGGCCTATGATGCGCTGGAGGCTTATGAGGACGCGGTGGCCCTGCTGCAGGAAAAGGGTGGTTTGCTGGGCAGCCTCGACGACGTCTACTGCCGTCTCGGCAAGTACGCCGAGCATCTGGGGCGGACGGATGAGGCGCTGGCCTATCTGGCCAATGCGCTACGGATCAACCCATCCCATGTCGAGGCCAACATCTATACCGGCCGTCAGCACCTGCGGAAAGGTGACTTCGTCAAGGGGGCGGAGGGCATCGCCTGGATCTGGCATGGCCGCATCGCGGAAAGCCAGATCGGCCTGTTCCAGGATCCGGCCGGCCAGCCCATCCGCCAAGATGGACGCACCATCGTGCTGTCGGCGGATAGCGGCCTGGGCGATACGCTGCAGTTCGTGCGCTATGCCCGGCCGCTCAAGGCCCTGGGCGCCCGCGTCGTCGTGGAATGCCAGCCGGAGCTGCTGCGCCTGGTGGCCGCCATGCCGGAGGTGGATGAGGCGGTGGCCATCGGCGAACTCTCCGCCGGGTTCGACCTGCGCCTGCCCCTGCACAACCTGATGGGCGCCTTCCGCACCACGCTGGCGACGGTGCCGGCGGAGGTGCCCTATCTGGCCGCCCCCGCGGATGAGGCGGCGGCGTTTGCCCAGCGCTTGGCCGCGCACCAGGGTCTGCGCGTCGGCCTGTGCTGGGCGGGCAATCCCAACCACCCGCGCAACAGCGGCCGCTCCGTGGCGCCGGACCTGTTGGGTCCCCTTCTGAACCAACCGGGGGCCAGATTCTTCTCCCTGCAGAAGGGGGGGGATGGCGCCGCCCTGGGTTTGATCGACTGGACGGCGGATTTTGCCGACATGGCCAATACCGCGGCCCTGGTACAAGGCCTGGACCTGGTGATCAGCGTGGATTCCGCCGTGGCCCACCTGGCGGGCGCGCTGGGCCGGCCGGTGTGGCTGCTGAACCGCTTTGACAGCTGCTGGCGCTGGCTGGAGGCGGGGGTGGAGACCAGCCCCTGGTATCCCAACCTGACGCAGTTCCGCCAGCCGGCGGCGGGTGAATGGGGCCCGGTCATGGCGGCGGTGACGGCACGATTGGCGAAAGAGATACAAACCCATGGCGCGGCCGACAGGCCCGCCGCCGGCCGCAAGGCGGGAAAGCGCTGACAGTCGAGACCGCCATGGCCGCCCAACCCGATGTCACCGTCATCATTCCCACGCACAAGCGGGCGCACCTGCTGCGCCGCGCCCTGGAATCCGTCAAGCAGCAGCCGGCGGTGGTGGAGGTCATTGTCATTTCCGACGCCACGGATGGCGAGACGGACCGCGCCTGCGCCGCACTGCTGTCGGCGGACGACATCTACATCCGCCGCAACGGCGCCCCGGGCCCCTCGGCCAGCCGCAACCTGGGCCTGTCACTGGCGCGCGGGCGTTATATCCTGTTCCTGGATGACGACGACGCCTGGCACACCAACTTCATCCCCGCCCTGCTGGCCCAGCCCGCGGTGCAGCAGGGCCTGGCCGTTTACGCCAACGGCAGCGTCGTCACCGAACGGCGGGGGCCGGACGGGCCGGAATTCCTGGATGAAAGCTTCATGGACGTGGCGGGGCGCCTGACGCTGGAGGTTTACATCAAAAACCAGGTCCACATGTCGTGCTTCGCCTTTCCGCGCACGCTGCTGACGGGGCTGGAGTTCGACATGTTCATGCGGGCCTATGAGGATTGGGATTTCATGCTGGCCGTCATCAACCGGCAGATGCCGGTGCACGTGGCGGTGCTGGCCTCCCGCATCTTCGAGGTGAAGGACGCGACGACGGACCGCCGGGGCAACAGCCGCGCGGCCAACGACTACAACGCCGTCATCGACTATCTCTACGTCTACCGCCGCCACCCCGCGCCCAATGCGGACATCGCACAGAGGCGGGTGTCGCTGATGAACGGCCTGGGCATCCCGGCCACCCCTTCCATGCTCTAACGGCCGCCTCATCATGACCGCCCCCGGAACCGCCAAACCGCACGACCTGGACGCTTTCGCCGGCCGCATCGTCTTCTGCCTGTGGACAGGGCCGGAGATCATGTCGGATGCCCGCTTGCGGGCGCTGTGGACCATCTTCCGCAACACCGGCTGCGGCGTCGCCTTCATCACGCGCGAAACGGTCGGGGATTGGGTGAAGCCTGACTTCCCTCTGCACCCCGCCTGGCCCTACCTCAGTTCCACCCACAAGGCGGACTATCTGCGCTGCTACCTGATGCACCACTACGGGGGTGGCTACACGGATATCAAAAGCACCTCCAAGAGGTGGGGGCCGTTCTTCGACCAGCTGGGCGCGTCGGACAAGCTGGCCCTTGGCTACCAGGAGCTGGCCCACGGCATCCCGCACATCACCGGGGAGTTCGGGGACCTGCTGCGCCGCTCGCATCAGGAGCTGATCGGCCTTTGCGCCTTCATCTTCAGGAAGGGCACGCCCCTCACCGCCGCCTGGCTGGCGCGGACGGAGGCGCTGTTGGACCAAAAGCTGGAAGCGCTGCGGCGCCATCCCGCCATCCATCCCCTGGACCAGACGGGCGTGCTTCTGCCCAACGGCCAGCCTTCGCCCTATCCCTTGCGCTGGGCGGAACTGCTGGGGGAAATCTTCCATCCCCTGACCTATGAACAGCGCCACCAGCTGCTGTTGTCCCCCATTGACCCCAGTTTCACGTCGTATCGCTAAGCCAACTGCTGTGTCGGGCGGATCCGGCAGGGAAACACGGCGCCTCAGAAACCTCATGGACCGCCCTGGAACCGGCGCGCGGTTGGCGGGTTCCAGGTGTCCGCGCGTCCTTCCCCATCCGGGCGGACCGGGACGCGCGGGGCTTCATCTTCCTTCCTACCCACCTTCAGGCCCGGTTCGTTCACCTGATCGAACCGGGCTTTTCTTCTGGGGACGCGACGCCAACCAGGAACACGGCGTGCTGCACTGGGCCGGCGCGGCTGGCGCCGACCTGGAGGCCCCGTTCCCCATCGGCACGCAGCTGCGCGTCTTCCCCAACCACGCCTGCGCCACCGCCGCGCAGTTCGACGCCTATACCGTCCTGCCCCGGGAGGGCGGCGACCTGCAGCGCTGGGACCGGTTCAACGGCTGGTGAAGTCTTATGATTCTACTGTTTTGCTCTGAATTTCCGGAGCCAGTGGAAGAAGGCCCGGTTGCCGAAAACGATGGAAAATACGCCTGTGCCTGCGCCTATATATGCCAAGGCGGGAATATCAACGTTATATTTTGAAAGAAAGAATCCGGCGAATAAGCATAGGGCCATAATGATGAGCAGAGCACTCGATATTATTGTATCCCGTGAAAGACTCATTAAATGACCTCATCAGTGAAGCCTTCAGGCCTTATAGGGTGGCATGATAGCTTCCATGCTCCAATCCATTTTTCCTCAATGATATGGGCTATCGCCTGAAGCTCCGTTCACGGAACTGTGGCGGTCTCTTATCCAGACCGGCGCGCAGGGCGATGCGCCAGTTGGGGCCGCGCATGATCTGGAACTGGATGCGGCGCTCGGCCGCGAAGGCGCCCCGGATGCTGGCGCTCCAGGCGCGCTGGAACAGGGCCTTGGCGCCGGCCACCGCGTCGGGGGAGCGGGCGCACAGCTCGGCCGCCAACGCTTCCGCTGCCGCCATGGGGTCGTCCGCCACCTCGGTCACCAGGTTCAGGGCCTTGGCCTCGGTGGCACTGATCACCTGGGCCGTCATGGTCAGGCGCTTGGCCACGTCGATGGGCACCAGTTCGCGTAAAGATACGCTGCCGCTCATGTCCGGGATCAGGCCCCACTTGCCCTCCATCACCGATAGCTCGCAATCCGGCGTGGCGATGCGGAAGTCGGCGGCCAGCGCCAACTGCATGGCGCCGCCATAGCAGCGGCCGTGCAGCACGGCGATGACCGGCACCGGCAGCTCGCGCCAGCACCAGCAGGTGCGCTGGAACAGGTTGGTGCTGCGGCCCAGGGTGACGAAGGCCTTCACCACCTCCCACGGCTTCCGGGTCACGGCGGCGAAATCCAGGCCGGCGCTGAAGGCCGCACCCTCACCGCTCAGGATGACGGCGCGCACGTGGCGGTGGCGGCGTATCTCCCCGGCGGCGCGGACCAAGGCGCGCAGCATAGGGAAGTCCATGCCGTTCAGCTTCTCCGGCCGCGCCAGGCGGACGTGGGCGACGGCGCCCTGAATGTCCAGGCTGATCCTCTGGGGGGCCGCATTGGTCATGGCTTTCTGCTCCCTCATTTTGCAGTCCCCTCCGGTCCGCGCGAATCCGCCCACGGCGGCATGAGCCCTTGCTCATGCCGCCGGCATTTGCTGGTCAGGCCCGCTGCTTATGCGTGGGCAGGGCATGGGCCAGGCGGCGGCCCATTTCCTCGCCCAGGGCCTGCAGGCCGCTCATGGGGCGGACCATCACCTCGAATTCCACGATGCGACCCTGCGCGTCGAAGCGGATCATGTCGATGCCCTTCAACGCGCGCTCGCCCACCTTGGCGCTGAACTCCAGCACCACGTTCAGGCCGTCGGCGTCGATGAACTGGCGGTGATAGGCGAAATCCTGAAACACCTGGATGACGGTGCCCAGGATGAGAACCAGGGCCTGCGCCGGGCCATAGGGCGTGAACGCCATGGGGGAACGGAACACGGCCTCCGGATGCACGATGGCGGGCAGGAAGGACAGGTCGCGGCGGGCGACGCCGTCGTGCCACTTCTCCAGGCTGGCGGCGACGGCGGGATGTAGCGGCAGGTCGGTCATGATGGTCTCCGTCAGAGGGTGGCGGCCAGGCGGCTGCCCTGGTTGATCGCCCGCTTGGCGTCCAGTTCCGCCGCCACGTCGGCGCCGCCGATCAGGTGGACCGCGACGCCCGCCGCCGTCAGCGGTTCGTGCAGCTCGCGCAGCGGTTCCTGCCCGGTGCACAGCACGATGGTGTCGGCCTCGATCACCGTCGGGTTCTCCCGCTTCTCGCCAAAGGTGATGAACAGGCCGCCTTCGTCGATGCGCTCGTAATTCACGCCGGCCAGCATCTGCACGTTCTTCATCTTCAGCAGGCGGCGGTGGATCCAGCCCGTGGTCTTGCCCAGACTCTTACCCAGGCCGCCAGGCTTGCGCTGCAGCAGGGTGACCTCGCGCGCCGGCGCCGTGATCTCCGGCCGGGTGACGCCACCGCGCGTCGTGGCCGGGTCGGTCACGCCCCACTCCGCCTGCCAGGCCGCCAGATCCAGGGTGGGGGAGGGGCCGTCCTGCACCAAGTACTCGCTGATGTCGAAGCCGATGCCGCCGGCGCCGATGACCGCCACGCGCCGGCCCACCGGCTTATTATGGCGCAGCACGTCCAGGTAGGTGACCACCCGGCCGCTGGCCATGCCGGCGTCCTGCCCCGGGATGCGCGGGTCGCGCGGGGTGACGCCCGTGGCCAGGATGACCGCGTCATAGCCACCGCCGATCAGGTCTTCGGCGGTGACTTTGCGGTTCAGGTGCAGGGTGACGCCGGTCAGTTCGATCTGCCGGCGGAAATAGCGTAGCGTCTCATGGAACTCCTCCTTGCCGGGAATGCGCTTGGCCATGTTGAACTGGCCGCCGATCTCGCCCGCCGCCTCGAACAACTGCACGGCGTGGCCGCGCTGGGCGGCGACGGTGGCGGCGGCCAGGCCGGCGGGCCCGGCGCCCACCACCGCGATCCGCTTGCGCACGGCGGCAGGGGCGTAGGTCAGCTCCGTCTCATGGCAGGCGCGGGGATTCACCAGGCAGGTGGAGATCTGCGCCTTGAAGGTATGATCCAGGCAGGCCTGGTTGCAGCCGATGCAGGTGTTGATCTCATCCGCCTTGCCGGCGGCGGCCTTGTTCACGAACGCCGCGTCGGCCAACAGGGGGCGGGCCATGGACACCATGTCGGCGCACCCGTCGGCCAGGATTTGCTCCGCCACCTCCGGCGTGTTGATGCGGTTGGTGGTGACCAGGGGGATGCCGACATTGCCCTTCATCTTCTTGGTCACCCAGGCGAAGGCGCCGCGGGGGACGGAGGTGGCGATGGTGGGGATGCGCGCCTCATGCCAGCCGATGCCGGTGTTGATGAGGGTGGCGCCCGCCGCCTCCACCGCCTTGGCCAGTTGCACCACCTCCTCCCACGTGCTGCCGTCGGGGATCAGGTCCAGCATGGACAGGCGGTAGATGATGATGAAATCGCGTCCCACCGCCTCCCGCGTGCGGCGCACGATCTCGACGGGCAGGCGCATGCGGTTCTCGTATGACCCGCCCCAGGCGTCGGTGCGCTTGTTGGTGTGGGTGACCAGGAACTGATTAATGAAATAGCCTTCGGACCCCATGATCTCCACGCCGTCGTACCCCGCCTCCCGCGCCAGCAGGGCGCAGCGGACGAAGGCGCGGATCTGCCGCTCTATTCCCCGGGCGCTCAGCGCATGCGGGGTAAAGGGGCTGATGGGCGACTTGACGCGCGACGGCGCGACGGCGAAGGGGTGATAGCCATAGCGACCGGTGTGCAGGATCTGCAGCGCGATCCTGCCCCCCTCCGCATGCACGGCGTCGGGGATGGGGCGGTGGCGGCGCGCGGTGGACGTCAGGGCCAGGGTGCCGCCCAGGGGCTTGGTCCAGCCGGCGATGTTGGGCGCGAAGCCGCCGGTGACGATCAGGCCCACCCCGCCCGCCGCCCGCTCCCCCAGATAGGCGGCCAGACGATGCAGGGTCTGGCGGCTGTCCTCCAGACCCGTATGCATGGACCCCATCAGCACGCGGTTGCGCAGCTGCGTGAAGCCTAAGTCCAGCGGCTGCAGCAGGTGGGGGTAGGGGGTGGTCATGGTGGCGCGCCCGTCTTTCATTATGCAACTTGTTGCATAATGGGGCAGGCGGCTCCTTTGTGCAACTGGTTGCATAGAGACGGCCCGGGCGGGTACCGTCAGGGGCGTTTTATCGGATCGAGCCTCCATGTCCCTGCCCCACGCCCTGCTGACCGCCCTGCTGGAACGCCCCTGCTCTGGTTCCGAGTTGGCGGGCCGTTTCGACCGCTCCATCGGCTTTTTCTGGCAGGCGACGCACCAGCAGATTTACCGCGAGCTGAAACGGCTGGAGGAACAGGGTTGGATCGCGGCCCTGGCGCCGGAGGCCGGCCGGGGCCGCAAGCGGGCCTATCAGGTGCTGCCGGCGGGGCGGGAGGAACTGCGCCGCTGGACCGGGGAGGCGCGGGAGCCCAAGCCGCTGCGCGATGAACTGATGGTGCGGCTGCGGGCGGAGGCGGTGATCGGCCCCACCGACCTGGTGCGCGACATCGAAAGCCGCCTGGCCCAGCATCTGGAGAAACTGGCGCTGTACCGGGAGATCGAACGGCGCGATTTCACCGGTGACACCCCCAGCCGCCAGCGTGAGCTGCAGCACCTGGTGCTGCAGGCCGGCGTGATGGCGGAAACCCTATGGGTGGACTTCTGCCGAGAGGCCATCGCCGTGCTGGTGGCGGACGACCCGAACAAACCTTAACCCAGCCGCAGCCGCGACGTGCTGGCCGCCATTTCCTGCAGGTCCAGCTCATATTCCAGGACGTGCAGCACATCGTCGTGGATGCGGCCGGTGCGGTGCAGGCGCAGCACCTCCGCCCGGCCGGCGGCGATGGTGGCCAGGATCACGTCGTAATGCTCGCTGCGGTCGGCGCTCAGGATGTCCCGCTCCTTGGAATAGCGTTCGGCCACGCGGGCGCGGTGGGTGTACTGCTCCAACAGGCGGGGGTGGCGCACGCTGCCGTCGGCGTTGTGGGCGCGGGCGCGCACGGCTTCCAGCTGGGCGGCGGCGACGGCGGCCATGGCCTGGGGTGCCGTCAGCACCGCGCCCTGATGACCCGCCGACTTGTCCAGGCCCAGCCAGCGGATCAGGGGGCCGAGGCTGCTGCCCTGGATCAGCACGGTGCCCAGGATGACGGCGAAGGCGGCGGCCAGGATCAGATCACGCCCCGGCACCTCGATGGGGATGGACAGGGCCACGGCCAGGGTGACCACGCCGCGCATGCCGGCCCAGCTCAGCAACAGGGCGCTGGCGGGGGACCACCGGGGCCGCCGCTTGGTCAGCTGGCCCAAGAGCTGCCCGGCCCCTTCCGCCGCGAACACCCACAGGAAGCGGGCGACCACGACGGTGCCCAGCACGGCCAAAACCGGCACGGCCAGGGTGCCCAGCGCATGTTCCACACCGCCCAGGCGGCTCATGACACCGCGCAACGACAGGCCGATCAGGATGAAGACCAGGGCCTCCAGCACGAAGACCATGACCTGCCAGGCGGCCGTTCCCATCAGTCGCACGCTGGCGGTGAACACCTCATGCTGGTGCCAGCCCAGCACCAGGCCGGCGGCCACCGTGGCGATGACGCCGGACACGCCGGCCGCCTCCCCCAGGATGTAGGCGGCCCAGGGCAGCAGGAAGATGGCGGTGATGGTCAGGTGCTCATGCTTGAGCAGGCGCAGCCCGCGGATCCAGAGATAGCCCAGCACGCCGCCGACGATGACGCCGCCCACCGCCAGGCCGGTGAAGGCCAGGGTGGCCTGGCCCAGGCTGAACGCGCCGGTCAGCGCCGCGGCGATGGCGAAGCGGAACAGCACCAGGCCGGCGGCGTCGTTCAGCAGGCTTTCCCCCTCCAGCAGCACGACCAGGCGGCGGGGCAGGGTCACATGCTCCAGTACCGCCTTGGCCGCCACCGCGTCGGGGGGTGAAACCACGGCGCCGAGCGCGAAGCACACCGCCCAGGGCAGGTCCGGCACCAGCAGATGGGTGACGATGCCCACGGCCAGGGTGGTGAACAGCACGGCGCCGATGGCCAGTTGCAGGATGGCGGCCAGGTTGCGCCGGAACTCCCGCCAGACGGTGTAATAGGCCCCGTCCATCAGCAGCGGCGGCAGGAACAGCACCAGCACCAGATCGGGATCCAGGTCGAAGGCCGGCACGCCGGGCACGAAGGCCAGGCCCATGCCGCCGATGATCAGGGCCGCCGCCGGCGGCAGGCCCAGGCGGCCGGCCAGCAGCCGCAGGCCCAGGATGGCCACCAGCAGCAGCAGGATGAATTCGAACTGCCCGACGCTGCCCATGATTCCCCAACAGTTTTCCAGCGAAATATTTATCCACGCGAACGACGGGCCACGGTAGAGGGCGGTGGCTGGCCGTTCTTGTCGGATGCGCGTGGATTTGAACGATAGTCCCGCCAAAACGGCGGAATGGTGGAGGGGATGCCGGCGACGGTTCGGCCCCGCCCTTGTCTTTCGACAACCCGTCCCCAGCGGCTGTAGTCTAGTGGGGCACCCCCGCCCGGGGGAAGCGGGATCGCGCCAACCAGATGGGGGAGATCATGCCGGACACACGCTTGGCCCCGCCGGGCGCCGCCAGCCTGCGGGCGGGCGACACCCAGGTGCTGCGCCTGCGCCAGGACCACCCCGCCAGCCGCGACCGGCAGGACATCCCCTGCCTGGACATGTTCTCCGTCATCGTCCAGTTGCGCGACTTCGCCCGGCATGAGCTGTGGCGCGGCGGGCGTTTGGTCTTCACCGGCGGCCACGCCCGCATGGCCTTGTCCGTCACCCACCTGGGGGAGGGCTGGGCCTGCCGCCACCTCTCATCCTTTGACAATGTCCGCGTCCAGATTCCGCGCACCGGCTTGGACGCCCTGTCCGAAGAACTGGAGCGTCCAGCCGTCAGCGGCTTCGCCCGCGCGCGGGGCACGGTGGACCCCGTGGCCTATGGCCTGGTGTCCGCCCTGCTGCCCGCGCTGGACATGCCGGACCGGGGCAACCGCCTGTTCGTGGACCAGGTGACCCTGGCGCTGACCATCCATGTGGCCCAGACCTACGGCGGCATGGCCCCGCTGGCGCCGCCGGGCGGCCGGCGCACGGGGGGGCTGTCGCAATGGCAGGAGGCGCGGGCCAAGGAGTTCCTGGCCACCAACCTGGGCGGCGACATCGCCATCGCCGAGGTGGCGGCCGAATGCGGCCTGTCGCGCAGCCACTTCATCAAGGCCTTTCGCGAGACCACCGGGCAGACGCCCTACCGCTGGCTGCTGGACCATCGTGTGGCCCGCGCGCGGGAGCTGCTGCGCGGCCCTCAGCCCATCGCCGAGATCGCGCTGGCCTGCGGCTTCGCCGACCAAAGCCACCTGACCCGCGTCTTCGCCGCCGCGACGGGCATGCCCCCGGCCGCTTGGCGGCGACGGCAGGGGTAAGCCTCTGGCCAAACTATAATGGGTCGTCCCTGAAATGGGCAATCACATCGAGAAGGACGAGCCGCCGCACTCAGTAGCCAGCCTTAGCCAATTCAGCCGCCTTGGCATCCAACAAGCGGGTCAGGTCGTCGTCCGTGTTTTGCCCGCCAGCAGCGATTGAGGCGTCCAAGGTATTGCGCAGCGCTTGCAGTTTGGCTTCGCGCTCTTCCACCAAGCGCAGGCCTTCCCGCACAACCTCGCTGGCTGACCCGTAGCGGCCACTTTTCACGACGTCTTCAACAAACCCTTCCCAGCGTTCTCCGATGGAAACATTCATCGCATTGCCCTCCTAATTCCAGACACTTCAGAGTAATGACATAAATTGCGCAATTTATGTCATTGTAGGCACTCTCACCGCCCCACGGTGAAGACATAGCGGGTGGTGGAATGGAAGGTCTGGCCCGGGCGCAGGGTCGTGCTGGGGAAGGCCGGGTGGTTGGGGCTGTCCGGGTAGTGCTGAGATTCCAGGGAAAAGCCGTGGGTGGGCACGTCGTCCAGGGCGGGGGGCTTGGCCGGCAGGTAGAATTGTAGGCCGGGCTCGGTGGTGTAGACCGCCATCATGCGACCGGAGGCCGTGTCGGTCACCGTGGCCACGGGGGTCTTCAGGCTGGGGGCGGACAGGACGAAGTTCTGGTCCATGCCACCGCCGCCCAGGATGACGCTGAACCCGGTGGCGTGGCGCAGGTCGAAGCGGGTGCCGTCCACCGGCCTGACGCTGCCGTCCGGAATGGCGTCGGGGCTGGTGGGGGTGTAGCGGTCGGCGGCGATGGTGACGGCCTGGCCGGTCATGGGCTGGCCGGCGCCCGCCAGGTTGAAGAAGGAATGGTTGGTCAGGTTGACCACCGTCGGCTTGTCGGTTTTGGCGGCGTAATCGATGGTGACGATGGCCTGCCTGCCCTGCCGGGCCAGATGATAGGTCACGCTCACGTCCAAGGTGCCGGGGAAGCCCATTTCCCCATCTGCGGAGACGTAATGGAATGCCACGCCGTCGCGCACGGCCTTGGCCTTCCATACCCGGCTGTCGAAGCCGTTGGACCCGCCGTGCAGGGTATGGGGCCCCAGGTTGCGATCCACCTGGTAGGTCTTGCCGTCCAGCGTGAAGGCGCCGTTGGCGATGCGGTTGGCGAACCGGCCGATGGAGGCACCGGCCATCACCCAGAAATCCGTCAGCTTGGCCGGGGCGTCGGGCAGGATCAGCACGTCCGACCAATGGCCGTCGCGATCGGGCAGTTGCAGCGACACCATGCGGGCGCCGTAGGTGGACAGCGTCAGGCGGGCGATGTCGTTGGCGACGGTCAGGGTCTCGGTCTTCTCCCCGCCCGGGGCGGTGCCCCAGGGCGCGCGCTCCACGGTGGTGTGTTCGACGGTGGCGCCCTCGGCAGGGTTGCCCGCCAACGCGGCCAGACAGATAGCCATCATCACGCGTCGGGCGAATACCCGCTTGGTCCGGTTCATGTTTCCTCCCCTTTATCGCCACTCGGCATGTTACCGGTAACTATAGCGGCGGCGGGAAGGAAGCGCTAGCCGATGGAGAAGCCCGCCACCTTGCCATCGTCCCCCAGGCGGACGGCGAAGGGTAGGAAGACGCCGGGGCCGAACTGCAGAACATAGTCGTACCAGTGCTCAACCCCGCTTTGCCGCGCGCCCTTGAAGGTTGCGGCCGTGGGCGCGCCGTAGGGGGCGAGGTCGGTGGCGAATTTGGCGCCCTTGTCGCCCGCCAGCTTGGCCCCCAGGGGGGCGCTGAAGTGGGCATAGTCCCCGCCGGTTTGCAGGTCGCGGAAGGCGCCCGTCGCCGCTTGCGTGACGTGGGTGTCCTCATCCGGGGCGGGCCGCTCGGCCGCCGCCGACAGGGTGGGGTAGAGGTCGGTGAAGACGATGTTGGTCAGCGCCTCCCCCGCCTCCGGCGAGTCATCGCCCAGGTTGGTCAGGGCGACGATGCGCACATCCTGCTTGGGGAAATATTCGTCGGCGGTGGTGAAGCCCAGGGACCCGCCGGTGTGGCCGATGCGCGGCTGGCCGTAGACGGTGCCGACGAACAGGCCGAAGCCATAGTCGGCGCTGCCGTTCTGGCTGGTCATGAACGGCGTCGTCATCTGGCGGTAGCTGTCCATGGAGATGACCTTGCCGCCCCGTAGGGCCGCATCCCAGATCGCCAAATCCTCCAGCCGCATGACCAGGAAGCCGGCGGGGCCGGCCCAGTCGGCGTGGATGATGCCCGCGCGCGCCAGCCGGCCCTCCACATGGTGGTGGCCGAGGGCCATGTTGGGCAGGTGCGTTTCCTCCGCCGTGGTGCGCATGTCGCCCAGGCCCAACGGGTCGAAGATGTGGTGCTGCAGATAGGCGCGGTAGCTCTCGCCCGACACCGCCTCGATCACCTTGCCCAACAGCAGATAGCCGGTGTTGGAGTAGGACCAGCGGCTGCCGGGCGGGAAGTCCAGGGGTAGGGGTGCCACCCGCGCGATCAGGTCGGGATAGGCGATGGGTCGGATGGCCAGTTCATCGATCCCCGGGCCGTCCAGATACTCATGCAGGCCGCTGGTGTGGCTCAGCAACTGGCGCAAGGTCACCTCGCCGGCATGCGGCGCGCCAGGCAGGTAATCGGCCAGCGGTCGGTCGACCTGCAGCTTGCCCGCCTCCTGCAACTGCAGGATGGCGGCGGCGGTGAACTGCTTGGTGATGGAACCAATCTCGAAAAACGTGTCCGGCCGCACCGGCGCGCCGCCACCGATGGCGTCCAGCGCGCCGAAGGCCTTGGTGTAGATGACCTTACCGTGACGGATCACCTGCACCGCCGCACCCGGCACGCCGAAGCGGTGCAGGGCGCCCGCCACGTCACGGTCGATCGCCGCCGCCGGCACCTGGTCTGCCGCGGTGCCAACGGCGGGGGCCGCCGCCAACAGAAGGGCCAGTGCGCCGGCCAGGGCTCTCCGCTGGGTCATGGTATCGCTTCTTCCAAATAATTCTAGAAACGCTTATATTTTGAATTATAGGAAAGCGCAAGCCACCTCCCACCCCCCTCGGATCCGATGCCCAGCACCCATATCCTGACCCAGCCGCAGCTGGACTGCCTGACTTCCCCCATCCGCCTGGCCATCATCCAGCGGCTGGAGATCGACAGCCAAGCCACGGCGCGGGAAATCGCCCAGCGCATGGGGCGGCCGGTGACATCGCTCTACCACCACCTGAAACAGATGGAGGGGATCGGGCTATTGCGCGTGGTGGGGGAACGGCGCGGCGCCCGCCGGCCGGAGGCGATCTACGCCATGGTGGCGGACCAGCTGTCGTCGTCGGCGGCGGTACGGACGGAGGAGGGGCGCCGCACCTACGCCCGCGCCGCCCTGCGGGTGGCGGAGGCAGGGGCGCGGGCCGTCTCCGCCGCCATCGAGGGGGGCACTCCGCGCTTCGAGGGAGATCAGCGCACCTTGGCGGCGCGCTTCCATGTGGTGCGCGCGGACGCCGCCAAGCTGGCGCGCATCAACCGGGCGCTGAACGCGCTGGAAGAGGCGCTGTATCAGGACTGTGAGGCGGGGGAGGAGATCCTGCTCACCGTCCTGCTGGCGCCACAGGGCTAGCCTGGACATCGCCCGTGACCAGCACGCCGATGAAGGCGATGACGGGCGGCACGACGAAGGCCCATTCGCGCACCACCAGGAACAGGCCGGCGGCGGCGGCACAGCCGAAGGCGAAGCCGATGACGCTGGCCGACATTTTCCCAAGGCGGCCCTTGGCGGCGGCCCGCGCCTCCGCCGGGACGCCGCGCATCAGGTCGGCCAGGTCGATCATGATCTGGGTGGTGGTGCCGGTCATCAGGGTGGTGGGCGGCGTCGTGCTCATATGGGCGCGGTGCATGCCGTTCTGCAGGGCCATGGCGGTGACCAGCACCATGCCGGTCACGATGGCGGGCAGGGCATCGCCGTCGTGAAAGGGGCCGAAGTGAATGGCCAGGGCGGCGCCAGCGGCCAGCAGCAGCATCTTCAGCACCAGCAGGGTGCGCAGGATGGGCACCTGACGCCGCTCCAGCCCCGCGCAGAGGAAGCGCGACAGGATCACCACCAGGCAGAACACCGGCAGGGCCAGCAGCTTGGCCCCGGCGCCCGACGTGCCCAGCACCAGCGACGCGCCGAAGGTGACGAAGTTGCCGGTGACATGGGCGGTGAACAGCCCCTGCAAGGCCAGGAAACCGGCGGTGTCGACATAGCCGCCGTTGACGCTCAACAACACGGGCAAACCCTGTTTCATGGCCTTACCATCCCAGTTTGACTTCAATGCCCAGATAATCGCTGTCATGCCCGCCGGCGCGGCGCAAGGTGTCGCCGATGGCGTAGTGCACCGCCTCCACCGCCGTGGTCAGGTTGGCGGTCACGGCATAGTCCGCGCGCAGCTGGCCGTAGACACCCGTCCAGGGGGTGCCCTTGCCGGCGGTGCCGGGCACGGCGTTGCTGGGCTGGACATAGACGGCGTCCGCCGTCGTCTGCCGCCACAACAGGCCGGCCGCCGTCATCAGGCTCAGCTTCGGTATCGGCTTCACCGTCAGCGACGGCTTCAGGTGGATCAGGTTGGCATAGCCGGTGTAGCCCGCCAGCGCGAAATAATAGCCGTTGGGGAACAGCGGGTTGAAGGTGCCCAGCCGCCCGTCCCCCAGCCGGTCGTCGCCCGAGGCGGCGTCCGCCTGCAGGCCCAGGCGCGGCGTCCAGGCGATGTCGGTCAAGGTGTAGCCGGTCAGGGCGCCGACCGCCCAGGACCCCACCGCCTTGGGGCCCACCGATCCCCATTGGGCCATGCCCTCCACGTCCCAATCGAAGCCCGCCGCCGCGCCGGCATAGCGCAGGTCGAAGATGTCGCGCCGCTCCAGCCCGCTGGCGTCCAGGTATTTGGCGGTGTCGTTCTGGTAGCGGGAATAGTAGGCGGACAATTCCCCGGGACCCACACCGGCATGCTCCACACGGATGCCGCCATATTGCAGGTGGGTGTTGGAATAGTCGTCGAACGGCTCCCCCGTGCGGTACTGCACCGGGTGGCTCCAGAAACTGATGATGCGCCAGGGGGCGGTCTCCACGTTGACCCACACGGCGTCGAAGGCCTGGCGCACGTTGGGTCCGTCGCGGGTGGAGACGAAGCGCTGGCGGTCGAAGCCCATCTCCTGCCGGCCGGCGCGCACCTTCAGGGTGATGTCGTCGGTAAGGTCGCCGCTGTAGGCGACGAAGGCCTGGCGCAGATCGGCCTGGTTCTGGTCGGCTGGCGTCAGCGTGGTCTTGTCGAAGGCGCGCGCATCCTCGAACTGGCCGAACAACTGCCAATGACTGTCGATGCGCAGGTCCATATGGGTTTGCAGGCGCTGGATGACATAGCTGTCGCCCTTGCGACCCCCGATGCCGAACAGCGGCGCCTCATTATCCTCGAACCGCTCGCGCAGGGTCAGGCCCAGCGACAGGTATGTCTGAGAGTTCGTGGCATCCAGCGGGATGTACTTCAGCCCGTCCAGCGGCCCGGTGCGCAGGGCGGGGTTGGCCAGGGCCGACCAATCCTCCTGCCACCGGTTGGACTTGATGGCCGGCCGGGTCGCGGCCGGGGCCGCGGGCGTTTCTATTGTGTCATCCTCCTGCGCCCCGGCGCTGGCGGATGCCGCGCAGGCCAGGGCCACGGTGAGGGTGGATGCCATCACGTGCCGACGGCACAGGCGCGATGACGGGTGCCGTCGGCGGGTCATGACGGGACTTAGGACGCGCTGTGGATTTCGGCGACGTAGCCGCCGGGGAACTGCACCACCACGGCCTTGCGGTGGTCGGCGGTGTAGGGCTCCACCACCACGGTCACGCCGGCGGCCTTGGCCTTGGCCAGGGTCTCATCCAGGTTCGGCACCTCATATCCGGTCATCTCCCGGCCGTAGGGCCAGGGCAGGTGGCCGTCGGTGACCAGCACGGTCATCTTGCCGAAGGCGCTCTCGATACGGACGCGGCGATAGGTGTCGTTGGGCCGGCCGATCTCCACGCCCGGGGCCTTGGCGTCGTCCGATACCACCTTGCCATGGCTGAAAGCCACGAAGTCCTTCACGAACTCCGTCACCTTGTGGGCGGAGACGTAGACGCGGTTCTCCGGCACCGTCTGGAAGGCGGCGTAGTTGGGCGTGGTGGTGTGCCAGTACAGCTGCATGTTCACGCCACCCGGCCACTGGATGACGGTGTCGCGGCCGATGGGGTCGGGGAAGGGTTCCACCAGCACGTCGGCGCCGGCGGCGACGGCGGCCTTGGTCGCCACGTCCATGTCGGTCACCAGATAGCCCGTGCGCTCCGCGCCGAAGGGGTAGGGGATGGGGGTCTTGAAGCCGAACAGGGAGACGGTGCCCACCGGCGTCTGCAGCAGCTGCGACGTGGTGCTGCTGGGCGTCGGCGTGACGGTGGCCACCACCTGCTTGGTGCTCTGCCCGCCGAAGGTGGCGAGGAAGCTGGCGACGAACTTGTCGACATCCTCCACCGCCACATAGACGTGGGTGGTGTCGTACTGCGGCGCCACGGCGACGGCCGGGCTGGCGGAGCTGGCCGCCTGCGCCGCCAAGGGCAGGGCCAGGCAGGCGCCCATCAGCAGGGCGGCGGCATAAGAACGGATACGCATCGGAAAGGCTCCCATCAGGATGCGGACGAGGAAGGGGTGTGGGATTTCAGGTCATGCCAGGCCACGAGAACGAAGCCGCCGACCAGTCCCAGATGTTCGTAAAAGGCGTTGGCGGTCATGAAACGCTCCTGCCCCGCCATCTCCCAGTAGCGATTGGCCACGACGGTGGCGAACAGGGTGAAGCCGGCCAGGGCCAGGGCGCCCATCCAGCGCAGGCGCCCGCTGAGGATCATCAGCGACGCGCCCAGTTCCAGGGCGATGACCGCCGCCGCCAGGGCGGGGTAGGCCGGCATGCCGAAGTGCGCCAACTCCGCCACGGCGCCGTTGAAATCCAGGGCCTTGTTGATCCCGCCCTGGAGGTAGGCGGCGCAGAGGCCCAGCAGCGCCACCCACCGGACGATGGGGGGCGTCAGCAGACGGGCGGCGGGCTGGACCAATGTAGCCGTCCCCATGATCAGACGGCCCAGCAGGCGCAGCCCAAGGCGCCCCAGAAGGACTTCAGGTCGCGGATGGGCAGCTTGGCCGACCAGGCGGTGGCGTGGCTGTGGCCATGCACGCCGCAGGCGCTGTCGCAGCCACAGCTTTGCGCCGCCTGGCGCTGCAGCTTCGTGTTCGTCGGTTCCAGCAGGTTCCAGGCGCCATAGCCGCCGAAGGTCCGCACCGGCGACCAGTCGGGCATGGCCGGCGGGATGGGGGTGGCGTCATGGCCGGCGAAGTCACCGGCGCCGTAGACCACCTTGCCTCCCACCACGGTCAGCAGGGCGGTGGTGTCGGCGATCTCATCCTCGGCACAGGCGAAGAAGTCGCGATCGGGCACGATCAGGTCGGCCAGCTGGCCTTCCTGGATGCGGCCTTTCTTGCCCTCCTCGTTGGAGAACCAGGTGGTGTTCTCCGTCCACATGCGCAGGGCCGTCTCGCGGTCCAGGCAGTTGGCGCGGGGGTAGAGGTGCAGGCCGCCCACCGTCTTGCCGGTGATCAGCCAGGCCAGCGAGACCCAGGGGTTGTAGCTGGCGACGCGCGTGGCGTCGGTGCCGGCGGACACCTTGACGCCCTTTTCCAGGATACGCGCCACCGGCGGCGTGGCCGCGGCGGCCCCCAGGCCGTAGCGCTCCACGAAATATTCGCCCTGGTAGGCCATGCGGTGCTGCACGGCGATGCCGCCGCCCAGGGCCGCGATGCGGTCGATGGATTCGTCGGAGATGGTCTCGGCGTGATCGAAGAACCAGTTCAGGCCCTCCAGCGGCACGTCCTGGTTCACCTTCTCGAACACGTCCAGGGCGCGGCTGATGGTCTCGTCGTAAGTCGCGTGCATGCGCCAGGGCCAGCGGTTCTGCGCCAGGATGCGCACCACCTCCTCCAGGTCGCCTTCCATCTCCGGTGCCATGTCGGGGCGGGGCTGGCGGAAGTCCTCGAAGTCCGCGGCGGAGAACACCAGCATCTCGCCGGCGCCGTTGTGGCGGAAATAGTCGGTGCCCTGCTTGTAGGTCGAGGTCCGCGTCCAGTTCAGGAAGTCGTCCTTCTCGCCCTTGGGCTTCTGCGTGAACAGGTTGTAGGCCAGGCGGATGGTCAGCTGGTCCTCGTCCGCCAGCTTTTGGATGACCTCATAGTCACCCGGGTAGTTCTGGAAACCGCCGCCGGCGTCGATGGCGCCGGTGACGCCCAGCCGGTTCAGCTCGCGCATGAAATGGCGGGTGGAGTTCACCTGGTAGTCGAAGGGCAGCTTGGGCCCCTTGGCCAGGGTGGCGTAGAGGATGGCGGCGTTGGGCTTGGCCAGCAGCAGGCCGGTAGGGTTGCCCTTGACGTCGCGCAGGATCTGGCCGCCCGGCGGTTCCGGCGTGTCCCTGGTGTAGCCCACGGCGCGCAGGGCGGCGCCGTTCAGCAGCGCGCGGTCATACAGGTGCAGGATGAACACCGGCGTGTCGGGCGCCACGGCGTTCAGTTCCTCGATGGTGGGCAGGCGCCTTTCCACGAACTGGTGCTCGGTGAAGCCGCCGACCACGCGCACCCACTGCGGGGCGGGGGTGATGGCCACCTGGCGCTTCAGCATGGCCATGGCGTCGGCCAGCGACCGCACGCCGTCCCAGCGCAGTTCCATGTTGAAGTTCAGGCCGCCGCGGATGATGTGCAGGTGGTTGTCGATCAGGCCGGGCAGGACGCGGCGGCCTTTCAGGTCGATCACCTTGGTGGCCGGGCCGGCATGGGCCATCACCTCATGTTCCCCACCCACCTTCAGGAAACGGCCATCCTTCACGGCCACGGCGGTGGCGGTGGGGTTGGCGCGGTCCAGCGTGGTGAACAGGCCGTGATGCAGGATCAGGTCGGCCGTCTGGACATCGGCAGCGGTCGTCATTTCTCAGGTCCCTTTGGCGGTATTGGGGGTGGTGTCATCCGCGGCGGCGGCCTTGGGGGCCCCCTGCGGCAGGTGGCCGAACATGTGCGGGCGCACCTGTTCCTGCACCCAGGACAGGGCCGCCGGCTCCTTGGCCCACAGGGTCTTCAGCAAGGGCGGGATCTGCTCGCCCACCAGGATGCCCAGCAGGCCGACCAGGGCCACCACGGGCGGGGCGGGCGACCGGACGTTGATCAGGGCGTAGATGACGCCCACCAGCAATCCGGCGCCCAGCGACATGAGGTAGATTTTCATAAGAGGGCGACCTCCCTGCCGCCGGAAGAAGGACGCGGCCGGGCGCATACCCGGCCGCGCTGACGGCTCAGCCCTCGTGGGCGTTGAACATGGTCTTGGCGTAGGTGATACCCAGGCCGTAGGCGCCGCCCCACTTTTTGGCGATGCCGGTGGTCATGTCATAGGTCTCGGTGCGGGCCCAGTCGCGCTGCAGCTCCAGCAGGTACTGCAGGGCGGTGACGGGACGGGCGCCGGCCTGGATCATGCGCTCCACCGCGCGCTCGTGCGCCTCGGTCGAGACGTCGCCGCAGGCGTCGGTGATGACGTAGACCTCGAAGCCTTGGTCAATGGCCGACAGGGCCGGCCCGACGATGCAGACGCTGGTCCACAGGCCCGACAGCACGATGCGCTTCTTGCCGATGGCGTTGATCTGCTTGATCACCGCAGCGTCTTCCCAGGTGTTCATGGACGTGCGGTCCAGCAGGTCCTGGCCGGGGAAGGCGTCGGTGATCTCGGCGTACATCGGGCCGGAGAAGCTGTTTTTCGCCACCGTGGTCAGGATGGTCGACACCTTGAAGCCGGCGGCGGCGTTGGCCACCAGGGCGGCATTGTTGCGCAGCGTGATGGCGTCGATCGAATGCGTCGCGAAGGACATCTGCGACTGGAAATCGATCATGATCAGGGTGTGATCGGTGGGGGTCAGCAGCTTGGCGCCGGGGGTGGGCGTGGCCGTGATGGACATGATGTTTTCCTCGCGTAGGCTGGCGGGATTTCGAAAATGCTGCCGGACGGGATGGCCGGCACGGGGGGCAAAATGCCGCCGCGGGCCCCTTGGGGTCTTGTCGAAAGGGTCGAAGATTTGAAGCTCGAGACGGTTCAGTCACCGACGCATGGCGCGGCACTCCCCGCGCCGCGCCGGTGCCGGCGCCAGCCCGGCGACCGGGACCGCCTTGGGGTTTTCCGGGTAGAGGGTGCGGGAGGGGCTACAGCACCACGAAGGCCCGGATCAGGCTGTCCAGCCACCGGACATTCAGGAAGGCCAGCGGGATGGCCACGGCCAGGGTCGCCGCCAGGTACAGGCGGGAGCCCCGCTGGATGCGGCGCACCGCCCAGGGGCAGCCCGTGGCCAGCAGGCCCAGGGATCCGACAAGGAAACCGCCGATGACGTCCACCCAGGTGTGTTCCGTCAGCAGCACGCGCGACCAGCCCTCCACCAGGGCGATGCTGGCCAGGGCCGTCAGGATCACCGGCAGGGCCATGCGGCCGTGGCTGTGACCACCGCGCAGATAGATGACCAGCAATCCGCCATAGAAGGCCACCGCCAGGGTGACGTGCCCGCTGGGAAAGTGGGGCAGGTCCGGGTCCGTGCGCAGCATCCCGCGGATGGCCAGGGCGATCAGCAGCGACAGCACCACGCCGCCACCCCAGGCCGCCGCCACGCTATAATCGCGGCGCGCCAGCAGCATGCCCATAAGGGCGGCGAACACGGGCAGGACGAAGCCGATCGTGGCCAGGGTGCTCAGAAGCTGCATATCCACCCGTCGGAGGAGCCTGGAGATGACGCCGGAGATTAGCAGGCGGCGCAGCTGAACGGAACGTGTGGGGTGCGTATCATCGGCCCTGGCATTCCGACGCCGGCGCGCGGCCCTGACTGCGCCCCGATTGTGGCAGCGCCAGGGCCGACAGCTCCGGGTCGGGCACCAGCCAGACGGTGGCGGATACGGTGCGCAGCCGTTCCAGCACGGCGGCGGTGCGGTCGCCGGCCGTCCACGGCAGGGCTATGAACACGCCCACATCCCCATGACGAGCCCCATGGCGGGCCCCATGGCGGGCTAGGAAGTCGAACAGGAAATCCAGGCCGCCCAGATAGGGTGGCTGGCGGGGCGAGGCGCCGCCGTCGGGCGGGCGGTCGCCGAACATGCCCAGCAACTCGATCTCTTGCTCCATGCGGCCGGCCATGTCCGTCACCCGGCGCAGGGCGGCGGGGTCGGCGCCGACGATGACGGCGTGGCGAACCCGCCAGCGGCGGGCGACGGCCAGCGGGACGAGGGCGCTTTCCAGGCGATGGGCCGGGACCAGGGCGCCGGTGGCCAGCACGAACCACACGGCGATCCAGGCGATGGTGGCGACACCACCGCCGTTGACCAGCGCCACCGCCAGCAGGCAGGCGAACAAGGCCGCCATCACCTGGACAGCCACGGACCATGGCGGTTCATCGGAGTGGCGCGGCCGGGCATGGCGGCCCAGCATCCAGGCCAGGAGGACGTGCGCGGGGCCGGCGGCCAGACACAGGCCGATGCGCAGGTCGTCGGCCGCGACCAGTCCGGCGTGCACCGCCAGCGAAAGCAGAATGCCGCCCAGGGCCGCCACGGTCCCCGCCTCCAGCAGCGACCACAGCACCTTGAACGCCCTGCGGCTCAGGCCCAGGTTGAAGGCCGGACCGGACTGCGCCACGGGGGTGATCGCGGAATCGGTGTGGCCAAGGGCTCGCCGGGCTTGGTCCACGACGGCGCCTTGCCCTTCGCGGGCGCGGGTCAGGGGCGTCGGCGCCGCGTCGGCGCCGCGCGACATGATCGTGTCTGAAACCGTCGTCCCTGCTCTGGTGCTCACGGGCGCCCGCCCCTCTCTAATGCCGATGGCATGATGCAGGACAAGGATTAATGGCCCATTAACATGGCGCCGTAAAGGCCCGTGACGCCCAACGAAAACACCCCCGTCCGGCGGCTCCGGACGGGGGTGTCTGGGGGGCGATTTTAGATAGGGCCGCTTACTTCAGCGTCGTCAGATAGGCGATGACGTTGTCGCGGTCCTTCTGGTCCTTCAGGCCGACGAACACCATCTTGGTGCCCGGCACGACGGCCCGCGGATCGGTCAGGTAGGTGTCCAGTTCCTTGGCCGTCCATTCCTTGTTGGCGCCTTTCATGGCGGCGGAATAGTCGTAGCCCGGCGCGGTGGCGGACTTGCGGCCGATGATGCCGTGCAGGCTGGGGCCCACCTTGTTCACGCCGGCGTCGACGGAATGACAGACCGCGCACTTCTTGAACACCACTTGGCCGGCGGCGGGATCACCGTCCGCCAGGGCCGTTCCGGCCGTTCCACCCGCGATGATCGTGGCGGCAACCGCCGCCCAAAATCCGATACGTCGCACCTTCTGCTCTCCTTTACCTGGTCTCTGGTCGTCGTGAACTTTTGAACTCAGGGTGCCCCCGGCGAACCGGGGGGTGTCAGCGCCGTGGCGGTGGCCAGGGGCAACCCGGCGGCGCGCCAGCCGTCAACGCCGTCCGGATACCAGGCGACGTTGGTGTAACCATAACCGGCGGCGCGCTTGGTCGCATTCCAGCTCATCCAGCACTCGGGCAGACAATAGAACACCAGCGGGCGGTTCTTGTCGCCCCCGCTTAAAGTCGCAAGTTGTTGCTGAAACCAGTTTTCCAGGGTAGGGCTCAGCGCCCCCCGCCCAACGTCAGGCAGCCAGACGCTGCCGGGTAGATCCTCATGGGGCAGGGGCATCCAGGGTGATCCCGGCGCCATGCCGGCCGGCCGCCGGGGGGAGGGCAGCACGTCCACCAGCACCACACGGGTCCCCTCCCGCGTCAGCAACTCCTGAAGCGCGGCGGTGGTCAGCACCTGGCCGCCGGCCACCGTCGCCGGCACCGGCGCCCGGTAATCATCCAGGCGATAGCCCGGGGGCTCCGGCACGGCCGGGGCCGTCTGCGCCGGCACGGCGATGGCGGGCAGGATGGCCATCACGCTTGCCAGGGCGGCCGTGGGCAGGGCCCTCATGGCTTGGCGCCGGCAGCCCCCGGCAAGGACGCGGGGATGGGCTTGTTCTGCTCATCCAGCAGGGGGATGCCATAGTCCGCCAGCAGCTTGTCGACCTCCGCCCGATGGCGCTGCAGGGCCTGATCCACCGAGCGGCGCCATTCCGGTTCATTGGCGCGCACGCCCATGGCGATGCGAAAATCCAGCCGGTTACCATCCCCCTCGGGGTCCAGGAAGGCGGCCTTCAGCGGCAGCTTGTCCTGCTTGATGTAATAGCCGGCGATGGGACCCCACAGCAGGGCGACATCGATCTTGCGGTCGGCCAGGTCCTGCAGCATGGCCCGCGAGGGCGAGTCATACCGCGTGTCCACCGCCAGGGCGTAGGAGGTGGTGTGCGCCATCAGGTTATGGCGCAGCAGCAGGTCGGTGGGCGGCGTCGCCGCCACCAGGCCGAAGCGCTTGTCAGCCAGGCTGGGATCGCCCACCGAGGTGGCGGTGATGCCGGCGTCCGCCCGCGTCACGATCATGTAGCCGCTGTGGTAATAGGCGTTGGTGTTGTCCATCAGCGGGTCGCCGGCCACCGTGCCCATGACCAGGTCGCACTGGCGGGCGCGCAGGGTGTTGCGCACGAAGCCCATGACTTGGGGGAACCAGACATAGCTGACGGGCAGCTTCAGATCCTGGCCGATGATGGCGGCGATCTTGTTCTCGAACCCCTCGCCCTTCTGGTTGGAATAGGGCATGTCGTTGGGGTCGGCGCAGATGCGCAATTCGGTGCGGGACACCAGCTCGGCCGTTTGGGCCAGGGCTTGGGATGCGGGCAGGGCCAGCGGCAGTAACGCCGCCAGCGCCAGGCGGAAGGCCGTTTTCATGAGGGTGCCGCCGTTGTTCTCAGTCCCCGATGCGCTGCGGCCGGCCGCGGCCGATGGCGCCGTCGGACCGGGCCTTCAGATAGCCGTAGATGTCGTCCAGATAGTTCGCCACATCCTCCGTCGTGCCGAAGGACGGCATGACGTTGTTGTTGGCGGTGTTCACGTTCTTGCGGCCGTTGATCACCGTCTCGGCGAAGGTGTCGTAGTCCATGTGCTTCAGGCTGTCGGTCAGGTCCGGGGCGTAGGAACTGCCGGCCCCGTCAGGACCATGGCACCGCATGCAGGACTCGCCATAGCGGCGATAGCCGTTGTAGGTGCCGGGATCGACCTTGCCACCTTCGACCTTATAGGGTTTGGCCTCGGCCGCCACCTTGGTGACGGTCGGCGCGCTGCCATCGGCGGCGCCGGCGGCGACGCTGAGGGGCAGGGCCAGAAGGGTGACGGCAGCGGCCAGCGCCAAGCGTTTCGGCATCAGTCGGACCTCTTTTCGCGAAGTGGGGAGTCCAGGCATGTGTGCTCTAGCTCAAGGGGCAAAGAAGCCCCGCCTGAGGAATGATCCCCAGGCGGGGCTGAGAAGGAGAGAGGGTTACGGTAGGGCGAAGACGGTGAGCACACCGCCCAGCTGGGTGTAGTTGGCCAACTGCTTGTAGGCGCCGACGGCGCCCAGGCCGTCCGTGTCGCCGCCCAAGCCGGCGGCCATGCCGATGCCGGCCCAGCCGCCGACACCGGACAGCACGGCGATGTACTGCTTGCCGCCATGCTCATAGGTTGTGACGTTGCCGATGATCCCCGACGGCGTCTTGAACTTGTACAGCTCCTTGCCGGTCTTCATGTCGACGGCCTTCAGGTAGCCTTCCAGCGTGCCGTAGAAGGCGACGCCGCCCGCCGTGGTCAGGGCGCCCGACCAGACGGAGAAGGTTTCCTTGTTGGACCAGACGATCTTGCCGCTGCTGGCGTCCCAGGCGATGAAGTTGCCCAGGTGATTCTCGCCCTTGGGCGGGAACATGGACAGGGTGGCGCCGACATAGGGCTGACCGGCGGTGTAGGAGACCTTGAACGGCTCATAGTCCATGCAGACGTGGTTGGTCGGCACGTAGAACAGGCCGGTGTCCGGCGAGTACGAGGCCGGCTGCTGGTCCTTGCTGCCCAAGGCCGCCGGGCACACGCCCTTGGTGTTGTGGTCTTCGCCGTTGTGGTCGGTGCTGTACTGCGCCACCACTTCCGGGCGACCGGTCTTCATGTCCACATGCGTGGCCCAGTTGACCGCCGGGTCGTACTTCTCCGCCACCAGCAACTCGCCGGTCTCGCGGTTCATGGTGTAGGCGAAGCCGTTGCGGTCGAAGTGGACCAGCGCCTTGACGGGCGTGCCCTTCACCTTGATGTCGGCCAGGATCATCTCATTGACGCCGTCATAGTCCCATTCGTCATGGGGCGTCATCTGGTAGACCCACTTGGCCATGCCCGTGTCGGCGTCGCGGGCGAAGATGGTCATGGACCATTTGTTGTCGCCGGGGCGCTGCTTGGGGTTCCAGGTCGAGGGGTTGCCGGAGCCGTAGTAAATCAGGTTCAGCTGCGGGTCATAGCTGGTCCAGCCCCAGGTGGCGCCGCCGCCGGTCTTCCACTGGTCGCCCTGCCAGGTCGACAGGGATGAGTTGGCGCCGATGGGCTTGCCCAGGCTGGTGGTCTTCTGCGGATCGACCAGGATCTGGTCGTCGGGGCCGACGGAGTAGGCCTTCCACGCGACGGAGCCGTCCTTCAGGTTGTAGGCCGTCATGCGGCCCTGCACGCCGAATTCGCCGCCGCTGATGCCGACCAGCACCTTGTCCTTCACGATGACGGGCGCGCCCGTCATGGTCTCGCCCTTCTTGGGGTCGCCGTTGGCGACCTTCCACAGTTCCTTGCCGGTCTTGGCGTCCAGCGCCACGACGTTGGCGTCGGCCTGGTTCAGGATGATCTTGCCATCACCATAGGCCACGCCGCGGTTCACGGTGTCGCAGCACATGACGGGGATGACCGTCGGATCCTGCTTGGGCTCATACTTCCACAGGATGCGGCCCTGATTGTTCAGGTCCAGCGCGTACACCACGTTGGGGAAGGGGGTGTGGACGTACATGACATCGCCCACCACCAGCGGGCCGCCCTCATGGCCGCGCAGCACGCCGGTGGAGAAGGTCCACACCGGGCGCAGTTCCTTCACGTTGGCGGTGGTGATCTGCTTCAAGGAGCTGTAGCGCTGATTGGCGTAGTCACCGGCTTGCATGACCCATTGCTTGGGGTCCTTGCTGGCCTTCGACAGTTCGTCGTTGGCCAGCGACGGATGGCTGGACAGCAAGCTGACCGCCACGAGGGCGGTCCAGGACAACAACACCTTCTTCCGCTGTTTCATCTCATTTCCCTCCCTGGGGATTGGCCGGTAGGTCCGGTCCGATTGGTGTCCGCCTGGCCGGCGGATGGGCGACGCGATTAGGCTAATCAGAGGCCACTAGCCCGCCGGCACGGGCGAATATCCAGGCCGGAGACTGGGGACAAAACGCACAAGGACGCACACCGGGCGGATGTACGTCCAGCCGGCCCCTGGGGCCGGCCGATGATGGCGGGGCGTCAGACGTCCGCGCAGGCGTAGCAGTTGATTTCCATGCCGAGCGCGATCTCGGTGACGGTGGGCTTCTTCCAACGCATGGGGTCTCTCCTTGAGAAGGTTAAGGATAGGTCCCTTCGGACCAGTTTCCATCCCGCTTGTTCCCATCCCGTCCTGGGCCGCCGGCCGCCACGGGCAATCCCGTCTCCACCCCTGCCGGCCACCGCTGCCACCCATGGGGACCGGCGTACCGGCCTTCGTGGGATCGATGTCGTTCGCGCCGGATGTCGCAAGGTAATAGAGACACCGTTTGGAACCAGGCGGCTGTCGGCAAAAAAAGGGCTGTCGGGATGCCAATAACCGGTGACGCCGCAGGCCCATGATCACGCGGGAACTTCGACTCTGCCAGTTCTTCATCTTTGCTGGCCCGCCGGGGCTTTCCCGTCGGGCCGTTCCTCTCCGGGGCGCCGCTCCTTCCGGCCTTCCCTTTGGAACTTCAAAGGGAATGGGCCACCGTTCGGCTTGCTGCCCATCTTCAAGAAGCCCGTCCCGAGTGCCAATTGTACTTTGGTACAAGGGTAATTTGACACCCATGCCACACCCGCCGAGGGCGGTGCCGGCACTCGCTCTTCCGGTCACATAGTGATTATATGTCAGAGGGTTATATTCAAGCGGCCAGTGGCGGCGAAGGCTCCGTCGCCGGGCCGCGGCCTAACCCTCCCAGGCACTAGCCTGGTTGATCGATATCGACTATCGTCAAGGTCGAGGAAACGCCGAATCATAATCGCCCGCAAACGAGGCGACGCATGCCGCAAATAATCATTGCCGACGATCATCCCATGGTGCGGGGCGCCCTGGCCCTGGCCGTGGAGTCCGCGTTTGACCAGCCTGAAATCCTTGAGTGCGCCCATCTGGCGGGCGTGATGCAGTTGCTGGAGTCCATCGGCGCCGCCGATCTCCTGCTGCTGGATCTGCGCATGCCCGGTGTGGATGGGTTTGAGGGGCTGGTGCGCATCCGCAGTCAGTTCCCCGCCACCCCCGTCGTGGTGATCTCCGCCCTGGAGGACCCGCGCCTGGTACGCGAGGCCCTGGCCTTGGGCGCCATGGGCTTCATTCCCAAGTCCACCCCCCGGGCAGAGATCGTGGCCGCCCTGTCGCTGGTGGCCGCTGGCGGCACCTATCGTCCCGACGACCTGTCGCTGGCCGAGCCGGCCCCCGACCCCAAGGGCCAGGCGGCGGACGATGATTTCCTGCAGCGGGTCCTGACGCTGACGCCGCAGCAGCGCCGCGTCCTGCAATTGCTGGGCACGGGTAAGCTGAACAAGGAAATCGCCTATGACCTGGACATCGCTGAAACCACGGTGAAGGCCCACGTCTCCAGCATCCTGCACAAGCTGCGCGTCTACAGCCGGACCCAGGCCGTGGTCATGGCCGGCCGCCTGCACCTGGACAGTTTCGCCGACGTGGCGGAAGGCTGACCCGGAACCTGCTCCGGAACCTGCGGGGGCCCGGCGGATTTCAGAGGGTGGAACCGTTCCGCCTTCAGGGGAGATACGCCATGGCCGACCAGCACGCCGAAGCCGATGCCTACGGCGGCATGGCGGGGGAACACGGCCGCTGGCCGGAGAATTTCATCCTGCACAGCCTCAGTTGGGTGCCCAACAATGCCCGCCTGCACGTCTTGATCTACCGGGGCATGGTGCCTCTGGGGGATGGCGACCCGGCTGCGGTGTTCGAGGCGTTGTTCCTGCGCAACGGCTGGCCCGCGCGCTGGCGCGACGGCATTTACGACTATCACCACTATCATTCGTCCGCGCATGAGGTGCTGGGCTTCGCCCAGGGGCAGGCGGAACTCATGCTGGGCGGGCCCAACGGCCGCCGGGTGGCGGTGCGCGCCGGCGATGTCGCCGTGTTGCCCGCCGGCACCGGCCATTGCCGCGTGGCCGCCAGCGACGATTTCCTGGTGGTGGGCGGCTATCCACCGGGCCAGGACTGGGACATCCGGCGCGAGGCGGCGACGCCGGCGGAGCTTGAGCGCATCGCCCGTCTGCCGTTCCCGCCCCTTGATCCCGTCACTGGCGCCAACGGGCCGCTGACCCAGCTGTGGACACCCACACCCGGCTACCGGATGTAACACGGTCCGCCGGCGCTGCCGTCCGCGCCCGCATCCAGTTGCCCATGGGATTTGCCCTGGCAGTGGCCCTTGGACATGCGGATATCCTGAGGTATCTTCTTGGATATCCAATGACCCGCTCGGGGAGGTATCGGCATGCCCCTCTACATCAAGGACGACGTTACAGCCGAACTGGTGGCGGAGTTGGCAGCCATCCGGGGCATTTCCAAGCAGGATGCGGTCAAGCTGGCGGTGCGTGCGGAACTTAAGCGTCTGGCGGAGGCCGTACCCTTGCGGGACCGCCTGGCGGCCTTTCGCGCCCGGCATGCGCTGCCGGCCCCCACCGGGCTGCCGGCCGACAAGGCGTTTTTTGATGATCTTTCCGGGGACCTTTGAGTGATTTTCGCGGACGCCTCCGCCCTGATCGCCCTCATTGTCGGGGAGGAGGATGCCACCGACTTGGCGGATCGCCTCGAAACGCACGCGGATCGTCTCTGTTCCGCGCTCGGCGTTTGGGAAACGGCGGCCGGTCTTTGCCGATCATACAAGCTGCTGCCAGCAGAGGCTCGCGAGCTGGTACAGGAATTTCTGAAAGAAGCGGGCTTCCGGTTCGTGGACCTGGGCGAGCGGGAGTGGCAACTCGCACACGATGCTTATGCCCGATATGGAAAAGGGCGCCATCCCGCCGCGTTGAATATGGGGGATTGCTTTGCCTATGCCTGCGCCAAGGCGCAGGGTGCGGCCCTTCTCTACAAAGGCGAAGATTTCAAGCTGACCGACTTGGCATAAGGTCGGTTCGGCACGCGGAATGTCGGTGGTTTCATTGGTCGCCGCGTCATCCGGCCATGGCCCGATCCCGGTAATGCCGCAGCAGGCGGGGGCACAGAACCTCCAGCCGCGCATCGACGGCCGGATCGCGCGGCTTGTCGCGCCAGCGGTCGGTCACGCCCGGGCCGCGGGTGTTGCCGAAGACCACGTCCATGGTTTCCCGCAGCACCGGTTCCGCATCCCACAGCGTCCGCAGCAGGTCGTTGTAGTCGCGGCGGAAGGTGTAGTGCGCTTCGTCCAGGGGCCAGCCCAGGTCGGCCAGGGCCGTGAACACCGAGGGGTCGCGGGCCACGAAATCCTCATAATGGATGACGGCGTCGAACAGCCGGTGCCGCTCGGCGAACACCTGGTCCAGGATCAGGAACTTCTCGTCCATCAGGCCGGAATGGTGGCGGTAGTTCGCGGTCGACAGGCTGGCGTAGTTGTCACGCGGGTCGCGCAGGAACAACACCAGTTTGTCGGGGCGGAAGCGTTCCACGTGGGTCGCCAGGGGATAGGCCGTGGTCACCACCACCTTGGCCACGAAGTCGGCCGTGGTGGTCACGCGCGGGGCGGCGAAGTTGTTGGGGATGTCCGCCAGGGCGATGCAGCCGGGCCGCTCCGCCAGGGCGCGGGTGAAGGCGGTGGCCCCGCTCGACTGCATGCCTTGGACCAGCAGGCGCATGTCACACCCCCTCGCTCAAGGGTTGGTGCAGCCAGTCCTCGGTCAGCTCCGCGGTAACGAAGACATAGCGGCGGGTGTGGGGCGTCGGCTGGCGGGGGCTGACGCCGTGCAGGGCGTTCAGGCTCTGGGGGAAGATCACCAGGCGGTTGGCGGCGTAAGGCACGGTCAGCACCGCCTCCACCGCGGTGTCCGGCAGCGCATAGTCCGCGATGCGCCCCGCCGGCCCGTCGCGCCAGCGGTACAGTACCAGGTCGCCGCCCCGTGCGTCGTCATCGCCCGCCCGCATGTAGAACAGGCAGGAGAAAAGGCGGTTGGGCGTGTCGAGATGCGGCCCGCGCGAGGAGGAGGCGCGGTCGCGCACGGGGGTGTTGATCTCCAGGCGCGCGTCCTGGTGGATGCGATACGGCCCCGCCGAGGTCAGGCGCCGCAACCCGGTGCTGTGACCCGTCAGGCGCCCATCCAGGGCCGCCAGCATCGCCGGGTCCCAGTGGCTGTCGAACAGGGCCGCGACCTCCGTCAGGAAGGCCGGACCGGCGTGGTAGGCGACGAAGTCCTTCCAGCAGGCCGGCAAATCCGGTGATTGGAGGATCATCCCGGCCGACAGCTCGAAGCGCCGGTTATTGGGCACCTGGTCCGGGGCGCAGTCCCAGCCCATGCGGGCAAACCCGGGAAAGCTGGCGCTCAGCTCCTGGTAAAGGCCGTCTTCCATGGGCCGATCGGCCACGACATGGGGAAAGGGGGTCGTGCGGACATCGGCGGGGCCAAGACCGGCCAGAAGGGAACGCATGCGCGGCCGGACCTTGTTCGGGCGTGAAAGCGACCGGCCAGGCATATCGCCGGTTGCGAAGGCGTGTCAACCGGGCGCGGAGGGTCCGGACCCCGGCCCTACCCCAGCATGCTGGACAGCAGCGCCCGCAGCTGCGCCGGATTCAGCGGCTTTTTCAGCATCCAGTACTGGTGCTGCTTCACTTGGGCCTCGACCTCCGGCGTGTGGTCGGCGGTGACGATGATGGCGGGTGGGGCCAGGCCGGTGCCGGCGGCAATGACCTGGCGCAGGCGGGTGACCTCATCCGGGCCGGTGTGGCCATCCCCCAGGTGGAAGTCGGCGATAAGGGCGTCGGGCGGGCGGGGCAGGCGGCCCAGCACCTCCAGCGCTTCCTCTCCGGTAGACGCCACCGCCGCCTCGCAGCCCCAGGTGGACAGCAGCGCCTGCATGCCCATCAGCGCGCTGGGCTCGTCATCCAGGACCAGGACCAGGGTTCCGTCCAGGGGACGGGCGTTGCCGTCACCGGCCACGCGGCGGGCGACGGCCGAGGCCGTCATGGCGCCCAAGGGCACAGCGACGGAGAAGATGGAGCCGCGGCCGACCATGGACCGGGTTTCCACCGTCACGTCCAACACCTTGGCCACGCGGCGCACGATGGCCAGGCCCAGGCCCATGCCCCGGCCGGTGGCGCGGGTGCGTCCCTCACCCTTGGTCGAATTCCCAGTGGGGCTGCCCAGCATGGGCCCCCGATGTAACTGATGGAATTCCTTGAAGATCTCATCCAACTGGTCGGCCGGTATGCCGGGACCGCTGTCCCACACCTCGATGCGCAAGGTGTCGCCCCGGCGGCGGCAGCCCAGCAGCACGCCCCCCCGCTGGGTATAGCGCACGGCGTTGGACAGGAAATTCTGCACGATGCTGCGCAGCAGGCGGATGTCGCTGCGTACCACGGCGCGCGACGGCACGTAGCGCAGGGCCAGCCCTTGTTCCTGCGCCAAAACCTGGTGCTCGGTGGATAGCGGCCCCAGCAGGCTGCCGATGGGGAAGTCCACGATCTCCGGCGAGACCGCGCCGGCGTCCAGCTTCGAGATGTCGAGCAGCGCATCCAGCAGGCCCTCCACCGCCCCCAGCGACACGTCGATGTTGTCGATCAGCGACCGGTTCTTGCGCGTATGTTCCAGCTCCGCCAGGGCCGACACGAACAGCCGGGCGGAATTCAGGGGCTGCAGCAGGTCATGGCTCGCGGCGGCCAGGAACTTGGTCTTGGACAGGTTGGCCTGCTCGGCCTCCACCTTGGCGGATTGCAGGGCGCGCTCCACCTCTCGCCGCTCCGCGATCTCCTGCTGCAACTGGCCGTTCAGGGCGGTCAGCGCCGCGGTGCGCTCGGTCACCCGCCGCTCCAGTGTCTCGTTCGCCTCCTTGATGGCGGCGTCGGCGCGGCGCCGCTCCGTAACGTCCTGCATCAGGGTGAAAAGGCCCAGGATCACCCGATCCTGGTCGGCATGGGGTAGGCCGATATGGGGCACGAAGGTGACATGGGCGTAGCGCGGCTCCGCCAGATTGTCGGGGTCGCCGGTGGGCGTCAGCTCCACCTCGAACGACACGGTCTGCCCGGCCAGGGCCCGGCGGATATAGGCGCGGCTGCGCTCGTAGAAGGCGGGGGCCAGCACGTGGCGCATGCGCCGGCCCAGAATGGCCGTTTCCGGCCGGCGCAGCCATTGCCGGTAGGGGGCGTTGACGAACTGGTAACGCTCGTCCGCGTCGGCATAGGCGATCAGCGCCGGCATGGCGTCCGTCACCAGGCGGATGCGCCGCTCGCTGTCGCGCAGCGCCTCTTCATTGCGCTTGCGCTCGGTGATGTCGGTGAAGGTCAGGACGAAACCGCCGTCGGGCATGGGGTTGCGCTCGATGTCCAGCACCCGGCCATTGAACCAGGTCTGTTCCAGCCGCAGCGGCAGCGGGTTGTTCTGGGGGTCCAGGAAACGCGGCTCGCTGATGCCATGGGCCAGCAGGCCGTCATTGAAGCGCTGGAAATCGGCGAAGACGGCGCCGCGCCGCACGCAGCGGGGCGTCAGGTCCAGCAGGCGCACGAACTCGTTGTTCCAGGCCACCAGCGCCAGTTGGGCGTCGTACACCGCTACCCCCTGGAAGATGTTGTCCAGCGTGGCCTGCAGCAGGGTGCTCTTCTGCGCCAGCGCCGCCTTCCACTGCTGCGTCTCCCGCCGTTTCAGGGCGGTGATGTCGGTGTAGATGGCGACCACGCCGCCGTCATTGGTGCGCTTCTCGTTGATCTGCATCCAGCGGCCGTCGCTCAGCGCGTGGACGGTGGGGCCCTGGCAATCGGCATGCTGGCGCAGGCGGCGGCGGACCCAGCCGTCGGGGTCGCGGTAGGCGTCCATCACGCTTTTGCGCTGCACCGCCAGATGCACCATGTCGCTGAACGACATGCCGGGGTGGACGTCGCCCGCCATGCCGGGCCAGAAGCTGAGATAATCCTGGTTGAACAGCACCAGCCGGTCGTCGGCGTCAAACAGGGCGAAGCCGCCGCTGACCGCCTCGATGGCGGTGAACAGGCGCAGGCGGGCCGTTTCCGCCTGCTCCCGCGCCAAGGCGGCTTCCTGATAGGACTGCTCCAGGTCAACCAGCGCCTCTTCCAGCGACCGGGTGCGCGACCGTACCTGATTCTCCAGGCTGATGGCGGTCTGGAACAGCGAAAAGGCTGAGCCCTGGCCGTCCACATGGCGCTCCACCCGGTCCATCAGCGACTGGTTGATGCGCGTCAGCTTCGCCACCTGCTGCTCCAGGTCGGCGATGCGCCGCGCCGCGTCCGTGTCGGCCGGCACCGGCGCTGCATCCTGGTTGGCGGGCAGGGGCTTGGGAATGATCATGTCCCACCGATGGCGACGCCGGTGAAGGTCTGGTTCACGTGCATGGACATGTACTGCTCGCCATAGGTGCAGAAGCCGGTGACGCGATGGGCGACGAACAGATCCGACACGGCGGCCTTCAGGTTGCGCTGTTCCGTTTCCAGGTTCCGCAAGACGCAATCGAACCCGATGATGGCGTCCAAGGGGCCGATCTCCCGTTCCAGCCGGCGGAACAATTCATGGAGATTTTCCACGATATCGATGCCGCGCGCCACCGTCAGCACCAGCCCCTCGTCGATGGCGCAGTGGAAGGTCAGGCTGTTGTCCGGGTTCACCTTCTGGATGGCGCGGACGTGGTACTGGCCGCCCACCCGCACCACCACGGGGTGGGCGGCGAAAATCTTGGGCGTCAGCGGCTCGTTCGACAGGCCCACCAGGCGGGCATATTCCAGGGCCGCCGGCTCGGCGTTGATCTCGAACACCCGGCGGCTCTCAAGGTCGGCGCCGGTCACCACCATCTTGTGTTCCGTAGGCACGAAATGCTCCGTCTTGAAGACGGAGAAGCGCCGGCGGGTGGTGACCAGCAGCAGGATGGCGGCGTCGCTGACGCAGCGGCCCTCATGCAGGACGACGGTGGATTTGAAATCCAGCCCGTCGCCGGCCGACCCGCCGATCAGCGGCAGGCCCGCCAGCGCGTTGCCGATGGCGCTGACCAGCTGTTCCTCGCGCGTCGACAGGCCATCGACCAGCAGCAGGCCGAAGCCGGGCCGCCCCTGGGCCTGGGCATGACGTTGGGACACCAGTTGATGCGTCCGCTCGATGGTGTTGGCGATCTGGAATTGGCTCAACCCCTCGAACAGGGCGGAATGGACCATGAAGTCCGCCGCCGGGAAGCTGATGCCGGTGAGGCCGTTGCTGATGTAGCCGAAGGGCGTGATCTCCCCCGCCGTGGTGCAGCCGAAGACGGGCGTGGAACCGAACGCCTTCTTCAGTGCCGACAGCATCTCCTCCCGGTCATAGGCGGGGGAGAAGAAGACCAGGATGCCGGCCGCGTCGCCGCCGTTCCCGATCTGTTGACGCAGCTCCGCCACCGCCGCATGGGCGTCCGTCTTGTCGGACCCGCCGCGGCGCAAGGGTACGGTGGGCCCGCCATCGCCGCGGGCGCGCGTCCGCGCAGGCGCCACGGGGAAGGGGGGCAGGGGCGGCAGGGAAGCGGCCGGGGGCACGGGGGCGGTACCGTTCATCCGCGGCGGGGTGCTGCGGGACCGCGCCGCGACCTTGGGCTTGGTTGGGGATGTGGCGCCGGGCCCGTCAACGGGGCGGGTCTTGGCACCGGGGGGCTGTCCACTATGGGATTGGCCGCTGTCGCCAGGCTTGGTTTTCATGGGTCCATCCGGGTGCGGTGCGGCGGCCGAAGGGCCGCATGCGAACCGCCCCCATGATTTCATAGGCTTGTCCCAGCGTGCGCAACCGGCCGGCAACCCGCAACGGTTCTTTAGTTCTATTGCGCGGACAAGGCAAACGACTTCAAGTTTCAAATTAAGGTGGGGCCCAGAAAGACCCCGCCAAACAGCAGGGAAATGATCGGCGCGCGGAAACTTCCGCCGAATGGCGTTTTATTGCCATGGCCACCGGGCCGACACCCTGCAAATATAAGCCGGGAGGAAACAAGAATGAAATCCAAGCGGATGGCATTGTTTCTGGGCGTGACCGCGATCAGCGGCCTGGCATGTCTGCCGGGATCCATGGCGAAAGCCGACACCACCGACGATCTTCTGGCCAAATTGTTGGCCAAAGGCATCCTGTCCCAGCAGGAATACGACCAACTGAAACAGCGCAAGGCGGTCGAGACGCCGCCACCCCCGCCGCCGGCCGCCGTGGCCAGCGCCAGCGCCGCGGCGGTGGCCGCCGCCCCGCCGCCCGATCCTTTCGCCGTGCGCATGACGGAAAAGGGCATCGGCGTGCATGTCGGCCCCGTCGACGTCACCCTGTCGGGCGAGATCAACGGCTATTATGTCCATGACAGCCCGGACAGCGTGGCGCCCAACCATGTGGTGGCGGGCGGCCTGGCGGCAGTGGGCAGCAGCGAGAACTCCTCCATCCGCAACGGCCTGCTGCCGGGCAACTTCGCCGTGGAGCTGAAGACCCAGCAGGAAGGCTTCGACATCGTCGCCCATTTCGGCCTGTACCCCGGCTTGAACAGCGTGTCGGGCGCGGGCGGTGCCAACTCCGCCGGTGCCGCGCATGCCCTGGCGACGTCGGGCATCGACTTCCGCCAGCAGTACCTGACGGTGGGCACGCCCAGCATGGGCACGGTCAAGGTGGGCCGCGACATCGGCCTGTTCGGCCAGCAGGCCATCCTGAACGACTTCACCCTGTTCGGCGTGGGGTCCACCGGCGGCAATGTGGCGCCGTCCAACACCTCGCTGGGGCGCATCGGCATCGGTTACGTCTATACCGACTTCATGCCCCAGATCACCTACACCACGCCCAAGTTCAGCGGCTTCACCGCGTCGGTCGGCATCTTCCAACCGCTGGACGCCTTCAACTTCTCCGGCCAGTCGGGCACCCTGTCCGCCCATGACGATCCGCAGATCCAGGCCGGCGTCAACTATGAGCTGCCAACCGACGCCAGCAGCCTGCTGAAGGCCCAGCTATGGGCCAACGTTGTCACTCAGGATTTGAAAAGCGTGTCGGCCGCCGAGGCGCTGCCCCAGGGACGCAGCGTGCGGGGCACCGGCTGGGACTTCGGCGCCAAGGTCGACATCGCGGATGCCGAGCTGGTGGCCTATGGCTACACCGGCGACGCGCTGGGAACCACCGGCCTGTTCTTCGACGGCGTCAGTGCCGCCGGCCAGGCGCGCAGTTCGGACGGCTACTACGTCCAGGGCAGCTACACCTTCTTCAAGAGGTTCACCCTGTCCGGCAGTTATGGGCTGAGCCGCCTGGGCCTGGCCTCGGGCGAGGTCAACCCCCTGCTGGTGAAGACCAACGAATCCTGGGCCGCCGGCTGCAAATATAAGCTGACCAGTTGGGTCAACCTGATCTGTGAGTATGCCCATACCACCGCCACGGCCCACGGCGGCAACAAGGCGCAAGAGGACACGATCGCCGCCGGCGCCATCGCGTTCTTCTAACAGGTCCCTATGCCTCTTACGGCGCCCTCCCCCATGTGCATGGTCACCATGGACCGGGCAGGGCGCCACTTCACCGGAACAGTGGAAGGCGTGCAACGCTTGATACCTTGGGTGCCGTGACTCGCCTGTCTGCGCCCAAGGGATGAGGCGGCGCGGGGTCGCAGCACCGGCAGCCGCCTTGACGGAAAGACGATTTAGAATTATTTTAAATATAGGAACGGACATGTGGCCGCTCCTCAAAACCGGAGGAAATGTTATGAGCTGGAAGACTCCGAAGATCGTTGAAATCGCGCTGGGCATGGAAATCAACTGCTACGCTTGCGCGGAAGTGAAGTAAGCAATTCAACGACTTGGGGCCGCCGCTGGTCTTCCGGGCGTTGGATCCGGTCGGCCGCGACGGCCCCCAGTGCTTTGGCTTGGCACCTAAGGACCCATGCATATCCTTGTTCTCGGCGCGGCGGCCGGCGGCGGGTTTCCCCAATGGAATTCGCATGCCGAGGCTTGCCGGCGGGCGCGCGCCGGCGATCCGGCGGCGCGGCCCCGCACCCAGGCCTCGCTGGCGGTCAGCCGCGACGGCCGGGACTGGTTTCTGCTGAACGCATCACCCGACCTGCGGCAGCAGATCGCCGCCAACCCGGCGCTGCACCCCAACCACGGCTTGCGCTCCTCCCCCATTGCGGGTGTGGTGCTGAGCGGCGGCGACGTCGATGTCATCGCCGGTTTGCTGAATTTGCGGGAGCGCCAACCCTTCACCCTGCACGGCACCGCCCGCACCCTGGGCATCCTGGACGCCAACCCGGTCTTCGAGGTGCTGGCCCGTGACGTGGTGGCGCGAAGCGCGCTGCCGCTGAACCAGCGGGTGCCTCTCACCGGGGGCGGCACTGGCGGCGCGGAAAGTGGGCTGTGGGTAGAGCTGTTCCCCGTGCCCGGCAAGGTGCCGCTATACCTGGAGGGCCACGACGGTCCACCCCCCATCGTGGAGGGGGAGGACACGGTGGGCGTGGCGGTGGATGACGGCGACCGTCGCTTCTTCTTCATTCCCGGCTGCGCCGCCATGACGGCGGCGCTGGCGGACCGCCTGCGCGGCGCCGAGTTGGTGTTCTTCGATGGCACACTTTATACCGACACCGAAATGATCGACGCCGGGCTTGGAAAGAAGACCGGTCTGCGCATGGGACACATGAGCGTGGACGCTACCCTTGCCGCCTTCGCCGGCCTGGATGTTCGCCGCCGCGTCTTCATCCACATCAACAATTCCAATCCCATCCTCATGGACGACAGCCCGCAGCGCCGGGTGGTGGACCAAGCGGGATGGGAGGTGGCCTTCGACGGAATGGAAATCGCCTTATGACCGCAGCGCCGCAGGATCGCGTCCTATCGCCGGAAGAGTTGGAGGCGGCGTTGCGCGCCGTGGGGGCGGAGCGCTACCACAACCTGCATCCCTTCCATAAGCTGCTGCACAGCGGCGCCCTGAACCGGGGCCAAGTCCAGGCCTGGGCCCTGAACCGCTATTATTATCAGAGCCGTATCCCGGCCAAGGACGCGGTGTTGCTGTCCCGCCTGCCCACACCGGATCTGCGCCGGCTTTGGCGCAGCCGATTGGAGGACCACGACGGCTTCCCCGGAGCCGACACCCCCGCCAACGGCGGCATCGAGCGGTGGCTGCGCCTGGCCACGGGCGTGGGGCTGGACCGCGACTATGTCCAGTCCACCGTCGGCATCCTGCCGGCCACGCGCTTTGCGGTGGACGCCTATGTTTCCCTGGTGCGGGACCGCAGCGTGCTGGAGGCGGTGGCCTCCTCCCTCACCGAGATGTTTTCCCCCACCATCATCGCCGAGCGTGTGTCCGGCATGCTGGCCAATTACGATTTCATCACTCAGGAAACCCTGGCTTACTTCACCCCGCGCCTGACCCAGGCGCCGCGCGATGTGGATTTCGCCCTGGCCTATGTGAAGGCACATGCCCGCACGGCGGAGCAGCAGCGGGGCGCCATCGCCGCCCTGACGGAGAAGTGCAACATCCTGTGGGCCCAACTGGACGCCCTGCACTTCGCCTATGTCGAGCCCGGCTACATCCCGCCGGGCGCCTTCATACCGGAAGGACGCCGGCGATGACCGATGCCGCGACCACGGAAGCGGTGGGCGAGGCGTCGGTGCCACGCTTTGCCCGAGGCGTGAAGTTCCGCTTCGATGATACCCGGAAAAGCTGGATGGTTCTGGCACCGGAACGACTTTTCCTGCCGGATGAGGCGGCCACCGAGATCCTGAAGCTGGTGGACGGCCAGCGCAGCCTGGGGGCCATCATCGACGACTTGGCCACCCGCTTCGACGTGCCGCGGGACGAGATGGCGGGCGACGTGGGTGGCATGCTGCGCGACTTGGCCGAGAAGGGCGTTGTCCTGCTATGAGCCATGCTTCCTCCCCTATGGCCGGCCCTATGACCGGCCCTGTGGCTGGATCGCCTCCGGTGGCGGCGACCCAAGTAGAGGCACCGATGGGTCTGCTGATGGAGCTGACCCACCGCTGCCCGCTGCGCTGCCCCTATTGCTCCAACCCCGTGGAGCTGCAGCGGGCGAGGGAGGAGATGGACACGGCCACGTGGAAGCGTGTGCTGGGCGAGGCGGCCGCCCTGGGCATCCTGCAGGTGCACTTCTCGGGCGGGGAGCCTACGGCGCGCAAGGATTTGCCGGATCTGGTGCGCCATGCCGCCGGCCTGGGCCTCTACACCAACCTCATCACCTCCGGCGTGTTGCTGGACCGGGCATCGCTGGCCGTGCTGGCCGACGCCGGCTTGGACCATGTGCAGCTGAGCTTCCAGGATGTGGAGGTGGAAAGCGCGGAGCGGATCGGCGGCATGCCGGGCGCCCAGGCGCGCAAGCTGGCGCTGGCCGGGCAAGTGACAGCGGCCGGCTTGCCCCTGACCCTGAATTTCGTCGTCCACCGCCAAAACCTGGACCGGCTGCCGCAGATGATAGATCTGGGGCTGGAGCTGGGGGCGGGCCGCATCGAAGTCGCCCATGTCCAGTATTACGGCTGGAGCCTGATGAACCGGGACGCCCTGCTGCCCAGCCGGGCGCAGCTGGACGCGGCCACGGCGACGGTGCAGGCGGCGCGGGCGCGGCTGAAGGGCCGCATGGTCATCGACTATGTGCCGCCGGACTATTACGCCGCCCGCCCCAAGGCCTGCATGGGCGGCTGGGCCCGGCGGTTCATGAACATCTCCCCCGCCGGCCTCGCCTTGCCCTGCCATGCGGCGGAAACACTGCCCGGTTTCGATTGGCCCTCGGTTGCCACCGGCTCGCTCGCGGCGGCCTGGTACGACAGCGAGGCCTTCAACCGTTATCGCGGCACCGCCTGGATGCCGGAACCTTGCCAGGGCTGCGAGCGGCGGGAGGTGGACTGGGGCGGCTGCCGCTGCCAGGCCTTCGCCCTGACCGGCGATGCCGGCCGCACCGATCCCGCCTGCGCCCTGTCGCCAGACCATGGTGTCATGCTGGCGGCCGTCGAAGCGCGGGGCGACGCGCCGGCCGAGTTCATCTATCGCCAATACGGCCCGTCGCCGGCAGCGGCCAGGTCCGTCGAGGCTCCTGTGGGGGAGGCATGGCCCGCCGAACCTTGATCCGGGCCTGTGTTCTATTTTGCATGGCGGCCGGCTGGGGGCTGCCGGTGTCCGTGTGGGCAAAGGGGGGCGGCCCGCTCGCCCAAGTCGCTCCCGGCGTTTATGTGCGCCCCGGCGCGGTGCAGGACGCTACCGCCACCAACGACGACGCCATCGCCAATATCGGCTTCATCATCGGCCATGACGCCGTGGCCGTCATCGATCCGGGCGGCAGCGCCGGGGACGGCGCCTGGCTGCGGGCGCGCATCAAGGCCACCACCGGGCTGCCCATCCGCTATCTCATCTACACCCACGTCCATCCAGACCATGTGCTGGGCGCCGTCGCCTTCGCGGACGATCATCCGGTGGTGGTGGCCCATGCCCGCTTCGCCGCCGCGTGGGGGGAACGCGGAGCCTTCTACCGCCAGGGCCTGGCCCGCATCCTGGGTGGCGACCTGGCCCAAGCGGGGGCCAAGGCTGGCGACGCCCTGCCGCCCACCGAAGCCGTCGATACCGCCGCCGACGTCGACTTGGGCGGCCGTATCCTGCACGTGGCGGCTTATGGCGCCGCGCATACCGACAGCGACCTGACGGTGTATGATGGGCAGACCCGCACCCTATGGGCCGGCGACCTGCTGTTCCAGGGCCGCATCCCGGCGCTGGACGGCAGCCTGACCGGCTGGCTGGCGGTGTTGGGCCAATTGATGGCCCTGCCGGCGGTACGCGTGGTGCCGGGCCATGGTCCCGCCCAGCTGCCCTGGCCGGCCGGGGCGGCGGATGAGGAACGCTATCTCACCACGCTGGCCCGCGACATCCGGACCCTGCTGAAAAACGGCGGGGACATCGATGCCGCCGCCGCCACGGTGGCGCGGTCGGAACGGGGCCGCTGGAAACTGTTCGACGCCTATAACGGCCGCAACGCCATCACCGCCTTCAAGCAGCTGGAGTGGGAGGATCCATCATGAAGTCCCGCCTGTTCGCTTTGGTCCTGCTGTCAATCCTGACCGCTCCGCTTTTCGCCCGGGCCGAGGACCCGGCGGCCGACGCCGCCCGATGGCAGGATCTGCGCCAGACCCTGTTCGCCGCCCACACCCTGACACCCGCCAAGGGGCAAATCGCGCTGGACGCGCCGGACCGGGCCTTGGACGCGGCCCTGGTGCCGGTGACCTTGACCCTGGACCCCAAGCTGGCGCTGAAGGCCCTCTACCTGGTGGTGGACAACAACCCCGCTCCCCTGGTCGGCACCTTTCATTTCGGCCCTGCGGCCGTGCCGGCGCAGGTGAAGACCCGCATCCGGGTGGATGCCTATACCCATATGCACGCCGTGGCGGAAACGACGGACGGGCGTTGGTTCGTGACCGAGCGCTACATCAAGGCCGCCGGCGGCTGCTCCGCCCCCGCCACCAAGGATGCCGCCCTGGCCATGGAACGTCTGGGGCAGATGCGGCTGAAGATGGTGGCCGACGGCCCGGCCGGCCTGCCCAAGGGGGCGGTCACCGCCCAGTTGCTGATCAGCCACCCCAATTACAACGGCATGCAGATGGACCAGGTGACCCGCAACTACACGCCCGCGCGCTTCGTCCGCGACATCACGGTGAAAAGCGGCGCTGCCCTGGTCTTCCAGCTGGAGGCCGACATTTCCTTGAGCGAGGATCCGGCCATCACCTTCAGCTACCGCCCCCAGGGGCCCCTGGCGATCACCGTGCGCGACAGCACCGACGCCACCTTCAGCCATACCTTCCCGGGTGACGACAAGGGCTAAGGGTGATCTTGAGGTCGTAATCCGGTTACGTTAGACTGGCGCTGTCAGGAGATGTCATGACCGCCAGGCCCAAACGGGACGCCACCGCCGCTGATCGCGTCCGCCGCTATCGCCAATCCACCCTCGGGCCTCGTGGCATCGCCCGGGTGGAGGTGCAAGCTCCCGTCGCCGCTGCCGATGCGCTGAAGGCTGTCGCCGCCCGGTGGCGTCAGCAATTCAAACTGTTGCCGGCGGCGGAACCGGTGCTGGATCGCGCCCTGTCCACCATCAACGCACCCCGTCCCGTGCCGGTGGATGGGCCAGGCCTGGTCGCCTTGTTATTGGCTCCTGCGCCCATTGAAGATTGGCGTCCCCATGTGGAAGCCTTCTTCGATGAGGTATCCATGGGCACGCTGCACGATCTGGTGCTCAGCGGTGTGCTGACTTTCGAAGATTTGTATCGCGCTCTGCGGACTTGGAGATTGCCCGATGCCAGCAACGCCGCCTGGATCACCGAAATGGCGGCCCTCAGCCTGGGACGTGCTGCTGCGACGCACCTTGGCGCTGATAGGCACACTGCCTGATGGGACGGTTTGGAGCTTCGGAGGCGGGACTGCCCTGGCAGTCCACTATGGGCATCGGATCAGCTACGATATTGATGCCTTCGTTGGCTCTTCAGATATTGTCCGGGCGCTGACACCCCAACGAAACGCGGCGACCAAAATCCTGCTGGATGGTCGGACGTATGAATATCCAGGCAACTATCTGAAGCTGACCTTTGCCGAAGGCGAAATTGATTTTATCGTGGCGGGGCGTCGGACGGACAACCCGGTGATGAATTGGCTTTTCGAAGGTCATCAAGTTCCTTTGGAAACGCCTTGGGAAATCGCGACCAAGAAGATGTTCCACCGGCCATCCAACTTCAAAGTGCGGGATATTTTTGATATGGCGGCGGTCATCGACCATCATGCCAATGAGCTGCGTACGGTATTGCCGGAAGTTGCGGATCGGGCTGATCGTCTCATGGACCGCATAAACTTGCTGCGGCCAGTCTATGAGGCGCAGGTTCGCAACGACGTGAACCCCACCCCCGCCGGTGAGCGCTATGGCACCGCAGCGGCGGCGGACCGGGTATTTGCCTTCCTGCGATCCGAATTCGCGAGCCTTTGATGCCTTACGCCTGCACCCATCGGCTCATATGCGGGAAGGGGGGCAGGCCGTTGTCGCCCATCAGGGTGAAGATGCCGGCGAAGCCGGTCATGCCGGCGTGCGCCAATGCCCCCATCCCGTGATGGGTGCCGGCCTCCAGCCACCGCTGCATGGGATGCGGGCCTTCATACGCGTCGATGTGGTAGGAACCGGGGAAGAAGATGCATTCCAGCGGCACGCCCAGATGCAGGGCCGCCGCATAGGACCAGGCCTGGGCCATCATCTCGCCCTGCTGCAGGGGGACGGACAGCCGAGGATCGGCCGGCAGGCCGGGTCCGGCCTCGGCGGCTATGGCGGCGCGCATGTCGGCCTCCAGATCCCGTCCCAACTGGGCGTGTAGGCGGCGGGGCAGGATGGCCATATGCCCGGCCTCGTGCAGCAGGTCGCCGGGGCCCACCAGGGTCTCGGGATCCACATGGATGGCGCCGGCCGCGATGTTGACGCCGGGCAGGAAGCCGCCCCGCGCCCCGGCACCGAAATGCACCGTGAAGCCGATGCCGCGCAGGAAGCCGACGATGGGGTCCAGCGCCTCCGGATGGTATTTCACCGTCTATTTTCCCCCGCAATCGCCGGCCGGATTGTGGCGCGGGCCGGGGGGCGGCGCAAGACGGATGGGACGCCGGCCCTCATGTGCAGCGCAGGTTGACCTCGGCCTGGGCGCGGCGCAGCTTTTCCACCTCATCCTTGGCGATGGGGGTGTCGCGGAACATGGCGCCCCGGTCGCCCAGGCCGCCCTGTTGCATGCGCAGAATCGTGTCCGCCTTCTCATAATCGTCGTAGGGCATCATGTCGGCGATGGTGTCGATGCCACAGGCGCACTTGCCCAGCAGCTCGTGCTTGAAACCATTGGACGCCAGGCAGCCGATGACATAATCGGCGCGCACGGCGGTGGGATAATCGTAACGGGGATGATGCTCCCCCTTGGCTTTGGGTTCCGCGGCACCAGCCGACGCCGGCGCCATTCCCAGCCCCACCAGGGCCGCCATCGCCAGCAGGGACCGCGTTACGCGCATCATGGACTCCTCCCGATCTTATTATCGGAAAAGCCTAGCGCAGGGACCCGTCCGCGACCATGACCGATTGGTAGTACGAGGGGCGGGGGCGGCGGCTTTCACAGCCGTTTGATGCTCAACAGGTCCAGGACCAGGCGGTCCCGCCACGCATTGTCCGCCCGCATGTCCCGAGCCCGTCGGCAGGCGGCGACGGCCAAGTCCCGGCCGCTGTCGGGGGTGACATGACGTATGGTTTCGGGACATAGGCTGCGCAACTCTTCCACCACCTCGGGCGGTGGCGGCGGGGCGGCGGCCAGGAAGGCTTCCGGCCCGCGGAACTCGTCGCGGCGGAACAGGTCGATCATGTAGTCGCACCCCATCTGCGGCCGGACGGACTGGTGGGGAATGCGGCTGATCATGGGGAACAAGGGGGCAAGGTCGGGGACCACCAGGTTGGGGTAGATCTCCCCACCCCAATACGTGCCGGCGATCTCGATGAAATGGGCGATGTCCCGTATGGGCACCAGCCCGCACTCCAGCACCGGCAGAATTTCGACCTTGGGCTTGGTGATGACGACCGTGTCGTTGGCCACGTCGGCGTACAGGCTGCCGATCTGGAAGGCGTTCTGGAAATAGGTGCCGCGCAACGCGCCCCAGATGGTGCGGATGCGGCCGCCCTGGCGCAGGAAGGAGGCGAGGGCGTGCTCCACCGGATGGGCAGGCTCGCGCAAGCGCCGGCCCAGGATGGCCATGGCCGCCCGCGTGATCTCCTCACAGCGGCCCAGGGGATACGGTTTGACCGGGCTGACCGGCTGCAGCGCGGGCTGTAGCTCCGCGTCCACCTGCGCACGCACCTCGGCGAGATAGACCATCAGCCGCGGCTGGATGGGCAGCACCATCCGTGCGGTCAGCCTTTCCATCTCCGGCGTTGGTGTTTCGATTTCCTGCGGCAGCAATCGGTTCATCACCGTTCCATCACCCGGCCCGCCGGATCAGCGCCGACCAGTCGTTGAGGGAGATGAGGTGGGCGTAAGCCGCGGCCAGCCAACCCTTGTCGCGCCACTGCGCCAACGTTTCCGCCGGCAGCCGGTTCAGCTTTTCCTCATCGATGACGCGAAAGCCGGACAGGCTGGGCGTCTCGCCGGAGGGCAGGGTGATGTCCGCCCGCCGCTCGGTCAGCAGATCGCCGTCAAGCAGGGCGGCGACGAAGCCGGTGGTCAGCGCGTGGAACGCCTGATACTCCCGCGCGAAATCCAGGGCCTGGAGCGTCAGGTCGGTGGGCGCGCCGTTCACGAAGAAGGGGTTTTCCGTTCCCGCCACCACGGCATCCGCCGCCTCGTCCACGCACAAGGTCAGTTGGTCCGCTTCCGTGTCCTCCAGGAAGATGAAGGGGTAGCGGCGGACGTAGGCCGGGATGTAGGCGCCCTCGTCCCAGCGGCCATCGGCGTGCACGAACAGGTTCTGCCCCTCGCGCAGGCCCAGCAGGGCGATGGGGGCCGCGGCTTCGCCGGCGAACAGGATGGGGATGGACCGGCAGGCGGCGGCGAACTCGCCCATCACCAGGGGAACCGCGTGCGCCCCGGCGGCGAAGCCGTAGCTGACGGGCTGCCGCAGGGACATGGCCTCGTCCGTGGTGGCCTGCATCAGGCGCGGCTGCTTGTAGAAGAGGGGAAGCGTGGGGTGGTCTGTCATCGCATACGCCTTTTCATAAGGGGCGGAGTCGGCGGTTGGCGTTCAGAAGCTGCCTTCGCGCAGCAGGATGGCCACGGTCCGGCGCCACAGGCTGCCCAGCAGGCTTTCGCGCACGCCTTCCAGCGTCACGCGGCCCCGCTCCAGGCTGGCCGGGGCGGTGTCCTTGGCCGGTGCGATCAGCACGCGGTACAGCGACTCCTCGGGCACCAGCTGGTGCTGGCTGTCTTCGCGCGCGGCGATGTCGCCGCCATAGGTGCTGGCCAGATAGCGCCGGCTCAGCACGCGGGTGCTGGTGTCGTCGATGTCCTGGATGCGGCCGTCCACGGCGCTGGTCACGGTCTGGTCGGGGCGGAAGCGGCCCCGGTCTCCCAGGGCCACCCGATGCAGGTCGGCCTCGCGCACATAGGCCTCGATCATGGGATGCGCCGGGTCCAGCAGCAGGCCCAGCCGCTCCTTCGCCGGCAGCCATTCGCCGGGCGACAGCGGCTCGGCCACCTCGGCCATGATGCCGGCGAAGGGGGCGGTCACGGTCAGCTTGGCCTTTTCCGCCTCCAGCCCGCGCAGCTCGGCCTGCGCGGTCTCCAACTCCTGCGCCGCGATGCGTTGGCGTTTGGGGTCGACGGCGGCACTGCCGCGGTAGGCCGATTCCCATTGCAGAGTCTGGATCTTCTGGCGCTGGCTGGCCAGCTTGTAGTCCAGGTCGGGGGAACTCAGGCGGAACAGCACCTGGCCCGCCGCCACACTCTGGCCCGCCTTGACCAGCACGGCGTCCATCCGCCCTGGCTGGTCCAGGAAAATCTCCGTCTCCTGCGCGGCGCGCAGGACGGCCGGCGCCGTCACCGTGCTGCGCCAGGGGATGACGGCCAGGGCCAGCAGGCCCAGCGCCACGGCCGCCGTGGTGGCGGAGCGGCGGTTCCAAGTCATGGTTCCCCGCCGCCGTATCCATTCCCGCACCTCGTTCAGGGGTGGGCGCAGAATGAACCACCACACCTCCACCAGGAACAGGATGATGCCCAGCACCTTGAAGAACAGGTGGTAGACCAGGGCGGCAATGCCGACGAACAGGGTAAAGCGGTAAATCCAGGTGGCGAAGGCCAGCGCGATCAACAGATTGCGGCGCTTGACCGGCAACTCCTCCGGCACCGGTTCCCCCAGGTGGAATAGTCGCTCGCGCACCCACCAGCGGCCCAACGCGAAGGCGCGGTCATGCAGGTTGGGCACGTCCAGCAGGTCCGACAGCAGGAAATATCCGTCGAAGCGCATGAAGGGGCTGGTGTTGACCAGCACGGTCATGATCCAGCTGGTGGTGGCCAGCAGGAAGGCGGCGGCCTTCACCGGCCCTTCCGGCAGGAAGGACCAGGCCAGCGTGGCATAGGCGGCCAGCGTCAGTTCCGCGCCCATGCCGGCCACGCCGATGGCAAGGCGCTGGCGCCGGTTGGGCAGCCGCCAGGCGTCGCTGACATCGGTGTAGAGCAGCGGGTACATGACCATGAAGGCGATGCCCATGGTCTGTACCCGGCAGCCATAGCGCTTGGCGGTCAGGGCGTGTCCCAACTCATGCACCACCTTGGCCACGGCCAGGCCGACGGCGCCGGTGATGAGGCCGGAGGGGGAGAGGAAGCTGACGAAGGTGGTGCGGAACTGGTCCCACTGCCGCGTCACCAGGTAGATGCCCAACAAGGCGGCGGCCAGCGTGACCAGCAAGAAACCGCGGGTGAAGATCCAGGATACATAAGGCAGGGCCTGGGTCAGGAAACGGTCGGGCTTCACCAGCGGCACACGGAAGAACAGGTAGTTCTTCAGCAGCCATTGCCAAAAGCCGGGCTTGCGCATCTCCGCCTGGCGCATGAGGGTCGATACCGCCTGCGGCCCATGGCGCTGCAACAGGTTGTTCAGCGCCAGGAACTGCGAGACGGCCATGACATCATCGACGGTGACGCGCAACGTGGTGTTGGACGCGACATCGGTGGCGATGGCCTGCGGCACCTCCAGATGCCATCGACGCAGGATCTCGAACTCCAGCCAGCCCAGCCGATAGAAGCGTCCGGCCACCTGGTCATGCAGCGTCCAGCTGGGCGACCCGTCTGCCAGGGCCGGCCCGGCCAGCAGTGTCAGTTCCTCCCGCAAGGGGGCAAAGCGCACGGGCGGGGCGTCCACCGACGCGGGCGCGGCGTCCGGAACCTCACCGCTCATCAGACACCCAACCGCTGACGCAGCGCCGCCAGGGGGCGGCGGAACAGGTAATAGAACAGGGTGGTACGCTGGCCGTAGATCTTGGCCGTACCCTGCAGGCCGATGCGCACGGGGGCCTGGCCATCGTTGAACCGCGCCTTCAGACGATAGGCCGCGACACCGTCCGTGCCCACCTCGGGCTGATAGGCCGCCAGCCGCACGGTGGCGTCCAGTGGATGCTGCGGGTCGATGTTCAGGAACAGCGACACAGGGTCGCCCGCGTCCATGGCGATGGCGTCGGCCACCGGCAGCTTGATCTCCAGCTCCACATCCTTGGGTTCCGCCACCATCAGGATGCGCTCGCCCTGGGTGACCGGCCGTCCGATCCAGTCGTTGACGTCGGTGAACACGGCCAGGCCGGCGCGGGGCGTATGCACGACGATGCGCTTCAGCAGATCCTGGACGTAGGTGACCTCCGCCATGGCCTGGTCGCGCTTGCCTTGCAGAACCACCAACTGGCCCTTGGCCTTCTCATCGAAAACGGCCTGCTGCGCGGTCTGGCGGTACTCCGCCTCCGCCGCTTCCAGGGTGGCCTGGGCCACGTCCAGACGGTTCTGCAGCCGCACCGGATCCAGCTGGAACAGGGGCTGGTCCTCGGTCACCGGCTGGTTGGGCGTCACCAGGAACTTGTCGACCACGCCGTCGAACGGGGCCCGCACCACGGTCGGGGCCTGGGGAATGACCTCCGCCGGCGCCAGGGCCGACAGGCGCACGGGGAACAGGGACAGGGCCACCAGGCCCGCCGCGACATAGCCCAGGGTGCGCAGGGACTTCAGCCGGGCGGCGTCCCGATGCCAGCGCCGCTGCTGCCGGACCAAACCGCCCCAGGCATGGGCGTAGGCATCACCCAGATTCTCCAGCAGCACGCGCTCGCCATCCGTCCACGGTTCTTCCCGGGCCAGCAGCAGGCCGCCCAAGGACCGCTCATCCGGCGCCGTCAGCGGCAGCCACAGGCCGTGGGCCGGCAGGTATTCCGGCCACTCCTCGGCCAAATCCTGGGCCAGATCGGCCGTGGTCAGTTCCTTGATCGCGGCGGGATCACCATGGGCCGCCAGAAGACGGCAGGCGTAGCGGGCATAGGGGCTGTCGGCATCCACGGAGGACAAGCCCGACACGGCCAGCACCGCGCCGTCGCCCCGCTCCGTCCGCTGCCAGGCCAGCGCCTGGCGATAGCGCACCAGGCTGAAGGTGTCATTCACCATCAGGAAGCCCAGCTCCTGCTCGGTGCGGGTATGCCGCGCCCGTTTCTGCAACTGCAGCAGGGTGGTCAGGCCGAACAGCTGCCGGCCGGCCAGTTCGGCCGCGTCCGGGCGCTGGGGCGGTTCCTCCGGGGTGGGGGGCACGACGCGCATCACCCCGTCCTCAATTCGGAGCCGCGACGATGGCGCGGCCGCTCATGCCCGGCAGCAATTCGGGGAATTTGCCGTCGATGACGGCGAAGACCCGGATGCTTTGCGAGACGGGATCGATGCGCGGTGACAGGCGGGCCACCTTGGCCGGGTACTTGCGGCCCGTTTCCTCAATGCCGATTTCCAGTGCGAAACCGGGCTTCAGCCACTTCAGCCACGACGACGGCACCAGCATTTCCGCCTCCAGTTCCGTCGGGTCCAGGATCTCCAGCAGTTTCTGCCCTTCCGCCACGGATTGGAAGCGTTTCACGTCCACCGGTCCCATGCGGCCGGCGAAGGGGGCGGTGACCACGCAATGCGATGCGACCTCACGCGCCATCTGCTGTTCGGCTTCGGCCATGGCGTGCTCCGCCGCCGCCGTTTCCACTTCCAATACGCCGATGGAATTCAGCGTGTTCAGCTTGCTCTTGACCTCATAGGTCTTGCGGGTCGCGGCCTCCTGGGCGTTGGCCTTGGCCTGGCGCGCCCTCTGGATGCCGCAGTCGAAGGCCACCAGCTTCTGCCCCTCGCCGAAACTGTCGCCCTCGCGCAACGGCAGTTCCGAAATCTGGGCGGCGATTTGCGACGACAGCACCGTGCTGCGCTTGGGCACCAACTGGGCGCGGATCTCCGGCATGGTGTCGGCGCCGTGGGCCGTGGCGGACAGGCCGAGAAGAAGCGCGGGCAGGATCAGGCTGAACCGGGGGCGGAACAAGGGGCAGACTCGCTGTTCGTTGCAAGGGGTTCGTTGCAAGGGGTTCGTTGCAACGGGGGCCGGCGCCAGATGGTCGCCGAAACAAGACGGGCCGGGAGGGAGGATCCCCGCCCGGCGCCGCTTTGGCTATCGCTCTCTGGAGTTACTGCGTCAAGGCCTTGCCGGGGTCGTCCAGTGTCGGCGTCTGGGCGGTGACCGACGCCTCGGCACCGAACATGCCGCTCTCGATACGACGGTTCACCGTGGACACCGCGGCGGTCAGGGTCTTCAACGTATAATCCGGCACGGACTGGGGCAGCGGATCGATGCCGACCGAGACGTACAGTGACGCCAGCGCGTTCTGCATGTCGGCGTAGGCCCGGGCGCGGGTCAGTTCCGCCACGATGCGCGACGCGGACGCGCGCACGCGATCGACCTTGCCGGCGGCGCTGTTTTCCTGCTGTGCCAGCACCTGGTCGTAGATACGGCCCTCGATGTTGTCCAGCTCGGATGCTTCCAGGTACTGGGTGCGGGCGCGGCCCAGCTGCTGCCAGGCCACGTTCACCTGGGTCAGCACGGCCATGGACAGGGCCAGGTTGCGCACCTCGGCCTGGTCGCGCTGCGTCTCCGCCAGGCCCATGAAGTCATTGCCGGCCAGCAGGTTCACCAGGCCCCAGGACAGGCGCAGGCCCCCCTCGGCCCACCGTTGGTTCACCAGGAAGGAGTTGCTGTCATAGTCCAGGCCGCCCTGGATGGACAGGTTGGGGAACAGCTTCAGGAAGGCCTTGTGCACTTCGTCCGTGGCGATGCGGCGGTTGTACGCCTGCTCGCGCAGTTCCGGGCGGTTGATCAGGGCCGTGTGTTCCAGCTCGGTGATGGCGGTTTTCATCTCCGGCAGGGCGGTCGGGTTGTCCGGCAACACCAGCTGGTAGGGCGTCCCGGGGGGCAGGCCCATCAAGGCCGCCAACTGGGTCTTGGCCAGCGCCAGGTCGGCCTGCAGGTTTTCCAGCTGGCGGATGATGTCGATGGTCGCCTTCTCGTCCCGCAGCACGTCCAGCATGGGCTTCAGACGCTGCTTCTCCACCTGGCGGGTGTCTTCCAGGGCCTGGCGGGCATCGGCCAGGATGGGGTTGATGCGGTCGCCGATCTTTTCCGCCGCCACGGCCTGCCAGTAGGCGGCGCGGACCTGCTGCACGATGCTGTTGACCGCCGACCGGCGCTTCTCGGCCGTGGCCAGGGCCCGGTCGCCGTTCTGCCGGGCCTGGTAATAGCTGATGCCGAAGTCCAGGACGCTCCAGCTCAGCTGCAGGTCGGCGGTGCCGGAACGGCGGTCGCTGGAGATTGAGGGTTCCAGCGACTGCTTGCCAGTCAGGATGGAGTAGGAGGACGACGCCAGTTCGTTGCTGCGCGCCGTCAGGCCGCCGTCCACCACCAGCTTGGGCAGCAGGTCCCAGCGCGACACGTCGATCTGGCGGTTGGCGATGGCCTGGTCCATCAGCGCCAGCCGGTGGTCCAGGTTGTACTTGACCGCCCGGGCGATGGCCTCGTCCAGGGAGACGGCGACCGTCACCGGATCAATGCGGTCGCGAACGAGCTTCAGCGCCTCGGTGGCGCGGGTCTGGTTCTCATCCGATGTCAAGGGGCGGGGGGTGACGGAACACCCCGCCAGCAAGGCCACCAAGGCTCCGGCGACAATGGGCGTCGCCACGGTACGCGGGCGGGTGCGCCGCGCCGGCGCGGAATAAGGCAAGGACGTCATGGAGCCTCAGGCGGTCGTGGTGGTGGAAGCGTGGTGGGCGGGGAGGGCCGGGCCGTGCTGCGGGGCGGTGCCGCCGAACACGTCCAGCAAGCTGGCGAGAAGGGACACGGTGTCGTCGACGATGCCGTGGTGCGGGGTGGCGCCGAAGGTGCCGGCACCGAAGCCGACGGCCTTCTGCGCCTGGGCGGCGGCCTGAAGCTGCGCCGTCAGCGACAGCTTACCCGCCGGTGCCTTGCCGGTGCCGTTGGCGATCTTGGCGGCCAGATCCTGGGCCGCCGCGTCACGGCCGGTATAGGCGGCCAACTGTACCGGGTTCAGATCGGCGGGAACGGCGGTCGCCGGGTCATTGGCGGCATGCTGCTGCGGGGCGCGGTTCCCCGGTCCCTGCGGGCCTTGCCCGCCGGGTCCGCCGGTGCCGTTCTGCTGCTGGCCCACCGCCATGTTGAACTTGGCCTCGGCGACGTTGCCGTTACTGTCGCGCGCCGTGACGGTGATGGCGACGGTGCTGGTCTCGCCCGCCGGCGGCTGGCCGCTGAAGGTGCCGTTGGCCGGGTTGAAGGTCAGCCACGCGGGCAGCGGCTCGCCGTTGGCCTGCCGCGCTTCCAGCGTCACCTGGGGGTCGCTGCTCTGGAAGGTGCCCTGCGGCAGCTGGAAGGTCACTTGCTGGCCGGCGATGACCACTTGGTTGCCGACCTGGCTGGCCAGGGTCAACGGGGTGGTGCCGCTGGTGGCGGAGGTGATGGCGACCACGCCGGTGCCGGCGCTGATGGCGGCGGCGGAGGTGGCCGTCGTGCCGGTCGTCGCGGCCCCGGTGGTCGTGGTCGCCGTCGTGGGGGTGGGCGTCGCACTGCCCCCCGTTGTGCCGGCAGCGGTTGTGCCAGAGGTGGTTGGGGTGACGGTCGTTGAGCCAGCGGCCGTTGTGGTGGTCGTCGGCCGGCTGGTGCTGGTCGACGTGCTGCTGTCGGTCGCCAACGCCGTGATGATGCTGGTGGTGGCGGTCGACGTTGTCGTTGTGCTGGTCGCGCTGGTGCCGATGACGCTGTTTCCGCTCAGGCCCGCGCTGGGTGTGCCGCTGACGCCGGCGTTGCCCGTGCCCACCGTTTGGGTCAGGACCACGGTGGTCGTCGCGGTGCTGGTCGCGGCCACCGTGGGCGTCACGATCAAGGTGCTGGTCGACGTGGTTGTCGGTGCCGTCGTGGTTGTGGTCGTCGTTGTGGTGGTGGTCGTCGTGGCCGGGGGCTGTGGCACCACCACCGGGTTGATGGTCACGCCGATGATGCCGCTGGCCGTCTTGGCGCCGCCCACCCGGGTCGTGCCACCGTCGCTGACGGTCACGGTAATGATGTCGTTGCCGGTGGTGGCGGGGGTCAGGTTCAGGGTGGACAGGGTGGCGTTCACGTCGGCCACACTGCCGCGGACGATGACCGTGCCCGTGCCGTTGCCGGTCAGGGTGGCGGCGCCCGAGGCCGCCATGACCAGTTGCCCGTCAAAGCCGTCCTTCACCAGGACGCTGATGGTGCCGCCGATCAGGGTGTCGCTGACGCTGATGCCGGTGATGGCCTGGTTGCCGGTGGCGGACAGGTTCTGGGCGCCTGGCAAGGTCAGGACGGGCGTGTCGTTGCCGGTCAGGCTGATGGCCACCGTGCGCACGGCGGACTTCACGCCGCCGATGCGGCTGGTGCCGCCATCACTGATGGCCACCGTGAGGGTGTCGGTGTCCGTGGTTGTGGCGGTGGTGGCGTAGGTCAGGCTGGCCAGGGTGGCGTTCACGTCCGCCACGTTGCCGGTGATGGAAACCACGCCGCTGCCGTTGCCCGACACCGTGGCGCCGCCGGAGGCGGTGACCGTGACGTTGCCCTTGCCGGCCAGTAGGGCCACCGTGACCGCGTTGCCCGACAGGGTGTCGCTGACGCTGATGCCGGTGATGGCGTGGGCGTCGGTGTCGTTGTAGCTCTGGCCGCCCGGCACGGTCACCACGGGCGTGTCGTTGCCGGTCAGGCTGACCGCGATGGTCTGGACGGTGGACTTCGCCCCGCCGATGCGGGCGGTGCCGCCGTCGTCGGCGGTGACGGTGATGGTGTCGCTGCCGGTGGCCGTCGCCGTGGTGGCATAGGTCAAGCTGGCCAGGGTGGCGTTCACGTCGGCCAGGCTGCCCGTGATGGTCAGGCTGCCCGTGCCGTTGCCGGCCAGGGTGGCGGCGCCCGACGCGATGGCGGCGACATTGCCTTTAGTGGCCGTCACCGTGGCCGTGACCGAGGTGCCGGTCAGGCTGTCGCTGATGCTGACGCCCGTGATGGCGTGGGCGTTGGTGTCGTTATAGCTCTGCGCCCCGGCCACGGTCAGGACCGGGGTGTCGTTGCCCGTCAGGTTGATGGTGATGGTCTGCACGGTTGATTTGGCGCCACCGATGCGGTTGCTGCCGCCATCGCTCAGCGCCACGGTCAGGACGTCCGCGCCCGTGGTTGTGGCGGTCGTGGCATAGCTCAGCGTGGCCAGGGTGGCATTCACGTCGGCCAGGCTGCCGGTGATGGAAACCACGCCGCTGCCGCTGCCCGACACCGTGGCGCCGCCGGAGGCGGTGACGGAAATGTTGCCCTGGGTGGCGATCAGGGCGGCGGTGACGGTGCTGCCCTGCAGGCTGTCGCTGACACTGACGCCGGTGATGGCGTGGACGTTGGTGTCGGTATAGGTCTGCGTCCCGGCCACGGTCAGGACCGGCGTGTCGTTGCCGGTCAGGTTGACCGCGATGGTCTGGACGGTGGATTTGGCGCCGCCGATGCGGGCGGTGCCGCCGTCATTGACGCTGACGGTGATGGTGTCGCCGCCGGTGGCCGTCGCCGTGGTGGCGTAGGTCAGGGTGGCCAAGGTGGCGTTCACGTCGGCCAGGCTGCCGGTGATGGTGACGCTGCCCGTGCCGGCGCCGGTGACGCTGGCGGCACCGGAAGCGGTGAAGCCCAGATTGCCGCGCAGGTCCGACACGGTGGCGGTGACGGTGTTGCCTTGCAGGGTGTCGCTGATGCTCACGCCGGTGATGGCGTGGGCGCTGGTGTCGCTGTAGCTCTGCGCCCCCGCCACGGTCAGGACCGGGGTGTCGTTGCCGGTCAGGTTGACCGCGATGGTTTGGGTGGCGGACTTGGCGCCGCCGATCAGGCTGCCGCCGCCGTCATTGACGGTGACGGTGATGGTGTCGCTGCCGGTGGTGGTCGCCGTGGTGGCATAGGTCAGGCTGGCCAGGGTGGCGTTCACGTCGGCCAGACTGCCGGTGATCGTGACGCTGCCCGTGCCAGCACCGGTGACGCTGGCGGCACCCGCGGCGGTGAAGCCCAGATTGCCATGCAGATCGGAAACGGTGGCGGTGATGGTGCCGCTGTAGGTGTCGGCGACGCTGACACCGGTGATGGCATGGGCGTTGGTGTCGGTGTAGGCCTGCGCCCCGGCCACGGTCAGGACCGGCGTGTCGTTGGTGGCGATGGCCACGGCGATGGTGCCGCTGGTGGACTTCGCCCCGCCGATGCGGGCCGTGCCACCATCGTTGACGGCGACGGTGATGGTATCGCTGCCGATGGTTGACAGGGTGGTGGCGTAGGTCAAGGTGGCCAGGGTGGCGTTCACGTCGGCCAGGCTGCCGGTGATGGTGACGCTGCCCGTACCGCCGCCGGTGACGGTGGCGGACCCCGCGGCGGTGAAGCTGAGGTTGCCGTGCAGGTCGGACACGGTGGCCGTGACGGTGCCGCCCGGCAGCACGTCGGTGATGGCCACACCGGTGATGGCGTGGCCGGCCTGATCGACATAGCTCTGACCACCCGGCAGGGCCAGGGACGGCGTGTCGTTGCCGGTCAGGTTCACCGCGATGGTCTGCGTGGCCGACTTGGCCCCGCCGATCAGGCTGCCGCCGCCGTCATTGATGGTAACGGTGATGGTATCCGTTCCCGTGGCCGTCGCGGTGGTGGCGTAGCTCAGGGTGGCCAGGGTGGCGTTCACGTCGGCCAGGCTGCCGGTGATGGTGACGCTGCCCGTGCCGGCGCCAGTGACGCTGGCGGAGCCTGCGGCGGTGAAGCCCAGGTTGCCGTGCAGGTCGGACACGGTGGCGGTGACGGTGTTGCCCGCCAGGCTGTCGGTCACGCCCACGCCGGTGATGGCGTGGCTGTTGGTGTCGGTGATGCTCTGCGTGCCAGCCACGCTGATGGTGGGCGCGGCATTGCCGGTCAGGGTGACGGCGATGGTCTTGCTGTCCGACAGCGCGCCGCCGGTACCGGTGTTGCCGCCATCGTTGACACCGATGGTGATGGTGTCGCTGTCGCTGGCCGTCACCGTGGTGGTGTAGGTCAGGGTGGCCAGGGTGGCGTTCACGTCCGACAGGGTGCCGGTGATGGTGATGCTGCCCGTGCCGCTGCCGACGACGTTGGCGGAACCCGAGGCGGTGACCGCCAGGGTGCCCTTGCCGGCGCCCAGGGTCACGGTCTCGATGCCGGTTCCGGCATCGGGGTCGGCCACGCTGACGCTCAGGCCATGGCCCAAGGTGTCGGTGATGGTCTGGGCGCCCGGCACGGTCAGCACGGGCGCGTCGTTGACGGCGGTGATGGTGACCGTGCTGGTGACGGTGGCCGAGGGGGCGATGCCGTCGTTCACCTGCCAGCTGACGGTGCGGCTGGTGCGGGTGCCGCCCAGGGTCGGGTCCTGGCTGGTGGAGCTGAAGGTGACGCTGCGCAGGGCCGCCTGATAGTCGGCGACGCTGGCGCTGCCGGTCAGGGTCAGCACGCCGGTGCTGGCGTCGTAGCTGCCGCTGATGCCGTTCTGGTTGACGAAGGTCAGGACGTCGCCAGCCACCACCGTGCCGATGGTCACCGTGGCGCTGGTCAGGTTGGCGCTGGCGCTGTCGGTCAGGGTGACGGTCGTGTCGATGGCGGCGCCGGCGCCGGGCTCGGTATAGCCGCTGGTGCCGCCGGCCGTGGCCGTGGCGCCTTGGGCATCGATGCTGAGCGTGCCGTTGTTGGTGGAATAGGCGGTGGTGCCGCCGGTGGTCGTGGTGTCGGCCGTCCGCCGGGTTCCGCCGCTGGTGGCGGTGCCGGTGGTCTCATCCCAGGCCTTGAAGGTGACGGCGGCGGTTTCCACCGTGCTGCCGTTGGGGAGGTAGCGCAGCTTGGCGCTGCTGTCCAGCAGCAGGGCCCGGGTGGTGGAGACCTGGCTGGCGATGGTGTCGACATCGTTCCAGGTGGTGCCGCCGTCGGTGGAATACTGCCAGGTGCCGTTGCCGGTGAGGCCGGTGATGGCGATGCCGGACACGCCGTGCGCGTCGGGGTCGGCATAGCCGGCGCTGCTCAGGATGCCGGACACGGCGACGGCGCTGCTGGCCGCGTTGATGGGCGTGGCCGGGATGCTCGCGGTCGCCCCGCTGCCGGGCAGGGTGGGGGCGTCGTTGACCGGGGTGATGGTGACGGTGGTGCTGGCGGTCAGGGTGGCGCTGTCCGCGCCGCCGTTGGCCGTGCCGCCATTGTCCTGGACGCTGGTCAGGGTGACGGTGCGGCCGCTGCCGGCCGTGGGATCGTCGCTGAGGTTCTTGTAGGCCAGGCCATCGACCAGGGTCTGGGCGGCGGCGGTGGAGAAGTCGCCCGACTTGGTGATGGTGACGGTGGCGGTGCCGCTGGTCACCGAGACGCTGACCGAATAGCCGTTGGCCGTGGTGGTGGCGCTGTTGCCGTTGGTCAGCGCCACGCTCTGGCCGTCGATGCTCAGGGTTTCCGAGGCGCCGTCGGCCAAGCCACCCACCGTCAGGGTGATGGCGTGGACGCTCTGGCTCGCCTCACTGGTGCTGACGGTCGTGCCGCTGAACAGCGCGATGGCGTTGGCGCCCTCGACATAGTTGGGGCTGGTCGCCGGCGTGGTGGACAGGCTGGGCGCCTGGTTGACCGGGTGCAGCGTGACGGTGGTGCCGGCGGTCAGGGTGGTGGTGTCATGGCCGCTGTTCGCCGTGCCGCCGTCGTCCTGGATGGCGGTCAGGGTGACGGTGCGCCCGCTGCCGGCCGTCGGGTCGCTGCTGGTATCCTTGTAGGTCAGGCCATCGACCAGGGTCTGGGCCGCGGCGGCGGTGGCGCCGCCCGACTTGGTAATGGTGACGGTGGCGGTGCCGGAGGTCACCGAGATCGCGACGCCATAGCCGTTGGCGGTGGTGGTGATGCTGGTGCCGTCGGTCAGGGCGATGTCCTGGCCGTCGATGGACAGGACCTCTGACGTGCCATCGGCCAAGCCGCCGACGGTCAGCGTCAGGCCGCTGATCTTCTGGCCGGCCTCGATCGCGCTGATGGTGGTGCCGCTGAACAGGCTCACGGCACTGCCGCCCTCGGTGAAGACCGGGCTGCTGGCGGGGGAGGTGCTCAGGGTCGGCGCGTCGTTGACGGCGGTGATGGTGACGGTGCTGGTGACGGTGGCTGACGGGGCGATGCCGTCGTTCACCGACCAGCTGACGGTGCGGCTGGTGCGGGTGCCGCCCAGGGTCGGGTCCTGGCTGGTGGAACTGAAGGTGATGCTGCGCAGGGCCGCCTGGTAGTTGGCCAGAGTGTCGCTGCCCGTCAGGGTCAGCACGCCGGTGCTGCTGTCATAGCTGCCGGTGATGTTGGCCGTGTTGGTGAAGGACAGCACGTCGCCCGCCACCACGCTGCCGATGGTCACCGTGGCGCTGGATAGGGTGTTGGTGACGGAATCGCTGACGGTGATGGTGGTGTCGATGACGCCGGCGGTACCGGCCTCGACATAGGTGACGGACCCGCCGGCCGTCATCACCGCGCCCTGCGTTTCGACGCTGAGCGTACCGTTGTTGGCCGAGTAGGCGGTGGCGTCGCCGTTGGTGGTGGTGTCGGCTGTATGGCGCGTGCTGCCGCTGCTGGCCGTGCCGGTGGTCTCGTCCCAGGCCTTGAAGGTCAGCGTGGCGGTTTCCGCCGTGCTGCCGTCGGGCACATAGCGCAGCTGGGCGGTGCTGTTCAGCAACAGGCCGCCGCTGGTGGAAATGGTGCCGACGCCGAACCAGTTCGTGCCGTCGGTGGAATACTGCCAGGTGCCGGCGCCGGACAGCCCGGTGATGGCGATACCCGAGACGCCATGGCCGTCGACGTCGGCGTAGCCGGCGTCGCCCAAGATGCTGGAAACGGTGACCGCGGTACTGGTCGTGTTGATGGGCGTAGCCGGGATGGTGGCGGCCGCGCCGCTGCTGGGCAGGGTGGGGGCGTCATTGACCGGGGTGATGGTAACGGTGGTGCTGGCGGTCAGCGTGGTGGTGTCCGCGCCGCCATTGGCGGTGCCGCCGTTGTCCTGGATGCTGGTCAGGGTGACGGTGCGACCGCTGCCGGCGGTGGGATCCTGGCTGGTGTTCTGGTAGGTGAGGCCGTTGACCAGGGTCTGGGCGGCGGCGGCGGAGAAGTCGCCGGCCTTGGTGATGGTGACGGTGGCGGTCGTGCCGGTGACCGAGACGCTGACGGCATAGCCGTTGGCGCTGGTGGTCACGCTGGCGCCGTTGGTCAGGGTCACGGCGGTGCCGTCGATGGTCAGCACCTCCGACGTGCTGTCGGCCAGGCCGCCGACGGTCAGCGTCAGCGCGTGGATGCTCTGGCCGGCCTCCACCGTGCTGATGGTGGTGCCACTGAACAGGGATACCGCACTGCCGCCCTCGGTGAACCCGGGGGCGCTGGCCGGCGTGGTGCTCAGGGTCGGGGCGGCGTTGAGGACGCTGGCCACGATATCGTTGCCGGTGCCGCCGCTGTTGATGATCAGCGCCTTGCCGCCGCTAAGGTCCGCACGCCCGTTGCTGTCCAGATTGCCGAAGGCGGTGGTGTCGGTGGTGCCGCTGCCGGTGTTGTTGACGATGGTGAAGCTGTCGCCCAGTGCCGCCGTGTAGCCGCCAACGGCGCTCAGCGTCAGGGTACCGGTATGGCCCGAGCCGTCGTTCAGCACGACGTTGCCGCCCACGCTCAACACGTCATTGTTGCCGGAGACGCCGGCGACCTGGATTTGCAGGGCGCCGCCCAGGTTCACGTCGCCCGTGACGGTCAGGGTGCCGATGCCGTTGTTCACGCCGTCGACGCCGGGGGCCAGGGTGCCGCCGCCATAGACCCGCAGGTTGCCGCCAACGGTACCGGTGCCGGCCAGGGTGGCGCCGCTCTGAACGCTGACATCGCCGCCAACCGAACCTGTCAGCGCCAGGGCGCCCGCCTGAACGGAGGTGGTGCTGGTATAGCCGCTGCTGGTGCCCGACAGGGTGACGGTACCGGTTCCGCTTTTGAACAGGCTGCCGGAACCGCTGATGACACCGCTCAGGGTCAGGGTGTTGGCGGTGCTGATGGTGCCATCGTTGACGCCGAGGGTGAGTGCTTGGCTCAGGCTGACGTTGGTTCCGGTGACCGTGAGGGTGCCGCCATTCAGCGTCAGGGTGCTGCCGCCCAGGTTGGCGGCGGCGGCGATGCTCAGGGTGGCGTCGCGCACCGTCGTGTCGCCGGTATAGGTGTTGGTGCCGGACAGCGTGAAGGCGCCGCCGCCGTTCAGGGTCAAGTCACCCGATCCGCTGACCACGCCCGACAGGGTCAGGGCGTTGGCGGTGCTGACCGTGCCGCCGTTGGTGCTCAGGGTGACGGCGTTGGCCAGGGTAACGGTGGCGCCGGTCACGGTGAGGGTGCCGCCGTCGAGGGTCAGGGCGGCGCTGCTGATGTTGGCGGCGGCGGCGATGCTGAGGGTGCCGTTGGTGACGGTGGTGGTGCCGGTGTAGGTGTTGGCGCCGCTGAGGGCCAGCGTGCCCACGCCGTTCAGGGTCAGGTTGCGGGAACCGGAGATGACGCCGGACAGCGTGGCGCTGTTGGTGGCGCTGATGGTGCCGTTGGCGTTGAGGACGATGGCGTTGGGCAGGGTGACACTACTGCCCGTCACCTCCAGCGCGCCGCCGTTCAGGATGACGGCGCCGTTGGTGCTGCCCAGGTTGGTGCTGTTGGTGACGCTGAGGGTGCCGGCGGACACCATGGTGGCGCCCAAGGCACCGGTGGAACTGGTATAGGTGTTGGCGCCGGACAGGGTCAGCGTGCCGGCGCCGACCTTGGTCAGGCTGATGACGTGGCTGGCGTTGCTGCTGACGCCGCCGGTGATGTTGCCGGACAGGGTCAGGGCGTTGGCGTTGCTGATGATGCCGCCGCTGGCGCCCAGGATGATGTTCTTGGAAATCGTGACGTTGCTGCCGGTGACCAGCAGGCCGCCGACGCCGGTGTTGCCCATGTTCAGGGTCAGCGTGCCGGTGGTCAGGTTGGTCTGATCGGTGATGGACAGCGTGCCGTTCTGGATATTCAGGTTGGTGCTGCCGCTGCTGTTGTTGGCGGTCAGCACCAGGGCGCCGTTGCCGAAGCTGCGGGTGAGGCTGAAGGCGCCGGCCAGCGTGCCGCCCACGGTCAGGGTGGAGGCGTCGGCCACGGTGACGGTGGCGGCCGCCGACAGGGTCAGGTTGCCGGACAGGGTGGCGTTGCCGGTGGACAGGATCAGCGCGCCGCCGGAGGAGATGCCGGAGCCGGCGATGGTCAGGGCGTCGGCGATGGTCACGCCGCTGCCCAGCGACAGGGCGGCACCGCTGGCGACGGTGGTGGCGCCGCTGCTGCTGCCCAGGGCGCCGCTGCTGGCGGCCTCCAGCGTGCCGGCGCTGACCGTGGTGGTGCCGGTGTAGGTGTTGGTGCCCGACAGGGTCAGGGTGCCCGTGCCGGCCTTGGTGATGCCACCGGCGAGGCCGCCGTCCTCAAGGACGCCAGAGAAGGTGCCGCTGGTGTTGTCCCCACCCACGGTCAACGTGCCGCCGTTCAGCGTAACCGTGCCGGCGCCACTGAGCGATCCCACGGTTTCATTGCTGGCGTACAGCAACAGGGTGGCGCCCGAGGCGACCGATACGGCGCTGCTGTCGCTGATGGCGCTGCCGCTGGACACCGTGACCTGGCCGGCGTTGATGGTGGTGGCGCCGGTATAGGTGTTGGTGCCCGACAATTCCAAGGTACCGGTGCCAGCCTTGGTCAGGCCGCCGGTGCCGGTGATGGCGCCGGAGAAGATGGTGCTGGTGTTGTTGCCGCCCGCCGTCAGGATGCTGGTGCCCAGCGCGACGGTGCCGGCACCGGCCAGCGAGCCGATGGTTTCGCTGGCGGCCAGGGTCAGCGTGGCGCCGCTGGCGACGGTGACCGCGGCGGTATCGCCGATGGCGCTACCACCGCTGGCGGTTACCTTGCCGGCGCTGATGCTGAGGGCGCCGGTATAGGTGTTGGCGCCGGACAGGGTCAGGCCATCGGTGGCGCCGGTGCCGCTGCTCAGCGTCAAGGTGCCGGTGCTGCCGGAGATGACGCCCGACAGGGTGGCGGCGTTGCCGCTGGCCACCTGGATGGCGGAGCTGGCGGTGACGGCGATGTTCTTGGTGATGCTGGCGGCGCCGTTGATCAGCAGGGTGCCGCCGGCCATGGTGACGGTGCCGCTGCCCAGGCTGCCGGCACCGGCGATGCTGAGGGTGCCCGTGGTGACGGTGACGTTGGTGTAGGTGTTGGCAGTGTTGGTCAGCACCACCGAGGCGTAGGTGCCGCTGTTGACCTGGGAGGCGATGTTCAGGCTGCCGTTGCTGACCACACCGGAGAAGGTAAGGTTTTGTGAACTGCCTAGCTGGTCGTTAATGATGCGGGTGCCGCCGCCCAGGTCGACCGTGCCGGCGAAGGCCAGGGCATAGCTGCCGGCCATCACCAGATCGGCGTTCAGCACCAGGTTGTTGGCCAGGTTGTATGTACTGGGGCTCGGGTCCGTCGTGCTGCGGATCTTGCCGCCGTTGACGGTCAGGGTGCCGGTGCCCAGGGCGGTGTTGCTGGAGATGTCGAGGACGCCGCCATCCAGCGTGACGCCGCCGCTGAAGGTGTTATTGCCCGACAGCTTCAGGGCGTTGCCCGGGGTGGTGCTCTTGATATCCAGCGCGCCGGTGCCGCTGACGCCGCCGCTCAGGGTGATCTGGCCGTTGGTGACATTGATGGTACCGCCGCCGGCGTTGATGGTGACGGCGGTGGAACTGGAGACGGTGGCCGTGGATGCCAGCGTGCCACCGTTGAAGATCAGGGACGAGCTGCTGCCCAGGCTGGCCACGGCCAACGTGCCGGCCATGATCGTCGTCGTGCCGCTGTAGGTGTTGGCGGCCGACAGGGTCAGCGTGCCGGCGCCCGTTTTGGTCAGGCCGCCCGTGCTGCTGATGATGCCCGACAGGGTCAGGGCGTTGGCGTTGCTGATGGTGCCGCCATCGGCGCCCAGGGTGATGGCCTTGCTGATGGTCACGGCGGACCCGGTCACCGCCATCGTGCCGCCGTTCAGGGTCAGGGTGCCATTGGTCAAATTGGACTGACCGGCGATCGACAGGGTGCCGGTGGCGATGTTCAGGTTGGTGGCGGCGGCGCTGTTGGTGCCGCTCAGCACCAGGGTGCCGGTGCCGCTGTCCTTGTAGAGCGTAAAGGCGCCGCCCAGGGTGCCGCTAAGGGTCAAGGTGGCGTTGCTGGCCACCACGTTCATGTGCGCATCGGCCGTCAGCGTCACGTTGCCGGACACCGTGGCGCTGCCGCTATTGACGGTCACGCCGCCGTTGCCCGCGACGGACAGGTTGCCGGCGATGGTCACGCCATCGTCAAGGACCAGGGTGCCGGTGGACGTGATCGTCGTGCCGCCGCTGCCTAGGACGCCGCTGCTGGCGGCCTCCAGCGTGCCGGCGCTGATGGTGGTGGTACCGGCGTAGGTGTTGGTTCCCGACAGGATCAGGGTGCCGCTGCCCGCCGAGGTCAGATTGCCGGAACCGCTGATGACGCCGGACAGGGTCAGGGTGTTGGCGGTGCTGATGGTGCCATCGTTGACGCCGAGGGTGAGAGCCTGGCTCAGGCTGACGTTGGATCCGGTGACCGTGAGGGTGCCGCCGTTCAGCGTCAGGGTGCTGCCGCCCAGGTTGGCGGCGGCGGCGATGCTCAGGGTGGCGTCGCGCACCGTCGTGTCGCCGGTGTAGGTATTGGTGCCCGACAGCGTGATGGTGCCGCCGCCGTTCAGGGTCAGATCACCCGACCCGCTGACCACGCCCGACAGGGTCAGGGCGTTGGCGGTGCTGACCGTGCCGCCGTTGGTGCTCAGGGTGACGGCGTTGGCCAGGGTAACGGTGGCGCCGGTCACGGTGAGGGTGCCGCCGTCCAGGGTCAGCGCGGCGCTGCTGATGTTGGCTGCGGCGGCGATGCTGAGCGTACCGGCCGACACGGTGGTGGTACCGGTGTAGGTATTGGCGCCGCTGAGGGCCAGCGTGCCCGCGCCGTTCAGGGTCAGATTACGCGAGCCGGAGATGACGCCGGATAGGGTGGCGCTGTCGTCCGCGGTGATGGTGCCGTTGGCGTTGAGGACGATGGCGTTGGGCAGGGTGACACTGCTGCCCGTCACCTCCAGCGCGCCGCCGTTCAGGATGACGGCGCCCTTGATGGTGGTGCTGCCCAGGTTGGTGCTGTTGGTGACGCTGAGGGTGCCGGCGGACACCATGGTGGCGCCCAAGGCACCGGTGGAACTGGTGTAGGTGTTGGCGCCGGACAGGGTCAGCGTGCCGGCGCCGACCTTGGTCAGGCTGATGACGTGGCTGGCGTTGCTGCTGACGCCGCCGGTGATGTTGCCGGACAGGGTCAGGGCGTTTGCGTTGCTGATGATGCCGCCGCTGGCGCCCAGGATGATGTTCTTGGAAATCGTGACGTTGCTGCCGGTGACCAGCAGGCCGCCGACGCCGGTGTTGCCCATGTTCAGGGTCAGCGTGCCGGTGGTCAGGTTGGTCTGGTCGGTGATGGACAGCGTGCCGTTCTGGATATTCAGGTTGGTGCTGCCGCTGCTGTTGTTGGCGGTCAGCACCAGGGCGCCGTTGCCGAAGCTGCGGGTGAGGCTGAAGGCGCCGCTAACCGTGCCGCCCACGGTCAGGGTGGAGGCGTCGGCCACGGTGACGGTGGCAGCCGCCGACAGGGTCAGGTTGCCGGACAGGGTGGCGTTGCCGGTGGACAGGATCAGCGCGCCGCCGGAGGAGATGCCGGAGCCGGCGATGGTCAGGGCGTCGGCGATGGTCACGCCGCTGCCCAGCGACAGGGCGGCACCGCTGGCGACGGTGGTGGCGCCGCTGCTGCTGCCCAGGGCGCCGTCGCTGCTGGCCACCAGGGTGCCGGCGCTGACCGTGGTCACGCCGGTATAGGTGTTGGTGCCCGACAGGGTGAAGGTGCCCGTGCCGGCCTTGGTGATGCCACCGGGGTTGGCGCCGTCCTGGATGATACCGGAGAAGGCGCCGCTGGTGTTGTCTCCACCCAAGGTGAGGGTGCCGCCGTTCAGCGTAACCGTGCCTGAACCGCTCAGCGACCCGACCGTCTCGTTGAAGTTCTGCAGCCGGAAGGTGCCGCTGGCGCCCACCGACACGGCGGTGCTGTCCGACAGGGCGGTGCCGTTGGTGACCTGCAGCGTCCCGCCGGTGATGGTGGTGGCGCCGGTGTAGGTGCTGCTGCCCGACAGCGACAGCTGGCCCGAGCCGGTCTTGGTCAGGCCGCCGATGCCGCTGAGCACGCCGGTGAAGGTGCCGCCGGCCACCGTCAGGGTGTTGGCGCCCAGCGTGATGGACCCGGCGCCGGCGATGGAACCGACGGTCTCGTTGGCCGACAGGGCCAGGGTGGCGCCTGAGGCCACCGACACGGTATCGTTGTCGGCGATGGCGCTGCCGCCGCTGAGCGACAGGGTGCCGGCCGTGGCGGTGGCCGTGCCGGTGAAGGTGTTGGCGCCCGACAGGACCAGGGTGCCGGTACCGGCCTTGGTCAGGTTGCCGGTCAGGCCGTTGGCGGTGTCGAAATCCTGGATAATGCCGGAGAAGGTGGACGTGTTACTGCCGCCGACCGTCACCGTCAGGGTGCCGCTGTTCAGCGTCACCGTGCCGGCGCCACTCAGCGCGCCGATGGTCTCGTCGCTGCCGTTCAGGAACAGCTTGGCGCCCGTCGACACCGACACCGCACCGGCGTTGGCGATGCCGTTGCCGTTGGGCAGTTCCAGGGTGCCGGCGCTGACGGTCGTCAGGCCGGTGTAGGTGTTGGTGCCAGCCAGGCTCAGGGTCTGATCGCCGGCCTTGGTCAGGCTGCCCGAGCCGGAAATGGGGGCATTGAGCGTGAGGGAGGCGCCGGTGCCGGAAACGTTGACCGTGCCGGCCCCGGCCAGCACCATGCCGCCGGTGCTGGCTTCATCGATGGTGATGGTCTTGCCGGTGACGCTCAGCGTGTCGGTGTCGCCCAGGGTGACGTTGATGGTGCCCGTCAGGTGGATGTCGGCGTTGTCGGCCAGGTTGTCCAGATAGATGACATCGGCGCCGCTCTGGGCGGCGCCCCGCGCCAGCGCCTCACGCAGGCTGAAGCCATCGGCGGCGGCGCCGCTGCTCTGGTCGGCCGTGGTGGTGACGTAGATGGCGGAACTGGTCACCGTCACGTCGGCGTTGGTGGTGTTGCTGTTGCCGTCGTTCACAGCGAAGCGGATGGTCGTGTCGCCAAAGGGGGTGGCGTTGGCGTACTGGATCGCGTGGATCAGGGCCGCCACGTCCGCGCTGGTGGCGCTGGCCGTGAGGTTGATGGTCAGCACGCCGCCGGTGTTGGTGAAGCTCAGCGCATGGCCGTTGACCGTGACCGTGCCGCCGCTGACGCTCACGCTGTTGTCGAAGCTGAAGACGTCGTTGGCGGTGGCGTCGGCGGCCCCGGAAGTCACCCGCTTTACCACGAGGCTGCCGCCGGCCCAGCCGGCGGTGTCGTTTTCCGCGTCGCTGACGGTGACGGTGGTGCCGGCATCCAGCCGCACGGCGGTGCTGGCGTCCACCCAGGCGACGGTGTCGGTGTCCAGGTTGGTGATCACCGGGGCGGCGTTGGCTCCGGTGACGGTGATGCTGGCCGTGTCGGTGACGGAGGAGAACGCGGTGGTCCCGCCGCTGGTGGCGGTCGTCACCTTGCTGCCGGCGGTGCCGGTGGTCTGGTCCCAGGCGCGGAAGGTGACGGTTGCCGTGCCGGTGAAGCTGCTGCTGGGCGCGAAATAAAGACGGGTGCTGGCGTCCGCCTTCAACAGCAGGGCGCTGGTGCCGCTGACCGTGCCGACGCTGGTCCAGGTGCTGCCGTTGTTGGTGGTGTAATACCAGGTGCCGTTGGTCGTGTCCGTGGCGGTGATGGCCAAGCCCGTCGCCGCGCTGAAATCGGGATCAGTGACGTTGCTTATGCCGGTGCCGATGCCCACCAATGCCGACACCAGCGTGCCGACGGACCCCGTGGGGGTGCTGGCGACGGTATTCATTTCCGAGGTCAGGGCCGGTGACTTGCTGGCGTCCAGGGTCGGCGCGTCGTTGATCGAGGTGACGGTGATCTTGGACGTGCTGTCGGCCGTGCCGGTGGTGGTGTTGTCCTTCGGCGTCAAGGTGAAGGTCGTCACCTTGGTCGCCCCCGCCGCGACCTGATTGGCGGTGGGCGTGAAGACCAGGGCGCGCAGGTTCGTCTGCAGCGTCGCGGTACTGCTGGCGGTCAGGGTGTAGTGCGTGCCGTCCGTGCTGGTCAGGCCGGTGCCGGTCAGCGTGCCGTTGTTGGCGTCCAGCGTGATGTCGATGCTGTAGCTGGTGGCGCCGCTGCTGCTGTCGGTAAAGCTGACGCCGCTGAAGGGCGTGGCCGTGGCGGTGTCGTTCGCGGTGCTGGTATGCGTGCCGCTCAGCGTCGGAAGATCTTGGCACTGCGACACGTCCGTCCGCGCGAGGAAGGCCGCGAGGGAGGTAGTGTAATACTTCGTGCTGTTGGAATCCCATTGACCGGGCTGGCCGGGGGTCGACCAGAAATAGACGCCCTTGTGGGTGCTGTCGAAGTGCGCGTTATAAGCGCCGATGTTGACGCCGTTATGGTAGATGAAGGCGTAGCCTTGCGACGACAGCGTACCCGCGGTGCAGCCCAGGCAGTGGTCGATGTTCTCCATGCCGGTCACGGTGAAGGGCAGCACAGTGTCGATGGCGGCGCCCGTCGTGTACTCCAGCACCCAATCGCCGCCCAGCGCGGCGGGGCCGGTGCGGTCGGTGGAGGCGGCGACATCGATGTCGTTGCCCAGATAGCGGGCGAAATCATCAACGAACTGCTTACCGGTGTCCGTGGCGGCGACGGAACAACCCAGCAGCAGGAAGTCGCCGCCGGTTTTCATGGAGGCGCCGATGGCCGCCAGGTCGCTGGCGCGGCTGGCCAGGTCGCCATCGGTCAGCACGTGGTTGCCGCCCAGGATGAGGCCGCCGTCGCCGCCCTCGGTCACCAGGACGATGGTGTCCAGGTTCTTGTAGCCGGACAGCGCCTCGGCGATGCCATGGACCGTACGCTGGCCTTCGCCCAGCAGAATGACCGGCACGGACGGATCCATGCCGGCGATCAGGGTCTGGTAGTCCGCGACACTGGTGTCGACGATGACCACCTCATGCACGGTGGACGTGGTCGTCGTCGTGGGGGTGACCGTGGCGGCGGTGCTGGTGTCGGCGACCTTGGAGGTTTCCGTGGTGGCGGTCTTCGCGGTGTCGCCGGTCTTCGCCGTATCGGTGGTGGCGCCGGCCGTCGGGCTGGCCACCGAAGAGGTGGTGGCCGCCTTGGCGCCGCTGTCCGTGGCGCTTGTATCGATCGCCGTTGCCGCGGCGGCCTTGGCGGCCGCGTCCAGCAGGGCCGCATGTGCGACCGTATCGGCGTGCGTATCCACCGTGGCCGTCGTCGCCGTCTTGGTCACCGCCGCCGCCGTGGCGGCCGCGGCGGCGTCAAACATCATGCGCGGTTCGAGGGCCAGACGCAGGGCGCGCGGGGCGTTCTTGCGGGCCTGGGTCGTCTTGGCCGGGGGGCGTGAACCGTCGGGCATGGCGTGCACTCACCAATTGGAATAGGCGGTCTCGGGAGAATGTACCCGGAAGATAGGGTTTTTCTTTACAGAAAACCCGTCCATCGCTGCAACAGCTCCCCCATAGCGCTTAAATCACAAGTTGCCACAACTCGCCAGTCAAATCAGAAATTGGGATGCCTCTTCTGTAGAGGACTATCTTTTGTGACTGAATGTGAGAGTGCGCTACGCGGCCCTTCTGCAATCCATCTTCCCCGATCCCTCCTATTCAAAAGTATGGCGATTAAGAAATTCTTACCATCCAACGAACGTATTCGTCGCCTGTTCGGGGTAATCCCCGCACATCATATTTCTATGCGACGCAATATTAATAGGGATTTAACCAAGGCCCCATGGAACGGGTGGAATCCGAAGCTCAAATTTGATAAAGACATCCATGGGTAGTGACGCGGCATCAGAAATAGGGGGTGGCGTACCTGCCAAAAAGGTATAGAAAAAGGATGGCTATGGTGTCCGAAGTGGAAAACCCCGCGCACAAGACAACAGGTGCGGAAAATTCCATCCCCGTGGCCACGCAGGACAAGATGGAGCCGCCCCAGTTCCTGCCATCCCCCGGGTTTTCCGAATGGCTGGAGGGAACGGGCGGCAGCCTGATGCTGTCCACCTACCAGTCCGGACGCCTGATTTTCCTTTATATGGTGGAAGGCCGGTTGCATGTGCTGGACCGGGTGGTCGGTACCGCCATGGGCTTGGCCGTGGACGACGACAAGCTGTGGGTGGGCAACCGGGAGCAGATCTGGAAGTTTGCCAACACCGGTCCGGCCGTTGTCGACGGCAGGGGCTACGGTGCTGTCTACATGCCGCGCAAAGGCTATTTCGTCGGGCCGTGCGACGTCCATGACATCATTGCCGATGTGACGTTCATGGGCGAGCGCCACGACCTGGTTTTCGCCAGCACCAGCTTCAGCTGCATCGCCACGCTGGATGAGCAGCACAGCTTTCGTCCCCTGTGGATGCCGGACTTCGTGTCCGTGCTGAACGCGGAAGACCGCTGCCATCTGAACGGTATCGGTGCCCGCGACGGGCGGGTGGCCTACGCCACCCTGTGCGGGCGACAGGATGAGGCGCTGGGGTGGCAGGCCATTCGCAATGGGGGCGGCTTGGTGATCGACCTGGATTCGGGTGACGTGGTTGCCGACGGCCTCTCCATGCCCCATTCCCCCCGCTGGCATCACGATAGGCTCTGGCTGTTGAATTCCGCCGCCGGGGAGTTCGGGTACATCGACCCAAACCGGGGCGGTTTCGTCCCCGTGGCCGATTGCCTGGGCTTCGCCCGCGGCCTGACCTTCGTCGGCGATTACGCCGTCATCGGTTTGTCGCAACTGCGTCCCAATAGTTTCGGCAAGGGCATGGCCCTGCACGACAAGCTGGCGGTCGGCCACATACAGCAGCGTTGCGGCCTGCAGATCATCGATCTGCGCACCGGCCGCAACGTCCATTGGCTGACCATCGCCGGGCCGGTGACCGAACTGTACGACGTGGCGTTCAAGCCCGGGATCCAGCGGCCTTACTGCCCGGGGTTCCGTGAGCCCTATATGCATCAGCAGCGGGTGCACCTGCCGGAGACGCGTTTCGAACATCCCTATCGCGGCAAATTGCAGATGCTGCGGACGCGGCCGCCAGAGCCGGCCCAGCAGGTGCCGGCCGGGACCGAAGGAAACGGCGCGGCTCCGCCATTGGATGAATAAGAAACCTAGCCTTTTGCGCGTTTATCGGCGTGGTGTTTGCCGGTAGGCGCGTGTATCTTCGCAAGCGACTTACCTAAGAATGTAAGAATCCTTCGCATATTCCCTCAATCATAGCTAAGGGGAGGTGGACGATGGACCCATTTGTCGGTGAAATCCGCATTTTCACCTGGAACTGGGCGCCCAAGGGCTGGGCTGCGTGCAACGGCGCCACAATGAATTTGCAGCAGAACGTGGCGCTGTACTCGTTGATCGGCGTTCTGTACGGCGGCAACGGCACCACCAACTTCAACTTGCCGGATCTGCGGGGCCGTAGCCCCCGCCACGTTAGCCAGCAACAGCCGCAGGTCGGCGTGTCCGCCGGCTCGGAAAACGTGACGCTGCTGGCGTCCAACCTGCCGCTGCACACCCATTCCACCAATGTCGTGAATGCTACCGGTACCGGGCCGGGGACGGCGCTGGCGGGCCGGTTGCCGAGTAATACCAATGGCACTACGCCCATCTACATTCCGGCCGCCCAGGCGGGAACGCTGGTTGCGCTGAATGCCGCCAGTGTCGCCGCCGGTGGCGCCAGCGCGCCGGTTGCGAATATGCAGCCCTGGGTCACGGCGAATTACTGCATCGCCATGTCCGGCATTTTCCCGCCGCGCAACTGACCATTCCCACTGTTCGAAGTAGGGGAGGACTCGCATGTCCGAATGCTTCCTGGGCGAAATCCGCATTTTCGCCGGCACGTATGTTCCGAAGGACTGGGCTGCGTGTGATGGCACGGCTCTGGCCATCAGTCAGAATCAGGCGCTGTTCGCGTTGATCGTCACCACCTACGGCGGCAATGGCGTCACTACCTTTAACCTGCCTGACTACCGGGGGCGCACGCCCATCGGCCAAGGGCAGGGTACGGGCCTGAGCAATCGGGTTCTGGGGCAGAATGGCGGCACCGAAACCGTGACGCTGACCCAGAACAACATTCCCGCCCACACCCACCCCTTCTACGCCAGCACCATCGCTGCCACCGCGACGACCGTCTCGGGCAATATGATCGCCCAGAATACCGGGGCGAGCGTGAATGGGCCTTACACGGCTGACCCGGCAGGCACCATCGGGCAACTTTACACGACCTTCATCCAGGACGCCCTGGGCACCACCGGCGGCGCGGCCTTGCCGCACGCGAACATGATGCCTTTCATCGCCCTGGAGTACATCATCGCCATTCAGGGCATTTATCCCAGCCGCAACTGAACGGTATCCGCCGGACCCGGTCCGGACCGTCATCTTCGTCCATCCATGCCCCGCGAGGAATCCCACCATGGCTGATCCGTTCACCGGTGAAATCCGCGCTTTCGCTTTCACCTTCCCACCCGCCAACTGGTCCCAGTGCAATGGCCAGCAGGTGGGCATTCCGCAGAACAACGTCCTCTATGCCATCATCGGCAACACCTACGGCGGCGATCTGCAAACCTACTTCAACCTGCCCAACATGCTGGGCCGTATTCCGGTGGCCACGGGTACCGGCGTCGGGCTTACGCCGCGCACGCTGGGACAGACTGGCGGGGCGGACACGGTGGTTCTGACGTCCAGCAATTTCCCGGCGCACAATCACGCGATGAATGTCGAGGCCCCCAGCAATAACACGCTGCTGGTGAAGGCGCCGACGGCCGCGACCTACCTGTCGCGCACGCAGGGTGAATTCATGTATGCGACGCCGACGTCCACGGCGCCGACAGGCTTTTCCCTGGCCGCCAACAGCATCGGTGCGGCCGGCTCGGCATCGACAGCGCCGCGTGCCAATGACCAGCCCTACCTGGTGGTCAACTTCTGCATCTGCCAGTACGGTGACTTCCCCGTCCGTCCGTGATGCGCAGCAAGAGGGACGGTTTGACTGCTGGGTGCCTTGGCCATGGATAACGCCGTCGCTGAATTGCCGGCATTGGTGCTTCCCGAGCCTTTGGCCGCGCAGGGCTTGTCCCTGCGGACCAAGTGGGAGGAGGACACCGACTTCGTACGCGACCTTTACATCTCCCACCGGTGGGAAGAGATGCGGGCCGCGCCCTGGTCGGATGAAGAACGCCTGGCTTTCCTGCGGGACCAGGCGCGTCTTCAGGCCGCGCATTACGACATGCACTACCACGATGCCGATTTCCTGATCGTGGAAATGGCGGGCCTGCCCATCGGCCGTCTTTATCTGTTCCGCCACAATCGGTCGGACCTGCGTATCGTGGAGATCGGCCTGATGCCGGACTGGCGTGGCCGGGGGCTGGGCGGCGCGCTGCTACGCTGGGTGCAGGATGTGGCACGCGAGGGTGGATACGCCCTCTGCTCCATTCATGTGGAGCAAAGCAACCCCGCCCTCCGCCTGTATCGGCGCCTGGGCTTCATCGACATTGAGCCGGTCGGCCCCTACATCCTGTTGCACTGGAAGACGCCGGCGTCCTGACGGCCGCCGGCGTTTCCCGTCGGTTCAATGCCGCGTCCGCCCCAGCCGGGGCGGCACCTGGATCAGCCGACGACGGGTCAGCCGAAGACGGCTTGGTAGTAGAAAGTGCCGTCCTCATTGCGTCCTAGAGGCACCAGGAAAATTTCCAGCGTGCCCAGGGTGGGGTGCGTTAGCGGGTGGTTCTGCTGATGCAGCACCGTATTGGCGTCGGTGCCATTGAAGAAAAGAGAGAACGGTTCGCGGAAGCGGCCCGGTGACGGGCTCTTTTTGCCATGCTCGACCTTGTATAATAGCAAGGACGTCTGGTAATCAGGATACATAACCGTGAATTCCTGATCGACCAGCGGCAGGAAATGTTCGGCCTTCAGTTCGCCCAGCATGATGTAACCGCCCACTCAACTTGAAGGAGGCGGCACTATACCATGGCGGTGAGGGTGGGGAATGAAAAAAGGGTGTGGCGGCGTTACGACGGCAGGCGGTTTGTCAGCACCCGCGCGTAAGCGCCCAGCCGCGCCTCCAAATCCACCGGCACCTCGCAGGTGTAGCGCAGCGTGCGCTCCACCTCCTCGAAAGTGCGGATGAGATAGCCGCGGCGCTGCACGATCTCCGCCCGCTGCTGCTGCTTGTCCGGGTCGGCGGTCTCGGCCGGGATGGCCTGCAGCTCGGTGGTGGCTTTGGACACCAGGTCGCCCATGTCGCGCTGGCGGTGCGCCAGCTCCTGGATGCGGGTGATGACGCCGCCACGCTGGCTGTTGATCTCTTCGACGATGCCGGCGAAGACCTTGGGATAGAGGGCCGTACGCTGGCCCTTGGGCACCCTGTCGGCAAAGCGGGTCAGGGCCTTTTCGCCCTCATCGGCCGGGATCTCACGCGGTGCCGTGGCCTGCACCACCGCCGCCACCCGCTTGTCGGTGCGCCAGTCCACATGCTCCGGCAGGGGTGGCCCGCCCCAGTAGGTGGCGGCTGTCAGCTGCGGCACCAGCCGCTGGTGGCAGGGCCAGTCGGGGTCGGTCTGACCGGCGGGCGGGGGCGGGGCGGCCAGGGCGGTGCCGGCCGCCAGGATCAGGGTGAGGCTCAACAGGACGCGCATGGGCAAACCCTCTTCACTCGCCGCCGCCGCCCCGTCGGGCCAGCAGGCCGCGGCCAGGGTCATAGCCCCAGACCGCCAGGATCATGAACAGCAGCGTGGCCCCCGCCACCACCCCGGCCGACAGCGGCGCCATCTGGCCGTACAGCGCGAAGCGGATCAGCTCCGTCGCGTGGGTGAAGGGGTTGGCCTGGCAAATCCAATAGAGCGTGAGGCTGCTTTCCTTCACCCGCCACAGCGGATAGAGGGCGGAGGAGGCGAAGAACATGGGGAAGATGACGAAGTTCATCACCCCGGCGAAGTTTTCCAGCTGGCGGATGAAGGAGGACAGAACCAGGCCCAGCGCGCCCAGCATCAGGCCCGACAGGATCAGGGCCGGCAGCACCGACAGATAGCCCAGCGGCGGCGGATCGATCTCCCAGAACCAGGCGATGGCCAGGAAGATGTAGGCCTGCACCACCGACACCACCACGCTGGCCAGCAGCTTGGCCGTCAGCAGGAACCAACGGGGGAAGGGGCTGACCAGCAGGGTCTTCATGCTGCCCATTTCCCGGTCGTAAACCATGGAAAGGGAGCTTTGCATGCCGTTGAACAGCTGGATCATGGCCAGCAAGCCCGGGGCGATATAGACCTCGTACGGGATGTAGGTTTCATAGGGCGGGATGATGGAGACGCCCAGGACGAAGTGGAATCCAGCCGCGAAGATGGCCAGCCACACCAGCGGCCGCACCAGGGCGGAAAAGAAGCGGCCGCGCTGTTGCGTCCAGCGCAGCGCCTCGCGCTTCACGATGCCGCCCAGGCAGCGGGCGTAGTGGATGGGGGTCATCGCGCGGCCCCCCCTTGATGCTGACGTGTCAGGGTGTCGAAGGCGGCGCGCAGGGTGGGCACGCCGGCGCGGGACGCGACCTGGGGCACGGGCCCCTGGTCCAGCACTTGCCCCTGGTGCAGGACGATGACCTTGGCGGTGTCGTCGGCCTCATCGATCAGGTGGGTGGCCCACAGCACGGCCATATCCCGGCTGCGGCACAGGTGGCGGACATGGTCGATCAGGAATCGACGGCTTTCGATGTCCAGGCCCACGGTGGGCTCATCCAACAGCAGCAGGGCCGGGTCATGCACCAGGGCGCGGGCCAGTTCCACCCGCCGCCGCTGGCCGCCGGACAACTGGCGCACCCGCGTGTTTTGCCGGTCGGCCAGGCCCACGCGCTCCAGCTCCTCGTCGATGCGGATGCGGGCGCGGGATCCGGCCAGGCCGTGCAGGCTGGCGTGATAGGCCAGGTTCTGCCGCACCGTCAGGTCCAGGTCCAGGGTGGGCTGCTGGAACACCACGCCCATGGCGGCCAGGGCGGAGGAAGGCTGGCGGCGGATGTCGTGGCCGAAGACGGTGATGCGCCCCTGCCGGCTGTGGTACAGGCGGGTGACCAAGGCGAACAGCGTGGTCTTGCCCGCCCCGTTCAGGCCCAGCAGCACGGTGAAGTCGCCGGGGGCCAGGCTGAAGCCCACGTCGCGCAGGACCTGGCGGGGACCGAAGGCATGGCTGAGGCCCGATACATCCAAGGCCGCGGTGGCAAGCTGCGGGGCTGGCGTCACGGCGCCACCACCACGCCCCAGGGCAGGCGGCCCACCGGCACCGACTTCACCACCTTCAGCGCGTCGACGTCGATGACCGACAAATCGTTGCTGACGCCGTTGGTGGTGTACAACCGTTTGCCGTCGCCGGAGAAGGCCAGGTTCCACACCCGCTGGCCCACCAGCAGGTACTTCTTGACCTGGTAGCTATGGGTATCGATGACGGCGACGCGGTTGGCGGGGCCCAGCGCAACGAAGGCGGTGGTGCCGTCGGCGGTCAACTGAATGCCCACCGGCTGGATGGATTCCTTCGGCACCCCGGGGATCTCGAAATGGATGGTCTGGATGACCTTGCGCTGGGTGGCGTCGATGATGCTGACGGTGCCGCCCACCTCGGCCGACACCCACACCAGCGACCCGTCCTTGGTCCACTGCGCCACGCGCGGCCGGCTGCCCACCAGCACGTTGGCCAGCACCTCGTGGGTTTGGGTGTCGATGAAATGGGCCATGCTGGTGGTTTCCGACGTGTTCACCAGGATCTTGCCGTCCGGGCTGATGCCCATGCCCTCCGGCTCCACCCCCACGGGGATCTCGGTGACGATGCGGCCGGTGGCGATGTCCAGCACCGACACCATGTTGTCGTTCTCGTTGGAGACGTACAGCGTCTTGCCGTCGGGGCTGAGGGTGAACAGCTCCGGGTCCGGGCCGCTGGGCAGGGTGCGGCTGACCGTCAGGCTGGCCAGATCCAGCACCTCGATATGGTCGGCGTCGCTGGTGCAGATATAGAGCGACTTGCCGTCCTTGGACAGGGCGATGCCGCGCGGCCGGGCGCCCACCTTCACCGTCTTGACGACGGCCAGCGTCCCGGCGTCCACCACCGTGATGGTGTTGTCCTTTTCATTGGACACCAGCAGCCGTTCGGCCAGGGCGGGGGTGGTGGTCAGCAGGGCGGCCAACACCGCTAAGCATTTCACTTTGGATGACATGTCGTCTCCGGCTGGTCGGGACCCAGCGTATCCAGTTCCGATGTCTCGTGCAGGAAGCCCGGCTGGGGCGAGACGGACACCAGTGAGCGCGCGTCGGCCAGCAGCACCGGCTGGCGCAGCTGCCCGTCCCAGGCGCGGAAGCTGAGCCGCGCGCCCTTGAAGGCCGCCAACTCGAACTCGGGCTTGCGCAGGTAGGCGGTCATGGCCGCCCCCTCCACGCTGCCGCCCCGGGTGGCGGCCTCGCCCAGGGCCCGCACCGCCATCCAGGCGCCGTAGTCCCGCTCCGTCATCCAGCGGCCGGCCTGCTTCAGGAAGCGCGCCTGCAGTTGCGTGGCGCCCCACTGCTCAAAGGGGCGGGCCCAGGCGGCGGGCATCAGGCCCTGGGTGCCGGCCACGGGCCGGGGGTCGGTGGCGCGATAGCCCAGCTCATCGCCGAAATTGTCGCCCTCATCCGCCACCACCAGCACGTCGTACTTGATGCCTTGGGTGAAGCGCGCCACCTCGGCCCCGATGGCGTAGTGGCCGGTGTCGGTGCGCCGGGCACCGGGGTCATAGGTCCAGGGCTTGTCCGCCACGATCTTCAGGCGGAATTTGCGCGCCGATTTGCGCAGCGCGTCGGCATACAGCGTGTCCTCGGGGTTGGGCCCCGCCACCAGCAGAATGTCGCGCCAGTTCTTGATGGTCAGGTACTGCATCAGGGCGTCGGCCAGCATGGCGCGGCTGGGCAGCAGGTGCAGGACGTTGCGCCGGCACTGCTCGCCGCGCAGGGCATCGTCGGTGCTGGTGGCGTCCAGCAGCGTGGCGTCCTTGGCTTCGGCCAAGTCGGCCAGGCGCAGCAGCAGGTCGGCCGGCACGTCGGTGACGAAGGCGCGATAACCTTGGGCCACCAGTTTCCTGAAGGCCGCAACCACGGCGTCGGCGTCTGGTTCCAGCGCCTCTTCCAGATGATAGGCCTGGTGGATGAAGCGGCCGGTGGTGATGTTGTCGGCCAGGCCCAGGCGGGCGCCCTGCACGCCGTCGTCCTCCGGCGGTTGGTCCAGGAAGCTTTGCGGCAGCACCCGCTTCTGCACCAGCGCCAGATAGGCGATGTTGGCGACAGGATCGGGCTTGGCATCCGGCTTGGGTGTGGCGGCGGGGGTCTTTGCGGCGGCGGGTGGTGCGGCATGCGCCGCCTGTCCGGCCAGCAGCAGGCCGGACAGGATCACGCCTATGGGATACACGCCGATCAGGCCATGGCGGCGGTTGGGCATTTCCGCCGTCTCCTTGAGTGTCAGACCAGGAACCACCGATCAATAATGGCCCGTGGCATCCGGGGCCGCCATAGGAAATCAGGGCCATAAATCAGCGTGCTGTCTCATTCTATAGTCGTAGAGGGCCCGGGTTGACAGGGGTGAAGCCGGCGGCCCGATAATGACCACCGAAACCAGGAACAACCCCAGAGACCACTCTGGGTCCGGCGCCCTGGCCGGGCGCGGAGGATGCCCCCATGACCATGACACGCCGCCGCCTGCTGGGCCACCTGACGGCCACGGGTCTCGCGGCTGGGTTGGCGCCCCTTCGGACCAAAGCCGCCGGTGCGCCGGCCTTGCGTGTGGGCGTGCTGCGCTACGGCACCGTGTCGTGGGAACTGGACGTCATCCGTCGCCACGGGCTGGACGCCGCCCACGGCCTGACCGTCGCCCCCCAGGAATTTGCCACCGGCCAGGCGACGCAGGTGGCGCTGCAGGCGGGCCAGGTGGACACCATCGCCGTGGATTGGCTGTGGGTGGCGCGGCAGCGGGCGGCCCAGGGAGGGTCGGGCGGTGGCGACTGGACCTTCATCCCCTTTTCCAATTCCGCCGGCGCGTTGATGGCCCCGGCGCAGGGGCCCGTGGCCACGGTGCCCGACCTGCCCGGCCGCCGCCTGGGCATCGCCGGCGGGGCGTTGGACAAGAACTGGCTGATCCTGCGTGCCTATGCCCAGCGCCAGGCCGGCATCGACCTGGACCGGACGGCGGAGAAGACCTTCGGCGCCCCGCCCCTGCTGGCCAACGCGCTGGCGGCCGGCCGGCTGGACGCCCTGCTGACCTATTGGCCCTTCGCCGCCAAGGGTCAGGCGGCCGGGCAACGCCGCCTGCTGACGGTTGAGGACGCGGTGACCGGGCTGGGCGTCCAGGGCACGCCGCCCATGGTGGGCTACGTCTTCTCCGAACGCTGGGCCAAGGCCAATGGCGCCGTGCTGGAGGGCTTCATCGCCGCCAGCCGCCAGGCGCGCGACCTGCTGGTCAAGGACGAGGCGGAATGGCCCACGCTGCGCGCCCTGGCCGACGCCGGCAGCGATGCGGAGTTCGACGCCTTGCGCGACTGGTACCGGCGCGGCATTCCCCGCCATTGGGGGCCAGCGGAACAAGAGGCCGCCGCCCAGCTGTACCAGGTGCTGGCCTCGGTGGGCGGACCGGCGCTGGTGGGCGGCGGTGGCGACACGCTGCCGGCCGGCACCTTCTGGCAGGCGGCGCAATCTTGGTGAGTCGGGAGGCGGCGGACCGGGGCCGGGCCTGGCTGATCCGTGCGCTGTCGGTCCTGGTCCTGCTGCTGGCGTGGGAGGCGGCGGGGCGCCTGGCGGCCAGCCCCCTGGCGCCGCCGGCCTCCACCGTGCTGGCCGTCATGGCGCGTGAGACGGCGTCGGGCGTCTTGCCCCACCATGTCGGCATCACCCTGGCCCGGGTGGCGGCGTCCTTCCTGCTGGCCATGGGGGCGGGCACGGCGCTGGGCCTGGCCATGGGCTGGTGGCGCACGGTGGATTTGTGGCTGGACAGCGCGCTGCTGTTGCTGCTGAACCTGCCGGCCCTGGTGCTGATCGTCCTGCTCTATGTCTGGTTTGGCCTGACGGAGGCGGCGGCCATCGCGGCCGTGGCGCTGAACAAGCTGCCCACCACCGCCGTCACCGTGCGCGAGGGCGTGCGGGCCCTGGACGCGGAGTTGCTGGAGATGGGGCGGGTCTTCCGCTACGGCCGCGCGGCCACCCTGCGCCATATCGTGCTGCCGCAGTTGCTGCCCTACCTGTTCGCCGCCACCCGCTCCGGCCTGGCGCTGATCTGGAAGATCGTGCTGGTGGTGGAGCTGCTGGGCCGCAGCGACGGCGTCGGCTTCCAGATCCAGGTCTATTTCCAGCTGTTCGACGTGGCCCACATCCTGGCCTACGCCCTGGCCTTCATCCTCATCGTCCAGGTCATCGAATGGGCGGCCCTGCAACCGCTGGAGCGCCGGGCGGCGCGGTGGAGGGCGTCGTGACCCGGCTTATCGTCGACATCCGTGAGAAACGCCTGGCCGGCCGGCCGGTACTGGGCAGCCTGGCGTTCAGCCTGGACGAGGGTGAGGTGATGGCCGTGGTCGGCCCCTCCGGTTGCGGCAAGAGCACCCTGCTGCGTCTGGTGGCCGGGCTGGATCGCGGGGTCACGGGCACCGTGCGGTGGAGCGGGGAGGGTGCGCGCCCGGTTCCCAACCTGGGCGTCGTTTTCCAGCAGCCGCGCCTGCTGCCCTGGCGCACCGTGCGGCAGAACCTGGCCCTGGCCGGCGCCGACCCGGCGGAGGGCGAGCGGCTGTTGGAGCGCCTGGGCCTGGCGGCCCAGGCGGACGTCTGGGCCTCGCAGCTGTCCCTGGGCATGGCGCGGCGGCTGGCGCTGGCCCGCGCCCTGGCGGTGGATGCCCAGGCCCTGCTGTTGGACGAGCCCTTCGCCTCCCTGGATGAGGGCAACCAGCGCCTGGCCCGCGCCGTCCTGGCGGAGCAACTCCTGCGCCGGCCGGTGCCCACGCTGCTGATCACCCATGACCTGATGGAGGCGGTGGCCCTGGCCCATCGCGTGCTGGTGCTCTCACCCGGCCCCGCACGCCTGCTGTTCGATCAGGCGGTGCCGCCCGGGGTCCGCACCGACCCGGCCCTGGCGGCGGCGACCGTGGCCGCCTTGCGCGACCTGGCCCGTTAGGGCACGACCATGCTGGAAAGCAGGTCGCCCAGCTGTCCCAGCTGCTCCGGCAGCGCCGCCGCCGAGCCCTGCAGCGCTTCCTCAAGCGCCTCCTTGGATGGATAGGCTTCGTGGAAAGTCAGCAGCGTCTTCCCGCCCAGGTCCTCGAAGGTCACGGTGGTGATCGCGCCCTCTTCGCCCTCGTCATTGGTCCAGACGATGCGCTCGTTAGGCACCACCTCGATATATTTGCCGTAGAAGGCCATGGTGTCCGAGCCGCCGGCGGCGAATTCCAGGCGATACTTTCCGCCGGTACGGATGTCCAGGTCGCACGATACGAGAGAAATGCCGGGTACCGATTTCGGCACCCACCAGCGCTGGAACAGCTCTGGCTGGCCCCACGCCCTGTAAACCGTGCTCGGCGGCGCGTCGAATGTCCGTGTGATGACGAGTTCGCGATCGCCCCTGCGCCCGACCGACGTGGGGTTCCGCGCACCACCGGCACCGTCAATGTGCTGAGCCATCGCTTTCCTCCCGTTCCGTTTCACTGATGATTTCACCCAATACGCGCGGCAGGTCCTAGCCCGCCTTCCTGGCGCGGCGGCGCGCCGGGCTCTGCGCTTTTGGCCGGGCGGTGGAGGCGCGCACCACCAGGTCATGCGACACGAGGCGGTGGGGCACGGTGGCGTCGCCGCGCGGGCGCTCCATAAGGCGGGAGATCAGCAGGTCCGCCGCCTCCTCCCCCAGCTTGCGCATGGGCTGGCGCACGGTGGTCAAGGGCGGCCAGGTCATGCTGGCGATGGGGCAGTCGTCGAAGCCGGCCACCGACAAGTCGTCGGGCAAGCTCAGGCCCCGCGCCTGGGCCACGACGATGACGGCGGCCGCCATCTCGTCATTGCAGGCGAAGATGGCGGTGGGGGGCTCCGGCAAACTCAGCAGCCGCTCGGCGCAGGGCAGGGCGGAGGGGAAGGTGAAGGCGCCTTGCTCGATCAGGTCCGGATCCTCGGCGATGCCCAGCTCCGCTAGCGCGTCGCGATAGCCCCGGTGGCGGCGCTCGGTGGCGCCGTGGTTGGCGGGGCCCTTGATCAGGCCGATGCGGCGGTGGCCCAGCGACAGCAGGTGGCGGGTCAGGGCCGCCGCCGCCTGCCGCTCATCGATCCAGACGGAGGAGAAGGTGTCGCCGCCGCTTTCCGCCGTAACCCGCACCAGGGGTATGCCGCTTTCCGTCAGCACGGACAGCACGCGCGGTTCGTCGGTGATGGGGGCGGTCAGCACCACGCCGTCGGGGCGCAGCCAGTCCAGCACGGCGCGCACCCGCCGCTCCACATCCTGGCCACGATAGTCGATCTCCTCGATCAGCAGGTGATAGCCCCGCGCGCGGCAGCGGTTCAGCAGGCCCACCTGGATTTCCATGGTGTAGGGGCCGGCCGGATCGCCGTAGAGATGGCCCAGCAGATAGGATCGTTTGCCGGCCAGCGTGCGCGCCGACATGTTGGGGTGGTAGCCCAGGTCATGGATGGCCTTCATCACCTTGTCCAAGGTGGCGCGGTTGACGTAAGGCTCGCCGTTCAGCACGCGGGACACGGTCTTGATGGAAACCCCGGACACCCGGGCGACATCGATGATCGTCGGTTTCCGGGCGTCATTCCCCATGTGGCATCGCTCCCCTCGGTACCAGCTGTCACTACTCCTGTAATGGCACAAAAAAGAAAGGGCGGCACGATCGCAATCATGCCGCCCGGAGTGGGCGCATAGTCCCCGGGGAGAGGGTATGCGCAAAGAAGGGAGATCAAGAAGAAGGCCCGGGAAACGGCCAAACCCGGCCGCCCCCCGGCAACAAGGGCCCTTCGGAAAGCAGGTACTGGAAAGGCCCCCGGTTTCTGCAGGATCCGGCCCGGCGTCGCCGCCGGACCGGCCCCCGCAGCTCATGGGCATCAGCTGCCGAACTTGAACCGGCCGCCCAGCATGAAGCGGCGACCCGCGTTCACGTAGGTGAAGGGTTGGTTCTTGAACTGCAGGTAGGTCTCCTGAGACTCATCAGTCAGGTTGATGGCCTCGAAGGTGATGCCGAACTCAGGCGTGAACTGGTAGGCGATCTGGGCGTCCAGCTGGCCGTAGGGCCGGCTGAACACGCCGTAGGTCACCGACTTGTTGGTGGTGGCGTCCAGGATGGCGAAGGTGGAGCCGATGGCGTCGCCGTTCACGGCGCTGGACCGCCAGCTGTAGGACAGGCGGGCTTCCAGGCCACCCCTCTGATAGTAGGTCTGCGCCGTCAGGGCGTGCAGCGACACGCCGGGGATGGGCAGGTCCTGCGCGAAGTCGGTGTGGGTGGACGAGGTGGACAGCGAGTAGGTGTAGTTGGCGTTGAAGCCGACGCCGAAGTCGAAGGCATACTGCGCCCCGATTTCGAAACCCTTGATGCTGCCGCCGGCGCCGTTGCTGGGGGCGGTGAAGCCGGCGGTGCTGCCGCCGAAATCGTCCATCACGGTGATGGAGGTGGTCTGCGTCTGGATGAAGGTGTCGATGGACTTGTAGAAGCCGCCGAAGGTCAGCGCGCCCTGCTCACCGAAGTACCATTCATAGCCGATGTCGATCTGCGTGGCGCGGAAGGGATCCAGGTTGGGATTGCCGCCGCTGCCGCCCACGAAGGCGAAGCCCTGCTTGCCCGCCGTGTTGGTTTCGCGGGTGAAGTTGTACTGCGCACCGCGGCCCAGGTCATAGGGACTGGGCGGGGACATGACGCGGGCGGCGGAGAAGCGGACCTTCTGGTCCGGCGCCACGTCCAGCACCAGGTTCATGCTGGGCAGGATGTCCGTGTAGTGCCGTTCCGCCGTGACGACATCCGGGTTGGTGATGGCGTTGGAGCCGTCCCAGGATTCGTCGGAGATGTAGATGGGGTTGGCGGGCAGGGCGCCGGCCGTCACCTTCTGCACCGTATCGACGATGCGGGCGCCGATGTTCAGGTGGAAGCGATCCTCCTTGCTGCCCATGTCGGCCATGGCGTAGCCGGAGACGCGCTGGCTTTCGATGACGAAGGAGTTGATGGGGTCGCGCACCATCTTGCCCGGGAACTGCGGGAAGTTGCCCTGCAGCCACTGCACCGGGTTCTGCATCTGGGACAGGTTCTGCACCAGGATGCTGTTGCCCGCGTTGCCGGTGGGGAAGAAGTTGTTGACCAGCTGCGCCCGGTTGGGGGCCGTCAGCGCCGTCTGGGCGGGAATGACCGGCGGGGTCTGCGACGGGGCGCCGCTGGCGCCGACGAAGTTGCCGCCCGGGCTGGCGCCGGTGGCGGCGTTGGTCATGCCCTCGTTCAGGATGGCCGGGTCCATATAGTACCCGTAGGTGCCATAGCAGGTGCCGTTGCTGCAGTACCCGGTCTGGCCGGCCGAGGACTTGTCCAGCTCATAATGCGACAGGCTGTAGTTGATCTTGTCGTCGGTGTAGCGCACGCCGGCGGTGAAGGTGGTCTTGATCGCCTTGATGAAGTCGGCGTCGTACTCGCCATCCGCGTGGCCGGACCACAAATCGTCCTTGGAGTGGATGTTCCACGCCCAGGCCGACTTGAAGACGGCGTTGTTGGGGTTGCTGATCAGGTCGGCGTAGGGCGCGTTGTACGACACCGACGGCAGCGTGCCGTTGTTGACATAGTTGAAGGAATAGGCCGGGCCGTGGCTGACCGGGCTGCTGCCGCCGGGGGCCAGGGGGTTCAGCGGGGCATTGCAATAGCCGTTGGGGCTGGTGGCGCAGGGTTGGGCCGCGTTGTACTGTGAATACTCCACGTCCTGCTGCGCGCTGTCGGAATTGTATTCCGAGGTGGCGTAGGCGACCTTGAACTTGGCGCGGAACGGCCCGCCGTTGTCCCACTTGCCGCCGAAGTGGAAGTTGTCGGCCGTGAGGTGGACATTCTGCACGTCGCTGTCGCCCTCCGCGCCCAGGGCGCGGATGGTGGCCGACTTGATGACGCCGTTGCTGTCGATGCTGTAGGGCTGGCTGGGGTCGATGCCCAGGCCCAGGCCGTTCGAGTTGAACCACAGCTTGTTCGACGCTTCCTGGGTCAGGATGTCGTAGGTGGAATGCAGCCAGTCGGCGTTCAGGGTCAGGCTGTCGGTGACAGCGTAGTCGATGCCCAGCTGGCCGCTGATGCGGGTGCGGTCGGTGTCGCGGTCGGTGAAGTACAGCAGCTCGGGCGAGATGTACTTCTGCGGGATGGTCGCCATCGGGTTGGTGGAGGTGCCGGCCGCCGGCTCGATGGCCCAGCCGCTGCGGTTCTGGCCCTGCATCATGTCGGAATGGGTGTCGGTCTCGGAGTACGAGAACGCCGCCGTGATGCCGATCTTGTTGTTGAAGTTGTAGGTGCCGACGATGGCGCCGACCGGCGTCCAGTCCTCCATGCGGGCGTGCTCGCCCGTGGTCATGCGGAAGTTGCCGCCCACGGTCCAGCCCTGCGGGGTGTCCAGGGCGGAGCGGGTCTTCAGGTTGATGATGCCGCCCATGCCGCCTTCGACCAGGCTGGCCTGCGGCGATTTATAGACGTCCACGCCGGCGATCAGGTCGGACGGGATGGCTTCCAGCGAGTTGGTGGCGGTGTTGCCGCCGCCGCCGGAACCCTCACCGCTGGCGTAGGCTTCCAGGCCGGACAGGAAGGGCTCGTCGTTCAGCACCGTGACGTTCTGGCTCAGGCCGCGGATGCGCACGCGGGTGCCCTGACCGTTGTCGCGGTCGATCTGCACGCCCGACAGGCGCTGCAGCGATTCCGCGATGTCCTGGTCGGGCATCTTGCCCATGTCTTCGGCCGTGACGGATTCGATGATCAGGTTCGACTGGCGCTTGTTTTCCAGCGCGTCGGCCAGCGACTTGCGGAACCCGGTGACGATGATTTCCTCGACGCCGCCGCCCTGCCCGGCCGGGGTGGCCTGGGGGGCGGTCTCCTGAGGGGCGGCTTGCGGATCGGGCGCTGCCGGCTGCGTGCTCTGGGCGAAGGCGGTGGGCGCGGCCAGGGTGGCAGCCAAGGCGGCGCAGGAGGCGGCACCCATCAACAGCCGCCGTAACATCTTCAACTCTCCGTACATGCGAGTTCCCTCCCTGGGGGTATTCGTGGATGCGCGGGCCCGGCCGCTGGCCACGGTTCCCGCCCGCAACCCATGGTTTAGGGTGCGCGCCAGGGAACGGCACAGCGCTGCTGTCCGGTCGCGACGGATCTACCTGATACTGGAATAGGGGCGTGCCGATCTGACAGTCGGCTAAACCCTTCCCTTCCCGTTACCGGGAAAGGTCAACCAGTCCTAACTGTAGTGAGTATGTCCATGACAGGGTCGGCAGATTGCTTGCACGCTCATGTCTCTATCCTCCCGAGATATATTTATTTTTTACTTAGATTTAGGCTCAACCTTACTGAGTGCCGGCGGTTTGCTTCTGCAAAGTGCTTCCCATATGCTGCCGGCGATTGGATCACAGGCGGCATCCGGGTATCTGCCGGGTGTCAGCTCTGTTATTAATAGTTGCGTTGACAGCGTTGTCAAATCATTTCTATTTTTTGCTTTTCTTAATCACAGTGTCCCCCAACACATTAAGTGGCCAAATCGCGCTGAAAGTGGCCAAACCTCGGTCCCGCAAAGCAGTATATTATTGAAATATATATAATTTCTGGTTATTCGGCCGAGAGCTGAGGATAATTTATGCACGGCCGCGGGGCCCATGGATCTGATAGGTCGAGCCTGCCGCCATACATTTGATCTTCCGGCTGCCGGAGACCTGACAGGGGTGCCGGGACGATGGCTTCATAGGCTCCCTTACAACCGGAATCGGGCCCGTTTGGTTTGGAGTGGATAGGGGGCCCGCGCGGGCGGCTCGGCTTCAAGGAAGTCGGTTCCCTGATCGGTCGCCACGAGGTTCACGCCTGCGAGGATAAGCGGGGCCGTCGCGCCCGGGGCCGCCTGCCCACGAGTCACGGTCATTGCAGGTTTGGAACGAGGCCGGTGGCGCGAATGCCGCCGGCCTCGCGCGTTGCCGGCTGCCTAACGCCGTAGCGAAATCGCGCCCCGCGCCACCCATTCCCCGATCTCATTTTGATACGGCTGGACGCAGAAAAGCCGTTGCATGGAATTTCATAACGTGGCACTGATATTTCAAACAACGGGCACTGGCATCTCGCTGCCATAAGCCCATCGATCAGGGAGAGGACGTTCATAATGAAGCGTACGTTGATGGGGCTCGCCCAAGGTGTCGCCTGCTGCGCCCTGCTGCATGCCACGGTAGGCACGGCCTTCGCCCAGCAGGCGGCGACGCCGGCCACCGACGACCAGGGCCTGGAAGAGATCGTGGTCACGGGCATCAAGCGCTCCCTGCAGGTGGCCACCGAGATCAAGCGCAATTCGGTCAACGTCGTCGACAGCATCGCCAGTGAAGACCTGGGCAAGATGCCGGACCAGAACGTGGCCGAATCCCTGCAGCGCATCACCGGTGTCGCCATCGACCGCAACCGCGGCGACGGCCAGTTCATCTCGGTCCGCGGCCTGGGCCCCCAGTTCAACACCGTCACCCTGAACGGCCGCACCCTGGCCACGGAAAACGTGGGCCGCGAGTTCAGCTTCGACGTCCTGCCCTCCGAACTGATTTCCGGCGCCGACGTCTACAAGAGCCCCAGCGCCAACATCAACGGCGCCTCCATCGGCGCCACGGTGAACATCCGCACGGTGCGCCCGCTGGAGCAGAAGCAGGACCTGGTGGTGGCCGGCAGCGCCCGCGCGCTGTATGGCGAGCTGGCGGACAGCACCAACCCGTCGCTGTCCGGCGTCGTCAGCTGGCACAACCCGGAATCGACCTTCGGCGTGGCGCTGGTGGCCTCTTACGAGAAGCGCGACAGCCGCGACGATGAATTCGACATCGGCGCCGGCCATGTGAAGCGCGGCAACGTCGATCCCACCGACTACTGGTACGGCCGCACCGCCCCCGGCGTGGGCAGCTTCACCGGCGTGGACATGCCGTCCAACCTGTCGCCCTTTTTTTATGAGACGTCGCGCAAGCGCACGGGCCTGAACGGCACCGTCCAGTACCAGCCGAACGACAACCTGACCTTCACGCTGGACGGCTTCTATACCAAGATGGACCAGATCGACCAGTCGCAGGGCCTGGCCTACGACTTCTCCTCCGGCACGCTGGTCGACCAGGTGGTCAAGAACGGCTCCGCCGTCTATCAGAAGATCGTCGGCGGCACGGTGGACCAGATCGTTACCTATACCCCGCGCCTGACCGAAACCTATCTGGTGGGCCTGAACACCGCCTGGCACAAGGACGCCTTCAAGCTGGTGTTCGACGCCTCCACCTCGCAGGCGACGCGCAACGGCAAGGAAGACAGCATCTTCTCCACCATCCGCCGCCGCGACATGACCATGACGTTCGACCGGCGCAACGGCAGCCCGATCTACGACTATAACTTCACCTCACCCACCATTCCCAACGTCGCGACCGACGTGAACCACGTCGGGGCCCACTACAACCTGTGGGGCGGCACCGACTACAAGGATGAGGTCAACGAGGCGAAGCTGGACGGCACCTGGGATCCGGGCGGCGGCATCTCCATCTCCGTCGGCGCGTCGCACCAGGAACGCACCAAGACGGCGGACGCCATCAGCCAGCCGGGCTCCGTGTCCTGCGCCTATTGCGGCGGCTCGGTGCTGTTGCCGTCGTCGCTGTTCACGCCGACGACCATGGACTTCTTCTCGAAGTATCAGAGCGACAACATCATCCGCAACTGGATCACCTATGATCCCAAGGCGATGGTGAACTACCTGATGTCCCGGCCGGAGGGCATCTACACCGCGCCCGTGGCCGACCCGGCCGCCAGCTCCCGCGTGAAGGAGAAGGTGAACCTGGGTTACATCATGTTCGACCTGAAGACGGAGATCGGCGGCCTGCCCCTGTCCGTCAACACCGGCGTGCGTATCGAGGACACGACCTACACCAGCGCCGGTGCCGCGCAGACCGTGCTGAGCGCCAGGCCCAACGGCCTGGGCCAGAACCTTATCGTCCTGTCGGATGTCCAGCCCATCAGCTTCAGCGGCCACTACACCGACGTCCTGCCGTCGCTGAACGTCAAGCTGGACCTGACCGACGACCTGGTGGCCCGCTTCGCCACCTCCCGCGTCATGACGCGCCCGACCCTGTCCGACCTGTCGCCGGCCCAGACCATCCTGTCCAACCCGGGCAACGAGCAGATCACCAAGGGCAACCCCGACCTGAACCCCTTCCGCGCCTCACAGGCGGAATTCGGCCTGGAATGGTACTTCCAGCCTCTCTCCATGCTGTCGGCCGCACTGTTCTACAAGAACATCGACAGCTTCGTGGCCCAGGCCACGACGCCGCAAAAGGTGGATCAGGTGGTGTTCCAGGTGACCCAGCCCACCAACGGCAAGGGCGCCACGGTGAAGGGGCTGGAGGTCGGCTACCGCCAGGTGTTCGACAGGCTGCCGGGGCCGTTCGACGGCCTGGGCGGGCAGGCCAGCTTCACCTACGTGGAAAGCGACGCCCAGTACGCCAACGTGGTCAGCGGCGCCAGCTATGGCCTGCAGGGCTTGTCCAAATACTCCTACAGCCTGGTCGCCTTCTATGAGAAGCACGGCATCCAGGCCCGCTTGGCCTACACCTGGCGTGACAAGTTCCTGCAGGTGGCCAGCGGCCGCAACGGCGATCCGGAATATTTCGACGCCTACGGCCAGCTGGACGCCAGCCTGTCCTACGACCTGACGCAGAACATCTCCCTCACTCTGGAAGGTCTGAACCTGACGGACGAGAACGAGTTCATCTATTCCACCACGCCCGACCGCACCAAAGAGTACCGCACCACCGGCCGCCGCTTCGCCGCCGGCGTGCGCGTGAAGTTCTAAGGTCCCGATCTCTCATCCGGTCTTCTGCGGATCGGGGGGCCTTTCCCCCACCTCCCACCCCCCATCCCGGAAACGGGATGGGGTTCTTTTTGGGGGGAGGGCCGGCGTCGATATCACGCACGCTGCTTGAACGGGACGGTTCAATCCGGACCGCCCCGTTCCGTGATGGAAAAAGGAATCCTGTCACGCCAGGATCGACCGGTCGATCTCCCCCACGCCGCGCACGCCGGTCAGCGCCATGGCGACCTTCATTTCCTTGGCGTAGATCTCCAGCAACTGGGTGACGCCGGCCTCGCCGCGCGCGGCCATGGCGTAGAGCCAGGCGCGGCCCAGCAGGACGCCCTTGGCGCCCAGGGCCAGCATGCGCACCACGTCCAGGCCGGAGCGGACGCCGCCGTCGGCCAGCACGGTCAGGCGGTCGCCCACCGCATCGGCGATGGCGGGCAGGGCCTTGGCCGAGGACAGCACACCGTCCAGTTGCCGGCCGCCGTGGTTGGAGACGACGATGCCGTCGGCGCCGATGTCGGCGGCCGCGCGGGCGTCGTCGGGATCCAGGATGCCCTTGATGATCAGGGGGCCGTCCCAGCCCTGGCGGATCCACTCCAGGTCCTGCCAGCAGATGGACGGGTCGAAGTTGGAGCCCAGCCAGCCCATATAGTCGTTCAGGCCGCTCTTGTCGCCCAGCACCGGTTCCAGGTTGCCCAGCCGATGGGGGCGGCCATGTACGCCCACGTCCCAGGCCCAGGCGGGCTTGGCCACAGCCTGGAGCATGCGGCGCAGCGGCGCGTTGGGGCCGGACATGCCGGAATGGGCGTCGCGGTAGCGGGTGCCGGGCACCGGCATGTCCACCGTGAACACCAGGGCCTTGGCCCCCAGCGCCTTGGCGTTGGCCAGCAACTCGCGCATGAAGCCGCGGTCGCGGATGACGTAGAGTTGGAACCACGGCGGCCCATCCGTGCCCGCCGCCACCTCCGCCAATGAGCAGATGGAGACGGTGGACAGGCAGAAGGGCAGGCCCGCCTGGTTGGCGGCGCGGGCCGCCTGCACCTCCCCCCGCCGGCGGAACATACCGGCGATGCCCACAGGCCCCAGGGCCACGGGCATGGCGAGGTCCTGTCCGAACAGGCGGGTGCCCAGCGTGATGTCGGCCACGTTCTTCAGCACGCGCTGGCGCAGCGCCAGGTCGGCGAGGTCGTCGACGTTGCGGCGCATCGTCTGCTCCGTCCCGGCACCGCCGTCGGCATAGTCGAACAGAAACCGTGGAAGGCGGCGCTCGGCCGCCTTCCGGAAATCCCGTGGAGACGAGATGATCATGCCGCGCGTTCCTATTCCCCTGGTCCCATATCTCAGGCGTTCGACCAGCCGCCGTCGATGACGTTGATCGTGCCGGTAGTGTAAGAGGAAAGGTCGGACGCGAGATAGAGCGCCAGTTCCGCGATCTCCTCCGGCCGGCCGATGCGTCCCATGGGCTGGCGGGCGACGAAGGCGGCCCGGGCGGCGTCGGCATCGCCCGTCGCGGCCAGCCGCTCATCCAGCGAGGGCGACTGCACCGTGCCGGGGCAGATGGCGTTGCAGCGGATGTTCCAGCCCACGAAGTCCACGGCGACCGATTTGGTCAGGCCGATGACGGCGGCCTTGGTCACGCCGTAGGCGAAGCGGTTGGCCACGCCCAGGACCGAGCCCGCCACCGACGACATGTTGACGATGGAGCCGCCGCCGCGCGCGATCATGCCGGGCAGGAAGGCTTGGATCATGCGGAAGGCCGCCTTGACGTTCAGGTCGTAGGAGAAGTCCAGGTCCTTTTCCGCCGTCGTGGCCAGCGTGCCGGCGTGGACATAGCCGGCGCAGTTGAACAGCACGTCGATGCCGCCGATATCTTCGGCCAGTGCCTGGATGGCCGCGCCGTCCAGCAGGTTCAGGGTGCGGGTCTCTACGCCTGTCATGCTGGCCAGCGTTTCGGGGTTGATGTCCAGCGCGATGACCCGCGCGCCCTCGCGGGCGAACAGCTCAGCGCTGGAGCGGCCGATGCCCTGGCCGGCGGCGGTGACGATGGCGGTCTTGCCTTCAAGGCGTCCCATGATGGTGTTTCCTTCAGGTGATACCGGCGGCATGTTTCATGCCGCCGCAGGGTGCGACCGTATCCGCCGCAGTTTTGCGGGGAAGTGTCAGCGGACTGGAGCGGCACGGTTAAACAGGCACCGGCGCATCGGCGCGCAGCAGACCCTGCTGTTTCAGGTCCGCCCACAGGGCGGCGGGGATAGGGTGGCGGATCAGGCTGACGGCCCGTTCCACCTGACGCGGACTGTCCATGCCCGGGATGACGGAGGCCACCTGACCGTGGGCCAGGGGGAATTGCAGGGCCGCCGCCGCGAGGGGCACGCCGTGGGCGTCGCACACCGCCTCGATGGCGGCCACGCGGGCCACGATGTCGGGCGGGGCCGGCTGGTACTGGTAGTTGATGGGGCCGGGGCCCTTCACCCCGGTGGCCAGGATGCCGGAGTTGTAGGGGCCGCCGATGATGATGCTGACGCCCCGTTGCGCGCACAGCGGCAGGAAAACGTCCAGCGACGACTGGTCCAGCAGGGTGTAGCGGCCGGCCAGCAGCATCAGGTCGTAATCGCCGTGGGCCAGCGCTTCGACGCAGACCTCCCACTCGTTCACGCCTAGGCCGATGGCGCCCACGGCCCCGCCGTCGCGCAACTCCCGCAATGCGCGGTAGCCGCCCGCCATGAACTGGCGGAACGTCTCCGCATGGCGGTCGCCGTGGGCGTAACGGCCGATGTCGTGGACATAAAGGATGTCGATGCGCTCCCGCCCCAGCCGCCGCCGGCTGGCCTCATAGGAGCGCATGACCGCGTCGTAGGAATAGTCGAAGCGGCTCTCGAACGGTTCCGGCGACACGAAGCCCTGGCGTACCTGGCTCAGGTCGGCCTCCGGCACCGGATCCAGCCGCCGGCCGACCTTGGTGGAGAGGATGAGCTTCCCCTCCGGGTCCAAGGCGGGCAGGGCGCGGCCCAGCCGTTTCTCCGACAGGCCGAAGCCATAATGCGGGGCCGTGTCCAGGTAGCGGATGCCGGCGTCCAGGGCCGACCGGATGGTAGCCTCGGCGTTCTCCTCCGGCATGGCGCGGTAGAGGTTGCCGATGGACGCCGCACCGAAGCCGAGGGCACCCAGCGATGACGGGTCGAACGGCATGCTATTCCACCGTGTTCCGGGCCACGCTCCAGGCCACGGTGCGCTGGCGCTGCGTGCCCAGGCCGTCGATGCCCAGCTCGATCACGTCGCCGGGCTTGAGATAGGTGGGCGGGGTCTGGCCCAGGCCCACGCCGGCGGGGGTGCCCGTACTGATGACGTCACCCGGCATCAAGGTCATGTAGCGGCTGATGTAGCTGACCAGGTGGGCCACGCCGAACACCATCTCCGCCGAGGTGCCGTTCTGGTAGCGGTGGCCGTTGACCGTCAGCCACATCTTCAGGGCCTGCGGGTCGGGGATGTCGTCCTTGGTCGCCAGGAAGGGACCGATGGGGCCGAAGGTGTCGCAGCTCTTGCCCTTCACCCACTGGCCGCCGTGCTCCAGCTGGAATTCGCGTTCCGACAGGTCGTTGATCAGGACATAGCCGGCCACGTGGTCCAGCGCCTTTTCCAGCGGCACATGGCGGGCGGTGTCGCCGATGACCACGCCCAGCTCCACCTCCCAATCCGTTTTCACCGAGCCGTAGGGGATGACGACGTCGTCGTTGGGGCCGCAGATGGCGGTGGTGGCCTTCATGAAGATGATGGGCTGGCTGGGCAGGGGCAGGTTGGATTCCGCCGCATGGTCGCGGAAGTTCAGGCCCACGCAGATCATCTTGCCCACGCGCCCGACGGCCGGCCCGATGCGCTGGCCCGCCGGCAATGCTGGCAGCGTGGCGGGATCGATGGCGGCCAGCCGCGCCAGGCCGGCGCTGGTCAGCACGTCACCGGCGATGTCATCGACGATGCCGGTCAGGTCGCGCGGGGCGCCCTGGGCATCCAGCAGGGCGGGGCGTTCATGGCCGGGGGCGCCGTAACGGGCCAGTTTCATCACGTATCCAGTCGGTTGAAGACGGTTGAGTCACAACTGATATATTAGATACGTCAATTCATATGTCAACGGCGCGAGGCCAACGACTCAGAACATGCCCAGGATGCGTTGCAGGGCCGCCTGGAAGTGCACGGTCAGCGCCGCCTCCGCCCGGTCGCCGTCGCGGTCGGTGCAGGCCCGCAGCACCTCGATATGTTCATTCAGGGTACGCAGGGCCAGCGGCTGGGTGATCAGCCGTTCCAGCCGGATCAGGGTGACGTAGTTCTTCAGCCGGCGGGCCGTCGTCTCGATCAGCGGGTTGCGCAGGCAGGCGATCATGGCGCCGTGGAAGCGCTGCTCCAGCCCCTCCAGCGTCTGGGTCAGGGTGGGGGTCAGGCCGTCCTTCTCTATGGCGGCGATCAGCGCCTGGTGGTCGGCCAACAGGGCCGCGATCTCGGCCGCGTCGCCGGTTTCCGCATAGGTGCGGGCGGCCGCGCGCTCTATGATGGAGCGGAACTGATAGGTGGATCGGGCGAATTCGAAGTCCGGCTTCAGGAACTGGATGCCGGAGCGGGGATGGATGGTCAGCACCCCTTCCGCCTCCAGCACGCGTAGCGCGTCGCGCAAGGGCTGCACCGGGATGCCCAGCAGCTGCACCAGGTCATTCTGCGACACGAAGGCGCCGGCCGGCACCTTGCGGGCGAACAGCCCTTCCAGGATGGCGCTGTAGGCGATCTCACTCAGGCGCTTGCCCTCCGGGGCGCTGCCGGTGTCCTCGATCGCCGCGTTTGCCGCTTGCTTTTTGCGTGCCGCTGCCATATCTAATTCGTGTCCTGATATTTCAGATATCGATATCTGAATAGAGTGTAGCGGTGAAAATGCAGATCGTCGACTTCCGCATCACACGATTCCAGTTTGCCCGAGATCGGGTCATCGGGGATAGCCAAGTCCGGACCGATGACGTTCATGTCGCAGCCCTGGAACTGGTCGGTTCCGATGGCTCGGCGGGCCTGGGATTCGTCCAGTCGCTGTTCTTCCCCCTGCCGGAGGAGGCGGAGATCATCCGCGTTTTCCAGTCGGAGGTGTGGCCTGGGCTGGAGGGGCAGCAGTCCGGCGCCCTGGCCCATCGGGTGACCCGGCCGCGCGGCGGCATCGCCCGGCGCTACACCCTGCCGTTCGAGGAGGCGTTGCAGCAGGCCGTCTGGGATCTGTTCGCCAAGTCCGTGGGCCTGCCGCTGTGGCGGCTGCTGGGGGCCCGCAAGCAGAAGGTGCGCGCCTATGCCTCCGGCCTGGATTTCCACCTGGACGACGGGGCGTTCCAGGACCTGTTCGCCCATGCGGCCTCCGAGGGCTTCACCGCCTTCAAGATCAAGGTGGGCCATCCGGAGATCGGGCGCGACATCCACCGCCTGGACCTGCTGAAGCAGGCCGTCGGGCCTGACGCCACCGTGATGGTGGACGCCAACGAGGCCTGGACGCCCAAGCAGACCATCCTGAACCTGGAGCTGATGCGCAAGGCCGGGCACGAGATCTTCTGGCTGGAGGATCCCATCCAGCGCAACGATTTCGACGGCCTGCGCCTGCTGCGCCAAACGGCCGGCCGCACCCTGATCAACAGCGGCGAATATTTGGACGTATCGGGCAAGCGCGCGCTGATCGAGGCGGGCGGGGCCGACATGCTGAACGTCCACGGCCACGTCACCGACGTCATGCGCATCGGTTGGCTGGCGGCGGAGAAGGTGGTGCCGGTGACGCTGGGCAACTCCTTCCTGGAGGTCGGCGTCAACATGGCCTTGGCCCTGCCGGAGGTCGAGTGGCTGGAATACTCCTACCAGAACTTCGACCATCTGGTGGAGGAGAGCTACCGCATGGAGGACGGCTACATTTACGGCCGGGAGGCGCCGGGCCACGGCCTGGTGCTGAGCGAGGAGGCGCGGCGCGTTTGGCGCCGGCCAGCCATCCTGGACCGCGCCGACCTGGGCGCCGCCCCGCCGCAAGTTCGCCTGGCGCGGGCTGGGTAAGCCCATGCTGATCGACGCCCATCTGCATCTCTGGGATCCGGCGCGCCTGCGCTACGACTGGCTGTCCCATGTTCCTTCCATCGCCGGGCCGCACACCTCGGCGGAATGGGCGGCGATGGAATTGCCCATCGAGCAGGCGGTGTTCGTGCAGGCGGACTGCGATCCGGCCCAGGCGCTGGATGAGGTCGACTGGGTCGCCGGCTTGGCGGACCGCGTGCCGGTGGGCGGCATCGTGGCCTTCGCGCCCTTGGAACGGGGGGCGGGGGCGCAGGCCGCGATCGACGCCCTGGCCACACGGGCCCTGGTGCGGGGCGTGCGCCGGTCGGTGCAGAACGAACCGCTGGCCTTCGTCACCGACCCTGACCACCTGGACGGCATGGTGCGGGCGGCGAGGGCGGGGTTCAGCCTGGACATCTGCGCCCGCGCGCCGCAGCTGCCGGATCTGGCCCATGCCTTGGACCATCTGTACGCGGCGGTGCCGGGCGCCGTCACCGTGCTGGACCACCTGGGCAAGCCCGACATCGCCACCCACGGCGGTGACATCCAAGCCGACGGCTGGGCCGACGCCCTGGTCCGGCTGGCGCGCTTCCCCAACCTGGCCTGCAAAATCTCCGGCCTGACCACCCAGGCACGGTGGGACGGCTGGCAGGTGGAGGATGTGCGGCCCTACATCGACCATGTCCTGGCCTGCTTCGGCGCCGGGCGCTGCCTGTTCGGCGGCGACTGGCCGGTGGTGGACCTGGCCGGCGGCTACCCGGCGTGGCTGACGGTGTTCCAGGATATCGCCGCGGGCTGGACCCAGGCGGAGCGGGACGCCGTGTTCCGGGAGACGGCGCGGCGGATCTACCGGCTGGTCGGCGGATAATGCATCGATAGACAGTCAATCGACAGCGGCCCCACCCAAGAGGGCCGGTCATGACGGCAGTCAGGGAGAGATCAACCAAAGATGAGCGACATTCCCATGTACGTCCCCCTTCCCTCCGCCCCGGCGGAAGACACCAGCCAGCATGTCGCGGGTCGGCGGCGTTGGGTCCTGCTCTGGTCGCTGCTGATCAATTTTTTCGTGCTGCTGGCCCTCTACAATGGGGTCATCTCGGTGCTGCTGCCGAACCAGGTGGCGGCGCTGGATCCGGCGGCGAAGGCGGCGAACCTCGCCATCGTCATGTCCATCACGTCCATCTTCTCGACGCTGACCACCCCCATCGCCGGCGCCCTGTCCGACCGCACCCGGTCGCGCTGGGGCCGGCGGTCGCCGTGGATCGCCCTGGCCTCCCTCATCGGGTCCATGTGCCTGTTCGGCGTGTCGCTGGTCACGTCCCTGTGGTCCATCACCGTGCTGTGGGTGATGGCGGCCATCGCCTACAACGCCATGCAGGGGCCGCTGTCCACCGTGGTGGCCGACCGCTTCGCGCCGGCCAACCGGGGGACCGCCTCGGGCTTCATCGGGGCGGGCATGACGGCCGGCGGCACGGTGGGCATCATCGTGGCGGGGCAGCTGGCCGGCCAGCTGGTGCTGGGCTACCTGGTCTTCGCCCTGGCCGTCGCGGCCTGCTGCGTCGCCTTCGTTTTCCTGAACCGTGAGGTGCCATCAGCACATCTCAAGCCCGCGCCCTTCAGCCTGCCGGGCTTCCTGCGCAGCTTCTGGATCGATCCGCGCAAGCATCCCGATTTCGGCTGGGCCTTCCTGGGCCGCTTCACGATCTATATGGGATACCAGGGGGTGGTGACCTACCAGCTCTACATCCTGCGGGACTACATCCAGCTGTCGGTGGACCAGGCCAACGTCGTCATCGGCAACATCTCCGCCATCACCTTCGTCATGCTGCTGTTCTCCGGTTTGGTCTCCGGCTTCCTGTCGGACAGGGTGGGGCGGCGCAAGCCCTTCGTCTTCTTCTCCTCCGTCATCATGGCGGCGGCCTGCGTGGTCCCGCTGATCACCCCGACGGTGGAGGGGATGTACCTTTATGCCGGCATCGTCGGGCTGGGCTACGGCGCGTTCACGGCGGTGGACATGGCGCTGATGACCCAGGTGCTGCCCCGGGACACCGGGTCCACCGGCAAGGATCTGGGCATCCTGACCACGGCCATCAATATTCCGCAGGCCATCAGCCCCGTCATGTCGGCCTGGTTGCTGGGCCTGTCCGGCGGCGATTACAGCGTGCTGTTCATCGCGGCCATCCTCTTCGTCTTCGCCTCCTCGTTCTTCGTGTTGCCGATCCGGTCGGTCCGCTGAGGCGCCGGCGTATTGAAAACAAAGCCTGTAAGGGGGGGTGAGCGATGGGATCATATGCGGCGCGTCTCGGCCTGTTGGCCTTGCTTTTGACATCGGCGCCGGGGTGGTCGCAGACACCATCTACCCCCGACCTGCCCACCCCCGACCTGCCGCCCGGCCATCAGCCGGAACGGCTGTACGGGGAAAAGCTGCTGGCCACCATCAGGATCCCGCAACGGTCCCCGTCGCCGCCCGTGGTCCTGTCGGTATCGCCCACCGGGTCCGACACGGGCGACGGGTCGCCGGCCCATCCCTTCGCCACGCCGGCCCGTGCCCAGGCCGCCGTGCGGGACCTGAACCGCGACCGGGATGTCATCGTACGGCTGGCCGACGGGGTCTACCGCCTGGCGGAGCCGTTGCGCTTCTCCCCGGCTGATGGCGGGCAGGCGGGCCACCTGGTGCGCTGGGAGGCGGCGGACCGGGCCAAGCCGGTGATTTCCGGGGGCGACAGGGTGACCGGCTGGCGGTTGGCCGACCCGGCCAAGGGGATATGGGCGGCCGACATCCCGCGTGGCGTCGATCCGCGCCAGATCTGGGTCAATGACCGGCTGGCCTGGCGGGCGACGCTGGAGGTGGGGCGCCAAGCCTTCCGCTTCCACGACTGGGGGATGGAAATCATCGACCCGGCCTGGCGGGGCCTGGCCGACGTGCCGGACCAGAGGCGGATCGAGGTCGAGGGTACGGGGTGGTTCACGGATCGGCACGCGATGGTGGAACGGATCGAGGGCGACCGCATCGTCATGCAGCAGCCGGGCTGGCGGAACAACATCATCGGCTATGACACCATCGCCCGGCCGGTTTCGGAGGCCTCCGCCCGGCTTTTTCTGGTCAACGCCCTGGCCTTCCTGCGGGAGCCCGGCCAGTGGTATGCAGACCCAGCCGCCGGCCGTCTCTACTACAAGCCCCGCGCCGGAGAGGAGATGGCGACGGCGTCGGTGGTTCTGCCGCGCCTGTCGATGCTGGTTTCCATTGCCGGCACCTATGACGCGCCGGTCAAGGATCTGCAGTTCAAGGGGGTGAGCTTTCAGCATACCAGCTGGCTGGAACCATCCGGCCCGCAAGGCTATGCCAGCCAGCAGAGCGGCGCGTTCCTGGCCGGCCACCTTCCCGGCTATCCCCAGGAACCGATACGGGACTGCTCGTGGGGCTGCTGGGCGTTCGAGGCCGCCCGCAACCATTGGCGCCAGCAGCCGGCGGCGATCCAGGTGGCCGCCGCGACCCGCATCCTGTTCGAGGGGGGCGAGTTCGCGCATCTGGGGCAGGTGGCGCTGGGCATCGGCAACAATGCCGATGCCAATGACAGCGGCATCGGGCTGGGCGCCATCGCCGTCGAGGTGTCGCGCAACCTGTTCACCGACCTGTCTGGCGGCGCCATCATGGTGGGCGGCGTCACGCCGGATGCCCACCATCCGCCGCGTCCCGAAATGGCTGTCCGCGACATCCTGATCCGCAACAACCGGATCAGGACCGTGTCGCAAGACTATCGGGAGCAGGCGGCCATCCTGGTCACCTATGCGACGGCGCCGGTGATCCTGCATAACGACGTGTCCGACACGCCCTATGACGGGATTGATGTCGGCTGGGGCTGGGGCGTCAACGACCCGGGCGGAAGCTCAGCCTATCGGACGCGGGAACGCGGTTATTACGACCAGCCGGGCAATTTGGTCTACGACACGCCCACCATCCTGCGCGACGCCGTCATCTTCGGGAACCGCGTGCATTCCGTGAAGCAATGGTATGGGGACGGCGGCGCCATCTACCATCTTTCGGCCGATCCCGGCGGCCTGATCGCCGAGAATTACATTTACGACGTTCCCGGCGGCATCGGCATCTACCTGGACGAAGGGTCGCGGTACCTGACGGTGCGCAACAACGTCGTCGACCGGGTCGATGTCTGGCTGAACGTCAACACCCTGGACTTCAACCTTCCCCGCCGCACCGCCATGGACGATGTGGCCTTGGGCAACTGGTTCCGCGACGGGCGGGCGCGGGGAACGCTGACCGACTATCTCAACAACCGTCTGGCCGACAATGTCGAGGTCAAGGGCGACCCGTGGCCGGCCGGCGCACGGGCGGTGATGGAACGCTCAGGCGTCCAGCAGGACGACGCGCCGCGGCGTTGACGGCGGCCGGGTTCACGGCGCCCCCTCTCATTACGACTGCTCCTTCAGGGAATGGATGCGCTCCATGGCGACCCAGGTTTGCCCAGCCGGCGTGCCGGGCAGGGGCCGCTGGAAGGTGCCCATCAGCCGCTCCCATTCCTGGACCTCGGGGTTGGCCGCGTCGCTGGCCGCCTTGGCCACGGGGTCGAACTCTGGTCCCACCTCCATGATCAGCACCATGCGCGTGCCGTACAGCCAAATTTCCAGGTCGCGGACGCCGTCTTTCCGGATGGCGTCGACCACCGGCTTCGGCACGGCGCCCGGCCCATGCCAGGCCTTGTAGCGGGCCATCAACTCCGCGTCGTCCGCCAAGTCCACGGTGAAGCACAGCCGGCGTGTGTCGCTCATTTTGCGCCTCTGAAGTTTTTATTTCGTCATCTGAGATATCACATGTCGCTTCTGAATTGACAAGGCCGCGTTTGGAGGCCTTAATCCCCGAAATCCAAGCGCCAAAAAAGCAAGTCCTCAAGACCAGACTGACGGAGGATACGGGGATGGTCAGCCTTTACGGACAGGTCCGGTCCCGCCGCGATGTCGCGGCCCACACGGGCTCCCTCTCCCAATTCGCTGGCGTGCGGCTGATGACCCTGGGCGACGGTGTCGAGCGCGGCGTGCGCCTGCTGGAATTCCGCACGGGCACGGGGCTGCGCTTCACCGTCCTGATCGACCGGGCCATGGACATCGCGGATTGCGAGCATAACGGCCGCGCCGTTGGCTGGCACTCGCCCTCCGGCTTCCGCCATCCCGGCCTGCATGAGTATGAAGGGGAGGGCGGCCTGGGCTGGTTCCGCTCCTTCTCTGGTCTGCTGGTCACCTGCGGCTTGGACCACATCCTGTTCATGGATGAGGATGCGGCCGACCATTACGTCTATGGCCCGCGGACGGGCGTCAAATCCTCCCTGCACGGCCGCATCGGCACCATTCCCGCCCGCCTGACCGGCTATGGCGAGCGCTGGGATGGGGATGACTGTTGGCTGTGGGCGGAGGGCGTGGTGCAGCAGTCCACCGTGTTCGGGGAGGACCTGCACCTGATCCGCCGGGTCGAGGCCAAGGTGGGCACGGATGAGATCCGCCTGCACGACCGGGTGGTCAACCATGGCTTCTACCGCACGCCGCACATGTACTGTTACCACATCAACGTCGGGTACCCGGTGCTGGCGGAAGGGTCGCGCTATGTGGCGCCCATCCGCGACGTGGTCTGGGCCTCCCACGCCGGGGACGATTACCGCAAGCAGGGCGTCGGCTACCGCACCCTGCCGGCGCCGCAACGCGATTTCCATGAGCAGGTCTGGCAGCATGAGATGGCGGCCGACGCCGCGTCGCGCGTGCCCGTCGCCCTGGTGAACGAGGGCATCGGCTTCGGCCTGGAGGTGGAGACGGACAAGCGCCAGTTCCCCGTCCTGTATGAATGGCAGAACCTGCAGCAGGGCCACTACGCCCTGGGCATCGAGCCCTCCACCAACCACGTCTTCGGCAAGCCCTTCGCCAAGCGGCGCGATGAGCTGATCTGGCTGGAACATGGGGAGGAGCGGCACTACGACAGCGTCTTCCGCATCCTGCCGGACGCCGCGTCCGTGGCCGCGTCCGTGGCGCGCATCCAGGCCATCGCCCGCCAGCCGGACGCGGACTACCCCCCTCCCTCGGGCAACTTCCGCCCCGTCATCCGCGCGTGAGGAGGCAGCCGATGTCCATCGGGGCCAAGACCATCCTGTACACCGGTGCCGCCGGCGGCCTGGGCCTGCCCGCCACCCTGCATTTTCTGCGCGAGGGCGCCACCGTGCTGGCCGTCGATCATGACGCCGCCAAGCTGGCGGCCCTGGCGGCCCTGGCGGACGCCGCCGCCGGCATCGACGCCGGCCGGCTGGTGCCCCTTAAAGCCGACCTGTCGGACCTGACGGGCTTCCGCGCCGTGCTGGCGGACCAGGCGGCGGCACTGGGCGGGCTGGACGTGGTCATCAACAACGCCGCGATCTATCCGGCGAAGCCGTTCGAGGACTACAGCGTGGAGGATCACCAGGCGGTCCAGCGCGTGAACGTCGACGCCGGCATCGTGGCGGTGCAGGTGGCGCTGCCCCATATGCGGGCCCGGGGATGGGGCCGCATCATCAACATCGCCAGCATCACCTTCTACGGCGGCTGGGCCAACCTGTCGCCCTACGTCGCGTCCAAGGGCGCCCTGGTCGGCCTGACGCGGGCCTGGGCGCGGGAATTCGGCGCCTATGGCGTCACCGTCAACGCCCTGTCCCCCGGCGCCTTCCCCACGGACGCGGAGAAGATCCACCCGGATCCGGAGGGCTACACCCGCTTCGTGCTGGACCATCAGTCGGTGAAGCGGCGCGGCCACCCCGGCGACATCGCGGCTGCCCTGTCTTTCCTGGCGTCGGACGCCGCCGGCTTCATCAGCGGCCAGACCCTGAACGTCGATGGCGGCTGGGTCATGCACTGAGCCCTTTGCCCGGGCCCCATTTGCCTGAGCCGCCACCTCCTTTCCATTTCAATTTGTCCTAGGACGACACCATCATGGGCATCCTCAGCGGATACCGCGTTATCGATTGTTCCATCGCTATGGCCGGCCCCTTCGCGGCGCAGCGCCTGGGCGATCTCGGCGCCGATGTCATCAAGGTGGAACCGACCAGCGGCGAATGGCAGCGCCACGCCTCGGCCGGCGGCGCACGCGGCAACAAGATCAACGTCTCCTTCCTGTCGCTGAACCGCAACAAGCGCTCCCTCGCCGTGGACCTGAAGGCGCCGGAGGGTCGGCAGATCCTGCTGGACCTGGTGAAGGACGCCGACGTCTTCCTGCAGAACTACCGCCCCGGCGTGGCCAAGCGCCTGGGCGTGGATTACGGGACGCTGTCGGCCATCAACCCAGGCCTGGTCTATGTCTCCATGTCCGGCTATGGCGAGGACGGCCCTTATGTGAACTACCCGGGGCAGGACCTGCTGTTGCAGGCGCTGTCCGGTGCCATGCTGTCGGCCGGCAGCGCCGACCAGCCGCCGCAGCCGGCCGGCCAGTACCTGGTGGACGCCATCACCGCCTACACGGCGTTCGAGGGTGCGCTGGCCGCCCTGCTGCACCGGGAACGGACGGGCGAGGGGCAACTGGTCCAGGTCAACATGCTGGACGCCATCACCACCCTCCAGATGCAGGAACTGTCCGTCTTCACCGTGGGCAACAAGCCGCAGACCCGCTCCGCCGAGGCGCACGCCCATTGCTACATCCGCGCCCCCTACGGCGTATTCAAGACGAGCGACGGCTATATCGTCGTCGCCATGGCCGGCCTGGACAAGCTGGGCCGGCTGATCGACGAGCCGTTTTTGCAGGGGCTGAACGACGAGGCGGACAGCTGGAAGTTCCGCGACGAGATTTTCGCCTGCATCCGCATCCGGCTGTTGGGCCGCAGTTCCGCCGAGTGGCTGGAGCTGTTCCGCGCCCATGACATCTGGTGCGGGCCGGTCTACGGCTACGCCGACCTGGTGGCCGATCCGCAGATCGCCCACAACGGCACCTTCATCACCTATGACCACCCGACCGAAGGCCGGGTGAAGACGCCGGGCTTCCCCATCCGCTTCTCCAAGACGCCGGCAGCACTGGAACGGGGCGCCCCCCTGGTGGGCGAGCACACGCGCGAGGTACTGGAGGGGCTGTCCCTGTCGCAGGCGGATATCGAGCGGCTGCTGGCCGCCGGTGTCGTCGGGGCGCCGTGAGCCGCCCGATGTCGAATGACGTGCCCCATTACCGTGCTCTGACCTGGGACCACCGGCGCGGCTACAACGCCCTGGCGGCGGCGGCCGGTGCGCTGGACCCGGCGCGCGACGGGCTGTCCCTGTCCTGGGATCGTCACTCGCTGGAGGACTTCGAGAAGCACCCCATCGCGGATCTGTGCCGGCGCTACGATCTGATCGTGCTGGACCATCCCCATGTGGGCGACGCCGTGGCCGGCGGGGGCCTGGTGCCGCTGGAGGCGCTGTTCGGCGCCGAGGAGATCGCGGCGTGGGGGCGGGAGGTCATCGGCCCCTGCCTGTCCAGCTATCGCTACGGTGGCCGGCACTGGGCCCTGCCGCTGGACGCCGCCACCCAAGTCATGGCCTACCGTCCCGACCTGGTCGACGGGCCGCCGCCGGTAACCTGGGGTGAGGTGGTGGCCCTGGCCGGCCGCCATCCGGTGGCGCTATCGCTGGCCGGGCCGCACGCGGCCCTGTCGTTCCAGTCCATCTGCGTGGCCCTGGGCGAACCACCGGCGGAGGCGGATCCTGAGCGCTTCGTCGGGCGGGCGACGGGCACGGCGGCGCTGGACCTGATGGCGCGGCTGGCGGCGACCAGCCCAGCGGCCCTGGCCGACCTGAACCCCATCGGCATCCTGGGCCGCATGGCGGTGGCGGACGATGTGGCGCTGTGCCCGCTGATCTACGGCTACGTCAACTACACCCGCGCCGGGGCGGGCGGCCACCCGCTGCGCTATGCCGACGCCCCCCGGCGGGTGCCGGGGGGCCGGCCGGGATCGACCCTGGGTGGCACGGGCATCGGCATCACCACCCGCGCCCAGGTTACCCCGGCCTTGCTGGACCATCTGCGCTGGCTGATGTCGGCAGCGACGCAGGCGGGCTTCATCCCCGACCATGACGGCCAGCCCAGCCTGCGCTCCGCCTGGGCCGACGCGCGCGTCAACGACCATTGGGGCGGCTTCTACCGCGACACCGCCGCCACGCTGGAGGCGGCCTTCGTCCGGCCCCGCCACCCCGGCGCCATTCCCTTCCAGACGGCGGCCTCGGCCCTGATCCGCGCCGCCCTGGCCGACAGGCGGCCGCACGGCGCCGTCATCGACGACCTGCAGAGCTTGTACGCCGCGTCCCGCCAGTCGGGCTCAGCCGGGCATGGGGAGAGATGAATTGACCGACGAAGTGTTGTTCAGCGTGGATGGCCCCGTCGCCACCCTGACGCTCAACCGCCCGCAGAAGCTGAACTCCGTCACGCCGGAGATGGCAAAGGCCCTGACCGACGCCGTTACCGAATGCAACGGCAGCGACACCATCCGCGCCGTGGTCATCACCGGGGCGGGGGAACGGTCGTTCTGCTGCGGATCGGACATCAAGGAGTTGGACAGCTACGTGACACCCTGGGATTTCCGCAACCGCGCCGACTATTGCGACGCCATCCACCATTGCCTGAAGCCCACCATCGCCGCCGTCAACGGCTATGCCTTCGGCGGCGGGTTGGAGACGGCGCTGTCCTGCGACATCCGCATCGCCGCCACCAACGCCCAGTTCGCGGCGCCTGAGATCAAGCTGGGCTGGATCGGCGGCGGCGGCATGGCGGCTTTCCTGGCCCATTCCATCGGCGCCTCCAACGCCGCCCTGATGATCATGACGGGCGACCCGGTCGATGCCGCCCGGGCGCTGGCCTGGGGCCTGGTCAGCGAGGTGGTGGAGCCGGCGGCCCTGCTGCCCCGCGCCCAGGCGCTGGCCGCCACCATCGCCGCCCGGGCGCCCATCGCGGCGGAGACGGCCAAGCTGAACCTGCGGGCCGCGTTCTCAATGCCCCTGGACCAGGCCATGGCGTATGAGCGGGACCTGCAGACCATCTGCTTCGCCACCTCCGACGCGGCGGAAGGCCGCGCCGCCTTCAAGGAAAAGCGGCCGCCCGTGTTCCGGCGGCGCTGAGGACCCCGATGATGACCGACCCGCGCCCCGCCGATCCCTCCGTCGTGGCCATGCGTGGCGGGCCGTGCGTGACGGGCATTGATATCGGGCTATGATGCCCGCCCGTCCCGCCACCCGCCTGAACAGGAAGCGCCATGCCCCCGAAGATCCTGCTGACCCGCCGCTGGCCCGACGCCGTGGAGGCGCATCTGCGCCAGCGTTACGACGTCACCGTGGACCCCGGCGACCGGCCGCTGAGTGCCGCTGACCTGACCGAGGCCATGGGCCGGTATGACGCCATCTGCCCCACGGTCACCGACCGGCTTGGCGCCGCCATCCTGGCGGCCCCGAACGCCCGGGTGCGCATCCTGGGCAACTTCGGCGCCGGCTTCGAGCATATCGACCTGGACGCGGCCAAGGCCGCCGGAATCGTCGTCACCAACACGCCCGACGTGCTGACCGACGCCACGGCGGACCTGGCCATCCTGCTGATGCTGATGGCCAGCCGCCGCGCGGGCGAGGGGGAGCGGGAGCTGCGTGCCGGCCGGTGGACCGGCTGGCGTCCCACCCACCTGCTGGGCCAGGGGCTGGCGGGCAAGCGGCTGGGCCTGGTGGGCTTCGGCCGTATCGCCCAGGCGACGGCGGCCCGTGCCCGGGCCTTCGGCCTGTCCATCGCCTATTACAGTCGCCGCCGGGCCGATGTGGGCGTGGAGGCGGCCCTGGACGCCACCCATGTCGACAGCCTGGAGGAATTGGCCGCCACCTCGGATGTCCTTTCCCTGCATTGCCCCGGCGGGCCGGCCACGCGCCATCTGGTGAACGCCGCCCTGCTGGCGCGCATGAAACCCACCGCCATCCTGGTCAACACCGCGCGCGGCACCGTGGTGAACGAGGCAGACCTGATCGTGGCCCTGTCTAGCGGCGCCATCGCCGCGGCCGGCCTGGACGTGTTCGAGGGGGAGCCGGCGGTGAACCCCGGCCTGATCGCCCTGCCCAACGCCGTGCTGCTGCCACACCTGGGCAGCGCCACGCTGGAGACGCGCACCGCCATGGGCATGCGGGTCGCCGCCAACCTGGACCGCTTCTTCGCGGGCGAGGTGCCGCATGACCGCGTCGCTTGACCTGGTCGAGGGCCTGTTGCGCCGGCGCCTGGACGCGGTGCCGCGCCGCCCCTTCATCCTGGGCATCTGCGGTGCCCAGGGCAGCGGCAAGTCCACCCTGGCCGATGGCCTGGCCCAGCGGCTGGCGGCGTCGGGCCTGCGGATCGCCGTGCTGTCGCTGGACGACCTGTACCTGACCAAGGAGGAGCGGCAGGACCTGGCCCGCGCCGTCCATCCCCTGCTGGCCACGCGCGGCGTGCCCGGCACCCATGACGTAGGCCTGGGCCTGGCGGTGCTGGACGGGCTGGGAATGCCGGGCCGCACGCTGCTGCCGCGCTTCGACAAGGCCGTGGACAGCCGCGCCGCCGAGGGCGTCTGGGTCGAGGGACCGGTGGACGTGGTGCTGTTCGAAGGCTGGTGCGTCGGCGCCGTGCCGCAGGCCGCCGCCGACCTGGGCCCGCCGGTGAACGAACTGGAGCGGGACCGCGATGCCGGCGGGGAGTGGCGCCGATATGTGAACGCCGCCCTGGCCGGGGACTATCAGCGCCTGTTCGGCCGCCTGGACGCCCTGGTTCTGCTGGCCGCCCCCGACTTCGCCGTGGTACGCGGCTGGCGCATCCAGCAGGAGGAGGGCCTGCGCGCCAAGCTGCGGGCGGCGGGCAAGCCCACCGACGGCACCATGACCGACGATCAGGTCAGCCGCTTCATCCAATTCTACGAACGCCTGACCCGCCACATCCTGGCCGAGATGCCGGGCCGCGCCGACCTGACCTTGCGCCTGGATGCGGCACGGCAGGTGGTTTGATGGCGGCCTGTACCGGGGTGGGACGATAAACATTAGGGAGCGCTTTCTTATGATCACCCCGCCGCCCTGGACCCGCCTGCTGCTGGCGGGTGTGCTGCTGTTGTTGCCCGGTGTGGCCAAGGCGGCGGAGCCCATGACCTTCCATGTGGCGCCGGATGGGGATGATTCCGCACCCGGAACGATGATGCGACCCTTCCGCACCCTGGTCCGCGCCCAGGCGGCGGTCCGCACCGCCAATCGCGACCGTGACGTCACGGTGGAACTGGCGGCCGGCACCTACGCGCTGGACAAGCCGCTGGTCTTCGCCACCGCCGACGGCGGGCAGGGGGACCATCGCGTGGTGTGGAAGGCGGCGGCGGGGGCCGAGGCCCTGATTTCGGGTGGCATGCGCGTCACCGGCTGGACGCTGGCGGACGCGGAGAACGACATCTACGTCGCCGACGTGCCCAAGGGCCTGGACAGCCGCCAGCTGTGGATCGACGGCACGGCCGCCGACCGGCCGGCCATCGAGATCACCCACCATGATGTGGAGTTCACTGCCCACGGCTTTATCCTGAAGAACCCGGCGCTCGCCACAATCGCCGCCGTCAAGGCGCCGCAGCGGCTGGAGGTGGAGGCCACGGGCATCTTCACCGATCGCTATTCCCCGGTGGACCGGATCGAAGGCACGCAGGTCACGCTGAAGCAGCCGGCCTGGGACAACAACAGCTGGGGCTATGACACGCTGAACAAGCCCTTCATGCCTGACCAGGCGCGGCTGTTCCTGGTGAACGCGCCGGAATTCTTCGGCAAGCGTAGCGAATGGCCCCTCAACCAGAACCAGTGGTACATCGATCCGGCCGCCGGCAAGCTGTACGTGAAGCCCCGGCCCGACGCCGACATCACCGCCATGACGGTCATCCTGCCCCGGCTGGAGGCGCTGGTCGCCATCGGTGGCAGCTATGACCATCCCATCCGCAACCTGACCTTTCAGGGATTGCGCTTTTCCCATACCAGCTGGATGGGGCCGTCGCGGGCCACCGGCTACGCCAACCAGCAGAGCGGCGCCTACCTCAAGGAGGTTTCCCCCTTGCGGCCGGTGGACGCCTACGCCACCTGCGGCTGGGGTTGCCCGGAATTCGAGAGCATGCGCCAGAAGTGGGACCAGATCCCCGGCGCCGTACAGGTCTCGGCCGCGCGCGACATCACCTTCACCGGCAACACCTTCAGCCAGTTGGGGCAGGTGGCGCTGGGCATAGGCAACGATGCCAACGCCCACCTGACCGGCGTGGGCCTGGGGACGGACGGGGTGAAGGTGCTGGGCAACCGCTTCGCCGTCATCGCCGGAGGGGCCATCATGGCCGGCGGCGTGCGGGCGGAGGCGCACCACCCCGCCGACCCGCGCCAGGTCAACCGCGACCTGACCATCGCCGACAACGTCATCACCGACGTAGCCCGCGATTACAAGGACAACGCGGCGGTGCTGGCGACCTACATCGACAGGGCCGACATTCTGCACAACGACATCTCCGACGCCAATTACGACGGCATCGCCATCGGCTGGGGCTGGGGCTACAACGACGTGGGCGGCAACCGGAACTACCGGGAAAACCAGAAGGGCTATCTGCACAACCCGGTGTTCGACCAGCCCACCGTGTTGCGGAACATGACGGTGGCGGGCAACCGCGTCCATGGTGTGAAGAAATGGTTCTTCGACGGCGGCGCCATCTACAACCTGTCGGCCAACCCCGGCGCGGTCATCCGCGACAACCACATCTTCGACATCGCCGACCGCATCGGAATCTACCTGGATGAGGGCAGCAAGCACCTGCGGGTGGAGGGCAACGTGGTGGAGACCGCCGGCTATTGGCTGAACGCCAATACCGTGGGCAAGAACTTCGCCTGGGGCGTCACCGCCGACAACGCCGCCACCGGCAACTGGCACAATTCATCCCGCGTCGGCGGCCGCTGGCGGGCGGAGATCGGCATGCGGATGGAGAATGACCACCTGGTGCCCGACCGCGCCTGGCCGGCGGCGGCGCTGGCGGTGATCCGCCAGGCGGGCCCGCGTCCGGGGTCGGATTGCCGGTGATGGCGGTCCGGGCAGTTCCGTGAACAGGGCCGCACCCCACGATGGCATGAAAACTCATGCCGTCGGCATCACAGGGCGGCGATGTCCGCCTGGGTGTTGTTGAAGCAGTCGGTGACCCAGGACCGGAAGGCGAGGGCGCTGGTGCTCAGGGCCGTGCCGGCCGGCCACACCAGGTAATAGCCGTAGATATCCTCCGCCTGGATGTCGAACAGGCGTACCAGGCGCCCCCGGCGGATCTCCTCCTGCACCATCAGGCTGCCGGCCAGCGCCACGCCCTGGCCGCTGCTGGCCACCTCGATCAGCATGGAGCTGTCGGACAGGGTCAGCCCCGCCGTCGGTTCCTGCAGGCGCAGGCCGGCCACGCGCAGCCAGGCCGACCAGCTTTGCCAGCCGTGGCGCAAGATGGTGCAGCGCGCCAGATCCTCCGGCGTCTCTATGCCCAGGCGGTCGCGATACTCGGGGGAGCATACGGGGAACAGCACCTCGCCCCCCAGGCGCTGGCTGACGGAATTGGGCCAGTCGCCAGCGCCATAGCGGATGGCCAGGTCGATGCCCGGCACCAGAAACTCCTCCAGGTCGGCGGTGGAGCGGATTTCCACCGACACCTGGGGCATGATCTGGGTGAAGCCGCGCAGCCGGGGCAGCAGCCAGCGCGTGGCCAAGGCCGGATGGATGCTGACGACCAGCCGGCCGCCATTGACGTGACGGCGGTTGGGAAAGGCGCGTTCCAGGATCGCCAGGGCTTGGCGCACATGGGCGATGATGGTCACGGCCTCACGGGTCGGGGCCATGCCGCGGCCCACCCGGCGGAACAGCGGGATGCCCAGCCGCTCCTCCAATTCCCGGATGCGGTGACTGATGGCGCCGTGCGTCAGGCCCAGCTCATCCGCCGCCGCGGAATAGCTGCCGTGGGTGGCGGCGGAGTCCAGGGCCCGCAAGGTCTGGATGGATGGAAGAGTCTGCATCGGCGCGGCCTCTGGCTTCGTACTGTGAAAACTATTCACATATGAGGTCAGATCATATCGTTTGTCATCAAGTGATATTTCCTTAACCGTAGGACTAACAAACGGGGAGCACGGGGAATGAACAGTGCTTTCATAAACGGGAAGGCAGTTGGGTCCTGTGCTGGCAAGATTCGCACAGCGCTCCGATCGGGCTGGTACATGGTAATCCTGCTCACAGCAGCCCAGGTCGTTTCTTACATTGACCGCTTTTTACCCAGCCTGTTGATCACCCCGATCAAGACCGATCTGGGGTTGACCGATTTCCAGGTGGGGCTGCTGCTGGGGCCGGCGTTCGGCGTGTTCTACGTGCTCATGGGCCTGCCCATGGGCTGGATGGCGGACCGGTTCAGCCGGCGCGGCATCCTGGCCGCCGGCATCACCATCTGGTGCTGCATGACGGCCGCCGCCAGCCTGGCCCGGGGTTTCCCGGCCCTGTTCGCCGCCCGCCTGGGCGTGGGGTTGGGGGAGGCCGCGATCGCCCCGTGCGCCGTGTCGCTGGTCAGTGACCGGTTTCCCCGCCAGCGGCGGGCCCGGGCGCTCAGCGTCTTCATGTCGGGCACCTTCCTGGGGGCGGGCATCGCCTTCCTGCTGGGCGGTCCCCTGGTTCACGCCATCGCCGGCCTGCCGGTGATGGCTGTGCCCCTGCTGGGGGAGTTGCACGCCTGGCAGCTGAGTTTCCTGGTCGTCGGCCTGCCCGGCCTGACGCTGGCCCTGCTGATGTTCACGTTCGCCGAGCCTGAGCGCCAGGACCGGGCGGTGGACGCCGACAGCGGACTGCAAGGCGGGCAGGCGTCCATCGCCCAGGCGCTGCGCTTCATCCTGAGGCGGTGGCGCACCTTCGGGGTGCTGTTCGTCGGCTCGGCCGCCTGCGTCACCATGGGGTCGCTGGCCTTCTGGAACGCCACCCTGTTCCAGCGCAGTTTCGGCTGGAACGTCCGGGACATGGGCATCGCCACCGGCATCCTGTTTCTGACCGGTGGCCCCCTGGGCACCGGCCTGGGAATCTGGCTGACCAACCGCTGGATCCGCCTGGGGCGCAAGGACGCGACGCTGCGCGCCCTGCTGGTGGGGTTATTGATCGCGGTTCCCGGTTTCGCCGCTTATCCCATGATGCCATCGGCGCCGTTGGCCATCGCCGCCCTGTTCTTCGCCTTCGTCGGCCAGGCCATGGCCGCCGCCGCGGGCCCGGCGTCCCTGACCCTGATCGCCCCCGGGCAGATCAAGTCGCAGGCCACCGCCGTCTACTACCTGGTGATCAGCATCTCCGGCCAGTTGATCGGCCCGCCGCCGGTGGGATGGATGACCGACCTGTTCGGCGACCCGGCGCGGCTGGGCTGGGCCATGAGCATCGAGGCCCTGGTGATCGGTGTGACGGCGCTGACCGTCCTGGCCCTGGGCATGCCCGCCTACTGCGCCGGCGTGGTGGCGGTGGAAAAGATGATTGCGAAGGGGGATTGAGCATGACCGAGGGCGGGGCGCCCCTGCTGGGGACCATCCGGGCCGTCACCCATGTGGTGCCGGACCTGGCGGTGATCCGGGCGGCCTACGGTTCCGTGTTGGGTTACCAGCCGGTGGATGAGGGCATCCTGCCGGCGGACACGGCGGCGGCGTGGGGGGCGCCGGCCATGGCGGGGCGGCGCTACCTGACCCTGGCCCCGGCCTGTGGCACCCCGGCCTGGCTGCGCTTCGTGGAAAGTCCAGCGGCGGCCGGCTGGCAGGCGCTGACCACCCACGGCTGGAACGCCACGGAGATCGTGGTCCAGGACGTGGACGCGCTGGCCGCCCGGCTGGAAGGATCGGCGTTCCGCGTCATCGGCCCGCCCAAGAGCCTGCAGCGCTTCCCCATGATCCGCGCCATGCAGGTCCTGGGGCCGGCGGGGGAGTGCCTGTACCTCACCCAGGTAGGCTCGGGCAGCGGATTGGACCTGGCACAGGCCGCCGCCTTCGTCGGCCATGTCTTCATTGTCGTCGCCGGCGGGCCTGACCTGGGTGCGCTGTTCGCCACCTACGCCGGCTTCGCCAACGCCATCGATCCGCCGGTGTCGACGCGGGTGCAGGTGATTTCCTGGGCCAACGGCCTGCCACCGGAGACGGAGCATGCCCACGGCCTGGTCAAGCTGCCGCGCGGCACCCTGATCGAACTGGACGCCTATCCGGCCGTGACCCGGCCGCGGGAAACCGCCCCCGGCGAGCTGCCGCCCGGCATGGCGATGGTCAGTTTCAGCGTGGATGACCCGCGCGTCTTCGCTGGCCTGCGGACCCACGCGGCGCTGTTGCCCGGCGGTGGCGCCAGCGCCTGTCTTCAAGGTGCCGCCGGCGAATGGATCGAGTTCGTCGGTCCACCGTGACCGACGCCGGGAGCAAGCAAAAAACCAATAAATATATGGAGGCAGTATCATGGCTATGGCCATTGAGGACAGGGCTGCTCTGGATTTCGTGCTGAGCCTGCGGCGGCATTGGGCCGGAACGGTCTATCCCCGCCTGCGGGCCGACTTCGACGCCGCCGCGCCGTCATCGGCACCGGTGAACGACCCCGAAAGCCTGGCGCCGCTGGTGCATGGGCTGGCGACCTACCCCTGGTTCTCCTGGCTGGAGCGCGGGTCGCAGAAGATGCTGTGGCGGGCGGTATCCGACGCGGTGGTCCGCCAGGGCGCGTTGCCGCCAGGGCCCGACGGGCCGGCCACGGTGGAGGTGGATCCCGGCCTGCTGCTGCCGGACTGGTACACCGACTGGGACATCCACGTGCAGCCGGGCGGGGTGTGGTCGCACGACCTGGCCGGCCGGATCTATGAACTGGGCGCCCGGCTGGTGATGCTGGGGGAGAATGACGACTACGCCTTCCACCGCCTGTTCGTGGAAACCGCGCTGCCCAAGCGGTCCTATCGCCGCATGGTCGATCTCGGCTGCGGCTTCGGCAAGTCCGCCTGGCCGCTGAAACAGGCCTATCCGGAGGCCGAGGTCATCGGCGTGGACTTGGCGCTGCCCTGCGTGGAACTGGCCGCCCGCCGGGCCAGCGAGCGCAAGCTGGCCGTTCGCTTCCGTCAGGCCGACGCGGCGGCCACGGGGCTGGAGGGGGGGAGCGCCGACCTCGTCACCTCCACCATGTTCGTGCATGAGGTGCCGGCCGACGTGCTGCCGGCGGTATTCACGGAGGCGTCGCGCCTGCTGGCCCCCGGCGGCGTGCTGCGTTTCCTGGATTTCCAGCGCACAGGCGACGGCCTGCGCGACCTGGCCATGGTGGAACACGGCGCCCGCAACAACGAGCCCTTCCTGCCGCCCATGATCGCCGCCGACCTGCCGGCCATGGCCGCCGCCGCCGGCCTGGTGAACGCCCGCTGGGTGGCCTTCGACGAACGGGGGCGCGGTCGCCTGCCCGACCTGTCCTGGCCCACCCGTGCCGAGTGGCATTTCCCCTGGGCCGTCCTGGAAGCGGAGAAGCCGCAATGACCGATCGCAGCTACCCCCCCCTGCCGCCCATGGCGCCCGATGTGGAGCGCCTGACCGGCCTGGTGTTCGAACTGGCGTCTCAGTTGCACATCGAGCGCACGCGGCGCCTGGCCCTGGAAACGGCGCTGGCCCGGATGGGTGTCATCGCCCCGGGCCAGGCGGACGCCCTGGCCGAGGACGCCGCCGTGCTGGCCCGGTCGCGGGCCGAGCTGGAGGTGGCCATGCGCAAGCTGATGCGGGTCTTGAGCGAAAGCGACGACCCGAAAGCGCCGTTGCGGGGCGAAGTCCCGGCCCCCCGTTGATTTCATTGCAGTTAGGAGCCTGAATCTTGGCGCGTTCCTGGATCGAATTCATTCAAGCCCAATACATTCCCTGGCAACCCCACACCCTGTGGGGCCTGCGTGACGGCGTCGAGGCCAAGGTGTTGAGCCACGACGACGCCACGGGTGCGGTCAGCATGCTGGTCCGTTATCCCGCCGGCTTCACCGCCCCGGCGTCCCGCCTGGTGGTGGACGAGGAGTTCCTGGTCCTGGATGGCACGCTGACGATGGCCGGCCAGGAGTACGGCCACCTGGCCTACGCCCACCTGCCGGCGGGGTATGAGCGGGGTGGGCTGGACAGCCCCGGCGGCGCCGTGGTCCTGACCTTCCTGTCGGCGGCGCCTGACCGGGCGGTCCCGGTCACCGGCTACGATCCCGCCCGCCTGGTGGCGCGGCTGGACGGCTATCAGGTGCCCTACACCGGCAACTTCCATCCGGAGTTCCCGCCGGGCGCCGGGCGCAAGTTGCTCTACAAGGACCCGGTCACCGGCGATGTCTCCTGGATGCTGGGCACCCTGCCGGTGCGCTGGGCCGAACGGTCGGAGGTTCATCCCACCGTCGAGGAGATGTACCTGCTGAGCGGCGAGGTGCACGGCAACCGCGGCGTCATGCGGCCCGGCGCCTATTTCTGGCGGCCGCCGGAGGCGCCGCACGGCCCCTACGGCACCCTGACAGGCAACCTTTACTTCTTCCGCACCAAGGGCGGCCCGCTGACGACGAACTACGTCCAGGCGGAACGGCCCTTCCAATGGTGGCCGGCCTACGACCCGGTGTTGCCCCCGGATATGGAGGCCTACCGCGGCGAAATGCCGGCCAACCCAACAGCCTGGTGAGAGCGAGGGCGGACACGCCCCTCACCTTCAAATCAAAAGAACGGGAGCATTCATGATGACGGGTAAAATTCGGGGAGTTTCCATCCTTGCCTTGTTCGGCGCGCTGGCGGCCATGCCGGCCCTGGCGCAATCGGCTGCCCCTTCCACGGCCCAGCCGGCACCACCGCAGGCGGCCGATGCCAGCCAGCTCGAGGAAATCATCGTGACGGCCCAGCGCCGTCAGCAGAACCTGCAGGACGTGCCGCTGGCGGTGTCGTCGCTGGGGGCGGCGGATCTGCAGGACCGGCAGATCCGCGATACCATCGACCTGATCCAGCACATTCCCAACCTGATCGGCAACAACAACGTCGGCCTGGGCAGTTCCAACACCTATTACATCCGCGGTATCGGCAACACGGAATCCATCGCCACGCAGGACGTGCCGGTGGGCACCTATGTCGATGACGTCTACATCTCGCGCCAGAACGCCAACAATTTCGGCCTGTTCGATGTGGAGCGCATCGAGGTGCTGCGCGGTCCCCAGGGCACGCTGTTCGGCCGCAATACCACCGGTGGCGCCATCAACGTCATTATGAAGAAGCCCTCGGCCACCGCCGGCGGCTACCTGGAGGCCGGCGCCGGCCGCTTCGGTGAGACCGACATCCGGGCCAGCATGGACGCGCCCCTGTCGGACAAGGTGCTGACCAAGGTCAGCATGTACCGCGACCGCAGCGACGGCTATGTCCGGCAAGTCAACACCGGCGACAAGCTGAACGGCACCGACTCCTACGGCGTGCGGGGTGCCGTCCGCCTGCTGCCGACGGACCGGGTGACCATCGACCTGGCCGGCGACTACGTCGATGAGAACGAGGCCAATCTGATCAACCGCGTCGATCCGGCGACGGGCGACCGCATCGCCACCATCGGCATCACCCAGGGCGCGCTGGCCAAATACTTCACCGGCACCAAGGCCAACAACGAGGTCGGCAACTCCACCAAAAGCTGGTCGCTGAGTTCCAACGCCGCCTGGGAACTGGACGACCTGACGCTGAACTCCATCACCGGTTTCCGCCAGACCACCCAGCGCTATTTCATCGACTCCAACCCGGCGGCGCCCAATCCCGTCGCCACCGGCGTGTCCCCCATCCTGAACTACAGCCTGCATCAGCAGTGGTCGCAGGAGTTCAAGGCCAATGGCCAGGCGCTGGACAACCGCCTGAACTACACCGTCGGCTTCTATTACCTGCATGAGAACAACTGGACCGACCTGGGTACGGGTGTCGGCACCGCCTCCGGCTTCACGGTCAGTGGCGACCGCACCATCAAGAACACGCTGGACTCCTACGCCACCTACGCCCAAGGCGACTACAAGCTGACCGACGCGCTGACCGCCACCGTCGGTGTCCGCCTGTCGAAGGAGGAGAAGCAGCTGAAGGTCGCGACCAACGCCGGGGGCAAGGGGCCGCTGTTCAGCACCGCCCTGATCGAGGCCGCCGGCATCCCGACCGACCTGGAAAACGAGTTCGTGACGCCCCGGTTCGCCCTGTCCTACCAGATTGACCCCAGCCTGATGGTCTACGCTTCCGCCACGCGGGGTGAGAAGTCGGGCGGCTGGAACGGCCGCGCCCTGGCCAACAACCTGTTCCTGGCCTTCAAGCCGGAAAAGGTGTGGTCGGAGGAGCTGGGCATGCGCGGCGATTTCTTCGACCACACGCTGCGCCTGAATGCCACCGCCTTCTACAGCGAGGCGGAGGACGTTCAGATTTCCGCGGCCTACACCGTCAACGGCCAGCGCATCTTCACCACCACCAACCCGGCCGGCCTGCGCAACTACGGCGGTGAACTGGAGGCGGAGTGGGTGCCCATCCGGGGCCTAACCTTCAGCGGCTCCATCGGTGTGCAGCACGCCCGCTACATCGATATCTCCAGCGATGTCCAGGCGCAGCTGGCGGCCTGCCAGGCGGCGCTGGCCTCCAACAACAGCTCCGGCATCTCGAACAACTGCAACCGGGGCTTCGTCGACTTCAAGGGCCGTATCGCCCGTCCGGTGCGCGCGCCGGACTTCACCGGCCTGGTGACGGCCACCTACCAGATCGACACCGAGGCCGGCATCTTCCGGCCCACCGTCGGCTTCGACTACAACAACGGCTACGCCATCGGCAACGCCGGCAACAGCGACAGCACGGACGGCGCCTGGACCGATCCGCAGGTGCTGTGGAACCTGAACCTGGCCTACGAACCGGCGAAGGTGCCGAACCTCACCCTGTCCGTCGGCTGCAAGAACTGCACGGACCGGACCTACAAGGTCTCCTTCCTGTCGGCGACCTCCATCTACCTGAACCCGCCCATGACCTGGGATGTGCGGGCACACTACAAGTTCTGATCCCGGTCTTTCGATACTTTCGAGCGGCCCCGCATCGGCGGGGCCGTTCCCATTTCAGCATCCGGTATGGCCAAAGAAAACCCCGCGCGGGCCGATCTTCCGCGCGGGGTCTTCCTTCGCGTGGACGGTGATCAGCGCGGCGTGGCGCCGACCACCTCCGACCCGGTGGCGAACCAGGCGTTGTCCTGGTCCTTCAGCCAGCGCAGCAGGCCGTCGAAGGCGTCGATGCGGTAGGGCAGGCCCAGGATGTAAGGCGTCACCTGCAGCGGCAGCAGGCGCCCGCCATAAGTGCGGGATTCCTGGTCCAGCCAGGCGTAGGCATCCTGGATTTGCCGCACGTAGCTGTCGGCCGACTGCTGCAGCACGTTCACGATCTGCCGGTCGGACAGTTCATGGCTCAGCGGCAGGTTCATGATGTCGCCGGCCGCGGTCCGCATGGCATAGGGCAGGTCGTCGTTCACCCAGTCGCACATGTAGCGCACGCCGGCCTCGGCCAGCAGGCGGGGGGTGTTCCAGGATTGCGAGCGCGCGATGGACAGCCAGCCGGCCGGTCGCGTGCCCGTCGCCTGTTCCAGCACGTCCAGCGCCGTGCCGATCAGGGCGCGCTCCGCCTCTTCCTCCAACCCGGTGGCGATGGTGCCGTTCATGTCGGTGGAATGGGCGATGATCTCATGGCCCGCCGCGATGATCTCGCTGATGACGGCGGGATAGCGCTGGGCGATGGCGGCGTTGACGGCGACCGACACCTTGGCCCCCACCGCGGCGAAGGCGTCCAGCAGCCGGTAGAAGCCGACGCGGGTGCCGTAGTCGCGGGAGGTGTAGTGGCGATAGTCGGGGAAGGGGGTCTGCATGTGCCCCGGTGCCCGGAAGGGCTTGTCCGCCGGCGTCAGGGGGAACCATTCCAGGCTGATCACGACGCAGACAGCGACGCCCTTGCCCCCCGGCCAGCTGACGGCCGGGCGGTCGAACAGGTTGGACCAGGGGTAGAGGTCATGGTCCATGCCCCGGCGGCGGCGGGGATACTCCAGATATGAAGGGTCCAGGGACATGGGCGCTCACTCCGCTGCCGGGCGGGCGGTTTCGGCCGTCACCGCGTCGTAATCGTGGGCCAGGAAATGCTGGGCGATGTCGCCGGCCCGGGTGATCCAGGCGCGGCCATCGGCGGCGATGTGGCGCAGCACTTCCTCGAACGGGCCGATGCGGTGCGGCTGGCCGATCAGGTAGCTGTGCAGGGGGATGCACATCACCGTGCCCGATGCCTCCCCCTCCCGCGCCAGGCGCTCGTACTGGCGGATCAGGGTGTCGGCGTATTCCCGGGGGCTCATGTTGTAGACGGCGAAGCCATAGTGGTCGTTGACCTCCAGGCTGTAGGGCATGGAAATCAGGCGCCCCCGCGCCACGTGCACCGGCCCGGGCTGGTCGTCGTGGTAAAGGTCGCAGGTGTAGGTGAAGCCCATCTCCGCCAGCAGGTCCATGGTGCGGGTGGTGTGGGTCAGGGCGGGGGCCAGCCAGCCCCGGATGCGCTGGCCCGTGGCCTCCCGCACCGTGCGGACGCTGTCCTCCATGATGGCCCGTTCCTGGGCCTCATCCATGCCGTAGGTGTAGCGGGTGTTGTAGATGCCATGGCTGAAGAACTCCCAGCCCAGGGCGTTGGCGTTCTCCACCACCTCCGGATGGTGCTGGCACAGCGCCACGGACAGGGACACCGTGCCCGTGAAACCGTGGCGCTCCATCACCTCCGCCATGCGCCAGTGGCCGACGCGGTTGGCGTAGTCGCGGTGGCTGTAGCCGACCACGTCGGGGTGGGGCTTGGTCCAGCTTTTGCGGAAGGGGTTGGCCGGCGGATCGATCTCGTAGAATTCCAGGTTGGGCGAGATCCAGACGGCGATGGGCTTGTCGCCCGGCCAGCGGATGGGGTGGCGGTCGCGATAGGGGCGGAAGTCGTACAGCCCAGGATCGTTGACCAAGGGGGTTTGGGGTGTCTTGTCCATCACCGCGCCTCCAGCCAGTCGATGACCGCCTGCACCGGCTCAACATCCGCGTATTTCAGCTGCAGGTCGGTCAGGTTGGCGAAGTGATAGCTCTCGTGCTTGTCGGCGCAGGTCTCGATGGGAACGATGGTGCGATAGCCGCGGCTGAGGGAGTCCACCGCCGTCGCCCGCACGCAGCCAGAGGTGGAACCGCCGGTGACGATGACCGTGTCCACCTTGTGCCAGACCAGATAGCTGGCCAGGGGCGTCTCGAAGAAGGCCGACGGCATGCGCTTGGTGTAAATCGCGTCGACGGCCGTATCGATTGCGCACCGGTCGTCGAAGGCGTGCCGCCGGCTGCCGTACTTGATGTTCTGCAGGCTGTCCGGCGTGTTGGTCCGGGTGCCCCAGACGCCGGCGTCGCCGGCATCCTCGGCATAGGCCACGTGGGTCCAGATGACCGGCATGCCCCTGGCCCGCGCCAGGGCAGAGATGTGGTTCACATGCTCGATCTGCCGGGGATCGGTCTCATAAGCCGTCTTGAACTCGTCGATGCGGGTATAGGCGTTCTGGAAATCCACGTTGACGATGGCCAGTTTCTCGCCGAAGCCGAACTTGGTCCGGGCCGGATTGGCCATCACGTCCTCGAAAATCTGGCGGGCCGTCCGGTCGTCCCGGATCATGCGCGTGCCGACGATGGTCATGCGACGTCTCCCTCAGTGGTGATCAGCGGGCTTGAAGCCCAATGGCAGGCCGGCGGCGGTAACGAAGCCGTACAGCGGTTCGCCCGGCAGCGCCTCCGCCAGGATGGTCCGCACGGCGAACAGGGCGTCCAGGTCGATGCCCGTGCGCACGCCCATGGCTTCCAGCATGAAGGCCAGGTCCTCGGTGACGATGTTGCCGGAGGCGCCGGGCGCGAAGGGACAGCCGCCCAGGCCCCCCAGCGAGCTGTCCAGCGTGGTCAGCCCGGCGTCCAGCGCCGCCAGGGCGTTGGCCAGGCCCAGGCCGCGCGTGTTGTGCAGGTGGATGCCGGTCAGGGCGTCGGCGCCGACGGTGTCGCGGACCAGCTTGATCAGGCGGCGCACGCTGGCCGGGTCGGCATAGCCCGTCGTGTCCGACAGCCCGACCTCGTCACAGCCGGCGGCCATCAGTTCCTCCGCCAGGCGGGCGATCTGGCTGTCGGGGATGGGGCCTTCCAGGGTGCAGCCGAAGGCGGTGGACAGGCTGCCCTCGAAATGCGGACGCCGGTCGGGGGGCAGGGCGGTGATCATGGCGGCGATGGCCTTCGCCTCCTCGATCACCTGGGCGTGGGTGCGGCGCAGGTTGCGCAGGCTGTGCGTCTCCGACACCGACAGGGGCAGGGTCAGCTTGTCGGCGCCGGCCTGGATGGCCGCCTCCGCCCCGCGCGCGTTGGGCACCAGCACCGCCACGGCCAGGCCGGGGATGGTCTTGGCGTGGGCCACCACCTCGGCCGTGTCCGCCAACTGCGGCAGCAGCTTGGCCGGCACGAAGCTGCCCACCTCGATCTCCCGCACGCCGGCCGCGGCTTCCGCCGTGATCCAGGCCTTCTTGGCCGCCAGCGGCATGATGGCGGTGATGCTTTGCAGGCCGTCGCGCGGCCCCACCTCACTGATCAGGACGTCCCCAGCTGCCATGCTCTTGTCTCCCGGTCCCATCGGCCCGCTTGTTTTATTGTTATAAGTCTATATCAATTAAAAAGGGCCTGTCGAGCCCGAAGCGGATGTGGCGGGAGACAAGAATGGATATGGACAGGGACGCGCTGCCGTTGGCCGGCGTCACGGTGGTTGAATTCACCCACATGGTCATGGGGCCGTCGGTGGGGGTGATCCTGGGCGACCTGGGCGCCACGGTGATCAAGGTGGAACCCGTGGGCGGGGACCAGACGCGCCGGCTGCTGGGCTCCGGCGCCGGCTATTTCCCCATGTTCAACCGCAACAAGCGCAGCCTGTGCCTGGATCTGAAGAGCCCCGAGGGTCTGGCCATCGCCCGGCGCCTGGCGGATGGCGCCGACGTGCTGGTGGAGAACTTCCGCCCTGGCACGCTGGAACGGCTGGGCCTGGGGCCCGAGGCCCTGGCGCGGAGCAACCCGGGGCTGGTCTACTGCTCGGCCAAGGGCTTCCTCGCAGGTCCCTATGAACACCGCACCGCCTTGGACGAGGTGACGCAGATGATGGGCGGCCTGGCCTACATGACCGGGCCGCCGGGCCGGCCGCTGCGCGCGGGCTCGTCGGTTGTGGATATCGCCGGCGGCATGTTCGGTGTCATCGGCATTCTGGCCGCCCTTCTGCGCCGGCAACAGACCGGGCGGGGCGGGGCCGTCAAATGCTCCCTCTACGAGACGACGGCCTTCCTGGTCGGCCAGCACATGGCCCAGCAGGCGGTGACGGGGAAGGCGGTGCAGCCCATGCCCGTGCGCCTGTCCGCCTGGGCCATCTACGACGTGTTCGAAACCCGGCGGGAAGGGGAACTGCTGTTCGTCGGCGTGGTCAGCGACGGTCAATGGCAGGCCTTCTGCACGGCCTTTGGTCTGGATGATCTTGGGGGCGATCCCGCCTACGCCTGCAACAACGACCGGGTGCTGGCGCGCGACGTCATCCTGCCGCGGGTGCGCGCCCTGTTCGCCAACGAGGACCGCGCCGCCCTGGTGGAACGGCTGGAGGGCGTGGGCCTGCCCTTCGCCCCCATCACCCGGCCGGACGAACTGTTCGACGACGCCCATCTGAACGCCGGGGGCGGCCTGCTGGATGTCACCATCCCCGGCGGCACCGCCACCAGGCTGCCGGCCCTGCCGCTGGAATTCGACGGTTGCCGTCCCGGCCTGCACCATGACATCCCCGAGGTGGGCGCGGACGCCGACGATATCCTGGCCGGCCTGGGCTATGGGGCGGCGGAGATCGGCGCCTGGCGCACGCGCGGCGTGGTGGGATGAGTCAGGAATGGACCTGGGTGCCGAGCGCGCCGGCATCGCCGCCGCCGCTGGCGCCCAGATCCAGGGTGATCTGATAGCGGTCGGCGCGGTAGTGGGCGATGGTCAGCAGGATGGGCTGCCCGGCGCTGTCGCTGACCAGCCGCTCGATGCGCAGCAGGGGCGCGCGGGGCTCCACCTCCAGCGCGGCGGTCAGGGCGGCGTCGGCCGAGACTGCGGCGATGGTCTGCCGGGCGTGGCCGATGCCGATGCCCGCGCCACGTAACAGGGCCAGCATGGGCCGGGTGGTCAGGTTCTCCCGTGTCATCAACGGCCCCAGGCGGGCGGGCACATAACTCACGACCTCGCCCAGCGGTGCCCCGTCCAGGGAGCGGACGCGCACGGCGCGCACCAGGGCGGCCCCGGGGGGCAGGCCGAAACGCTGGGCCACGGGGGGGCTGGCCGCTTCCTCCGCGATGTCGATCACGCGGACCTGGGTGTTCTGGCCAAAGGCCACCAGCGAATCCACCGCCTGGTCGATGTTGGCCTCCAGCGGGCGCACGGGGGTCTGGAAGATCACGCGGGTGCCGATGCGCCGCCGGCGTTCCACCAACCCGCTGTTCGCCAGTTCGTCCAGGCAGCGCCGGGCGGTGATGCGTGACACGCCGTAGATCCGCACCAGGTCCAGTTCCGTGGGCACGGCGCTGCCATAGGCGCGCTGGCCGCTGGTGATCTCGTCCCGCAAGGTCAGGAACAGTTGATGGTACAGCGGCACGGCCCCCTGCCGGTCCACGACCCCCTTGGCTTCCTTCACCACTGCCCCTCCCTCCCTCCATCCTGCGCGCCCTTGCGGGTTATAGCGGTTTTTTACCGGCTGGCGCGCCTCCGCAATTTGTTATAGAGATATAACAAATAAAATGAACCTCGGCAGGCGGGCGTTGACAGGCATGCGGACCATTTTCGAAAAAATCTGGGCGGAGCATCAGGTGGCCGACCTGGGCGGCGGGACGGAACTGCTGCTGGTCGACCGCGTGCTGCTGCATGAGCGCACTGGCGGCGTGGCGCTGGAAAGCCTGGCGGCGGCGGGACGGAAGGTCATGGCACCCGGCCAGGTCTTCGCCACCATGGACCATGTTGTCGATACGCTGCCGGGCCGGGGCGACCGCACCATCATGCCCACCGGCACCGCCTTCATCACCGCCACCCGGGCGGCGGCGCGGGCGGCCGGCATCACCCTGTTCGACCTGGGCGACCCGCGCCAGGGCATCGTCCACGTCATCTCCCCCGAGCAGGGCATCGTCCTGCCCGGCCTGACCCTGGTCTGCCCCGACAGCCACACCTGCAGCCAGGGGGCGCTGGGCGCGCTGGCCTGGGGCATCGGCTCGACGGAGGCGGAGCACGCGCTGGCTACGGCCACCCTGCGGGTGCGCCGGCCGCGCACCATGCGGGTGACCGTCAATGGCCGTTTGGCCCAGGGTGTCACGCCCAAGGACCTGGCGCTGCACATCCTGGCCCGCCACGGCGCCGGCGGCGCCAAGGGCTATGTGGTGGAATATGCCGGGGAGGCGGTGCGGGCGCTGAGTGTCGAGGGACGGCTGACCTTGTGCAACCTGGCCACGGAATTCGCCGCCTTCACCGCCATCATCGCCCCGGATGACGTGGTGTTCGACTATCTCCAGGGCCGCCCTTACGCGCCCGAGGGGGCCCGGTGGGACCAGGCGGTGGCCGCCTGGCGGCAGCTGTACAGCGATGACGGTGCCGTGTTCGACCGCGCCATCACCATCGACGCCGGGGCGGTGGCGCCCATGATCACCTGGGGCAACAGCCCCCAGCACGCCATACCCCTGGATCAGCCGGTGCCCGCCTTCCAGGACGTGGCCGACCACAACACGCGGGAAGCCTATGACCGCGCCCTGTCCTACATGGCGGTGACGCCCGGCGCGCCGCTGGTGGGCCTGCCCATCGACGCCGCCTTCATCGGCTCATGCACCAACAGCCGGGTGGAGGACTTGCGCCGGGCGGCGGCCCTGCTGCGCGGGCGCAAGGTGGCGGCGGGGGTGCGGGCCATCTGCGTGCCCGGCTCCAGCCGGGTGAAGGCCGCAGCGGAGGCCGAGGGGCTGGACCGCGTCTTCCTGGATGCGGGCTTCGAATGGCGGGAGGCCGGCTGTTCCATGTGCTTCTTCGCCGGGGGGGAAAGCTTCGGCCATCGCCAGCGCGTGGTCACCTCCACCAACCGCAATTTCGAAAGCCGGCAGGGGCCGGAAACCCGCTCCCACCTGGCATCGCCGGAAACGGTGGCGGCGTCGGCCGTCGCCGGCCGCCTGGCCGATCCCCGCCTGCTGGAAGTCTGACATGACGCCGTTCACCACCCTGACCGCCATCGCCGCGCCGCTGGTGCGACCCAACATCGATACCGACGCCATCATTCCCTCGCGCGAGATGACCTCCGTCTCCAAGAAGGGCCTGGCCGGCGGGCTGTTCGCGGGCTGGCGCTACACCGCCGTGGGCGGCCGCGACCCCGACCCGGATTTCGTGCTGAACAATCCGGTCTACCGGGGGGCGGCCATCCTGCTGGCGGGGGAGAATTTCGGCTGCGGCTCCAGCCGGGAACACGCCGCCTGGGCGCTGGCCGAATACGGCTTCCGCGCCATCCTGGCCCCGTCCTTCAACCCCATCTTCCGCGGCAACTGCGTGCGCAACGGCATCGTGCCGGTGGAACTGCCCACGGTCGCGATCACCTGGATCGCGTCAACGGTGGCCGAGGCGCCGCGCACCCGGCTGGTGACGGTGGACCTGCGGCAGCAGATGGTGACGGCGCCGGACGGCGGCACCCATCCCTTCAGCATCGAGCCGGAGGCGCGGGAAATGTTGTTGCACGGCCTGGACGCCATCGACCTGACGCTGCTGCGCCGCGCGGAGATCCAGGCGAAGCGCCAGGCTGACAAGGAACGCCGCCCCTGGGTCTATCTTTAAGGGGATCCATTCAGCGTCCGCCCCAAGCCGCCGTCCGGCACAAGATCATGCAGCACCGGCGCGGTTGGGGGGTGAAAGGGGCGGGCCGCCACGGCGGCCAACGCCACACCATGATGGCGACGGTGGTCAGCGCGCTCAGCATGGACCCGCCCCCCCCCCCCGTGCTGAGCTGCGCTTCAGTACCGGTAGGAGACTGTGACCCCATAGGTGGTCGGCTGACCCTGGAAGCGGACGACGGAATCGCCCACACGGGTGGTCTGGATGGCGTAGAAGGTGTTGGTGAGGTTCCGCACGAAACCTTCGAAGCGCCAGGTGCCGCTGACGGACGATAGGCCGGCCCGCAGGTCGATGACGCCGTAGTCGGCGTTGTAGGTTGAGGGATAGCCCTGGCTGATGGCGCTCTGGGTGCCGAACAGCCCCTGTGTCTTGGTCTGATAGCGGGCGCTGGCGCCGACGAAGGCGGTGTAGGCGCTGCTGACGCTCCAGTCATACTGGGCGTCCACCAGGAAAGACCATCGGGGTGTATTGGGGAAGGCTTGGCCCTTGAAATTGACCGGCGTGGTGGTGAAGGCGTTGTAGCCGAAATAGTCGCTCTCGACCAAGGAATGCAGGTACGTCGTCTTGGCGGTGACGGTCAGATTGTCCAGGGGCTTGGCGCGCAGGCTGAACTCGGCACCGTCCTCCTTCGACTTGGGCACGTTGACCAGGACGCTCAGCAGCCCGAACACGCCGTTCGGATCCAGGCTGCGGGCCTCCAGCTGCTTGTTGGTGTAGTCGTAGTGGAACAATGCGCCGTCGATTTCCAGGCGGTTGTTCAGCAGGCGGGTCTTCACCCCCAGCTCATAGGCCAGCAACTCCTCCTGGGTGACCGGCCGCAATTGCAGGTAGGAGGAGGCGGACAGCGTCGGGAAGCTGCCGGCCTTGAAGCCGCGGCTGACCGTGCCGTAGATCAGGGTCCGTTCCACCGGCGTCCAGTTGAGGCCGACCCGCCAGGAGACATTGTCCTCGCTCAGCCGCTGGTTGATGTAGGCGGGCGTCGAGCTGGCGTCCAGCGTCGTGCAGCCGCCGCGCACCGCCGGGACGACGCCGACCCCATGCTTCAGGATGGTTTCGATCACCGTGGCGCCGGCGGCGGTGTTGCCGTCGGTATCCCGCGTGCACCCGCCATGGCTGATGGCCGTCGTCGTGTACCGGGCGCCGGCGGTGATGCCCAGCTCTTCCAGCGGATGGTATTCGATGTTGCCGAATGCCGCCCGGCTGATCGAATCGTCGTCGGAATCGCTGCGGTTGCCGCTGAAGGGCGGAATGGCCGGCTTGCCGATCAGCAGCGGCACGTTGGTCAGGGCGAAGGAGGAGGAGGAGCCGGCGAGGTCGTACAACTGCGTTTCGCGCGTGTAGGCCTTGGCATAGTCGGCACCCACCAGCCAGTTCAGGCGGTCGTCGAACTCCTTGCCGCTCAAGCGCAATTCCTGCGAGGTGGCGTTGACGATGCCGCTCTGCAGCTGGCTGAAATGATAGTTGGCGCCCTGCGGCTCGTTCAGGTCGTTCTGGGTGAAGTGTTGGAATGAGCCGAGATAGGTGAGGGTCATGCCACGGGGCAGCGCGTAGTCGGCGCGCAGCGACGCCTGCTCGGTGGACTCGTCCACCCGGGGCGTGGTCCCGGCCAGCCAGTCCGCCGCCTCCGGATCATCCGGGCCAGGTTTGGCCTTGGTCGTGTTCGGGACCAGGGCAGCCGAGGACTGCCGCTGCAGCACGATCTTGACCAGGTTGGCGGCGGGCAGGTCGGACCGGTCGATGAAGCCGTTGAAGTTGGCCTGGACCTGCAGCGCATCCGTGGGGTTCCAGTCCAGCAGGGCGCGCAGCTTCACACTGTTCTGCTGGCCCAAGGTTTCGTCGCGCGTAGTGCTCTGCTGCCAGTCGCCGCCCTCGCGGACGCTGAAGGCGAAACGCCCGGCCAGGGTGTCGCTGATCGGGCCGCTGACAAAGCCGTCCAGCCCGGCGGCGGCGAAGCGGCCCAGGGTGCCGTCCAACCCGGCCTCGAACTGGTTGGTGGGCTTGGCGGCGATGTAGTTGACGGCGCCACCGGTCGCGTTCTGGCCATATAGCGTGCCCTGCGGTCCCTTCAGCACCTCCACCCGTTCCAGGTCGAACGTCGCCCCCTTGGACAGCGCCGGATAGGCGTAGGGCACTTCGTCGGTATAGACGCTGACGGTGGGCGTCGCGGCGATGGAGAAGTCGTTATAGCTGACGCCGCGGATGCTGTAGACCGGCGAGCTGTAGTTGGTCTGGGACACGACGAAGCTGGGATCGACGCGGGCCAGGTCGCCGACGCTGTCGACCCCCTGCCGCTGCAGATCGGCGCCGCTCAGCGTGGTGATGGACATGCCGACGCTGTCGGCCGACTGCGCCCGCTTTTGCGCGGTGACGATGATTTCGTCCAACTGCCCGACATCCGGCCCCGCCTCCTGCGCGGCGGCGGCCCAGACCGGGCCCAGCACCAACGCGACGGCGCCGATGCCACAACGAAGACGATAGCTTCCCTTTATCAATTTACACCCTCCCTGAGCCCGGCCGTTCGTGCGGCGGGTTTTTGTTTGTCAGCCATGATGGGAACGTCGCCGGCGGCGACGGGTGCCCGCGGCTTAAGGCGCTTAACAGAACCTGAAAATCGTTCAGCTACGCTAAGCCAAGGCCGAATATTGTCAATCTTGATTGATATAGTTAAGTTATATGCCTGGGATGTTGTCTTAATCTTGACAGCCTGGCAGGCGCCGCCTCATGTTCGTCGCCCATCAATCAATGAGCCTATCGGTCAATGAACGGCGCGTCGCGGCGGCGTGGGGAGGGTGTCATGGCAGGAAACCGTCGAGTCCTTATCAGTCAGAAGTTTTTCGATCAGGCGTCGCTGGATTATCTGCGCGACCACGGCTGTGAGGCTGAGGTGTTGGCCCTGCCGCCGGGTCGGGCCGACGGCGATTTGGCGGAAGACGAATTGCGGGACTGCCTGGCCGGGGCGGCCGGCTGGATCGTCGGGCATGCGCGTGTCACCCGCTCGCTGCTGGCAGCCCTGCCGGGCCTGGCGGTGGTGTCCCGGCGGGGGGTGGGATATGAGCGGGTCGATTTAGCCGCGGCGCGGGAGCTGGGCCGGGTGGTCACCATCGCCGCCGGTGGCAACGATGCCGCCGTGGCCGACCACACCATCGGCCTGATGCTGGCCGTTGGGCGCCGGTTCCGGCGGTCCCAGGCGGACATGGCCGCAGGCAAATGGGCCATCCAGATCAGCACGGACCTGTACCGCAAGACCGTCGGCATCATCGGATACGGTCGCATCGGGCGGAGCGTGATCAAGCGCCTGAGCGGCTTCGACGCCACGGTACTGGTCTGCACGCCGGGGCCTGTTCCCCCGGATGCCCCTAAGGGGGTGGAGTTCGTTTCGCTACCGGAACTGCTGCGGCGCAGCGATTATGTTTCCGTGCATGCGCCGCTGACGCCCGCGACGCGCTTCATGATCGACGCGGCGGCGCTGGCGGCGATGAGGCCGGGGGCCATCCTGGTCAATGCCGCGCGCGGCGGCCTGGTGGACGATCGCGCCCTGCTTGCCGCGCTGGAGGCCGGGCATCTGGCCGGCGCCGGGCTCGACGTCTTCGTCAGCGAAAGCGATCCGGACTACCGCGAGGTCACCGCCGCCCTGCTGGCGCGCGACGACGTGGTGGCGACGCCGCATGCCGCCGCCTCCTCCCGCGAAGGGCTGGACCGCACCAACATGATCGCCGCGCGGTCGGTCGTGGCCGTGCTGGATGGCGGCGACCCGCCTGCCGACTGCGTGGTCGCGGATGGGCGGTCCCGCTCACAGGCCGGGTAGGGGCCCGCGATAGTGCGGCTCATGGCGCTCGCGCTCACCGCCCAGGCTCTGCTCGATGGCGTGGGCGATCCAGCCGGCGGCGCGGGCCAGGAAGAACGTGGCCTCGCGCGAGCGTAAGCCGAGCTTCAGTCCGGCGAAGGCGCCCAGCAGCGCGAAACCCGGCTCGTAGCCGCCGATGTCCCGCGCCGCGCCGATGGCCGCCATCAGGCGCTGGAAGTCGGCGTCGCGTGCATAGCCGGCTTCCAGCAGGTCCAACAGCACGGTGGCGCGCACGTCGGGGCCGCTGGTGGCGGGCAGGAAGCCGGCGATGGCGTCGCCTTCCTGGACACGCCGGGTGATGGGCTCGAAAGGTCGTTCCGTTTCAACGATTTCCTGGACCAGCCGGCCGATGGCGGCGAACTTGACCGGGCGCGTCTTGCGGCCGATGGCGATGGTCAGGCCGGTCGAAACCGCTCGCCAGGGCGAGACGCCGGTGCTGGCAATCGCCCGGACGGCGAAGGTCGCGGGCTCCAGCCCATGGTCGGCGGCCAAAATCATGACATGGCGCATCAGCGCCGCCTGGCGGTCGGTGAAGCCGAAGGCCTCGGCGATGCTCACATGGATGGCTCTGCGGTCGGGGCGGTCATTCCCGATGATCAGCGCCGTGAAGGCGCGCAGCACGTCACCGCCCGTCCGGGCCATGCCGGTGGGTGAGAAGTCTTGCGAGCGCGGATTTGCCTTCTCGATCAGGGGGAAGAGGGCGATGGCCTGGTCCAGGGGCGATTCCCCCGCCAGCGCGTGGCGCACCGCCTTGACCGTGTCGGGAAAAGCCGGCAGCGACTCGCCGAACACGGCGTCGGCGTCCACGTCCCACAACAGGGCGGCCACGCTTTCGAAGGTGGGGCGGTTCACCAGTTCCCGGACGCTGATCCCCCGGTAGAACAGATTGTCCTCGGTCAGCAGGGTGATGGAGCTTTCGGCGTCCAAGTCCGTCGGGCTGGCCGGCGGCTTGCGGCCGCGGCCGCGCAGCTGTTCCACGTCGGCGCGCCAATAGCGGCGCTTGCGCGAGTTGGGAATGCCCGTGGACCGCAAATTCTTGCGCGTCACATAGACGTAGAAGGTGTCGATGGTGACACCCAGCAGCGCCGCGGCCTCTTCGGCCGATATGTAGTCGTCGTCGACCATTTCTAAACTTTTATAATCAAGATTGACGACTTATCCCTTACTCCGTAGCGTCGGTCAAGTTTGTTATGCATCTTGCTAAGAATAAACAGACGGGACACGAGGAAATGTCGGAGTTGGAACGGACGGTGACCAAGGTCATCGTGCCGAGCGGAATGCTCGGCGCGGGAGTGAAACGGGAACACATCGCCTATGGCCTGGCCCAGGGCGCCCATGCCATTGCCGTCGACGCCGGTTCGACGGACAGCGGCCCCTCCTATCTGGCGCGCGGCGTCTCCAAGATGAACAGGGAGTCGATCAAGCAGGATCTCCTCGTCCTGCTGCAGATGGCCAATGAGGCCGGCATACCGGTGCTGGTGGGCACATGCGGCACCTGCGGCGCAGACTCCAGCGTGGACTGGACCCGTGACATCGCCATTGAGGCGGCACGGGAACTGGGCATAGGCCTGCGCATCGCCTGCCTGTACAGCGAACAGCCGGCGGCGGTGCTGAAGCGCAAGCTGGCGCAGGGGAAGATCCGGCCGCTGGCGCCGCTGGGCCAGGCCACCGATGAGCTGTTCGACGCCTGCGATCACATCGTGGCCCTGATGGGGCCGGAGCCCTACATCGATGCCGTCCAGCGCGGCGCCAACCTGGTGCTGGGCGGCAGGACCACCGACACCGCCGTACTGTCGGCCGTGCCCCTGATGCGGGGTGCCGGGGTGGCCCAGACCTGGCACGCGTCCAAGATCGCCGAATGCGGCGGGCAGTGCACGACCAACCTGCGGCGGGGCGGCGTGCTGATGCATGTCGGGGCCAACCACTTCGACATGGAACCCTTGGACCCCGGCAATCGCTGCACGCCCGAAAGCGTCTCGGCCCACCTGCTGTATGAGAACAGCGATCCATTCCTGCTGGTGGAACCGGGCGGCATTCTGGACGCCAAGGAGGCGGTCTACACCCAGGTCGAGCCGCGCATCACCCGGGTCGTCGGCTCCATCTGGCGGCCCATGCCCTACACCATGAAGCTGGAGGGGGCCCGTGGCGGCGACTATCAGACCATCATGCTGATCGGCATCGAGGATCCGGAAGTCCTGGCCAACCTCGATGAATTCCATGACCGCATGCACAAGACGCTGGTGGACCGCATCGCCGCGACCTTCGGCGATGAAGCGGGTGATTTCGAGGTCTCGCTCCGCCTTTACGGCTGGAACGGCACGTCCGGCCAGCCCGTGCCCGCCGATACCCCACCCCCGCGCGACGTGGGCGTGTTGTTCGTGGTGACGGCGCGCACCCAGGACCTGGCCGACCGCATGGCGCGATCCTGCAACCCCTATTTCTTCCACATGCCGATACGCTTCGACATGGAACTGCCCAGCTACGCCTTCCCCTTCACGCCGGCCGAGATCCCGCGCGGTCGCGTTTATGAATTCATGCTCAACCATGTCGTCGAGACCGAGGACGGGTTCGAACTGGTCAGGACGGATTGGGTGGACGTGTCATCGACCGGCACCGTTGAGCATCTGGAGACGCCGAATGCCTAAGATCGCTGAAGTGTGCCGGCACGTCCGGTCGAAGAACGCCGGTCCTTTCTGGATCACCGTGGATTTCTTTTTCGCCGACGACGACAGTTTCGCGCGCTACCGTGACGCGCCGGAACTGGGGCCCGACCTGTTCGCCCGGCTGTTCGGCACGGACCCGGGCGGCGTGAAGCGTGTGCCGGTGGACGCGCTGCGCATGATCAAGATCTCCTACCCCCGGCCGCATCCCCAGGGCTGGCGGCATGAGCGCGACATGCATGGCGGTCAGCAGTTCGCCCGCCTGCTGTCGGTCGAGCTTGCCTGACGCCGTCGCGGCACCCGTATTTCGCTTAAGCGCACAATAATAAAATCGGGAGGACGCAAATGGGCAGGCAGGCCGCCCTGCATCGCCGGGACACCGCGTATTCCTGGTATGTCGCCGTTGTGATGTGCCTATGTTTCACGTTCAGCTACATGGATCGGGCCCTGTTGCAGCTTCTGGTCGGCCCGATCCAGAAGAGCTTTGACCTCAACGACACGCAGCTTGGTCTGCTGCAGGGTGCGGCCTTCGCCGTCTTCTACACGCTGTTCGGCTTTCCCCTGGCGCGTGTCGCGGATACACGGCACCGTCGCAACCTGACGCTGGCCGGGCTGGTCGTCTGGTGCGCCGCCACGGCGGCGTGCGGCCTGGCGCAAAACATGCCGCAACTGTTCGGCGCGCGGATTTGCGTCGCCATCGGCGAGGCGGCCCTGGCGCCGGCCGCCGTGTCCCTGATCGCCGATTACTTCACGCCGGGGGCGCGGACCCGGGCGCTCAGCATCTATTCCATGGGGGTCTTCTTCGGCAGCGGGCTGGCGCTCGGCCTTGGCGGCACGCTGCTGAAATATTTCGGCCATGAGGATGCCGGCCAGACGGAGCCGTGGCGGCTGGTCTTCATCATCCTGGGTGCCGCCGGGCTCCTCATGGTGCCGCTGCTGCTGACGGTGCGGGAGCCGGCGCGCCTGACGGATGACGGCCGGCGGTCGGAGGCCACGGCCAGCCTGCGCCAGGTGCTGGCGGAGTTCTCCCGCAAGAAGGCGGCCCTGCTGACCACGGTCGGCGGCTTCGCCACCACCAGCATGGCGGCCTCGACCCTGGCGTCCTGGGCCCCCACCTTTTTCGTCCGCGTCCATGGCTGGGCGCTGGGCCCCACGGGCCAGAAGCTGGGGGGCATGACCCTGGTGCTGAGCCCGCTCGGCGCCATCGTCGGCGCCCTGCTGGCCGACGCCCTGACCCGTGCGGGCCGGAAGGACGGCAAGCTGATCGTCGGCACCGGTTCGGCGGCCTTCTGCGCGGTCGCCAGCCTGGTCATGGCGATCGCCGACCAGGCCGTGGCGCTGGTCGCCATCGGCTCCATCCAGTTCGTGGTCGGTTTCAACTTCGGCCTGGTCCAGGCCAGTCTGGCCGAACTGGTGCCCAACCGCATGCGGGCCATCGCGTCGGCCTGCTACATCGCCAGCTCCAACCTGCTGGCGGCGACTTTCGGGCCGCTGCTGGTCGGCGTGCTGAACGATCACGTCTTCCATGACCCGATGATGATCGGCCGGTCCATCGCCATCGTCGCCCCCGGCGGCTTCGCCGTGGCGGCGCTCATCCTCGCCGCCGGCCGCCGATCCTATCGTTCGACCCTGTCCTTGGTGGCGGCGGATAACGCGGCGGCGCAGCGCGCGTCCGATCCCGCGCCCCTCTCTCGTGTGAAGGACCCAGCATGATCGACAGCGAGATCAACCCCATTACCCTGGAAATCTGGTGGAGCCGGCTGATCGCCATCGCCGATGAGGCCGCGGCGACGCTGCTGCGCACCTCCTTCTCCACCGTGATCCGTGAATCCAACGACTACGTCACCGTCCTCATGGATGCGGACGGCGAGACCATCGGTGAGTGCACCCTGGGGATCCCGGCCTTCGCCGCCCTGGTCGGGCGCGCCGCCCGCGCCATGCTGGACCGCTTCCCGGCATCAACATGGCGCGAGGGCGACGTGGTCATGACCAACGATCCCTGGATCGGCACGGGCCATCTGCCGGACATCGTCGTGGTCGCCCCCATCTTCCACCGTGGCGCGCTGGTCGGGTTCTCCGGTTCCGCCGCCCATGCGCCCGATATCGGCGGCACCTTCAAGGAGGGCCCGACCGAGCTGATCGAGGAAGGCGTGCTGATCCCCCCGGTACGGCTTTATCGCGCGGGGCAGCTGAATGACGATCTGGTGCAGCTGCTGCTGGCCAACATCCGCCTCAAGGATATCGTGTTCGGCGACATCGAGGCGCAGGTCAACGCGAACGAGGTGTGCCGACGCCGGGCGGTGGAGTTCCTGGAGGATACGGGCGAGCCTGACTTCAAACGGCTGGGCCGCGCCGTGACCGGCCTGGCGGAGCGGGCCATGCGCGCGGCCATCGCCGGCTTGCCCGACGGCGTTTATCGCGGCGCCATCGAGGCCGATGGCGTGGTGGACCAGCCGACGCGCATCGCCTGCGCGGTGACCATCGCCGGCGACGACATCACCGTCGATTACGACGGCTCCTCCCCCCAGGTGGCGTATGCGATCAATTCGACGCTCAACTATACCCGCGCCTACACCATCTATCCGTTGAAGTGCCTGCTGGACCCCTTCACGCGGCGCAATGAGGGTTCCTACCGCCCCATCCGGGTGACGGCGCCGGCCGGAACCATCCTCAACCCCACCGCACCGGCGCCGGTCATGGCGCGCCACCTGACGGGGCACCTGCTGTCCTGCGCCCTGTTCCAGGCGCTGTCGCCCCTGATGCCGGAGCGGGTGGTGGCCGACAGCGGCGGGGCGCCGGCCTTGCGCGCGCATTTCAGTGGGCGCGCCGCCGACGGGGGGCGCTTCGGCCAGCTGTTGTTCGCCAGCGCCGGCATGGGCGCCTCGGCGGAGCGGGACGGCCTGTCCACCACCGCCTTCCCCACCAATTCCGGCGCCGGCAGCGTCGAGGCCATGGAGACGGTGTCGCCGCTGCTGTTTCTGCGCAAGGCGTTTCGGCCGGACTCCGGTGGGGCGGGCCGCCAGCGCGGCGGCCTGGGCCAGGACTGCGAAATCCTGAACGCCGCCGCGACACCCATCCAGATGGTGCTGCTGGGGGATCGTGAGCGCCACCCGGCGCTGGGCGTCATGGGGGGTGGTTCCGGGGCGCCGGCGCTGGCCGCCCATCGGGACGGGCGCACCGTGCCCATGAAGTCACGCTCCCTCATCCAGCCGGGCGAAAGCGTGACGCTGTCCTTCCCCGGGGGCGGTGGCTATGGACCGCCGGCTGACCGGCCGGTCGCGGCCATCGAGACCGATCTGAAGCGGGGCGTGGTGACCACCGACGCCGTACGCCGCGATTACCCCATGCAAGCTCTGGCCCTTGGACTGAAGTGATGAAGCAGAAGACCATCCGCATCGGCGTCGACATCGGCGGCACGTTTACCGATTTCGTCCTGCATGACGAGGCCCGCGGCCTCAGCGCCACCGGCAAGCGCCTGACCACCCCCGATCAGCCGGGCCGGGCCATCGTCGAGGGCATCGTCCGCCTGCTGGCGGAGACCAACTCGACCATCGACCAGATCCACAGCATCGTCCACGGGACGACCCTGATCACCAACACGGTGCTGGAACGGACCGGCGCCAAGATCGGCCTGCTGGCCTCGGAAGGCTTCCGCGACATCCTGGAGATGGGACGGGAGATCCGGTACGACGTGGACGATCTGGCGCTGGAACCCGTGCCCGTCCTGGTGCCACGTCACCTGCGGCTGGACATCCCCGGGCGATTGAAGGCCGATGGTGGCGAGTTCATGCCGCTGGACGAGCAGGCGGTGCGCGACGCCGTCCGCCACCTGGTGGAGGAAGAGGGCATCGAGGCCCTGGCCATCGCCTTCCTGCATTCCTACCGCAACCCGGCGCACGAGCTGGCGGCGCGCCAGGCGGTGCGGGCGCTCTATCCCGACTTGCTGGTCTCGTTGTCCGCCGAGGTCGCGCCGGAGATCCGCGAGTACGAACGGACCAACACCACCTGCGTCAACGCCTATGTCCAGCCCCGCGTGCACGGCTATCTGGACCGGCTGGTCGATGATTTGCGCGTCCTGGGCTTCGCGGGCGAGCTGTACATCATGTTGTCCAGCGGCGGCATCACCACCATAGGGGACGCCAAGAATTTCCCGGTGCGCCTCATCGAGTCCGGGCCGGCCGCCGGCGCCATGGCGGCCGCGCACATCGCCCGCGAGACGGGACAGCGGCGGGTGATTTCATTCGACATGGGCGGGACCACGGCCAAGATGTGCCTGGTGGAGGATTACGCGCCCCACATCAAGCATGACTTCGAGGCGGGCCGCCTGCACCGCTTCAAGCAGGGGTCGGGGCTGCCGCTGAAGGTCACGGTCGTCGATATGATCGAGATCGGCGCCGGCGGCGGTTCCATCGCCGGGCTGGACGCCCTGGGCCTGCTCAAGGTGGGGCCGCGCAGCGCCGGCTCCGTGCCCGGCCCGGTCTGCTACGGACGCGGCGGGACGGAGCCGACGGTGACCGACGCCGACCTGATGCTGGGGTATCTCGATCCCGCCTATTTCCTGGGGGGCGAGATGGGCCTGCGCGACGCGGCGGCCGGCGACGCGATGGAAAGCCGGCTGGGCCGGGCGCTGGGCATCGACACCCCCGGGGCCGCGCGCGGCATCCAGGCCGTCGTCAACGAGAGTATGGCCGGGGCCACCCGCATGCACCTGGCCGAGAACGGCAAGGATCCGCGCGACTACGCCATGATCGCCTTCGGCGGCGCGGGCCCTGTCCATGCCTACGGTCTGGCCAAGCTGCTGAAGGTCAGGCAACTGATCGTGCCTCCTGGGGCGGGGGTCATCTCGGCGTTCGGCTTCCTGGTGGCGCCACCCACGGTCGATTTCGTGCGCGGGCACGTATCGCCGGTGGCCCGGCTGGACTGGCCCCATGTGCGGGGACTGATCGCCGACATGGCGGACCAGGCCCGGCGTCTGCTGGACGCGGCCAGTGCCGCCACCGTGTCCATGCGGACCAGGCTCTATGCCGACATGCGCTATGTCGGCCAGGGCTTCGAGGTGTCGGTCGGCATCCCGGCGGAGGCGATCGCCGCCGGTGACGGTGGGGCGCTGCACGAAGCCTTCGGCGCGGCCTATCGCGCCCGTTTCGGCCGGGCGGCCCAGGGCATGCCGGTCGAGGTGGTCGGATGGCGCCTCTCCGCCTCGCTGCCCATCCAGCCGATCAGCCTGACCCGGACGCGGGAAGAGGGGGCGGAGCCGCTGCGGGGCCACCGGCGGGTCGACTTCCCGGATTTCGGCCCGGTTGACACGGCGATCTACGACCGCTACACTCTGGCGCCCGGCGTGCGCATCGTCGGCGCCGCCCTGTTCGAGGAGCGGGAGTCGACTTTCGCGGTGGGGCCGGATTGCGTTACGGAGGTTGATCCGCACGGCCATCTGATTACCACCATCGCCGCGGATGCCGGAACGGCGGCAGCCTGACGGGCCCCAGGGGCGCCTTTCCGGCGCTCCGTTGGGCGCGGGTAGGGGCGGGGGCCTGCTCACCGTGGCAGCTCGGGCTGCGTCGTGACCATGAATTTCCAATCGGCGAGCGCAGCGTGCCGGTGTGGCGCGGCCTGCTCCGCGTAGGCCGGGTTTTCGAGAATTCGGCGCAGTGTGGCGAAGCTCGCATAACGGACGATGACGATATCGTCCCAGGCTTCGCCAGCGACGCCCACCAGCACCCCACGGACATTGCCAACCCAGAAAACCGAATAGTCCTCGCCCCGCGCGATAGTTTGGAAGGCGCGGGCATACCGCTGGAAATAGGCCTCGCTACCCGAGCAGGGCGGCAGGTCGGAGGCCGCTTCAAAGGTGGCCTCATAGGTGGCCTGGTCCCGATAGCGCACCAGATTGACCATGTAGACCGGGCCCGCTTCGGCAAGTGTTCTGCCCGCCGCGTCCAGCGCCGCACGGGTGTCGTCAATGATCGCCATATCTCTCGCCTTTCTGGATTGTCGCGCTGAGCACCTTCATGCGGGGGAACCGTGAGCGTTCAGGGGCCGCCGGCGGAACTGCGCTTGCCAAGCAATACGTCCAACTGTATTTATTAGCAATGGCCAGACCGTCCCTTCGCGAAAAAATCATCGAGTCCGGGGTGCGTACGCTGCACGAGCGCGGATACGCCGGTGCCGGCGTGCGCGAGATCACCAGTGACGCCGGCGTCCCCCAGGGCTGCTTCACCAACCATTTCCGATCGAAGGAGGCTTTCGCCGCCACCATCCTCGATCGCTACCATGAGCGCACACAGGCGATCATGGACGGCACGTTGCGCGATAACGGCCGGCCGGCCGTCGAACGGTTGCGCGCCTATTTCGATGCCATCACCGAACGGCTGGAAGCGGCGGGCTGGCGATACGGCTGCCTTGTCGGCAACATGAGTCTCGAGTTGCCGGAACAGAGCGAGGTGCTACGCGCTCATTTGGTCGAGGTTTGCCGCGCCCTCACCGACGCGTTCGCCGAGGCTATACAGGCCGGCCAGGAAGCGGGTGAGATCCGGGACGATCTGGACGCCGGCGACGTCGCGACTTTCCTTCTCGCGTCTTGGGAGGGCGCTATGATGCGCATGAAGGTGGACAGGTCCCCACACCCCATCGAGCAGTTCAAGCGGGTGGTCTTCGCGTCCGTCCTTGCTCCAGGGGTGAAGGCCGGCGCCCCTCAATAACGCGGCTGGGCATGACGGGCATGGACTGGAACGACCTCAAATATTTTCTGGCCGTGGCGCGGACCGGAAGCCTCACCCGAACGTCCGCCGACCTTGGGGTGAGCCAGTCCACCGTCGGTCGCCGCATCGCCGAATTCGAGGAGAGCATCGGCATGGCTCTCTTCCAGCGGCATCAGACCGGCTACTTCCTCACCGACGAGGGGCGCGAGATGCTGGGGCACGCCGAGCGGGTCGAAGACAGCATCCTGGCGTTGGAACGCGGTGCCGCGGGTCTCGACAAGACCCCGGTGGGAACCGTCCGGCTCGCGACGTCCGAAAATCTGGCAACGGACCTCATCATTCCCGCCCTGCCGGCGTTCCGGGACCGCTACCCGGGCATCTGCCTGGAGATCATCACCAGCACCGTCACGGCTGAGCTTGGAAGACGCGAGGCGGACATAGCGCTTCGCGTCGTGCGGCCGACACGCGGCAACCTGACGGTGAGGCGCGTGGGCCACATGACCTACTCGGTCTACGGCAGCAGGGATTACATTGAACGCCACCCTGCCATAGCCGGCGAGCCGCTGGGCGGGCGGCACTTCATCACCTGGGACGACGGCCACGCCTTCATGCCGGCCGCGGCTTGGCTCGCGCGGGAATACCCGGGCTGCAAGGTCGCGCTGGTCACCAGCAGCCTGCCCTCCCAGATCGCCGCCGTTCGCGCCGGCCTGGGCCTGGCCGTCATCCCGGACTTCCTGACCGTGAGGGAGGACTTCATCAGGGTCATTCCGCCCGATCAGATGTTCAGTGCCGAGGTCTGGCTGGTGACCCATGCCGACCTTGTCGCGTCCGCCCGGGTGCGGGCCGTCGGCGACTTCCTGACCGAGGAAGTGATGCGGGCCAACCCCGAGCTTTCGGGGCGTTAGCTTGGCCTGCTTCTTCGCCGGCGAACGCGGACGGGAGGCGCCGGCTCCGGTGCCTCCCGCGCATTGATCACGACGTCTGGGATATCTTGTCGGCCCACAGGTCGACAGGCCCCATCCGGTCGGAACCCTGGGTGGCGAGCATCCAGCCGGGGTATTCCGGCGGCAACTCGCTGACGGCGTCGAGCGCCGCGATTTCGTCGTCGCTCAGCACGATGCCGGTCGCGGCGATATTGTCCTGCAACTGGCTGAGCCGCTTGGCGCCGACGATGACCGAGGTCACGACCGGCTTGGCCAGCAGCCACGCCAGCGCGATGCGGGCCGGGCTGCAGCCGTGCGCCGCCGCGATGGGTTTCAGCGCGTCGATGACAGTCCAGGCCCGTTCCTTGTCGACGATGGGGAAGTCGAACGACGAGCGCCGCGACCCCTCCGGCGACTGGTTCTCGCGGCTGAACTTGCCGGACAGCAGGCCGCCGGCCAGCGGGCTCCACACCAGCAGGCCCATCTTCTCCGCCTCCAGCAGCGGCTTGAGTTCACGCTCCAGGTCACGCCCGGCGATCGAGTAATAGGCCTGCAGCGTGTTGAACCGCTCGAGGTTGAGGCGCGCGGAAATGCCGAGCGCCGTCGCGATCCGCCACGCCTGCCAGTTGGACACGCCCAGGTAACGGACCTTGCCCTGCCGGACCAAATCATCGAGCGCGCGCAGCGTCTCCTCCACCGGTGTCAAGGTGTCGGTGGCGTGGATTTGATACAGGTCGATGTGATCGGTCTGGAGGCGGCGCAGGCTGGCCTCGACGGCGTCCATGATGTGGCCGCGCGACGCGCCGACGTCATTCCGACCCTGGCCCATCCGGCTGTAGACCTTCGTCGCCAGCACGACCTCATTCCGGGGAATCCCCAGATTCTTGAACGACTGGCCCAGCGTGCGCTCGCTGGCGCCGGCCGAATAGACATCCGCCGTGTCGAAGAAGTTGATGCCGGCGTCGATGCTGGCCTTGACCAGATCATCGGCGTCCGACTGGCCGACGTTGCCGATATGCTCGTAGACGCCGGTCCCGTCGCTGAACGTCATGGTCCCGAGGCACAGCTGTGAGACCAGAAGGCCGGTATTCCCCAATGTCTTGTATTTCATCTTTCTCTCCTGAAGATGCGACGGCGCGTGCGGGGCCGAAGGGGCGCGGCGCCGTGTCGGTTGGTGGTGGTGCCGTGTTGATCAGCCTCGCGGCGGCTGCGGCGCCTTGACGGGGCGCGAGAGAACCGGGGGCGGGCGTCATCTATGTCGTGACGCCAGCTTGGCCCTGCCGATTTCGGAAAGAAATACAAGAAAATGGCAGTCCGAATTCCAAATTTGGAAAATGCGGCTGGCTTCGATGATCAGCCCTGCGCGGGCTGGACCACATATAGGCTCGACAGCGTCTCGCGAAGCCAGCGCTGGACGGGGTGAGCGTCGTTCCTGCGGTGCCAGGACATGGCGAACGACACGGTGCCCAGCGTGACCGGCGGCGGCAGGATCAGCAAATCGTCACGCGCGGCAGACGCGTTGACCGCGCCTTCCATGAGGGTGGCGATGAGGTCGGAGCGGGCCACCAGGGGAGGGGCCGCGTACATCTGCGGCAGCGACAAGGCGATGCGGCGGCGGAGGCCCATCGCCGCCAGCGCGGCGTCGACCTGGCCGAACCGTTCCCCTTCCGGCGAGACGAGAAGGTGGGACAGGCTGAGGAATGTCGGCAGGTCCAGCGCCCCCGAGGCGGCCGGATGGCCACGCCGCACGATGCAGACGAAGCGTTCCTCAAACAGCGGCTGGCTGAGGATGCGGCCGCCCACCGGCTGGCGGGGCGGGACGCTGATCGTCAGGTCGGCGTCGCCGGCGTCCAGGATGGCGACGGCATCGTCCCGGTGGGTGAAGGCGTTGATGCGCAGCGTCACATTGGGCGCCCGTTCCCGCAGGGCTTCGGTCAGCCGCGGCAGCAGCACCAGGGCCGGATGGTCGGACAGCGCCAGCGTGAACGCCTGCGACGACGTGGCGGGGTTGAAGCGCTGGGTGAACTCCAGTGTCCGGCTGATCTCGGCCAGCGCCCGGCCCAGGGGTTCCGCCAGGTCGCTGGCGCGCTGGGTGGGTTGCAGCCCCGACGGGCTGCGGACGAACAACTCATCCTCGAACAGCGCGCGCAACCGCGCCAGCGCGGCGCTCATCGCCGGCTGGGTGCGCCCTATCCGCTTGCCCGCCCGCGTGACGCTCCGCTCCGCCATCAGCGCGTCGAAGGCGACGAGCAGGTTGAGATCGATGCCGTGTAAATCCATACCATGGATGTTTCCACATACAGACTATCGATTTCAAGAATGTTGTTCGCCTCCCTAATTTTAGGGGGCGTCAACAAGGAGACAACCCCATGTCGCAAGACCCTATCGTCACATCGAACGGGCTCGCCGAGCGGGATCGCATTGCGATCGAAACGCTCTACCGCGCCTTTTCCGACCATGATCCCGACCTTCTCGACGGGGCGCTGGCCCCGGACTGGCAGGACATTCCCCTCGCGCCCGGCCAGGCCGCCGGCCGCGAGGGCATGAAGCCGCTGGTCCACGCCTTCAGCGCCGCCTTCCCCGACGTGCGCATCACCATCCACGAGCTGATCGGCGCGCCGGGCCGGGCGGCCGTGCGCGCTGAGATCACGGGCACCCATCAGGGTGAATGGTTCGGCGTGGCGCCGACCGGCGTCCGTTTCACCATCCCGATCCACGAGTTCCATTATGTGCGGGATGGGCGCGTCACCCATACCTGGCACCTGGAGGACTGGTTCGGCTGGCTGCATCAGGTGGGCGCCTTGGGCACCGGGGAGAAGCGCGCCGGGGAGAAGGCGGAATGAAGGCGTTTCGTATCCACGGCTACGCGGCGGATCCGGTCATCGATACCGTCGATATGCCCCGGCCCGGTGCCGGCGAGGTGCTGGTGCGCGTCGCGGCCGCCAGCCTGAACCCGCTCGATGTGAAGCTGCAGCGCGGCTATATGGAGGCCTTCTTCCCGTTGGCCTTCCCCTACACGCTGGGAAGCGACCTGAGCGGCACCATCGAGGCCTTGGGCGATGGCGTGTCGGGCTGGAGCGCCGGTGACCGGGTCGTGGCGCGAACGGCGCCGACCAGCGGCGGCGCGCTGGCGGAGTTCGCGGTGGTTCCGGCCGACCAGCTGGTGCGCCTGGCCGACACCGTCAGCTTCGAGCGGGCCGCCGGCGCCCCGACGGCCGCCGGCACGGCCTGGCAAGCGCTGTTCGAGGTCGCCGGGCTGGGTGCCGGGCGGACGGTGCTTATCCACGCTGGCGCGGGCGGGGTCGGCAGCTTCGCCATCCAGTTCGCCCGCCAGGCCGGCGCGCGGGTGGTGGCGACCGCTTCCGGCAACGGTATCGCCATCGCGGAACGCTTAGGCGCCGATCTCGTGATCGACTACCGCAACCAGGATTTCACCAAGCGCGTTTCCGACGTGGACGTGGTCCTGGACACCATCGGCGGCGAGACGCAGGCCCGATCCTATGAGCTGCTGCGCGCCGGCGGTTTCCTGGCCTCCATCGCCGCCCCGCCGGACGGGGCCTTCGCGAAGGCGCACGGCGTGGAGGCGGCGTTCGTCTTCCACAGGTCGGATGCCGCCCGGTTGGCGGCCGTCATGGACAAGGTCGCCGCCGGGGTCGAGGTTTTGATCGACCGGACGGTGCCTGGCCGCGATGCCGTGACGGCGTTCCACCATCAGGCGTCCGGCCGCGCGCGTGGCAAGATCGTCCTGACCAACGGATGGTGAGGGTCGGACGAGGTCCGGCCCAGGGAATCCTCCGGGCGCCACCCGGCGTCCGGAGGGTTTCGGTTCCTTACGTCTGGCGCACGTACTCACCGGGTGCTGGACATAGCGTTGTTGATGGTCGCGGCGGCGCCACCTGGGCCGCCTTTCCCGTGTCGCGCAACCACGCCTCCCATGCCGGCCACCAGGAGCCGCCGTGGCTGGGTGCCGAGGCCGCCCAGGTGTCGGGATCGATGTACCGCTGATCCGGCTGGCGGGTGAGGATCTGATAGCCGCCGCGCTCCGCCGCCGGCGGGTTGACGATGCCCACGTTGTGCCCGCCGGATACCAGGGTGAAGGTGACGGCGGTGTCGCTGAACAGGTTGACCTTGTAGACCGAACGCCAGGGGGCGACATGGTCGCGCGCGGTGCCCAGGGCGAAGATCGGCACCTTGATGTCGCGCAGCGCGACCACCCGCCCGTCCACGGCGAAGCGGCCGGCGGACAGGCGGTTTTCCAGGAACAGGCCGCGCAGGTATTCGCCGTGCATGCGCGCCGGCATGCGTGTGGCGTCGGCGTTCCAGGCCATCAGATCGGTCATGGGCTCGCGATCGCCCAGCAGATAGTCGCGGATGAAGCGCGACCAGATCAGGTCGTTGGGGCGCAGCAACTGGAAGGCGCCGGACATCTGGCCGCCGCTGAGATAGCCCTGCGTCCACATCAGGTCCTCCAGCAGGCTGACCTGGCGCTCATCCAGGAACAGCATCAGTTCGCCGGCCTCGGCGAAATCGGTCTGGGCCGCCAGCAGGGACAGGCTGGCCAGCCTGTCGTCCCCGTCGCGGGCCATGGTGGCGGCGGCGATGGACAGGATGGTGCCGCCCAGGCAATAGCCGCAGGCGTGGATCCGCTGACCCGGGACGGCGGCGGTGACCGCGTCCAGGGCCGCCATGACCCCCAGGCGGCGGTAATCATCCAGGCTCAAATCCCGGTCGCCGGCATCGGGGTTCTTCCAGGACACCATGAAGACGGTATGGCCGCGCCCAACCAGCCAGCGCACCAGCGAATTCTCCGGCCGCAGGTCCAGGATGTAGTACTTCATGATCCAGGCGGGGACGATCAGCATCGGCTCCGCATGGACGGTGGGCGTGGCCGGCGCGTATTGGATGACCTCCATCAGCCGGTTGCGGTAGATGACCGAACCCGGCGTCAACGCCACGTCGCGTCCCACCTGGAACTCCTCCGCGCCGGCCGGCGGCGCACCCTTCATCAGGCGGCCGGCGTCCTCCAGCCAGTTCAGCCAGCCGCGCGCCAGGTTGGCACCCCCTTCCTGCAGCGTGCGGCCCATGATGACCGGGTTCAGCCAGGGCAGGTTGGTGGGCGACAGGATGTCGGCCCACTGGCTGAAGAGGAAAGCCAGTTCGTCCTCATGCCGGCGCGCCACGCCGGGCACGCGATGGGCGGCGTCCAGCAACAGTTTTTCCCCCAGCAGATAGGCTTGGGCCACGGCCACATGGGGCCATTGCCGCCAGACGGGGTCGGCGAAGCGATGGTCACCGGGTTGCGGATCGACCAGGAGTGCGGCATCGCCCGCGACGGACGCTTGCCCCAGCCACACGGCGAATTGCCCGGCGGCGTCCGCTGCCGCCAGTGCCCAGCCCAGACGCCGCCCGGGGCTGGCCGACAGGTGCAAGGCCCAGTCCGTCCATGCCTCCAGCAGCACCGATGGCGAGAGTCCCTGCGTCATCCGCGCCGCCGTGGCGCGCAGGGCGCGGTCGAGGGCGCGAAAATCCGGATCGGCATCGGCGGCGGGCGGGGGTGGGGGCGTCGGGACCGTCGTCATCGGCCGGATCGATGCCGGACGGCGGGCCGGGGCAGGGCGCGGGGCGGGGACGGCGGCGGTCATGGGGTGCCTCCTATCGCCGGTCCGCGGCATGGGGCCGGCCGGCCTCATCATGGCAGCCGTGGTGGCGGCGGCCTTGATGCATCGCAAGGCGCCCGCGTCGGCATGGGCGCATAGTGCCGTCATGGCCCGCGAGGGGGCCTTCCCCATCGGCGGGCCGGGAAGGGGAGGAGTCATGGCCTCAGCTCGGCTCACACTGCCGCGGGTGCTCGGCATTCCCATTTTCGTGGACCTGTCCTGGTTCTTCGTGGCCGCCTTGATCGGGTGGTCGCTGGCGGCGGGGGTGTTCCCCGCGCTGCTTCCCGGCATGCCGCGCCCGGTCTATCTGTGGATGGCGGTGGCGGGGACGCTGGGCCTGTTCGTCTGCATCCTGCTGCATGAACTGGCGCACAGCGTGGTGGCGCGCGCGTTCGGCATGCGAATCAACGGCATCACCCTGTTCGTCTTCGGCGGCGTGGCCGAAATCGCGGACGAGCCCGATAAGGCGTCGCACGAGTTCCTGGTGGCGATCGCGGGCCCCGCCGCCAGCGGCGTCATCGCTCTCGCCTGCTGGGCGGTGTCGCAGCCGTTTCCCCTTCTGGGCGGCTGGCCGGCGGCCGCCGCGACCCTCGCCTATCTGGGCCAGCTCAACGCCTATCTGGCGCTGTTCAACCTGGTGCCCGCCTTCCCGCTGGACGGCGGCCGGGTGCTGCGGGCGGCGCTGTGGCGGCTGCGGGGCGACTATGCCTGGGCCACCCAGGTCGCGGCGGCCTGCGGTGACCTGTTCGGCCTGTTCCTCATCGCGCTGGGCTTCTGGAACACCGCGACCGGCGATGTCATGGGCGGCTTGTGGGGGGTGGTCATCGGCATGTTCCTTCGGAACGCCGCCGCGAGCGGCTACCGGGACATGCAGGTGCGCACGGTCCTGGGCGGGATGCGCGTGGCCGATGTCATGACGCCGGATCCCATTTTCGTCAGTCCGCAGGCCGTCGTCGGTGATTTCCTCACCCGCTATGTCTACCGCTATCACCACCGCAGCTTTCCGGTGGTCTGGGATGGCCGCGTCATGGGCGTCGTCGGCATCCCGCAAGTGGCCACCCTGGCGCCCGACGAATGGTCCGCGACCCCGGTCCGCGACATCATGGTGCCGTGCGGGGAGCCGGACTTCATCGCCGCCGACGCCAGCGTGGTCGATGCCTTCCGCCGGCTGGGCGAGGCCGGGCGGCATCGGCTATGGGTCCTGGACCACGGCCGCCTGGTCGGCGTCATCGCCGCCAGGGACCTGATGGTCTTGGCCTCGCTGGCCACTGATCTGCCGGCCTTGGCCCGGCGCGGCGGTACCGCACCATCCGGTCCGGGCGCGTCAAGTCCGCCGCATCTCACAGGGCCTGGTCCGCTGGACATCCACACTCAAAGAGACGGAGGTCATCATGCCTGACGCTAAGCAACCCTTCAGTCCGGCCGAGGATCTGGCGAAAGGGGTCATGGAAGAGATGTTCGCCGGCAACGTCGCCTGGCTGGAAGACATCCACAACGTCTATGGACGCTGGACCCAGGGCATGCTGGGCACCGTCCAGGAGATGGTGCGGCTTTGGGAAGGCCGCTTCCACGAGGACTGCGAGGCGTGCAAGGCCCTGTCGGCATGCCATACACCGCTGGATCTGCAGCGCTTCGGCCAGGCTTTCGCGGTCAAGGCCAGCCGGGATTACGCCGAAGGCGTCGGGCGGCTGCTGCATGTGACGGTGGAGGCGCTGGGGCCCCCCGCCGCCCCCGGCCCGCGCGGCTGAAAGCCGCCCCAGGCCCACGCGGCTGAAAGCCGCCCCAGGCCCACGCGGCTGAAAAGCGACGGGGCGGCCCCCGGCCGCCCCGTCCGACCGCTTGCCGGCCCTCACTGCATATACTTGCCGCCGTTCACAGACAGGGTCTCGCCGGTGATGAAGCCGGTGTCGTCGGCGGCCAGGAAGGCCACGGCGCGGGCGATCTCCTCCGGCTGGGCCAGCCGCTTGGCCGGGATGCCGTTGACGATGGTCTGCAGGATGTCGGCAGGCACCGCCTCGACCATGGCGGTCTTGGTGTAGCCCGGGGCCACGGCGTTGACGGTGATGTTGCGCGACGCCCCCTCCAGCGCCAGCGCCTTGGTGAAACCGATCAGGCCGGCCTTGGCGGCGGCGTAATTGGTCTGCCCGGCCTGGCCCGACAGGGCGTTGACCGAACTGATGTTGATGATGCGGCCATAACGGCGCTCGCGCATGCTTTCGATGACGGCGCGGCACATGTTGAAGCAGCCGCCCAGGTCGACATCGATCACGGCCCGCCATTGCTCTGGCGTCATCTTGTGCAGCATGGCGTCGCGGGTGATGCCGGCGTTGTTGACCAGGATGTCGATGGGGCCGTGCGCCGCGGTGACCCCCGCCACGCCGTCGGCGCAGGCGGCATAGTCGGCGACATCCCAGAAGACCGTCGGCAGGCCCGTCGCCTGCTGAAAGGTCGCTGCCATCGCCTCGTCCGCGGGCGCGCAGGTGGCCACCACGGTGTGGCCGGCGGCCTTCAAGGCGAGACAGACGGCGGCCCCTATGCCGGTGACCCCGCCTGTGACCAAAGCGACGCGTACCATCAGAACCTCCATCCCATGTGTGTCGGTTGCTGGCCTACGGGACCATGTGAAGGCTCGGGCCTCCTTGTGATGCGTCAAGACAGCGGCGATTCCGGTCCGGATTGCGGCCGATCAATGCGGGGATGCGGAAACGGCGTCCACTAGGGAGGCCGGGGAGCCGTCCAGACGGAGGGCCAGACAGGAGGAACGTCATGCGTGCCATGGTCTGGGACGGGACGGGGGCGCTGAAGGAACGGGATTTGCCCGATCCGGAACCGGGGCCAGGCGAAGTCCGCCTCGTCGTCCGGGCCTGCGGCATCTGCCGCACCGACCTTCACCTGATTGACGGCGACCTGCCGCCGGGCGGCCTGCCCCGCGTTCCAGGCCATGAGATCGTAGGCGTCATCGACCGGCTGGGTCCGGGGGTCGTCGATCTCAGCCTGGGCCAGCGCGTGGGCGTGGGCTGGCTGGCGCACAGTTGCCGGCGCTGCCCTTATTGCCTGGCGGGTCATGAGAACCTCTGCGACCGGCCCGCCTTCACCGGCTATACCCGCGATGGCGGCTTCGCCACGCTGGCCGTGGCGGAGGCGCGCTACGTCTATCCTTTGGACGGCATCGACCTGGCCGACACCGTGGTGGCCCCGCTGCTGTGCGCCGGTCTCATCGGCTGGCGCTCGCTGGTGATGGCCGGCCCGCATCGCAAGCTGGGCCTTTATGGCTTTGGCGCTGCCGGGCACATCATCCTTCAGGCCGCCCGCTGGCAGGGTGCGGAGGTGTTCGTCTTCACCCGGCCCGGCGACCTGGCCGCGCAGGAGTTCGCCCTCACCCTGGGCGCTGCCTGGGCCGGCTCGTCGGAGGAGCCGCCGCCCGAGCCCCTGGATGCGGCTATCCTCTACGCCCCGGTGGGTGCGCTGGTGCCGGCGGCGCTGGCGGCTGTGCGCAAGGGCGGGCGGGTGGTCTGCGCCGGCATCCACATGAGCGACATCCCCGCCTTTCCCTATACCCTGCTGTGGGGGGAACGCCAGCTGGTCTCGGTCGCCAATCTGACGCGGGCCGACGCGCTGGATTTCCTGCGCGTGGTGCCCCTGGCGGGCATCCGGCCGGAGGTGACGTCCTATCCCTTGTCCCAGGCCAACCGGGCGATCCAGGACCTGCGGGCCGGGCAGGTGCGCGGGGCTGCGGTCCTGGTGCCTTGACGGTCAGCGCACCGCCGCCAGGTGACGGCGGAAGCGCCACAGGCTGAGGCAGAAGAACAGCGCGCCCATACCGGCGACGGCGGCGAAATGGCGCCAGACCAGGGTGATGTCCGCCCCCCGGTAAAGGATGGCCTGGGCGAAGGCCACGAACTGGGTGGCGGGGGAGAACTGCATGATCCGCTGCAGCCAAACGGGCATGCTCTCCAGCGGCGTGTTGCCGCCCGACAGCAGGTTCAGGGGCAGGACGATCAGGATGAACAGCAGGCCCAGCTGCGGCATGGACCGCGCCACCGTGGCCAGGAAGATGCCCAGGGCGGTGGTGAAGAACAGGTAGACGGCGGTGCCGGCCAGGAACAGGGGCAGGGACCCGGCAAGGTGGATGCCCAGCGCCCACCGAATGATCAGCGCCAGGGAAAGCGCCGTCATGCCCAGCACCACCAGGCCGTTGGCCAACACCTTGGCGCCCATGATCTCCAGCGGGCGCACGGGCATGACCAGCAGATGCTCCAGCGTGCCGTGCTCCCGCTCGCGGATGACGGCCGCGCCGGTCAGCAGGACCGACAGCATGGTGACGTTGAACAGGATGGCCATCAAGCCGGTGAAGCGCGTCGTTTCCAGCGTCTGGTTGAAGGCGAAGCGCAGCTGGGCGCTGACTGCGTCGGGGACGGTGGTGGTCTTGTCCCGCGCCAGGAAGCGTGTGACCTCATCGCTCAGCACCGATTGGATCTGCGCGGCGCCGATGCCGGCCTGCATCATGGCGGTGGCGTCCACCAGGATCTGCAGCTCCGCCCCGCGGCCGGCCAGCAGGTCGGCTTGGAAGTCCGGCGGCACGTCCAGCACGAAGGTGTAGCGCGCGTCGGCCATGGCGCGGTCGACCTCGCCTTTGCCGATGAGGGCGGGGGCCTGGAAGTCCGGCGCGCGGAAGGCGGAGCGGAGCCGCAGCGCCAGGGGCGACTGGTCCTCATCCACGATGGCGATGGAGGCGTTGCGCAGCTCGTGGCTGATGCCCGTGGCCTGCAGGTAGATCATGCCGGTGAAGGCGTAGAGCACGAAGAACAGCATGAAGCGGTCGCGCAACAGACCGGCCAGTTCCTTGCGTGCCAGGGTCAGCAGATTGCGGAAGGCGGCCATGGGGCTCACGCCTCCTGCTTGCGCAGCAGCACGGCCGCCGTCAGCACCAGGACAGGGAAGAAGGCCAGCAGCGACAGGATGAAGGGTGTCAGCTCCGCCAGCGACAGCCCCTTGGTGAAGGCGCCCACCACCGTCTTCACGAAGTAGGTGGTGGGGAAGATGGCGCCCAGCAGATGGGGCATGCCCGACAGGGTTGAGACGGGCTGCATCATGCCGGAGAACTGGATGGCCGGCAGCATGGTGGCGATGGCTGTGCCGAAGACGGCGGCGGTCTGTGTGCTGACGAAGCAGGACACCAGCAGGCCCAGCGCGGTGGTGGCCATGACGTAGGCCAGCGCCCCCAGACTGAGGCCCAAGAGGCTGCCCTTCAGGGGCACGTGGAAGATGACCAGCGCCATCACCACCATGATGGTGTAGTTGAAGAAGGCGATGGCGATGTAGGGCAGCTGCTTGCCCAGCAGGAATTCCAGCCGCGACACCGGCGTCACGTACAGGTTGGTGATGGACCCCAGCTCCTTCTCCCGCACCACGCCCAGGGCGGTCAGGATGGACGGGATGAAGACCAGCAGCAGGCCGATGACGGAGGGCACCATGGCGTCGGCGGACCGGAAGGCCTGGTTGTAGCGGAAACGCGGAATGAGGTTCAATCCGGGCGGGTCCTCGACACCAGCCTCCGCCGCCAGATCCTGCCGCAGCCGGATGAACAGGCCGGCGACATAGCCCTGGATGGTTTCCGCCCGGAAGGGCATGGCGCCGTCGATGCGGACGGCGATCTCCGCCGGCGTGCCCTTCTTCACGTCGCGGCCGAAGTCGGGCGGGATATCGACCACCAGGGCGACGTCATTGGCCTGCAGGCGCCTCAAAGCCTGGGCCGCGTCGGCGGCGGGTGGTGTTCCCTCGAAGTAGCGGGAACTGGAGAATGCCTCCACCACCGTGCGCGACAGGGGGCTGTGGTCGCGGTCCAAGATGGTATAGCGCAGGTTCTCGACATCGAAGTTGATGCCGAAGCCGAAGACCACCATCAGCAACAGCGTGCCCAGCAGGGCGACGGTCAGGCGAACCGGGTCGCGGCGCAGTTCCAACCCCTCGCGCAGAGCATAGGCCGACAGCCGCCGCAGGGAAAAGGCGCCGGCGTCCGCCATCGCGGTCGGCGTGGGCGATGCCGCCGCCGGCGCGGGTGCCGGCGCCTCATCCGGGGCGCTCTCCCGCATGTAGGCGACGAAGGCGTCGTCCAGGCTGGCGGCGTCCTTGGCCCGGCGCAGGTCGTCCGGCGCGCCCACCGCCAGCACGCGGCCGGCCTGCATGAAGGCGACGCGGTCGCAGCGCGCGGCCTCGTTCATGTAATGGGTGGAGACGAAGATGGTGACCCCCTGGTCGCGCGACAGGGTGGTCAGCTGCCGCCAGAAGGCGTCGCGGGCCACCGGGTCTACGCCCGAGGTGGGTTCGTCCAGAATCAGGACTTCGGGCTTGTGCAGCACGGACACGGCCAGCGACAGGCGCTGGCGCACGCCCAGCGGCAAGCTGTCCGCCAGGGCGGGCAGGTAGGGGGCGAGGCCGAAATCGGCCACCACCTCGGCGATGCGCGCCTGCGCCGCGCCGCCCGTGAGCCCGAACAACGTGGCGTGCAGATCCAGGTTCTGCGCCACCGACAGGTCGCCGTAGAGCGAGAAGGACTGGGCCATGTAGCCCACCCGCCGGCGGGTGGCGAGGTCGCCGGGATCGACCGGCTGGCCGAACAGCAGGGGCGTGCCGGCGCTGGCCGGCAGCAGGCCGGTCAGCATCTTCATGGTGGTGGTCTTCCCGCAGCCGTTGGAGCCCAGGAAGCCGAAGATCTCCCCCTTGGGAATGGCGAAGCTGACCCGGTTCACGGCGACGAAATCGCCGAAGCGGCAGGTCAGCTCCCGCGCCTCGATGGCGATGGGCCGGCCAGGTGGCAGGGGGGTGGTGGCCGCGGTTTCGTCCGGCCCCCGCCGGTCCGCCGGCAGCAGGGCGACGAAGGCCGCTTCCAGGGTGGCCGTGCCGGTGCGGCTCATGAGCTCGACCGGCGTGCCGTCGGCCAGGATGCGGCCGCCATCCATCATCACCGCCCTGTCGAAGCGCTGGGCCTCATCCATGTAGGAGGTGGCGACCAGCAGGGTCATGCCCGGCCGCTCCGCCCGTATGCCGTCGATCAGGTCCCAGAACTGCCGGCGGGACAACGGGTCGACGCCGGTGGTCGGCTCATCCAGGATCAGCAGGTCGGGATCATGGATCAGGGCGCAGCACAGCCCCAGCTTCTGGCGCATGCCGCCCGACAGCTTGCCCGCCGGCCGGTCGGGAAAGGGGGCGAGGCCGGTGGCGGCCAGCAGATGGCCGATGCGGCGGCCGCGCTCCCCCGGGCCCTGCCCGAACAGCTTGCCGAAGAACTCCAGGTTTTCCCGCACCGACAGGTCGGGATAGAGGTTGCGGCCCAGCCCCTGGGGCATGAAGGCGACGCGGGGCTGCAGGCGCCGGCGGTCCCGCCCGCGCGCCATGTCCCCGCCCAAGACCTCCAAGCCGCCCCGCTGCAGCCGCTTGGCGCCGGCGATCAGGCCCAGCAGGGTGGACTTGCCCACGCCATCCGGGCCGATCAGGGCCAGGGTACCGCCGGCCGGCACCGCCAGGGTCACTGCATCCAGCGCCGGGATGCGGCCATAATGGTGGCTGATGCCCGTGGCGCGGACGGCGGGGGGCGGTGTCATTGCGCTGCCGTGGTGGTCAGGCGTGACTGCAGCCAGGCGGGCCAGGCGGCCTTGGTATCCAGGCGGACATAGGCCGTGCCGCTGACACCCGTCTTCACCTGCTCGATATGGCTGGTCACCAGGGCCTGCGGTACCCGAGCCTTCAGGCGGAACATCATGCGGTCGCGCTCCGCCCGGGTTTCCACCTGCTTGGGCGTGAACTGGGCCTTCGGCGCCACGAAGCTGACCGACGCGGGAATGGCCAGGCCGGGCAGGGCATCCAGCAGCAGGCGCACGTCGGCGCCCAGCGCCACGCGGTTGGCATAGTCGGTGGGCAGGAAGAAGGTCATGTAGACGTCGGACAGGTCCAGCAGGGTGGCGACCTTGCCGCCGGCGCCCAGCATCTCCCCCGGTTGCGCCAGCTTGTACAGGATGCGGCCGGTCACCGGTGCCTTGAGGATGCCGTCGTCCGCCAGGTCGCGCAGCCGGTCGGCATCGGCCTCCGCCGCGCGGATGGCCTCCTCGGCGGCGCTCAGTCCGCTCTTGGCCGATCGCAGGGCGGCCGAGGCGCTTTTCAGCTGATTGCGGTTGGTGTCCACCCGCTGCTGCGAGACGTTGCCTCGGGTAAACAATTCGTTGGCCCGGTTCATCTCCTTGGTGGCGAACTCCAGGTCGCTTTGCCGCTGCACCACCAGGCTGGCCGCCTGGTCACGGCTTTTCTGCGCCTGTGCCAGGGCGGCGGTGGCGGCGCGGTATTGGGCCTGGACATCGCGCACGTCCAGCCGGGCCAGTACGGTGCCGGCTTGCACCAGCTGCCCCTCCTCGAACTCTATGGTCAGGACGCGGGCCGCGTACTTGGCGGCGATATCCACCTCCTGCGCCTCGATGCGGCCGTCGGCGGAGACGAAGCCCGCCGGCAGCACGTTGCCGCGCGTGCGCAGCCACAGCAGGTAGCCGCCGCCGGCGGCGCCGGCCAGCAGGATCAACACCAGCAGGAACTTGAGGAAACGCATGGGACCGGTGCTCCTTCAGGGGTTGGCCGGGGGCGCCGGGTTGGGGGCCTGGGGGTTCAACAGCGCGGCGATACGGTCCAGCAGGGCCAGGCGCTGCGTGTCGCCGTCGGCATGGCGCAGCGTTTCCGCCAAGTCCAGGATCGTGGCGGCATAGACATTGTGCCAATCCTGCTCGGGCACGGCGGCCAGGCGCGGCTGGTCGGCCGGCTTCCGCTCCGCGTGGCCGGGCCGCAGGACGATGGTCTCATCCAGTTCAGGCTGATGGACCGGGACCGACAGGTCCCGGGTGGCCAGCGCGTCCGCCAACGCCTGCCGCGGCGTGGTCTCTCCGTGCATCAGGGCGATGCCATTGCGGATGGGGCCGCGCGCCGCCAGCCACGCCAGCAAGGCCGCCTGGTCGGCGTGGCCGGAGTAGCTGTCCAGGGTGCGGATGCGGGCGTGCACCTCCACCTCTTCGCCGTGGATGCGGACGTGGCTGGCCCCCTGGGTCAGGATGCGGCCCAGCGTGCCCGGCGCCTGATAGCCGACGAACAGGACCGTGGCGTTGCGTTGCCACAAATGATTCTTCAGGTGATGGCGGATGCGGCCCGCGTCGCACATGCCGCTGGCCGCCATGATGATGGCGCCGCCGCCCAGACGGTTCAGGCGCTTGCTGTTCTCCACCGCCGTGATGGGGTGGAAATAGGGCCGGTCGAAGGGATTGGCCACGGCGGCGTGATTGATGTCCGGCAGGTGCTGGCGGAAGACTTCCGTCACGTTCACCGCCAGCGGGCTGTCCAGGAAGATGTCCGTGTGCGGCAGGGCCCCGTCGTCCATCAGCCGGGCCAGGTCGTACAGCAGCTCCTGAGTCCGCTCCACCGCGAACACGGGGATCAGCAGCACGCCGCCCGCCTTCAGCGCCGCTGCCACTTCCTCGCCCAATTGGCGCCGCCGTTCCTCATTGTCCACGGGCGGGCGCAGCGTGCCGCCGCAGGTCGATTCACAAAACACCCAGTCCACGCCCGACGGGCCTTCGGGCAGGCCGTGGAAGGGCTTGTCGCCCGGCCCCAGGTCGCCCGAGAACAGCAGTGTCTGTTCCCCGCCATCGCCCGCCACCTTGACCTCAACCGAAGCCGAGCCCAGCAGGTGCCCCGCATCCCAGAAGCGGATCCGCACGCCGGGCATGACGTCGATCCAGATGCCGTATTCGCCCGCTTCCAACTGGTCCAGGCAGGCCTCCGCGTCCTTGCGGGTGTAGATGGGCTGCACCTCCGCCCGGCCGCGCTGGCGGTTGCGGTGGTTCAGGTGCTGAACCTCGCTTTCCTGGATGAAGCCGCTGTCGGGCAACATGAAGGACAACAAGTCCCGCGTGCCCCCGGTGCAGTGGATGCGCCCTTTGAATCCCTGGCGGCACAGCTTGGGCACAAGGCCGCTGTGATCGATGTGGGCGTGGGTCAGCACCAGCGCCGCCGGCTCGCGGGGGTCGAAGGGGAAGTCGCGGTAGTTCAGCTCCTTGACCGTCTTGGGACCCTGGAACAGGCCGCAATCGATCAGCAGCGCCCCGCCATCGTGGCGGATCAGGGTGCAGGACCCGGTAACGGTGCCGGCGGCACCGTGGAAGGTGACGGTGGGGATCATGGAAACAGGCCTTTGAATGGTCAGGCTCCGGAAGGCGGCGCGGCGGGGGCCGTCGGCACCTTAAGGCCATGGGCCAGCAGGGCGCGCCACACGCCCACGGCGTCGTCGGCGAAGCTGAACAGTTCCAAATCGGCCGGGGAGATCATGCCGGTCTTGGCCAGCACGTCGAAATTCACCACCCGTTTCCAGTAGGCCCTGTCCACCAGCACGACGGGAATGGCGGGGGACTTGCCCGCCTGGCGCAGGGTCAGGATCTCGAACATCTCGTCCAGGGTGCCAAACCCGCCGGGGAAGATGACCAGACCCGCCGCCCGCATGGCGAAGTGCAGCTTGCGCATGGCGAAGTAATGGAACTGGAAGGTCAGTTCCGGCGTGGTGTAGGGGTTGGGCTCCTGCTCATGCGGCAGGGCGATGTTGAAGCCGATGCTGGGCGCGCCCGCCTCCCACGCGCCGCGGTTGACCGCCGCCATCAGGCCGCCGCCGCCGCCGGTGGCGATGACGTTGTCGCGATAGCCGCCGGGAATGCCGTCCAGCGCCCCGCCCCGTTGGGAGGCCAGCCGGCCGAAGGCCACGGCCTCGCCATACCACCGGTGGGCGTTGGGGAATTCCGCGACGCGCGCCACCTCCGCCGCCGTTGCCGGCGGCCCATCCGGATCGCGAACCCGCGCGCTGCCGAAGGCGACCAGGGTGGAGCGCACGCCCCAGTCCCGCAGCCGCTCCTCGGCCTTTTCATATTCCAGCATCAGGCGGGCGCCCCGCATGCTGTCGCTCAGCAGGAAACTCTGATCCAGCGCCGGCAGGCGATAGGCGGGGGACGCCAGTTGCGCCCGGTTGTCGGGCCTCGAAGCATCGCGCGACATGATGGGAAGCGTCCTTGTCACGATCGCCGGGTGGGCTGCCGGACTCCGTCCGGCAGCCCACCCGTTCATGACCCAACCATTCACCATCCCGGCTGTTGGCAAAATGATCCACCTCAATCTCCGGTCGCGTCGCGGCGGGCGTGGGATCAAGGGCTGATGATCACCTTCAGGGCATGGCTGTCGGCGGCGTGGCCGAAGGTGTCGTAGGCGGACAGGATGCCGTCCAGCGTGAACCGGTGGGTGATCAGCAGCGACGGGTCCAGCTTCCGCGACTGCACGGTCTTCAGCAGCATGGGCGTGCTGACGGTATCCACCAGCCGCGTGGTGATGGCGATGTTCTGTGCCCACAGCCGGTCCAGGTGCAGATCGGCCTTGTGTCCATGCACGCCCACGTTGGCGATGACCCCGCCGGGCGCCACCAGATCCTGGCACAGCTCGAACGTGGCCGGGATGCCTACCGCCTCGATCACCGTGTCGGCGCCCATGCCGCCGGTCCAGGCCCTGACCGCCTCCGGCACGTTGGTTTGCGCGCTGTTCAGGGTGCGGGTGGCGCCGAAACGGCGCGCGATCTCCAGCCGATTGTCGTCGATGTCGATCATGATGATCTCGGCCGGGGAATAGAACTGGGCCGTCAGCAACGCGGCCAGGCCGATGGGGCCCGAGCCGACGATGGCTACAGTGGCGCCCGGCGCCACCTTGCCGTTCAGCACCCCGCATTCGAATCCGGTGGGCAGGATGTCGCTCAGCATGGCCAGCGCCTCCTCATCCGCCCCGTCGGGGATGGGATAGAGGCTGGTGGCGGCGTGGGGAATGCGCACATATTCCGCCTGGGTACCGTCGATGACGTTGCCCAGGATCCAGCCGCCGGTGCGGCAGTGGGAATACATGCCGCGTCGGCAGTAGTCGCAGGTGCCGCAGGCGGTGATGCAGGAAATCAGCACGCGGTCGCCCGGCCTGAACGTCGTGACCCCGGGCCCCACCGCATCGATCACGCCCACCCCCTCGTGGCCCAGGATGCGGCCGGGCGCGCAGGTGGGCACGTCACCCTTCAGGATATGCAGGTCGGTGCCGCAGATGGTCGTCTTGGTGATGCGGACGATGGCGTCGCCGGGGTCCTTGATCTCCGGCTTGGGCCGCTGCTCCAGTGCCTTGCGGCCGGGGCCTTGGTAGACAAGCGCCTTCATGACGGTTTTCCCCTATCTCAGGTTAGTGACGTCTCAGGTTGATGAGTCCGGTCAGCGGGGCGCCAGCGTCAGTGGGCCAGCAGCGCCGGGACCGGGGTCTTGGTCAGGATGTCCCGGGTCACGCCGCCCAGCGCCCATTCCCGCAGGCGGGAATGGCCATAGGCTCCCGCCACGATCAGGCCGGCATCCGAAAGCTCGGCCTCGTTGAACAGCCCCGCGGCGATGTTGTCCCACTTCCCCAGCCGCCGGATCTCGGCGGCAACGCCGTGCCGTTCCAGATAGCGGGCCAGATTGCGGTCGCCCGGCGCGTCCTTGGACCCGCCGTTGTCGATCGTGGCGATGATCACCTGGCTGGCGCGGCGCAGGAAAGGCATGGCCTGGGCCACGGCGTTGGCCGCCTCGCGGCTATCCTTCCACGCGACCAGAACGGTGTCGAACGGCCGCAGGCGCAACGGATCCTCTTCCGGGATGACGAACACGCCGCAGCCCGATCCGAACAGCGCCGCCTCCACCACATCGCTGGCGCGGTTGGGTTCGGCGATGCGGTAGGGGGTGCGGACCACCAGCAGATCCGCCGTACGGGCGTGGGTGGCGACCAGCCCCTGGACATTCGCCGCCCGGCAGTCGATGCGATGCAGATCGTGGGGGCCGGCCAGTTTCGCCAGGCGTTCTTCCAGCGCGTGTTCCACCAGCCGGCACTGGGCCTTGGCGTCGTCCAGATGCTGGGACAACAGGCTGCGGCTGACCGCGTAATGCGATATGCTTTCCGGCGGCTCGGGCAGGATGTTGATGTACAGGCCCTGGACATGGGCCTGATGCATGATCGCCAGATGGTCGGCATGCAGGATGCGGCTTTCGTCGTCGCCGCCGCCATCCAGGTGAACCAGAATTTCCTTGATCATCGCGCCGGCCCTCCTTCGGTGAAGCGGCCTGTCCATGGGGGCATGGAGGCGGTCGCCAGCTCTGGAACACAGCTTGCCGCAGACGGGCTGGCGGGACCTTGACCTGGCTCAACGGGTCACGGGAAGAAGGCGTGATCCCGAAGCATCCGGACCCCCGGGTCCCGTCCAGCTTGGCGGTCACACACCGACATCGCCCCTTGCCCTAATGGGCGATCGGGATTGTCCGCCTCCTTGCTGTCGGTCCAGGCGACAAGGACGGTGTCCCGGGGCCGCAGCCGGGCCGGTTCTTCCTCCGGCACCACGAACACGGCGCGGCCGGATCCGAACAGGGCGGCCTCCACGAATTCCGGCGCCCGGCCCGGCAGGGCGAAGCCGGGCTGGTAGGGTGTGCGCACCACCGTCAGATCGGCTGTGCGCGCCTGGCTGGCCACGACGCGGTCGATGCCGTCGATCAGGACATCGAACCGGCGAAGATCATAAGGAACACTCAGCTTGTCGAGCCGGAGACGAAGGGCCTGCTCCGTCCTGTCCGTCTGGGCCTTGAGCACGCTCATCTGCTCGGATGCCGCGCCGCGGCTGACGGCGTATTGCGGCAGCGTGAGAACGATCTCGGGCAGGGATTCGCAGTAAAGCCCCCGGATGTGGGCCCTGTGCGCGGTCGCCAGATGCTCGGCATGCAGCAACCGGTATTCGTCGTCCGAACTTCCGTCCAGATGGACCAGGATTTCCGTGATCATGACACCCGCCCTCGTCACAGGGGAGCGGCCTGTCCGTGCCGTGGCACGATGCCGGGTCGCCAGCTCGGGTCGCAGTGTGCCATGTGAGGCCGCCGCCGCATTGACCCAGGTCAGGGGCGCACGCGCCGGAAGGGATACGCACAATAGGCGCCGTCCCCATTCCCAATGGAATGGGGACGGCCCACAGGTTTCAGGGCACGGTGACGGTCGCCGTGGCCGGCTGGGTGTTCCAGCCGCGCAAGGCCACCCTGGGCTGCCCCTGGGCCAGGGCGGCCGGGTAGGCGATGGTGATCTCGCGCCGGTCGCCCGGCAGGAGAGAGACGTAATTGTCGCTGGCATAGGCCGGCAGCAGGCGGTTGCCGTCGGCGTTCTGCAGGGTCAGCTTGTTCATCAGGGACGCGGCGGTGCCGGTGTTGGTCAGGGTCACATGCACCTTGACCTCGTCGCCCGCCCGCTCCGTGCGCGTGGCCAGGGTCACGGGCTGCGGCGCCAGGTCGTTCAGGCGACGTGTGGCGGCCTCGTCGGCCACCCGCCAATAGACGTTCTGCGACAGCGTGCCACCGGCGTCCGACAGCTCCAGCTCCACCAAAACCAGGCCGTTGGCCTGGATGGCGGCGGCCAGGTCCAGTTTGCGCGCAGGGGTGGCGGCGTCGGCGGGGGCATCGACCTTCTGGGTCTGGTCGCTGATGACCTGGCCGGCCACGGTCAGGACGCGGGCGCGGATGGTCAGGCCCTTTTTGGCCTCGCGGGTGTTGTTGACCACGCTGATCCCGTCGTCCGGCGCGTTCAGCTGCACGTGCAGGGGCTCCGCCGCCTTCTGCACGCCGTAGAAGGCGCCGTGGGTGTCGTAGTCGTGGCTCATGATCTGCCAGTTGGTGCTGGGCCAGGCCGGCTGGGTCATCCACAGCAGGCGGCCGCTGTTCACCGTCCACAGGCCGGCGTTCATGCCCTCGAAGATGGCCCGGTGGCTTTCATAGTTCATCAGCTGGGCCTTGCGCTCGAAGTCGGCCAGGCTGGTGGCCGCCCCCAGCTTGCGGTCCATGGCGGCCATGAAGCCGTGGGTGTCGCCGTTCCCCGTCTGGTGCCAGTCGTGATAGGCCCAATTGTCGCTGACCGGCCAGCGGTCGGCCGCCGGCACGGCGGCCTCGAACGCCTCCAGCGTGGGAAAGGACGGTGTGCCCACCTCCACCGCGAAGCCGCGGGACAGCTTGGTGAAGTACTGTGACGGGTCGCGGTAGTCGTAGGGGCCGCTGTCCTGCAGGTTCACGCGGTTGGAACTGCCGCTGTAGTAGCGGGTGCCGTCCAGGGTGGCGACCAGGCTTTCCAGCCCCTCGTTCAGCACCGGTTGCGGCACGCCCTCGTTACGGCCGAACCACAGCACGATGGAGGGGTGGTTGCGATAGCGGCGGATGACATCGGCGGCGTTGTCCAGGAACAGGGGCACGTCCTGGGCTTCGATGTTGTAGTCCTGGGTGCTTTCCCAGAAGTCGTTCAGCACCATCAGGCCGTATTCGTCGGCCAGGTCGAAGAACACGTCCTCGGTGTTCTGGCCCACCCAGTTGCGGATGATGTTGACGTGGGCCTCGCGGTGCAGGCGGAAGAAGGGCTCCAGCCGGTCGCGCGATACACGCTTGCGCCAGTCGTCGGTGCCCCAGCTGCCGCCGCGCGCCGGCACGCGCACGCCGTTGACCTTCAGGATCAGGTAGGGGGCCAGGCTGCTGTCCTCCAGCGGCGTCACCGCCGGCGACTTCTCAGCCCCCGGCAGCAGGGAAGAAACCCAGCCGCCGGCGATCTTGTGGATGCCGGTATGGCTGCCGTCCACTACGCGCTCCCCGCGTTGGAAGGCGGCGGTGGGGTCCACCTCCACCCGGCGCAGATGGCCGCCGCTGTCCATCAGCGACAGCTCATAGCTGACCTCGCGGATGCCGAAGCGGGTGTGCTTCTCATCCGACTTTATACTCCCCTGGGCCCCACCGGCGGCGGCCGTCAGGGTCAGGTTGTGCAGGGCGGGATCGCCCAGGCCGTTGGGCCACCACAGCTTCGGGTTCTTGACGCTCAACTGCGGGAACTCGGCGGGCGTGAGGGTGACGCTGCCCGCACCCGGCGGCAGGGTCACGGTCTTGGCGACGGTCACGTCGTCGAAGGCGGCGCGGATCTCGGCCTGCACCGGCTGGCCGGTCAGGTTCTCCACCGGCACGGTGATGGTGATGTCCGCCTTGGACGTGTCGGGCAGGGGCAGCTTGGTCACCACCTGGCTGTCGCCGATGCGTACCGCGCCGGAGGCGGTCAGGGTCACGTCCTGCCACAGGCCGGTGTTGCGGTCGCGGACGGCGGGGATCCAGTCCCAGCCCTCGCTGGCGATGAAGGTGGGGCCGTCCAGCGCCTGCATGCCGCCGTTCTCGCCCACGCCGGCGGTGATCGATTGCTCATGCGGCAGGCCGGGATGGGGCGGCGGGGTGATCTTGACCGCCAGCACGTTCTTCTGGCCCGGGCGCAGAGGACCGGTGACGTCGAACTGCCCTCGGATGAAGGCGCCGCGCACGCCGCCCAGCCGTTCACCGTTCAGCCACACCTCGGCGGCGTAGTTGATGCCCTTGAAGGTCAGCAGCGGGTGGCGGCCCTGCAGGTCGGCGGGGGCGTCGAATTCCGTGCGGTACCAATAGTCCTGCCTGTTCAGGCTTTCCGGGATGGCCAGGTTGTCCAGGCCGTAATCCGGGTCGGGGTAGACGCCGCGGTCGATCAGGGTGGTCAGCACCGTGCCGGGCACGGTCGCCGCATACCAGGACGCGGTGTCGAACCCCGGCTGGGAGATGCGGGCGCCGTCGCCCTGCACCTTGGGTGCCTCCGCCAGGCGCCAGCCGCCCACGGTCCAATTGCTATCGCTTCCCGGGGGACCATCGGCCTTCAACGCCGGGCCGGTGGGAAGGGGTTTCGCCACGGGCTTGGAAAAGGCGGCGCCGGACTTGGGCAGGGTCCACGGGGCCTGCGGCGTCACCTGGCCCATCATCTGCCTGACCTGCACCGGCCAAGTGGGACTGGCGGCTTCGAAATTGATCAGGTCGGTGGTGGGCTTGCCCTGGGCGGCGGCTTTGACCTCCGCCGCGCCCAGCGCTTGGGGGGCGATGGTGAAACCGGCGATGCGGCCGGCGAAGGCGCCGCCCAGGCGCGGCGCCAGGCCCACCACCGGGGTGACGGTGATCTGGACGGGGATGCCGTGTGCCACCTCGGCGCCATCCAGGTACAGGTGGGCGGTCTTGCCGTCGGAGCTGGCCAAGGCATGGTGCCAGGTGCCGGCCTTTACGGCGCCACCGCCGCTGATGGTATCGGCGGCCCCGGAGCGCAAGGCCAGGCGGCCGTCCTTCAGCGCCAGGTAGCGGCCCTGGGCCGGGTCGCCCACGCCGGCCAGCAGCACGGTGCCGGTACCGATTTCATCGGCCTGGAACCAGGTGGACAGGGTCCAGGGGCCGTCGGCGGGCAGGGTGATGCCGCTCAAGGGCTTGGTCAGGCCGTCGCCGCCGGCCAGGAAGGCGGCGTTGTAAGGGCCGGAATTGACAGCGCTGTCAGACGCAATTGCCCTCAATGGCATGGCCCAGGCGGTGGACACCATCAGCGAGGCCCACAGCAGGCGCCGGACGGCATTAGTTTTATCAATCCCGTGCATCAAAGATACCCTCCCTCGCCGGCCCGGTAGGGCCACCTGTTATTCTTCGGGCCGGTTGCGATCCCAGTACAGGCTATCGATAAACCAGCGGTGGCAATTTAATAAAACAAATTGGTTAAATAAAAAAGAGAAAGAAAGTGGGGCCATGGCGTTTATGCTTGTCAGTATCGCCACCGCGTCTTGCTGGAGGAACGGCCGGGCGGCTACCTGAGGCGGATCAGCCGCCCGGGGAGGGGCCGGCGCCGTAGCGCAGGCCGTCCAGCAGCAGATCCACCATGCGCCGCCCATGCTCCGGCCCCAGCTCCTGCGACGGGGCGGCCAGCACGGCGACGGCCCGCAGAAGATCAGTGGCGGCGAAGCCGGCGCGGACCACGCCCGCCGCCGCCGCCGCGTCCAGCAGGGACTGCAGCGCCGGCACCAGGCGCTTCTGGAAATAGCTGGGCAGGATCTCATAGGCAGGGTCGCCGGAATGCAGCGCGGCGGCCAGCCCGCGCTTGGCGGCGATGAAATCCAGGTAACGGCGCATCCAGCGGCTCAGCGCCTCCCCCGGGGCATGGGCCGCCGCCAGGGCGGGGGCGGCGTCGGCGCAGGCGTCCACCTCTTGCCGGAAGACGGCGATGATCAGGTCCGACCGCTGGGGGAAGTGGCGGTAGACGGTGCCGATGCCCACGCCGGCCTTTTCCGCGATTTCCCGCACCGGGGCGTCGACGCCGGACGTGGCGAATACCGCCATGGCCGCCCGCAGCAGGGCGTCCAGGTTGCGCTGCGCGTCCGCCCGCACCCGCCGCCGCTGGCCGTCATCCTCAGGACGGATCTCTCCCGCCGTGTCGTCCACCATATCCTCGCTTGAAAAACGGAACATTGTTCCGTATATGTGACCGGAACGCCGTTCCGTTTGTATAACACCCATCGACGTAAGAGAGAAGGAGAGGGCGATGCAGTATCGCACCCTGGGCCGCACCGGCATGAAGGTCAGCCCCTATTGCCTGGGCGCCATGATGTTCGGCGCCGTGGCCAACCCCGACCATGACGAGGCCATCCGCATCATCCACAAGGCGCTGGATGCCGGGATCAACTTCATCGACACGGCGGACTTCTACAGCCAGGGCGAGTCCGAGGAGATCGTGGGCAAGGCCCTGAAGGGCCGGCGCGACCGTGTGGTGCTGACCACCAAGGCGCATCTGCCCATGGGTGAGGATCCTAACCAGCAGGGCAATTCCCGCCGCTGGATCACCCGCGCGCTGGAGGATTCGCTGCGCCGGCTGGGGACGGACCACGTCGACCTCTACCTCATCCACCGGCCCGCCCCCGACACGGATATCGAGGAGACGCTGTCCGTCCTGACCGACCTGATGCGCGCGGGCAAGGTGCGGGCCATCGGCACCTCCACCTTCCCGGCATCGGACATCGTGGAGGCGCAATGGGTGGCGGAGCGGCGGGGCCTGGCCCGTTTCCGCGCCGAACAGCCGCCCTATTCCATCCTGAATCGCGGCATCGAGCGTGAGGTTTTGCCGGTGTGCGAGCGGTACGGCATGGGCGCCATGGTGTGGAGCCCGCTGGCCATGGGCATGCTGACCGGCCGCTACCGCAAGGGCCAGGCCATGCCCGACAGCCTGCGTGCCCGCCGTTTCCCCAAGCAGATGGGCGATGAACGCCGGCTGGACGCGGTGGAGCAGTTGATGGGCGTGGCGGAGGCGGCGGGCCTGTCCCTGACCCACCTGGCCATGGCCTTCGCCATCGCGCACCGGGGCGTGACCGCCGCCATCCTGGGGCCGCGCACCCAGGCGCAGTTCGACGACCTGCTGGCCGGGGCCGAGGTGTCGCTGTCGGACGAGATCCTGGACCGCATCGACGCCATCGTGCCGCCCGGCACCGACCTGGGCGCACTGGCCGCCATGTATGACCCGCCGGCCATCCAAAAGGCGGACCTGCGCCGCCGGCCGGCCAGCGAGCGCGCGGCGGCCTAAGCGAAACGGCGGCGTCCTCGGGATCGCCGCGACATCTCCGCCGGTTGGGGCGTTGATGCCGCGGCGTCCGGTGATGGTCAGATCTTCGGATGCAGGCCGCGCACCGGGCTCACCCCCTCCAGCAATCCGGCCAAGTGCAGGATGGTCGATTCCGCCATCCAGCTGGACACCAGCTGCACACTGATGGGCAGGCCGTCCCGGCTGGTGCCGAAGCGCAGGGACAGGCCGGGCAAGCCGGTCACGTTCAGCGGTGAGGTGGCGGCCATGACGTTCATGGCACTCACCGTCTGGCCGTTGATCGTGACCTCCGTGACGCCGTGCCCGTGGGCCGGCAGGGGCAGTACGGGGCACAACAGGGCGTCATAACGGCTGAAATAGTCGGCGAAGCCGTCCTTCAACCGCTCCGCCGCCTGTTCCGCCTCGATAAAGTCCGCCATGGACGTCTCTGGCGCCGCCAGCATGGCTTGGGCGATGTGGAACAGGTTCTCCGGTGGCTGGCCGGCGGTGGCCTCTACGAAGGCCGGCTTCATCTCCATGATGTGCAGGCGCAGGAACACGTCCAGGGCGAAGTCGCGTTCCAGTGCCGGAATGCGCACCGGCTCCACGACGCAGCCGACACCCTTCAGCGCCTCGGCCGCCGCTTGCACGGTCGTTGCCACATCCATGTCGATGGGCCCGAAGCCCGGTTCCACCAGCCAGCCCACCCGCAGTGGCCGCGTGGGCGCTTGGCCGACACCGGCATCAATGGGGGCCGTGCCGCCAGCGCCCATCATGCTTGAGAAGGCGTCGGCGCCATCCGCGCCGGCCAGCAGCGCATAGGCCAGGGCGATGTCGCGGACGCTGCGGGCCATGGGGCCCACGTGCCAGAAGCGGCGCGGCGCCCGGGGCCAGATGCCGGTCATGGGCACGCGGCCGTGGGTGGCCTTCAGGCCGATGATGCCGGTCTGCGCCGCCGGCCCCCGGACGGAAATGGCGAGGTCGGTGCCCAGGCCCAGGGGCGACATGCCGGCGGCGATGGCGGCGGACTCGCCGCCGCTGGACCCGCCGGGGGTGCGATCCAGGTTCCAGGGGTTGTTGGACCGGCCGGTCAGCAGGTTGTCGGATTCGATCGAGTACGAAAACTCCGGCAGGTTGGTCTTGGCCAGCAGGATGCCACCGGCAGCCTTCAGCCGCGCGACGCTGACGGCGTCGGTGTCCGGCATGCGTCCCTTGAAGATGGGGGAACCGCGCTGGGTCGCGACGCCGGCGGTATCGATGGAATCCTTGGCGGTGAAGGGCACGCCGTGCAGGGGCCCCACGTCCTCCCCCTTCAGGAGGGCCGCCTCCGCCGCCTTGGCGGCGGTCAACGCGCCGTCGGCCACGGTGACGATGGCGTTGACCTTGGGGTTCACGGCGGCGATGCGGTCCAGGTGCGCCTGCACCACCTCGCCCGGTGAAACCTCACGGGCACGGATCAGCCGGGCCAGCGTGGTGGCATCGGAAAAAAGGATGTCGGTGGTCATGTCGGTGCATCCTACCTAACGTTTGGTAGGCAAACGCATAAAGCTTTCCTTTTTGGGCGTCAAGGCCTATCTAACAGTCGTTAGGTTTGCTCCTAGGGGCCGAAGGCCAGGGATGAGGACATGAGCACGAACTCCAAGGAAGCGATTCTGGCGGCCGCCCGGCAGATCGCGCAGGCGCACGGCTATGGCGGGTTGAATTACCGCGATTTGGCGGCGGCGGTGGGTATCAAGGCCGCCAGCATCTATCACCACTTCCCCAGCAAGGCCGATTTGGCCGCCGCGGTGGCCAAGCGCTATTGGGAGGATACGGCGGCGGAGTTGGAGGCCATGGCGGCCCAGGCGCCGAACGCCGCCGCCGCCCTGCGGCGGTATCCGCAGGCTTTCCGCCGCGCGCTGGAAAACGACAACCGCCTGTGCCTGTGCAGCTTCATGTCCGCCGAAGTCGATGACCTGCCGGACATCGTGAGGGCGGAGGTGCGGGCCTTCGCCGACGTCAACGTCGCCTGGCTGGCCAAGGGGCTGGCGGCTGCCGGCATCGTGGCGCCGGACAAGGCGGAGGCGCGGGCGCGCGCCATCTTCGCCGCCATCTCCGGCGCGCAGCTGATGGCGCGCAGCCGCGCGGACATTTCGCTGTACGACACCTTGGTCGACAGCTACCGCGCGGCGGGCCTGCTGCCGGCGTGATCCGCGCCTACGGTGTGGGCGGGCGCAGGCCGCACAGGGGGCCGCGCAGGGTTGCCATTGCTTGCGGCCCGGCATCGGTGAAGGCCAGGTAAGCGCCCGTGGCGTCGTGGGCGGGCCAGTGGGCCAGGCCTTGGCCGTTGGGATCGCCGTTGCGGGCGAAGTTGACCCAATAGCGTTGCAGGGTGGGCGTGTCGTCGCCAGGAGCGCCGGCTGGCCGCCCGTCGAAGACGAAGGGCAGGTCGCTGCCGTGGGTGACAGGCCCTTGCGCCGGGCTGCGGTCAAAATGATACACCCAGGTGGGATGCCCGCCGGCGGCGTGCACGGCCGCGACATGCAGGGTGGGGCAGCGGAAGGTCAGGTCATCGGCCAGCTGCGTCGCCACGTCGCCCAGGCGCGGGTCCGGGGCGGGCAGGGTGGTGCCCGTGATGCCGTAGAAGGCCAGCGCCTTCGCCGCGTGGGCGCCAAAGGCCTGGCGGATGGCGGGCACCACGGCATCCGCCCCGCCATAGAGCGTCAGCTCGCGGGCGTTGCTGCCGATCATCAGCGGCACCGGCGCGGCGCCGGCCAGCAGGTCCTCCGGCGCCTGGGGCAGCACCCAGCCGTCAATGACGGCCTGCAGCCAGATGAAGCTGTCGTCGGCGATGGTAGTGGGCTTCAGCTTGTCCGTGGCTGTCAGGATGTCCGCGCCGGGCAAGGCGCGCAGCTGCGCCAGGCTTTTCACCCCCGCCTTGTCCAGCAGCTGGCCGCCCAGGGCCTCATTCTCGGCCAGGGTGCGGGCCGGAACGCCGAAGCCGGCGGTCCCGCTTTGCTCGATCGCCTTGGCGAACAGGCCGCGGGCATTGGGCGCCAGCATCAGCTGACCCACGTCCTGGCCGCCGGCGGACTCGCCGAAGATCGTGATGTTGCCTGGATCGCCGCCGAACATGCCGATGTTCTGGCGGATCCAGGCCAGGGCCGCCATCTGGTCCATCAGGCCATAATTGCCCGAGGCGTGGTGCGGCGACTCCGCCGTCAGCTCCGGCAGGGACAGGAAGCCGAAGGTGCCCAGCCGGTACTGGATGGCCACCAACACAACACCCCCATTCGGGCCGACAGGACTGGCCAGGCTGGACATCACCGTGCCATCCGCCGCGCCCGCGCGGTTCGCGCCGCCATGGATCCAGACCATGACGGGCAATGCCGCGCGCGGTAACAGCGCCGGGGTGCGGATGTCCAGGTACAGGCAGTCCTCCTGGCTGCGGGCCGCCAAGGCGTCGTTCCAGCCATAGCCGCGTTGCAGGCAGGGCGGCGAGGGATGGGTGGCATCGCGTGTTTGCTGCACCCAACCGACGGGCTGTGGTGGCTGCCAGCGCAGCGGACCCACGGGCGGCTGAGCGAAAGGGATGCCCTGGAACACGGCGCCGCCTTTGCCATCGCCCGTGCCGAGCAGGGCGCCGATGCTGGTGTTGACTTCCACCGTGGCGGCACACGCTGGCGCCGCGCCGCCCAGCAAGAGGGTCAGCGCCAAAAGCGTCTGGATCATCCGTTGGATCATGGGGCCGCCCTCCCCAGGCGCTGTGGTTGCGGCCCAATTAAAGGAATTCGTTTTAGTTAATCAAGCACGGCCTTCTGTCCGACAGGACAGAGGGCGGCGTCAATTGTCCGCCGTCTTCATCAGGGCGGCGCGGCTGGGCAGCAGGCGGTCGGTGAAGGGCAGCATGCCGGCGCCCACGGCCGGCGCGTCGGCGGCCATGGCGGCGCGCAGCACGGGCGCTACCTGGGGGATGTCCCGCAACGCGCCCAGGCGATGGTTCAGGGCGGCGGCCAGCTTATCCACCAGCGGGGCGGGCAGGCGGCCGCCCAGGAAGATGGCCTCGGGATTGACCAGGCAGTTGATGGCCACCAGCGGGTCGGTCATCAGGTCGGCCGCCAGCTCTATCCACTCCTCCACCACCGCCTCGGCCGGGGTGCCGGCCAACCGGCACAGCTGTCCGGGCTCATCCACAGTGTAGCCGGTGGCGGCCAGGCGATCGTACAGGGCGGACAGGGACACGGCCTCTTGCAGGGTGCGGGCGGTGGTGCGGTCCGACCGCACCGGCAGGAAGCCGATCTCACCGCTGCGGCCCCGCGCGCCGCGGAACTGGCTGCCGTCCACGACGATGCCGCCGCCCAGGCCACCGCTGATCAGGATGTAGAAGAAGCTGCGATGGCGCAGGCCGTGGCCGAACTGAAGCTCCCCCAGCGCGGCGGCGGTGGCGTCGTTTTCCACGAACACGGGCAGGGGCAGCACATCGGCGAACAGGCGGGCCACGTCCACGTCGCGCCAGGCGGCGTAGGCCTGCGGCCAGCGCGCCAGGCTCACGCGGCCGATGTCGTCGGGCATGGCGACACCGATGCCGATGAAGCGCGACAGGGGCAGGCCGGTGGCCGCCAGGATGGCGGAGATTTCCGTCCGGAAGAACTGGGCCACCACCTCCGGCGGGGCCAGGTCGATCTCCCGCGAGGCGCGCGCCCGCACCGTGCCCAGCAGGTCCAGCACCACCAGGGTGATGTGGTCGCGGTCGATGGTGACGCCGATGGAAAAGCATCCGTCCGGATTCATCTCCAGCAGGATGGCGGGCTGTCCCCGGCCGCCGTGCTGGCGCCCGGCCTCCACGATCAGCCCCTCGGCCAGCAGCCGCTTGGTGATGTTGGCGATGGCCGGCAGCGTCAGGCCCGTCAGCTCCACCAGTTCGGCGCGGGTGATCTGGCCGCTGACGCGGATGGCCTGCAGGGTGACGCGCTGGTTATGGTCGCTGGCCCGCTCCAGGTTGGTGCCCGACAGGCTGGCGGCAATGGCGTGAAGGGCGTCAACGTGACTGTGGCCGTCGAGCATGGCCTGTCGCCTGTCCTGGTGATGACATCGCTGTCGGATTACACCCCAGTCTGGCCTGAGACAATCGGCAAGTCACAAGAAAAGTCACATCTGTCCAGGCAAGACAGATGCGGTGCCGGAACGATGCGGGAAATCCTCAGGCCGCCGCCCTGGCCGTCCGGTCGGCGCCCACCAGGTCGTGGATGAAACCCAGCTTGGCGATGACGGCCGGGGTCAGGATGAAGGGATAGAAATCCACCTGCCCCATGCTGCGGTTGATGTTGTTGACGGCGAAGGCGATGGGCAGCCAAGCCTCCACCATGTCGGCGATGGTGCCGTGGCGATAGGGGTTGAAGTCGACCTTGGCGGACAGGTCGCCGGTGCGGTCCACGGCGGGGCGTACCCGCACGCCGAAGGCGTGGGCCGTTTCCAGCGTGTCGATAATGTGAAGATAGTGCGCCCAGGTCTCGGCGAAATCCTCCCACGGGTGGCTGGTGGCATAGGCGCTGATGAAATTCTGCTGCCAGTCGGCCGGGGCGCCTTGGTCGTAGTGGCGTTGCAGGGCGGCGCCGTAATCCTGCCGGTCGTCGCCGAACAGCGCGCGGCAAGCGTCTAGCCTATTCTCGTCGCGCACCAGCCGGTCCCAATAGTAATGGCCGATCTCATGCCGGAAATGCCCCAGCAGGGTGCGGTAGGGCTCATGCAGCTGGGTGCGGCGCGTCTCGCGCTCCGCATCGTCTGCCTCCTTCAAGGCCAATGTAATCAGGCCGTTGTCATGTCCTGTCATGACGGCGCCGTCCGGCAGGTCATCCAAGAAGTCAAAGGCCAGCCCCCCCTCCGGGTCGTCCGCCCGGTTGGCGAGGGGCAGGCCCAGCTTGATCAGGGTATAGAACAGGCGATGCTTGGCCAGCTCGATCTTGCGCCATTGGGCCAAGGCCGTGGGACAGGACACATCGGGGATGGTGCGGTTGTGGCGGCAGGCGGCGCACAGGGGCTCCTCCGACCCCGCCGGCAGCAGCCAGTTGCAGGCGTCCAGCTCCGCGTTGGCGCAAAACTTGTAGAGCTGCTCAGGCGCGCCCAGGGCGCGCCAGGCGTCCCCCTCCGCCTCGACTGCATGCATTTTGTCGTCATCGGGCAGGTAGCCCAGGCGGTGGCCGCAGCGCTCGCAGACGCGGTTTTCGAAATACAGCATCTGGCCGCAAGATTGGCAGTTGAACAGCTTCACGCTCGGATCTCCCCCGCTGGTGGCGCGCGTTAAACCGTACCCCGTGGTCCGTGGTTCCGCCCAGGCTTCCGGAACCCGCGCGCCGCCGTCGGCGTTGAATTGCGGCTCTAATGTGGAATGCGAATATGGAAGGCGGCGGCCATGGCACCCAGGGCGAACTGGAAGGGGTTCCTGAAGATTGGCGAGGTCAGCTGCCCGGTGGCGCTCTACACCGCCGCCTCCGCATCTGAACGCATCGCCTTCCACACCGTCAACCGCGCCACGGGCCACCGCGTGCATCGGCAGTTCGTGGACAGCGACACGGGCAAGCCGGTGGACCGCGAGGACCAGGTGAAGGGGTATGAGGTCGCCCGTGGCGACTATGTGGTGCTGGAGTCGGACGAGGTGGCCGCCGTCGTGCCGGAAAGCGACAAGACCCTGTCCGTCCTGGCCTTTATCCCCTGCGCCGACATCGATGACGTCTATTTCGACAAACCCTATTACCTGGCGCCCAGCGACCGGCACGCGGACGAGGCCTTCGCGCTGATCCGCGAGGGCATGCGCGCCAAAAAGGTGGCGGCGCTGGCGCAGACGGTGCTGTTCCGCCGGGTGCGCACCGTGCTGGTCCGCGCCCACGGCGCCGGCCTGATCGCCACCACCCTGAACTTCGATTATGAGGTGCGATCCGCCGCCCAGGCTTTCGATGAGATCGCCGAGATCAAGATCGAGGGCGAGATGCTGGACCTGGCCAAGCACATTATCGAGACCAAGAAGGGTGTCTTCAATCCGGCGGACTTCGACGACCGGTACGAGGCGGCGCTGGCCGACCTGGTGAAGGCCAAGCTGGAGGGCAAGGCGCCGCCGGCGCGGAAACGGGCGCCGCCGGCCAAGACCACCGACCTCATGGCGGCGTTGCGGGAAAGCGCGGGGCTGGGCGGCAAGCCGTCGGCCAAGAAGGCCGCATCCAACGCCAACCGCGCCAAACCCCCTTCCACCCGGCCCCATTCCGCCGGTACTGCGCCCAAGCCGAAGGCGGCCCTCGCCCGACAGAAGGCCAGCTGAGCCATGGCGCTGGAGACCTACCACAAGAAGCGCGATTTCACGGCCACGCCCGAGCCCCGGGGGCGCCAGGGCCGAAAGGCGGGCCACAGCTTCGTCATCCAGAAGCATGAGGCCACCCGCCTGCATTATGATTTTCGGCTGGAAATGGACGGCGTGCTGAAAAGCTGGGCCGTCACGCGCGGGCCCAGCCTGGTCCCCGGCGAAAAGCGCCTGGCCGTCCATGTCGAGGACCACCCGCTGGACTATGGCGACTTCGAGGGCACTATCCCCAAGGGCGAATACGGCGGCGGCACCGTCATCGTCTGGGACCGGGGCGAGTGGACGCCCATCGGCGATGCCCACAAGGGTTATGCCAAGGGACACCTCGATTTCGAGCTGCACGGGGAAAAGCTGGGCGGCCATTGGCACCTGGTCCGCATGCACAAGCGGCCCGGGGAAAAGCGCGAGAACTGGCTGCTGATCAAGGGCGAGGACGAGGCCGCGCGGGGCGAGGGCGACGCCGACATCCTGGAAGAGCGGCCGGAATCGGTGAAGACGGGCCGGGTCATCGCCGAGGTGGCGGGGGAGGAACCGGGCTGGTCCTCCAAAACGGGCAAGATCGAAAAGAAGGCCCGCGCGCCGGCCCGCGAGACTGTCGCCGAGACCGCCGCGGCGGCCGGGACGCCCAAGCTGAAAGGGGCCAAAGCCGGCCCGCTGCCGGACTTCGTGGAGCCCGCCCTGGCCACGCTGCAGGCCAAGCCCCCGGTGGGGGATCGCTGGGTGCATGAGATCAAGTTCGACGGCTACCGCCTGCAGGCGCGCGTCGAGGCGGGGCGGGTGAAGCTGCTGACCCGGGGCGGCCTGGACTGGACCAAAAAGTTCGGCAAGGCGGTACCGGAGGCACTGGTGGCGCTGCCGGTGGGCAAGGCGCTGATCGATGGCGAGCTGGTGGTGGAAAATGCGGCCGGCGCCTCCGACTTTTCCGCCTTGCAGGCCGACCTCAGCGAGGGCCGCAGCGACCGCTTCCTGTTCTACGCCTTCGACCTTCTCTATCTGGAGGCCCGCGATCTGCGCGGCGTGGGGCTGGAGCAGCGCAAGGCGGCCTTGAAGGACCTGTTGGCGGATGCCGGCGATCCCCTGCGATACAGCGAGCATTTCGATGAGTCCGGCGGCCTGGTGTTGAACCACGCCTGCCGCCTGAGCCTGGAGGGCATCGTCTCCAAGGTGCGCGATGCCGCCTACCGGCCGGGCCGGGGCAAGGGCTGGATCAAGTCCAAGTGCGGCAACCGCCAGGAATTCGTGGTGGCTGGCTATGTCCCGTCCACCACAGCGCGCCGCGCCATCGGCTCGCTGGTCATGGGGGTCTATGACGAGGGGAAGTTGCGCCACGTCGGTCGCGTTGGCACCGGCTATACCGTTTCGATGGCGGAAGAATTGTTCCGCCAGCTGGAGCGCATGCGGGTGCAAGAGAGCCCGTTCGACGACACGCTGACGGCGGAGGAGCGGCGCCTGGTGCGCTACGTTCGGCCCGAACTGGTGGCGGAGGTGGACTTCCGCACCTGGACGGGCGACGGTAACATCCGCCACGCCGCCTTCCGTGGCTTGCGGGAAGACAAGGACCCGAAAGACGTGGTGCGTGAACCAGCCGCCAAGGCGCCGGCCAGCACCGTCCGCGCGGCGGGCCGAACGGAGCCCAAGCCCCTGCTGAAGCTGAGCCATCCCGACCGCCTCTATTGGCCGGACGAGGGGGTGACCAAGGCCGGCCTGGCTGATTATTACACGGAGATATGGCGGTCCATCGCCCCCTTCATCGTCGGCCGGCCGCTGGCCCTGCTGCGTTGCCCCAACGGCATCGCCGGTGAGAAATTCTTCCAGAAGCATGCCTGGAAGGGGCTGAGCAAAGCCATCGTCCAGGTGCCCGACCCGGCGGAGCCGGCGGAAGGGCCGCTGATCGCGGTCAACGACCTGGACGGCCTGTTGGGCCTGGTGCAGGCGGCGGTGCTGGAAATCCACCCCTGGGGCTCGACCCTCAAGGACTGGGAACAGCCGGACACCATCACACTGGACCTGGACCCGGGGGAGGGCGTGGCATGGCAGGCGGTCATCGATGCCGCGCGCGAGGTCAAGGACAGGCTGGAGCAGGCGGGCCTGGCGGCCTTCGTCAAGACCACGGGCGGCAAGGGCCTGCATGTGGTGGCGCCATTGACGCCCAAGGCTGACTGGGCGGCCGTGAAGGCCTTCACCAAGGGCATCGCCGACGCCATGGCCGCCGACAGCCCGGACCGTTTCGTGGCCACCATCACCAAGGCCAAGCGCACCGGCAAGATCCTGGTCGACTATTTGCGCAACCAGCGGGGCGCCACGGCGGTCGCGGCGTATTCGACCCGCGCGCGGCCCGGGGCGGCCGTCTCCATGCCCCTGGCGTGGGAGGAATTGAGCCCGGCCATCGGCCCCGCCTATTTCACGGTCAGGACGGCGCCCACGCGGCTGGCTGCCCTCTCCGCCGACCCGTGGGCGGATTTCCGGGCGGCGGCCCGGCCCTTGCAGGGGGCGAAAAGGCCGGCGCGCAAGCGGGCCGGCTAGGGGCGGCGGGTCAAGGGGCTGGCGCTGCGCCTGGTTTCAGGCAGAATGCGCCCCCCACCCGCTAAAGAGGCTAATGCCATGCGCCTGATCGGAATGCCGGATTCACCCTATGTCCGCCGCGTGGGGATCTCGCTGGTGGCCATGGGGCTGCCCTTCGAGCATGAGCGCGTGTCCGTCTTCCGCCATTATGACACCTTCGCCGCCATCAATCCCGTGGTGAAGGCGCCGACCCTGGTGCTGGACGACGGTACGGTGCTGATGGACAGCACCTTGATCCTGGACGCGCTGGAACGCCTGGTGCCGGCGGACAGGCATCTCATGCCCGCCGACACCGCCGCCTTCATCCGGGCCCAGCGCCTTATCGGCCTGGCGCTGGTGGCATGCGAAAAAACGGTGCAGGTGGTCTATGAGCGGGAGCTGCGCCCCGAGGACAAGCAGCACCAACCGTGGCTGGAACGGGTGCGCGCCCAGGCCGTCACCGCCTTCGATCTGCTGGAGCGCGAGGTGGGGGACGGCACCGCCTGGATGGGCGGCGCCTGGATGGGCGGCGAGCGTCCCAACCAGGCCGACATCACCACCGCCGTCGCCTGGTATTTCGCCCAGAACATGGCCCCAGGCCTGATCGACCCGGCCAAGCATCCCGGCCTGGTCCGCCTGTCGGATCGTGCGGAGGCATTGCCCGAATTCCAGGCCGTGCCGTACGCCTGAGCGGGCGGGCCTACCGTCGCTTGGGCGCGCCCTTGCCCTCGGCGGCCAGGCTTTTCTTCAGCGCGTCCATGATGTTGATGACGTTGCTGGGGGTGTCGGCCTCCGGCGCCTTGGCCTTGGCGGGGCGCTTGCGTCCCTTTTTCTTGGCGGCGATCAGGTCCAGCAGGCGGTCCTGCACGGGGTCATTCACCAGCGAGGGGGCCCAGGGCCGCGTGCGTTCCTCGATCAGGGTCTTGACCAGGGACATCAGCTTGGGCTCGGGCTTCTCCTCGCGAATGCCGCCGAAGTAGGCGTCCGGGTCGCGCACCTCATCACCGTAGCGCAGGGTCCAGACGATGATGCCCTTGCCCTGCGGCTCCAGCATCACGGCCCGTTCCCGCCGGTACATCACCAGACGGGAGATGCCGACCTTGCCGGTGGCGGCCATGGCCTCACGGATGACGGAAAACGCCTCCTCCCCCACGGGGTCGCTGGGCGTCAGGTAGTGGGGGGTGTCGTACCAAATCCATTCGATGCTGTCGCGCGGCACGAACATCTCTATGTCGATGGTGCGGGTGCTTTCCAGCGCCACCGCGTCCAGTTCGTCATCCTCCAGGATCAGGTAATCGTCCTCGCCCCGGGGGTAGCCCTTGGCCTCATCGTCCTCGTCCACCGGGTCGCCGGTGATGGCGTCAACGTAGCGGCTGACCACCCGGTTGCCCGTTTCGCGGTTCAGGGTATGGAAGCGGACCTTCTCGTTCTCCGACGTGGCCGGCGTCATGGCCACCTGGCAGGTGACCAGGGACAGCTTGAGATAGCCCTTCCAAAACGAACGCGGCGCCATCCGGCGATCTCCTGTGGCGTAGACCCCAGGAAACCGCCGGACGGGACGCCCGGTTCCCTTACTCTGCCAGCGTCGGTACCGCCGTCCCCGCCCCCGCCTCACGGGGCACGGCGAAGCGGCGATAAAGGGCTGGCAGGACGACCAGGGTCAGCGCCGTGGCACTGATCAGGCCGCCAATGACGACGGTGGCCAGCGGCCGCTGCACCTCCGCCCCCGGGCCCGTGGCCAGGGCCATGGGCACGAAACCCAGCGAGGCCACCAGCGCCGTCATCAGCACCGGCCGCAGGCGGGTCAGCGCCCCGTCGCGGATGGCGGCCAGGGGATCGTCGCCGTTGGCGATGGCCTGACGAATGAAGGACACCATGACCAGGCCGTTCAGCACGGCAATGCCGGACAGGGCGATGAAGCCCACGGCGGCGGAGATGGAAAAAGGCATGCCGCGCAGCCACAGGGCCGCGATGCCGCCGGTCAGGGCCAGCGGCACGCCGCTGAACACCAGCGCGGCGTCCCGGGCCGAACCCAAGGCGCCGTAAAGCAGCAGAAAGATGGCGGCGAAGCAGGCCGGCACCACCACCGCCAGCCGATCGCGCGCTGCCGCCAGGTTCTCGAACTGCCCGCCCCACGTGACCCAGTAGCCGGACGGCAGGGATACCGAGGCCAGCCGGGCCTGCGCCTCGGCCACGAAGGACCCGATATCCCGGCCACGCACATTGGCCTGGATGACGATGCGCCGCTTGCCGTCCTCCCGCCCGATCTGGTTGGGTCCTTCCGCCAGGGTGAAGCTGGCGACGGTGCCCAGCGGCACGAAGCGGGGCCCCTCCTTGCCCCCTTCCTTGCCCTGATCGGGCAGGGGCACCGGCAGGGCGCGCAGGGTGTCCAGGTCATTACGCAAGGGGTCGGCCAGCCGTACGGTGACGTCGAAGCGGCGGTCGCCTTCGAACACCTGCCCGGCGGCCCGCCCGCCCACGGCCATGGCCACGACGTCCTGCACGTCCTGGGCGCTGAGGCCGAAGCGGGCGGCGGTCTGGCGATCGACGCGGATGTCCAGGGTGGGCAGGCCCGCCGCCTGGTCCACGCGCACGTCGGCCGCGCCGGCGATGCCCTGCAGCACGCCGGCGATGCGGTTGGCCGAGGCCTGCAGGGCCTCGAAGTCGTCGCCGTACAGCTTCACCGCCACGTCGCTGCGCACGCCGGAGATCAACTCGTTGAACCGCATCTGGATGGGCTGGGTGAACTCATAGGCGTTGCCGGGCAATTGGCCCAGCGCCGCCTCGACGCGGGCCACCAGGTCGGCCTTGGGCAAGGCCGGGTCGGGCCATTGCGCGCGCGGCTTCAGGATGATGAAGGTGTCGGAGGCGTTGGGCGGCATGGGGTCCGCCGCCATCTCCGCCGTGCCGGTCTTGGAGAAGACGAAGGCCACCTCCGGCATCGCGGCCACCGCCCGCTCCACCTCCGTCTGCATGGCGGTGGATTGGGTCAGCGAGGTGCTGGGGATGCGCACCGCCTGCACCGCGATGTCCTGCTCATCCAGCGTGGGGATGAATTCCTGCCCCATGCGGGTGAACAGGCCCATGCTGGCCAGGAATAGGCAGGCGGCGCCGAAGATCCAGGGCAGGGGCGCGGCCAACGCCCGTTCCAGGACAGGCGCGTACCAGCCCTTGGCCCGCGCCACCACACGGTTCTCCGTCTCATTGACGGGCCCGGTGACGACCAGGGCGATCAACGCCGGCACCAGGGTCAGGGACAGGATGAAGGCGGCCACGAGGGCGGTGATGACCGTCAGGGCCATGGGCTGGAACATCTTGCCCTCCACCCCGGTGAAGGTCAGCAGCGGCACATAGACCAGGATGATGATGGCCTGGCCGTAGACGGACGGGCGGATCATCTCCTTGGAGGCGGCCACCACCTCCGCCAGCCGTTCCGATGTCGCCAGGGGGCGGCCCAGGGCCTGCTGGCGGTGGCCCAGGCGGCGTAGGCAATTCTCCGCGATGATGACGGCGCCATCGACGATCAGGCCGAAGTCCAGGGCGCCCAGACTCATCAGGTTGGCGCTGATGCCGGCCTCCACCATGCCCGTGGCCGTCAGCAGCATGGTCACGGGGATGATGGCGGCGGTGATCAGGGCGGCGCGGATATTGCCCAGCAGGGCGAACAGCACCACGATCACCAGCAGGGCGCCCTCCGCCAGGTTCTTGCCCACGGTGTGGATGGTGGCGTCCACCAGCTTGGTGCGGTTCAGCACCACCTCCGCCTTGATGTCGGGGGGCAGGGTGCGGGCGACATCGGCCAGCTTGGCCGTCACGGCCGCGGCCGCCGTGCGGCTGTTACCCCCCACCCGCATCAGCGCGGTGCCCACCACCACTTCCCGCCCGTTCTCGCTGGCGCTGCCGCTGCGCAGTTCATGGCCCAGGGTCACGGCGGCCACGTCGCGCAGCAGGACAGGGGTCCCGTCACGGGTCGCGATGGGTACGGCGGCGATGTCCTCCGTATCGCGCAGGCGGCCGTCGGCCCGCACCACGTAGGCCTCCCCCCGCCGTTCCAGGTAGCCCGCGCCGGCGCTGGTGTTGTTGCGCTCCAGCGCCTGTGCGACGTCCGTCAGGGTCAGGCCGCGGGCGGCCAGCCGCTGCGGATCGGGCGCCACCTGGTACTGCTTCACGTACCCACCGATGGCGTCAACCCCGGCGATGCCGGGCACGCCCTTCACCTGCGGCCGGATGATCCAGTCCTGCACGGTGCGCAGGTAGGTCGCCCGTTGCGCCTCCGTGGTCAGCACCTCGCCCTCCGGCGTGCGATAGCCGCCGTCGGCCTGCCAGCCGGCGGCGCTCGGCTTGACCTTGGCGGGATCGAAGGGGACCAGGGACACGGTCCACATGGCGACCTCGCCCAGGCCGGTGGACAGCGCCCCCATGTGGGGTTCCGCCCCCTCGGGCAAAACGGCCTTGGCTTCGCCCAGGCGTTCCCCCACCTGCTGGCGGGCGAAGTAGATGTCCACATTCTCAGCGAACAGGGCGGTGACCTGGGAGAAGCCGTTGCGCGACAGCGAGCGTGTGCCCTCCAAGCCCGGGATGCCGGCCAGCGCCGTCTCGATGGGGAAGGTCACCTGCTTCTCGACCTCCACTGGCGACAGGGCCGGGGCGGTTGTGTTGATCTGCACCTGCTTGTTGGTGATGTCGGGCACGGCGTCGATGGGCAGGCGCAGGGCTGTCCAGCCGCCCACGGCCATCGCCAGCAGCGCCAGCGCCACCACCATCCAGCGGTGGCGCACGGACAGGGTGAGGATGCGTTCAAGCATTGTTGGTCTCCTCACTCGTCATGGCCGGCGTCGCCCTTGCCGGCCTCCGCCTTCAGGATGAAGGCATTGCCGGCGGCGACGGTGTCGCCGGGCTTAAGGCCGGCCAGCACTTCCACGCGGGTGCCATCGCCACGGCCCAGGGTGACCGGCCGCCGCTCGAAGCCGCCGGGCACGGGCACGAACACCTGGGTCCGGCTCTCCAGCGTCACCACCGCGTCCTCCGGCACCAGCACGGCGGCCTCCTGCGCGTCCGCCGCCAGCGTGCCGGTGGCGAAATCGCCGGGGCGCCAGGATCCGTCAGGGTTTTCCAGGGTCGCCACCACGGGGGCGGCGCCGGTGGCCGGATCCAGCACGGGACCGACATGGGTGATGCGGGCGGTGGCCGTGCGGCCGTCCGCGCCGCTGACACCCATCTCCTTGCCCACCGCCACGAAGGGCAGGTCGCGGGCATAGACGGGGAAGGTCAGGGACAGGCTGGCCAGGTCGGCCACGACATAGGCGTCGGCGTCGGCCGCCAGGCGGTCGCCCCGGGTGGCGCCCCGGGCGATGACGTGCCCGGCGATGGGGCTGCGCAATTCCAGCCGCTGCAGATTGCCGCCCTTGGCCTTGGCGCCGGTCTCGTCCAGTCCCAAGGCTTGCAGGCTGTGGCGGGCGCGGCCGGTGCGGATGCCGGCTTCCGCCGCCGCCGCCTTGGCCTGGAGGTAATCCCGCTCGGGCGAGATGCGCTGGCGCCACAGCGCCTCCTCCCGCGCCGCCGTGGTGCGGGCCAACTCCTCGCTTTCCCGGGCCGCCAGGTATTCGGCGCGGGCGTCCGCCACCTCCGTACTGTCGATCAGGGCCAGCACCTCGCCGGCCGCGACGGTGTCGCCCAGCTTCTTGCGTGCCTCCGCCACCACGCCGGCGATGCGGGGGGCGATATGGACGATGTGGTCCTGGTCGGCCGTCACCGTGGCGGTGACGCGCACCTGGCGGACCAGGCGGCCGGGGCCGGCGACGGCGGTGGTGATGCCGGCGGCCTTGGCCTGCTCCGCCGTCAGGCGCACCAGCCCCTCGTCGTGCGCCTCATGGGCGGTGGACTCTTCGCCCTTGGGCGCCTCGCCGGTGGCGATCCAGACAACCAGCCCGCCCAGGGCCAGCGCTCCGGCGCCCAGGCGCAACAGGGTCTGCTTGGAGATGGGGGTCATGGCTGGGCCTCCTCGGCGCCGGTCAGCCGGTCCAGGTCGGCGCGGCTCTGGTGATAGTCCTGATAGGCGGCCACCAGGGTCAGGCGGGTGGCCAGCAGGGTACGCTGGGCGTCCAGCACATCCAGGTAGGGAAATTTGCCCTGGCGGTAGCCTTCACGGGTCGCGGCGGCGGCCTGCTCCGCCCCGGGAACGACCTGTCCGGCCAGTGTCTCGGCCTCGGTCCGTGCCACCGCCACGCGGTCGCGCGCGATGGCCAGGGCGGTGTCCTGGTCGCGGGTGGCGCGGTCCAATTCCATCTCCGCCTCGGTGCTCTCCTGATAGGCGCGGTGGATGCCGCCCCGGTTGGTGTCGAAGGCTGGGATGGGTATGGTGACGCCCAGCACCAGGGCGGTGTCGCGCCCGTCGTTGAAGCGGCGCACGCCGGCGCCCACGGTCACATCGGGCACGGCCCGCGCCCGCTCCACGGCGATGGCGGCGCGGGTGCGGCCCACCTCCGCCCGCCAGCGGGCCACGTCGGGGGTGTTCCCGCCGGCAGCGACGGGCAGGGCGGCGCCCAAGTCGCGCAGGGCGGCCGGATCCAGCGGCGGCACCGGGCCGCCCACCAGCAGTTCCAGGCTGCGGCGGGCGGTGGTTTCGTCACGCGCGGCGCGGGTCGCCTCGATCTCCGCCTGGCGCAGATCGGTGGCGGCGCGGTCCTCCTGGATGGCGCTATCGTGGCCGGACCGCACCCGGGCCGCGACCGCGCGGGCGGTTTCCGCCGCCAGGCCGCGCTGTTCCTCGACGATGGCGCGGCGGGCGGTGGCGGCCAGCAAGGTGGCGTGGGCCACGCGCACGTCGCGCACCAGGTCCAGGCGCACGATGTCGGCGTCCAGGCGGGCGCGGCTTTCCGCCGCCGTCGCCACGGCCTGGCGGCTGCCGCGCTTGCCGCCCAGCTCCACCAATTGGTTCAGGCCCAGCGTCGTTTCCATGGCGCGGGTGCCGCTGTAGGGGCCGGATCCGGCCAGGTTCTCGGTTTGCAGCGAGACCTGCGGGTTGGGCAGCACGCCGGCCTGCATGACGTCGCCCTGGGCGGCGGCCGCGCGGGCCTGGGCCGCCTTTAAGCGCGGGTTGGTGGCCAGCGCCTGGGCGATCAGGTTGGCGAGGGTGGCGTCATGGACGGATGCGGTGGGGGTGGGCGGTGGCGGTTCGGCCACGGCCCAGGCGGGCCAGGCCACGGTCAAGGCCGCGGCCAGCCCGAGGATCGGGATGCGCATGAGGGCTCCGGACAAGCAGGATCGATCGGGCCGCCCCTGGGGGCGGCGTCAGGACGCGAAAGCGCGCGGGGGATCGATCAGGCGGCCGGGGGGCGGTCCGGGGGGGCCAGGGTGCGGGTGGTGTAGGGCTGGTCCAACGGCGGCAAGGCCGTGGGACGCGGCTGGACGCTGGGCCCCGGCACGAGCGCGGGCTCGACGGCGTCGGCCACATGAACATGGCCGCAGGGGCCCTGGCCGGCGTGAAAATGCACGGCGCTGTGGCGCAGGCCGTCGGTGGGGTCGGGCGCCCCTTCCACGGCCACATGCTCCTGGACGATGCCGCACGTCGGCGCGCCGCCTGCCATCTCGGTCAGGGACGGGCCGTCGAACACCGCCGTGAACAGCAGCAGAAGGGCGAGCAACCAGCGCATGGCGGGCAATCTGGCCATTAAGCCCGCCGACTTCAAGTCTTTCGCTGATTCATGGGGCCGGTGATTTATGGGCAGCGCCACAAAAAGTTGTGACGCCGCGTGTCGCGCCACGATAGAAAGGCGGGACAGGGAGAGACATCGCAGGGACCCAACGCATGGCCGCGCCGCACGCTTCGTCGCAAACTTCGAATGATACCGCTACCAACGCCCCCTTGCGCCGCATCGTCATCGTCGGTGGCGGCACCGCCGGATGGATGGCGGCCGCCAGTCTGGCCAAGTTCCTGCGCAACCTGAAGTGCGACATCCAGCTGGTGGAATCCGAGCAGATCGGCACCGTGGGCGTGGGTGAGGCGACCATCCCACCCATCATGAACTTCATCCGCGTGCTGGGCATCGATGAGGACGACCTCATCCGCCAGACCAACGCGACCTTCAAGCTGGGCATCCGCTTCCAGGACTGGACCCGCCTGGGCCATTCCTATTTCCACCCCTTCGGCCACACCGGTTTCGAGATGGAGGGGATAGGCTTCCCCGCCTATTGGATGCGGCAGCGGCTGGCCGGCGCCGCCGCGCCGCTGGAGGAATATTCGCTACAGGCCCAGGCGGCGGCGCACAACCGCTTCATGCGCCCGGTGAAGGCACCGGGATCGCCGCTGGAGGGCATCACCTACGCCTTGCATTTCGACGCCGCCCTGTTCGCGCGCTACCTGCGCAGCTATTCCGAGGCGCGCGGCGTCACCCGGGTGGAGGGCAAGGTGGTGAAGGTCGACCTGCGGCCCGAGGATGGCTTCATCGACGCCCTGCGGCTGGAGGACGGCCGCCGGGTGGAGGGCGACTTCTTCATCGACTGCAGCGGCTTCCGCGGCCTGCTGATCGAAGAGGCGCTGCAGGCCGGCTATGAGAACTGGCAAAGCTACCTGCCCTGCGACAGTGCCGTCGCCGTGCCCAGCGAGCGGACGGGCGCGCCGCCGTCCTACACGCTGGCGACGGCGCGGGATGCCGGCTGGCAATGGCGCATCCCGTTGCAGCACCGTGAAGGCAACGGCGTGGTCTACGCCCGCGACTTCCTGGATGACGACGCGGCGCGGGAAACCCTGCTGGCCAATCTGGTGGGCAAGCCCCTGGCCGACCCCCGCATCCTGCGCTTCGTCACCGGCCGCCGCCGTGAAACCTGGAAGCGCAACTGCCTGTCCTTGGGCCTTGCCAGCGGCTTCCTGGAACCCCTGGAGTCCACCAGCATCCACATGGTGCACCGGGGCTTGGCCCTGTTCATCCAGATGCTGCCCGACCGGCGGTGCGAGCCGGCGGACATCGCCCGCTACAACAAGATGGTGGCGTTCGAGTATGAGCGCATCCGCGACTTCCTGGTGCTGCACTACGCCACCAACGAACGGCGGGACACCGACTTCTGGCGCCATTGCGCCGCCATCGACTGGCCGGACAGCCTGAAGGCCAAGATCGAGCTGTTCCAAAGCCATGGCCGTATCCAGCGCGAGGATACCGAGCTGTTCCCCGAGCAAAGCTGGCTTTACGTCTTCACCGGCCAGGGCCTGCGCCCGCGGCGCTATGACCCGCTGACCGACCTGCTGGATCCAGAGAAGATGCGCGGTGCCCTGGCCAACATCCACGACGTGATCGGCCGCGTGGTCCAGACCATGCCCTACCATCAGGCCTTCATCGACCGGCACTGCGCGGCGCACCCGTCACGATAAGGCGCCCCGTGGCCGAGGGTGGAAGGCAAGCCTTCTCACCCCCCGCGCAGCAACTGCATCACCCGGGCGCGGATGCGGCCGTAGTTGCCCGCCTTCAGGGGGCCCAGCACGCCGTGCTGCTCCGCCGGCAGGTGGGCCAGGGGATGGCCTTGGGGGCGGAAGACGTAATGGTCGAAGAAGGCGCGCCAGGCCTGCCGTTCCGCCTCCGGCCGCTCGGCCATCGTGATCATGGCCAGAAGCAGGCTGGTGAAGGGGGCGTCCGGGCCGGTGGCGAAGGCGTCCCACCAGTAGTTGACCAAGCCGTTGAAGGGGGCGGTCGCCTCCACCTGATGCCACCACAGCTTGGGCAGGAACAGGGCGTCGCCGGGCTCGAGATCCGCCACCAGCGCCTGGTCGCGGATGGCGTGGAAGCGTGGATAGGCGGGGTTGTCGGGGTCGGACGCGGCCAAGCTGATGGGCTGGCCCGACAGGGTGTTGTCGATGGGGCCGACATAAAGGTCGCCCACGGCCGCCGGTGGGTACAGGGTGAAACGCCGCTTGCCGGCCACCACGCAGGCCAGGTTCTCGAACGCGTCGTAATGGGTGGCGACGGTGGAGGCGTGGCCCAGCCAGATGCGTCCCGCCACGCCGGGCGGCAGCAGGGGCATGGCATTATCCGCCGCGAAGCCCGGCAGATGGTCGTCCAGGGTCAGCGACCCGGCGTAGAGGGTGGGGGAGGCGGGGTCGTCGAGGGCCCGCACCATCTGGTCCAGCGCCTCACCCAGGCGCAGGGTGCGGCGCTCGAAATTGTTACCCTTGAGGTCCGCGCCATAGAAATACCGGCCCCGGATCTCCGGCGGGCCGACGAAGGTTTCCATGGCGGCGCCCGGTCCGAAGCCGCTGAGATAGTCACGCAGGGCGGCGGGCGTGACTTTCCCAACCACCGGCCAGTGCGCCACCAGGCCGCGCAGGGCCAGGGGGCGGCCCGCCGCCACCACCTCGCCCAGGAACTGCCCCGGCGAGGTGACGGTGCGGCCGTCGCGTTCGGCGACTTCGGTCGTCATGGGGGCGCCGCCGTCAGCCCCAGGCCGGGGCCGGGCCGGTGCTCAGCTGCCTGTTCTTGCGCTCCGCCATCAGGGGCACATGCTTCAGCGACGCGATCATCAGGTAGATCAACTGCATATAGCCGCGGCGGAACAGGTCCAGCACAGCGGCATCCGGCAGGGCGCGCAGGGCCTCGCGGTCGATGGTGTACAGGTTGGCCAACTCATGCCGGCTGCCGTCGTCGAAGCTGAGGCTGATGTCGATGGGCTCGATCAGCTTCAGGTTCATCAGCGTTTCGATGAAACGCTTGGTGCGCTCCAGCCCCGGACGCAATTCCTGCATGGCGTTGATGATGCCCCGCAGATAGGGGGTCATCTCCCCGTTCGGCGCGAACAGCGGCTCGCCGACGTCGGTGCCCACCCGGGCATCGTCCAGGTCGATGGCCAGATCCTCCCCCACCGTGTAGAAGGGGCCGCGCTGCAGGGTCAGCGGGCGATAGCCCTGCCAGCCGTCCGGCGTCAGGAACAGGTTTTCATTCTGGGCGAAGCCCAGCACGGCGCCACAGACGAAGGCACCGGTTTCCGCGTCCTTGGACAGCAGGATGGGGCACTGCACGGCCAGCAGGGGGAACTCGGCCACGATGACGGCGACGAAATGCTTGGCGTCAAAGGCGGGGCTGGCCTTGGCCTTCACCTGCAGGTCGCGGTGGGCTTGGGCGTTGACGATGGCGATATTGGTCATGGGTCCCATCCGGGCTCAGATCGATTGCATGCCGTGGTCGCGGATCTTACGCACCAGGTCGCGGTTCTTGGGCAGGTTCGCCCTCATCTTCTGGGCCATGGCCGCGTTCTCTTCCATGATGCGGCTGGCCAGGAGGGCGTCGGCACTGTTTTCGGCGGGGTCCACCTCGGTGCGGAAGCCCATGCCGTACAGCACGTACTGGTAGCTGGCGGCGGGGAACACCTCCTCCAGCCGGTCGAACTCATCCAGGAACCAGGGCGCGCGGTATTTCCACAGGCGCAGCAGATCCCGCAGCCGTTCCGGTGTCGAAGCGGGATCGACGTTGTCGCGCCAGAACGCCGTGTCCGTCCGTTGGGTCAGGACATAATGCAGCTTCAGGAAATCGATGATGCGGCCCCAGCGGTAGTGCGTCACCTCGTTGAAGCGGCGGGCGACCACATCCATGACGCTGCGGCGGGCCGGCAACTGGTCCGCGATGATCTTGGCCGACAGCTCGATCAGCATGATGGCGGAGGCTTCCAGCGGCTCCAGGAATCCGGCGGCCAGGCCCACGGCCACGCAATTGTTTTTCCAGAACATCTCGCGATGACCGGAGCGGATGGGGATCTTGCGCGCCTCGGCCTGGGTGCCGGCGTAGCGCGCCAGCTCGGCCCGCGCCGCCTCCTCATCGATATGGTCGCTGGAATAGACGTAGCCCAGGCCGCGCCGGGTGGGCAGGGCGATGTCCCAGATCCAGCCGGACGATTGCGCGGTGGCGATGGTCTGCGACGCCATCGGGGCGTCCTCGCTCTCATGCGGGACCTGCACCGCCAGCGCCGTGTCGCAGAACAGCACGTCGCGGCATTCCCTGAAGCCCACGCCCAGCGTCTTGCCGATCAGCAAGGCGCGGAAGCCGGTGCAGTCCACGAACATGTCGCCGGTGATCTCACCCGCCTGCTCGGTCACCAGGCCGGTGATGTCGCCGGCCTCGTCCTGCTTCACCTGGGTGACGTCGGCCAGGACATGGCGGACGCCCAGCTTTTCCGTGCAGTGCTTCTGCATGAAGTTGGCGAACTTGCCGGCGTCCAGGTGATAGGCGTAGTTGGCCAAGCCCCGGTATTCGGGGGTGGCGATGGTCTTGGGCGCCAGGCCTTCCTCGCAGATGGCCTCCTGCGGGCAGACGGCGGCGGAGAAGGTGCGGCCGCGCCCGTCCTGCAGCCAATGGGGCACCAGGTTCACCTGGGACCAGCCGTGCGGCAGCATCAGCGGGTGGTAATAGGCGTCGTCGTCGGCGCCGGTGGTCCAGCCCACGAACTTGCCGCCTTGCTTGAAGGCGGTGTCGCAATGGCGGAAGAACTCCGTCTCCGACACACCCATTTTTTCCAGCGTGGTACGCATGGTGGGCCAGGTGCCCTCGCCCACGCCGATGATGGCGACGTTGGGGGATTCCACCAAGGTGACCTTGAAGCCCGAGGCCATGCGCGCCTTGTGCCGGGCGGCGATGACGCCCGCAGTCAGCCAGCCGGCGGTACCGCCGCCGACGATGACGATATGCTGGATGGGACGATCCATGAAGGCATCCTGGTTTTCGGGGACGCCGGCCCCCCTCCCTGGCGGGGGCATGCGGCATCCGGTATCGGTCCAGTGTAAGGCCTTTCCCCCACTCCCCCAGAGGGAAAAAGGGGGCCGCCACGTGCCACGGCGGCCCCTCAGGAGTTAGGAGGAAGGTACGCTCACAAACAAAGGTCAGTACTTGAAGTGCGCGCCGAAGGTGTAGCGCTGCCCGTAGGCGACGGCATCCAGCAACTGCTCCTTGTACCGGCCATGGGTCGAGTAGGTCTCGTTGGTCAGGTTCAAGGCTTCGAAGTAGACGCTCACATACTCGTTGATGTCGTAGCTGGTGCTGAAGTCCACTTCCCAGGCCGGGTCGACGAAGGTCGGCTCGGACCCGTAGATGGAACCGCCCTGCGCCTGGCCGAAGTGGTCCAGGTACTCATCGCGCCAGTTGACGGCGATACGTGCCTGGAACCCGTACTTGTCGAAGAAGCCGACGAAGTTGGCGGAGTTGGCCAGGCCCGTGACCGCGAAGTTGCTGACCGCCAGGTTGTTCGGATCATAGGGCTTGTCGGTGCCGACGACGGTGGCATTGGCCTGGAAGCCGAAGCCGGTGTCACCGAACACATGCTGGATGGCCATTTCCAGGCCGTAGACCTGGGCCGTTGGGCTATTGATGTAAGAGCTGAAGCTGTACTGGACCGGCGCGCCGGTCGTCGGATCGATGACGCCAGCGAAAGTCTTCTGCGCCGTATTGCCGATGATGAAGTTGCTGACGCTCTTCATGAAGCCATCGATCGAGACGTAGGAGTTACGCTGGTAGTAATACTCGGCCCCCAAATCCAGGTTGTCGGACAGGTAGGGCATCAGGGCGGTGTTGCCGCCCGACGCCGATACCGTGCCGACGCGCTGTGTCCCGATGCTGTAGGTCGGGGTCATGTAGTTCAGCGGCGGCCGGGTCAGGGTACGCGACGCGTTGAAGCGCACCTGCAGGTCGTCGGTGACACCCAACGTCAAGTCAAGGTTGGGCAGCATGTACTGGTAATTGTTGGTGGCGCTGAAGGTTGAGGTGGGGCCGTAGTCGATGGTGAACGCCGTGGGGTCACCAGGGGTGACCCTGAAGGCGGTCGGCGACTGACCCAAGCCGGACGAAATCACATGGGTGATTTCCTCGCGGACGCCCATGTTGACCTTCAGCGGCATGTCGGCCACCTGGGTCTTGAACGTCGCCGCCAGATAGGGGGCGAAGGTCTCTTCCTCGATGTTGCGCAACGAACCGGGGGACAGGATCAGGCGGTAGGTACCGTCGAAGGGCGGGGTGCAGCAGCCGGTGTTGAAACCGGGGATGTTTTTGGTCTGCGGATTACCCAGTCCCTGCAGGTAGTTCAGGATCTGGCCCGGGTTGGCCATCAGGATCTGCGGCGGCAGGTTGCCGTTGTTGGCGAAGCCCGGGATGAAGTTGGCCGTGCTGAAGGTCTTGGTGAACCAATCCTGCGGCAGCGCCACGCCGGTGGGCGAGCCGGACGCCGGACCATAGCCACTGTATGCCTGCCAATCGCTATTGGTGAAGGTGTCGTAGCTGGCCAGGTTTTCCTTGTTGTCGATGTACTGCATGCCGAAGCGGATGGTGGTGTCGCCACTCTTCCATTCAGCCTCGGCCTTGCCCTGGTCGATGACGTTGTAGTTGCGGGTCGAACTCATCGGGAAGACGTGCGACCCGATGAAGCCGTTGGTGAAGTGCGACGTGTCACCGTTCGGACCGTAGACGGTGGGATAGGGCAGGGACCCGGCCCCAACGCCGGTGATGCCCACGTTGTTGGTGTTCGTGCAGACGCCGGCCTTGTTGCAGTAACCATACCCCACGTCGGCGTCCAGGCTGGTCAGCTGGCCGTCGGGGTTTTGCCAGGATTCCGAGCGGGCGGCGTCGACCGTGATCTTCCAGTTGTTGGTCGGCGTCCACTTGATGTTCAGGCCGTACAGGTTGTTCTCCAGCACCTGGCTGTTGTACTGGGCCTGAAAGTCGGTCGGCGTGTTGGGCTGGACGAAATCGACCACCGACCCGTTGCTGTTCAGCTTCACGTTCTGCAGGTTGCCAGAGTTGAACCAAATACTATAGCCGTACTGGTTCTGGTGGGCGTCCTCACGCTGGAAGTCGTCGTTCAGCGTGATTTCAAGCTGATCGGACGGCTGCCACTGCAGGGCCAGGCGACCGGACTTGCGGATGGTGTCGCTGTGTTCCTGGTACAGGCCGTAGTCCTGGATGAACCAGGCCGGAACGCCGGACGGCGTACCGGACGCCAGGCTGCCGAACTTATCGCTGGTGGTGCCGATCCAGCCCTGGCTGTTGACATGGTTGCCCAGGGTCTGGGTTTCGTTGAAGCCGGCGGCCAGCAGGATGCCGAAGGTATCGTGGGCGAAGGTGTCGCTGACCAGGATGGCGCCGTTGGGGGAGGCCCCATCCGCGTCGGAGGCGTAGGAGCCGGAAACCGAGCCGGCGGCCCGGAATCCCGAATGCTCCAGCGGCTTGGGGAACTTGATGTTGACGGTGGCGCCGATGGCGCCGGCCGACAGCGATGCGTCCGGCGACTTCAGGACGTCGATCTGCCCGATGAAGTCGGAGCTGACGGAGCTGAAGTCGAAACCGCGGCCGGAACTGGCGGCCGAGGCGGACACACGGCCGTCGAACAACGTCTCGTTGAAGCTGGGGCCGAAGCCGCGGACGGTGATGGCGGTGGCGTCGCCGGTGGAGGTGGGCACGCCGCCCATGCTGCTGGTGCCACGGCTGATGGACACGCCGGGAATGCGCTGCATCGAGGCCGCGACGTTGGAATCGGGGAACTTACCGATGTCCTCGGCCGAAATGGCGTCGACGATGCCATCCGCCTCGCGCTTGATATCAAGGTTACGTTGCAGAGATCCGATGATGCCCGTGACGATGATGTCTTCCATCGTATCGGAATTGGCGCCGCCCTTGTCTGGGCTGGGCTGAGTCGTTTGCGCGAATGCCGGCGTTGCCAGGCCCGCGATGGTTATCAGCGAAACACTGGCCAGAACGGCCGTGCGGAAATTCGCCGCCGGTGACTTGGACACTCCCTTTTTTCTTTGGAAACTTACCATATTTTCCCTCCCTAGTTTTAAAGGCGCTGGTTTTGTTTGTGATACCGGGCACGGGACACAGAAATACGAAAACACCAACAGCAGCTGTTAGCGCTATCATATTTATATGCAAAATCCCGTGTGCAGCTTATCGCAGGCGGCCAAGCGGCATGATTTGCCGGCCAGCGTTCATCCTCCCGTTCGCTAGAGTAATTCTAAGCCGCCACTGTCGTGGAAAGCCCCAACCCTATGCAATGGTAACGCTACCACAGGGTGCGAGTAGGGGCGACAAAAATCTGAACATTGCGATTTTGAGAGGGGGAGTGTGTCATTTGTACCAACATTTCCGGTGGCGACGGGGCGATGAGAGCGGTCTCAGCCAGTGACGCGTGGCGAACAACGGCGGCGCGGCATCGGGGACTCCGGCGTCTTTCGCGGGTGCAGCAACCAGAAGGGGAAGATGTCGGCCGCCGCGAAGCGCCGCCACAGGCCCGCGGCCGCCATAAGACCATGCCCGATCGACCATGCGTGATCGCGGGCCCTGAACGCGCCCGGCCTCTGCTAAGGTGGCCGGCCCACACCCGCCTGTCTCGGCGGCCCCGTGCGGGCCGACCAGCTGCCGACCAGCTGATGGACCTCGACCTGTACGGAGCCGCCTCACCCATGCCCCACATCATCGTGAAGATGTACGCCGGCCGCAGCGAAGCGCAGAAGGCCAAGCTGGCCGGGGAACTGACCCGGACCCTCATGACCCACATGGGCAGCAGCGAGGCATCGGTTTCCATCAGCATCGAAGATGTCGATCCCGCCGACTGGGTGGAGACGGTCTACAAGCCCGACATCGTGGACAAGCCCGACACGCTTTATAAAAAGCCAGGTTATGACCCCCGGTAAGAGAGCCCAGCCTGACATTGGCCGTCGCCGCCGCGAATGTTACAACGGTGCTGGCGGTGGCCCATCGTGGGGCCGCCCCTGTGGACGTCAGCGCCGGCGGATTGTCGTATGGATGAATTGATCGCCGGGCTGACCCGTCTGGGCCGGGGTTCCCCGATGGGTCGGCTGCACGGCTCCCTGGCCCGAAAGCTGGGCACCGACATCGTCACCGGCCGCTACCAGCCGGGCGATGTCCTGGACAATGAGATCGTCAATGCCGAGCGGCTGAAGGTCTCCCGCTCCGCCTATCGCGAGGCGTTGCGCATCCTGGCGGCCAAGGGGCTGGTGGAGAGCCGGCCCAAAAGCGGTACCCAGGTCTGCGCCCGGTCGCGCTGGAACCTGCTGGATCCCGACATCCTGGCCTGGCATTTCGCGGCCGAGCCCAGCAAGGACTTCATCTACAGCCTGTTCGAACTGCGCATGATCGTGGAGCCGGGCATCGCCGCCCTGGCGGCGGAGCGGCGCACCGGGGAACAGCTGGCCCGCATGACGGCGGCGCTGGACACCATGGATCGTCACACCCTGGCGGCGGAGGAGGGGCAGGCCGCCGACGCCGACTTCCACGACACCCTGCTGGAGGCCAGCAGCAACCCGCTCATCGGGTCGCTGGCCGTCAGCATCGGGGCGGCGGTGCGGTGGAGCACCATCCACAAGCTGCGCGAGGGGGTGGTGCTGCGCGACCCCATCCCCCTGCACCGCCATGTCCTGAACGCCGTCGCCGCCCGCGACGCGGAAGCGGCGCGCGATGCCATGCGCCTGTTGATCACCGAGGCGCTGCGCGACACGGCCCAGTCTTTCAAGGCATAGCCTCGGCAGGCATAGACTGGGCCGCATGCGGACTTGGGGCTTAGCGCTCGATGGACAGCGCCGCCGTGGTGGCGAACTGCCCCTGCTTGACGGGCACGCCGCTGTCCGGCTGGCCGGAACCGACGCTGACCTGATAGGTGCCGGCCATGACCTGGCGATCACCATCTCGGGTGACGAAGCTGAGGTCGCGGGGCGACAGCTCGAACGAGACCGTGCGGCTTTCGCCCGGCGCCAGGGACAGGCGCTGGAAGCCGCGCAGCGCCAGGCGGGGCGCCCCCTCGAACGCCGGCGGCTTCAGGTACAGCTGCGCCACCTCGTCGCCGGCGCGATCGCCGGTGTTGGTCACCGTGGCCGTCACCCGCACGCCGTTCTCGGCGCCGCCGTGTGTCGGCTCCACGGTCACGGGGCCATAGTCGAAGCGGGTGTAGGACAGGCCGTAGCCGAAGGGGTAGACGGCCTGGCCGGTGAAATAGCGATAGGTGCGGCCCGTCATGGCGTAATCGTTGAAGGGCGGCAGATCGGCCACGCTGCGGTAGAAGGTCAGCGGCAGGCGGCCGGCCGGGTTGGTCTTGCCCGACAGCACGTCGGCGACGGCCAGGCCCCCCGCCTGGCCGGGGTACCAGGCCTCCACGATGGCGGCGGCGTTGTCCTTGGCCCAGGACAGATCCAGCGGGCTGCCGTTCAGCAGGACCACCACCACCGGCTTGCCCGTGGCCTTGGCCGCCTGCAACAGGCGGCGCTGCTCCGACGGCAGGTCGAGGGAGGTCTTGTCGCCGCCGGCGAAGCCCTCGATCTGGCGCTTCATCTCCTCGCCTTCCAGGTCGGCGCTCAGGCCCACGGCGGCGACGATGACGTCGGCGTCGGCCACGGCCGCGGCCAGGTCGCCGTCAGCGGCGGCGGCGGGCGCCACCCGCTTCCACAGGAATTCCACCCCGCCCATGCCGTGCACGTCGGTGGCGACGCGGATGGGATACCGCTTGCCCTTTTCCAGGGTCACGGTTTCCAGCTTGGGCAGGTCACCCCACAGCGGCGTGCCCAGGTCCACGCGGCGGCCGTCGAACTCGAACTCCCCGCCGGAGAAGCCGGTCATGCCCAGGCGGTAGGTGCCGGATTCGGGGGGCACCAGGAAGCCCGTCCAAACCACGCGGTAATTCTCCGCCACCGTCTTCTGGTCATGGCCACTGCCGCCCACTTGCGCCTCCACCCGCGTCAGCACGGGCTTGGACGCCACCTCCAGCGGCGGCATGGAGCCGAAGGGCGCGTCCGGTGCCGGGGCCTTCACCGGACCGGTGGCGTTGAAATATTGCGCCCGCACGCCCGGCTTGCCGCCGGGCGTCACCAGGGCGGACGTGGGCACCGGGTCGCCGTCCATGACGGTCTCGTTGAAGGGGACGTGGGTGACGCGGGCGCCCGGCATCACCTGGCGCAGGCCGTCCAGCACCGACACCGGTGGGGCCGACAGGGCCGAGGAATAATTGCCGCGCAGCACCCGGGTGGAATCGCCATGCGGCCCGATCACCGCCACCTTGGCGCCGGGCTTCAGGGGCAGCACGCCGTCGTTCTTCAGCAGCACCATGCTTTCACCGGCCACCTTGCGCGCCAGCTGCTGATGCTCCGCCGTGCCGATGGCCTGGACGGGCACGTCCTGCTTGCGACGGTCCAGGCCGGGCAGGTCGCCGTTGCGGTAGCGGGCGGAGAACAGGCGCACCAGCGCCAGGTCGACGTCCGCCGCACCGATCAGGCCGCGCGTGTACGCCTCCTTGTAGCGCGCCGCCAGCCCGCCGCCCCCGCCGAACAGCGTGGCGACGTTGCACTCGTTGTCCACCCCGGCCTTCAGGGCGGCGGCCACCGCGGCGGCCTGGTCCGGCGCGTATTTGTGATTGTCGGCGATGTCCTTCACCGCGTCGCAGTCCGACACGACATAGCCGGTGAAGTGCCAAGCGCCGCGCAGATGGTCCTTCAGCAGAAGGTCGCTGGCGCAGGCCGGCTGCCCGTCGATGCGGTTGTAGGCGCACATGATGGACCCGGCGCGCGCCTCCACGATGGCGGCGCGGAAGGCGGGCAGGTAGGTGTCCTCAAGGTCGTGCGGCGACACGTAGACGTTGGCGGCGTGGCGGGTCGATTCCGGGCCGCTGTGCACGGCGAAATGCTTGGGCGTGGCCACCACGTCCGGCAGGTCGGGGTTGGGCCCTTGCATGCCGCCGACGAAGGCCACCGCCAGGCGCGCCGTGAGATAGGGGTCCTCGCCATAGGTTTCCTGGCCGCGGCCCCAGCGCGGGTCGCGGTAGATGTTGATGTTGGGCGACCAGGTATCCAGCCCGGTGCCGATGCGGCCCAGATGGCCGGTGGCGCGGCCCAGGGTATGCAGGGCGCGCACCTCCACGCTGACGGTCCCCGCCACGTCGTGTACCAGGGGGGCGTCGAAGGTGGCGGCCAGGCCGATGGGTTCGGGGAAGTTGGTGGTGGGGACGGCGCCGATGGCACCATGCAGCGATTCGGTCCACCAGTTGTAGGCGGGGATGTCCAGCCGGGGGATGGCGGGCGCCACGTTGACCAGCTGGCCCAGCTTCTCATCCAGCGTCATGCGGGCGACCAGCGCCTGCGCCTTTTGCCACGCCTCGCTGACGGCGGGGGCGGCGGGCTGGTCCGCGCGCACCTGCGGTGCCACGGCGAAGAAGGCGGCGCCGAGCAGCAGCGCGCGTGTCAGGGGGCGATAACGCATTCTTTTCCTTCCCATTCCTTGTTCTTTTACCGGGTTCTTGAGGTCGGCCGGGGCCGTCGTTACCAATCCAGCGCCAGCAGCGAGACCGACTGGCGTGGCATATCCAGGGTGAGGATGGCGGTGCCACCCGAGGGTGCCAGCCAACGGGGCGATTCCATCAGTTGCAGCCCGGCCTGCCCCTTCAGCTCCGCCAGTTGCGCCGGGGTCGGGTTCTGCGGCGACCCCATGGCCTGCCAGGCGGTATAGGCGTTGGAGTGGCGGTCATCGATGCGGTAGTGGCTCAACCGCACCCGCGCCGCCGCCTTGGGCAGGCCGGTAAGGCTCAACGCCACGGGCGTGGGGTCGGCCGGCGTCGCCGCGTCGTGATAGTTCCACACCATCACGGCGGCGCCGCGCGCGTCGGCGGTGGCCAGGGCGTCGATGTCCGGCGCGTCGCGCACGCCGTGGGCGATGATGTCCGCCGCAGTCCGGATGGTGGCGCCGGCGGTGGCGACGCGGGTGCCGCGCAGCATCGCCGCCATCCGGAAGAAGTTCAGGATGGGCTTGTCGATGCCATTGGTCGACAGGTCGCGGAAGCCCTCGAAATAGGCCCGGCCCTCGAACTCGAACGACCAGCTCAGCATGGCCGCTAGGTTCACGCCGTGCCGGTCGGCCAGCTCGAACAGGCGCTTGTAGGCGGCGGCGGTATAGGCGGGATACAGCGCGCCGTTGCGATAGGCGTTGGCGGGGTTGACGGTCATGGAGCAGGCGGCGCAGCCCTCGGGGTCGGCCTCCGACAGGATGATGGGCAGGGGACGGAATTCGGGGTGGCCGGCGATCAGGGCGAAGCCCTTGTCCACGTCCGTCAGTTCCTGCGCCAGGCCCATGGTCACCTGCCCGTCCTGGAAGGTGGGCTGGCCCTTGGCGTGGAAGGAGATGAAGTCCAGCGGCACCTGGGTGGCGGCGACGTGGTCCAGGAAATCCTTCAGGAACTGGGCGCCGCTGGCCCCGCCGGGCCCGGTGGTGGCGGGACCGCCCACCTTGGCCTGGGGCAGTACGTCGCGAACCGCGGCGACGGTGGTGTCGTACAGCTGGAAATACTGGGTGGGCGTGCCGTGCCAATAGGGGATGTCCGGCTCGTTCCACACCTCGAAATACCAGCCGGCCACGGCTTCCCGGCCATAGCGCTCCGCCAGGTGGGCCACCACGGTGCGGATCAGCGCCCGCCACTTGGCGGGATCCTTGGGCGGGCTGTGCACGGTGCCGCCGATGGCGGCGTCGGGATAAACATCCTCGTAAGGTCCGGCGCCGCTGGCCAGGGCTTTGGGCGTGAAGCCCAGTTCCACCATGGGCACCACGCCGGCGTCGCGATAGGCGTCGAAAATCCCATCCAGGATATGGAAATCGTAGACGGGGTTGCCGGCCGCGTCCTCGGAATAGACGTTGGTCGAACTCCATTTCAGCGCCGCCACGCCGTCGCCGGAACTCAGCAGGTGGTGGGTGCGGATGTGCACCGGCACCGGCGCCAGGTCGTGCAGCTCGGTCAGCAGGGCGCGGCCGTCACGCATGGTGGTGTAGTTGGCCTCGTCATAGCCGAACCAGGCGTAGAGCGGGTGAGTCGGGCCCACCGGATGGGCCAGGTCCACGGTGATGGACACCGGTGTCGGCATGGGTTGGGCCAGCCCCGGCCGGGGCGAAAGGCTCAGCGCCAGCAGGCCGGCCGCCAAGGTGCGCACCCGCCGTCGCCGCCGGGCCGCCTGGCCCTTCCGGCCGTCCTCGCTCCGCCATCCGCGCGCCGCCACCTGTTCCTCCCGTTTTTTGTGGCGCCACCCTGACACATCTTGACTCCAAATCAAATACTCAGACAATTAAATCATGTTAGCGCTCACATTGCGCTGACACGCACACCCCCCGCCGTCACGGACGGGGGGCAAAAATCGGGCGACCCGTCAGGGAAGGGCCCACCTGGGAGGGGATAATGGCAGCCACGCACAACCGCCTGGGGGCGGTTCTCGCGCTTTCGACAGCACTGCTGGGCGGTATCGCGCACGCGGCGGCGGAATCCGCGACCACGCGCCCCGTCACCGCGCGGCCCATCACCGCGCGTATCGACGCCACGCGCGCCAGCGCCGCCGTCACGCCCTACGCCTACGGCATGTTCATTGAACCCATTGGCGGCCTCATGAACCGCGCGCTGTGGGCGGAACTGCTGGACGACCGCAAATTCTACTTCCCCGTCGTCGCCGAGGGGAAGGACCCGCCGCAGCCGCTGTCGGTGGAAGGCAAGCCGGCGCTGGTCAATCGCAAATGGCGCCCCATCGGGGATGAGGCGGCGGTGACCATGGACCGGGTCCAACCCTATGTCGGCGCCCAGAGCGTGCGCGTGGCGGTGGACGCGGCGGCACCGCATGGCTTCGGCCAAGGCGGGTTGGGGGTGGCTCAAGGGCGCGATTATGTCGGACATATCGTGGCCAACGGGACCCCGGGCACGGTGCTGACGGTGGCGCTGATTTGGGGGGTGGGTGCCGGGGACCGCCAGACGGTCACCCTGCCGCCGCTGACGGCGGAATGGCAGAGCCTGGATTTCGCCTTCAAGCCCGGGGCCGATACGCTGGACGCCCGGTTCGAGGTGACGGGCACGGGCACGGGCTTCTTCCGCGTGGGTACCGTCACCCTCATGCCGGCGGACAATGTGGACGGCTGGCGGGCTGACACCACCGCCGTGCTGAAGTCGCTGCACTCCGGCTTCTGGCGCCTGCCGGGCGGGAACTTCCTGTCGAACTGGGACTGGCACCAGGCCCTAGGCCCGCGCGACCGGCGGCCGCCCGTCTACGACTACGCCTGGAGCGCCATGCAGCCCAATGACCTGGGCATGGACGAGTATATGGCGCTGACCCGCCTGCTGGGGGTGGACCCCTACGTGACGGTCAACGCCGGCCTGGGCGACGCCCATTCGGCGGCGGAAGAGGTGGAGTACCTGAACGGCCCGGCGACCAGCGAATGGGGTGCCAAGCGTGCCGCCAACGGCCATCCCGAGCCCTACGGCGTGCGCTACTGGAACATTGGGAACGAGCCTTACGGCTGGTGGCAGATCGGCCGCACCTCGCTGGACTATTTCATGATCAAGCACCGCGAGTTCGCCGCCGCGATGCGGTCGGTGGACCCGACCATCACCCTGATCGGTTCCGGCGCCATGCCGGACCAGATGCATCCGCGCGACGCCAAGGAGAACGCCAGCCTGGAGAGCATCCAGGCCAAGTTCGGGACCGAGAATGACTGGACCGGCGGGCTGCTGGCCAAGGCCTGGGGCGACTTCGACGGCCTGAGCGAGCATTGGTACGACATGGTGGAGAAGCGCCCCGACGCCCCGCCGGCGGACGAACTGATGGAATTCGCCCGCGCCCCCGCCAACCAGGTGCGCATGAAGGCGGAGGAATGGGCCATCTACCAGCGGCGCTTCCCGGCGATGGCGCAGTCGCCCATTTTCCTGTCCATCGACGAGTATGCCTACATAGGGGCCGGCAACAAACCCACCCTGAAGCTGGCGCTGGCCTATTCCATGGTGCTGCAGGAGATGCTGCGTCATTCGGATTTCATCCGTATGAGCGCCTTCACCTTCGGCATCTCCACCCTGGACGTGACCCCGGCGGGGGCCACCCTGAACGCGACGGGCCAGGTCTTCAAACTGTATGGGGATCGGTTCGGCGCCAGTGTCATCCCCGTGGCGGTGACGGGCGATGCGCCGCCGCCGGACCCGAAGTTCGCGGTGGGCTACGATCATCCCCAGGTGAAGTCGGGCAGCCCGACCTATCCGCTGGACATCGTCGCCGGCCTCAGCCCCGATCGGCGCGCGCTGCGGGTCGCGGTGGTCAACGCCACCTTCCAGCCGCACCCGCTGTCGCTGGCGGTCCAGGGGGCGAAGGCCGACGGTGCCGGCCGCGTCTGGCGGCTGAGCGGGCCGGACCTGGATGCCCAGAACAAGGTGGGCGCCGCCCCGCAGGTGACCATCCTGGAGGCGCCAGCCCCGTCCTTGCGCGGGCCACTGACCGTGCCGGCGCTTTCCACCTCGATCTACGAGTTCCCGATCCGCATGGGCGGCCCTGCCGGGGTTGCCGGCCAATGATATTCCCAGGCCAACGATATCTAGGGAGGAACGAATGAGAAAAGCGGCCTATTGCCTGGCCATGGCGTTGGCGGTGGGGGTAGGCGTCGGCCCCGCCCGCGCCCAGGTGGCGACGGAAGCGCCCGCCCCGGTGGCCGGCGCCCGCGCGGCGACGGTGGAGCACATCACCGTGCACGCCCCCACGCTGGAAGGTAACCTGGAGGGCGACGCCGTGGACCGCGACGTCTACGTGGTGCTGCCGCCCGGCTACGCCGCCAATCCGAAGAAGCGCTACCCCGTGGTCTACGCCCTGCACGGCTATTCCATCGGCGCCGCCCAGTGGATGGCGGAAATCCATGTGCCCCAGACGATCGAGGGCGCCTACGCCCAAGGGGCGCGGGAGATGATCGTCGTGCTGCCGGACAGCAAGACGGTCCACAATGGCTCCATGTATTCCAGCTCGGTGACCACAGGCGATTTCGAGACCTTCATCTCCCGCGACCTGGTGGCCTATATCGATGGGCACTACCGCACCATCGCCAAGCGGGAGAGCCGGGGCCTGGCCGGCCACTCCATGGGCGGCTACGGCACCTCCCGCATCGGCATGAAGCATGCCGACATCTTCGGCGCGCTCTACATGCTCAGCCCCTGCTGTCTGTCGCCTCGGGTCCTGGGGCCCATCGACCCCAAGATTTGGGAGACGCTGGAGGCGGTGAAGGCGCCGGCGGACTCCGGCACGCTGCCGTTCATGGCGCGGGCGCAGTTGGCGACCGCTGCCGCCTGGTCGCCCAATCCGCAGAACCCGCCGCTGTACCTGGACCTGCCCGTGAAGGATGGGCAGCCGCGGCCGGAGGTGCTGGCCAAATGGGCGGCCAACGCCCCGCTGGCCTTCATGGACCAATATGTCGGGGCGTTGCGCCGCTATCGCGCCATCGCCATCGACGTGGGTGACCAGGACGGCCTCAAGGTCGATGCCGGCAAGCTGCACGAGGCGCTGGACAGCTACCGCATCGCCAACAGCTTTGAGATTTACCCGGGTACCCACACCAGCCACGTGGCGTTCCGCATCCAGGAACAGGTCATTCCCTTCTTCAGCCGGAACCTGGATTTCGGCGAGGCGCCCTGACGGGCCACCGGGTCCCGGTCAAGGTCGACCGGGACCCGGCCAACCGTCGCGTCAGGCCGCGCGAACCTGTTCCGCCGCCGTGTCGTTCACGGTGCGGGACGCCTTGTTCAGGATCTGGTCCGCGTTCCTTTCCTCTTCCAGTGTTTCGGACAGGATGTCGGCGGCTTCGTTGTACCCCAGCGCCACGGCCCAGGCGATGGCGGAGCCGTAGCTGGCGATCTCATAATGCTCGACCTTCTGGGCCGCGGCGATGATGGCGCTGTCCAACGCCTCCGGTGACAGGCCCAGGTCGAGCAGCTCATTGGCCTCCGACAGCATGCCCTCCATGGCCTCGCATTTTTTGCCGCGGCTGCGGCTGCTGGTGTCCAGCGTCTCAAACACCTTGTCCAGCCGCTCCACCTGACCCCGGGTTTCCTCCAGGTGGGTCTCCAGCGCCTGCCTCAAATCGTCGGCCGACGCCGCCTTGGCCAGCTTCGGCAGGGCGCGGACGATCTGGCGTTCCGCGCTGTAGATGTCTCGAAGTTCCTCGATGAACATGGTTTGCAGGGTCTTTTGCGCCATGGCGTGCTCTCCGATCTGATCGGGCGGTCCGATATGTCCCGCCCAGGGCCTTGCTGGCGGAGAAGCGCCGACGCCGGCTTCCGTTCCATGCAAAACGAAATCTTCGTCGAGGGATGATGACGGAATTATAGGCGTAGAGGGGAATTTTCGATCGCGCACAAGTGGAAATTTATGTATTTTCGGAATTTAAGCGCAGCTTTGACTTATCTGTACTTCATAAAATAGTTTTATCTCGCGAAATTTGGAACCAATACGAACGCTTGGCCTTTATATGACACACCGCCAAAAAGATAAGATATCCGGCCCGGATGGGCCGGGGTGCGCCGAATACGGAAACGGCGGTGCTTCCCCAGAATGGAGAGGACGTCATGAGCAAGGACAATGGAACTTCCAATCGCGGCTTCGCCTCGATGGACGAGGACAAGCAGCGGGATATCGCCAGCAAGGGTGGCTCCAGCGTGCCCGATGAGAAGCGTAGCTTCTCGCAGGATCATGAGCTGGCGGCCGAAGCCGGCCGCAAGGGCGGTGCCAGCGTTCCGGACGAGAAGCGCAGCTTCTCCCAGGACCGGGAGCTGGCCGCTGAAGCCGGTCGCAAGGGCGGTGAGGCCTCTGGAGGCAACTTCGCCCACGACCGCGAGCGGGCGTCCGAGGCTGGCCGCAAGGGCGGCGAGGCGTCGGGCGGCGGCAACCGGGGCGGTGACGGCAACTTCGCCAACAATCCGGAACGCGCGTCGGAGGCCGGCCGCAAGGGTGGTCAGGCGTCCCACGGGCATCGTTAGCGGAACCGCCTGGGAAGGCGGGGCGTCCGGTAAGCCAAAAGCGCTAGCAACGCTCCTGCTCGGATAGCAAGTCCGCTGTCCGAAACCGGCCGCCGTCGCTCCCTCCCGGCGGACGGCAGGTTCCGGCCACGTCGGCGGCGTGGCCGGAACCCCCTCCCCGGGGCACCATATCAGGGTGGAAATTGTTTAGGCAGCATTCCTATCCTAGCGAAGTCAACGCCATGACCGCCCTTTGCGGCAGCAGCGTGCTAATGAACGAGGTGCGACAAACCTAGTGACAGATTACAATGGAATATAATATCCAGAATTTACTTGGCCATCCTGGAAGAAAACAAATTTCTAATATATGACCGCATCAATATAATAAGGACGATTATAGAAAAAGATGCGCCACCTACAAGCACTATGTTTACGGCACCTGAAATAAACTCGACCACAGAATTATGAGATATTCCATATCTTTCCGGACGCAATATATCGTACAATGAAATATAAGTTATTGCCATTGTCGTTACTGATATAATATAATATGCATCCAATATGGAAAATTTCTCAATGCGCAAATTTCTTCTATTCAATGTTAACTGTTCTAAACGCCTTCCAAAAAACAATTTCACCCTGACAATAAATGACATAAATAAAATTGTAGAAATTACAAGTGGTATTGGCGCATATGTTGCTTTATCGCAATAAATCGCAATAAAATATAATACTATAGAAATAGAAGATGCACATATACCATATGACGAAAACTTCATCATATGCTTAATTTCGTCGTTATTGAATTTGAATACTTTTATCTTTTTCCCAGAAATTATAGATTCTGCACTGACGAACGCCATATAGGTGGACGTATTTTGCAAATTCCTAATTATCATTTCCCGCTTCCATAGAATGCGCGCCTACCTGCTAGGGATCCTCTAACAGGTAGGCGGCTGTCTGTCACTTAGGGAATGGAACCACCGCTGACACGAGTGCCTGCGGCGGCGGCGGCAGTAGCATTCGCCAATGCAGCTGTGGTAACGGTGCCTGCGGCTTTGATGGCGTTAACTATAGACGGTGCGAAGCGCGCAATAGCCGCCGCGCCAGCCAAAGTCTCACCGGTAATGGCCGCGTAGGCAGCCGGTGCAATAAGAACAGCGCCGCCAGTGGCAAAAACAATAAGGCCAACTCCGGCAGCAACCAGAGACGCTGTCACAACGATTTCAACCAAAGGATCTTGTGGGCGGAGTTGTTGCCCACCGGTGCCATCAGGATCACCACCGCCACCCCCTGCCACGGATGCGGATAATCCGCTTCCGTCATGCCGGGATGGGCGGCCAGCCAAGCCTGCTCCTTCTTGTAGGCCTCGATCTGGGCCGAGGTGGCCGGACCGCTACTTCCGGTGTAGCTATAACCATCACCCGCGCCCAATCCACTACCGCCAGCCGAAACACTGGCGTCGCCGCCAGAAACCCAGGCGCATTCATCTAAAGAAATCTCAATCATTCTATGTTCCTGTTCATTTGAATCAGACGTTTTGATAATTATTATTGCGTCTAGTACCTCCTCATTTGCCGCCCAGACTGCGCGCGGCCCTTAACGGGTCGAGCACCCAGTCGATGAAGTGCCGGCGGTCGGTGACGACATCGCCGGTCAGGGTCATGCCGGAGGTCAGCGGCCGGTCTTCGCCATAGGCGGTGACGCTGGTGTGCTCCAGGCTTACGGTCACGCGGTAGACTGGATCCTTGTAGGGGATGGGCGCCAGCAGCTCGCCCTCGCGATAGGTGGCGTGGCTGACCTGGACCACCCGCCCCCGTACCGCACCGAAGCGCTGGTAGGGGAAGGCATCCACCCGCAGCCGCACCTCCTGCCCCGGTTGGATCAGGCCAGCCGCGCGCGACGGCACCAACAAGTTGGCCTCCAGGTCGCTTTCCGCCGGCACCAGGGCCGCCAGCGGCGACTGCGCCGTCGCCGTCTGTCCGGGCTGCGCTTGCAGCGCCGCCACCCGTCCCGCCACCGGCGCCACCATGACGTAGCCCCGGTTCACCTCCAGCTGCGCCAGCGACTGCTCCAGCTCGCTCCGCGCGCTGCGCAGTTGTGCCAGCTTGTCCGCCCGCTCCGCTGGCAGGGAGGCCAGTTGCGATTGCGTGTCCCGTAGGTCACCCTGGCGCGCTTCCCGTTGCCGCTCCAACTCGCGGATGGCGCCCTCTTGCGCCAGCACCTGCTGCTTGCGCCGCGACAGTTCCAGTCGCGTGCCGTTGCCATTCGCCTCCAGGCCGGCATACCGGGCCACGTCGTCCCGTTGCAGCACCTGCAGGTCCCGCTCCGACACCAGGCGTTGGTCCAGGCTGGATAGTTCCTCCGCGATGCCCTTGAGGCGTGCGGCCAGACGCCGGCCTTCCTCGGCATAGCGCGCCTCGGCTGCCGCGATCTGCGCGTCGCTCTCGCGGATGCGCGCCTGGGTTTTCAGCCGCAGCTTTTCCCCCACCGGGCCGTCAGTGCCCGCCATATCCAGTGACAACGCTACCAGCGGCTGGCCCTGGGTGACCCTGTCACCCTCGTGCACAAGCACCGCCGTCACGATGCCGCCCTTGCTGGCGTAGACCTGGGCCAAGCCGCCGGTGGGGGCGACGTAGCCCTGCACCGTCTCCGTCTTGGCGTAGGTGCCGGTCACCAGGTAAGTCGCTGCCGCCAGGGTGAACAGGCTCAGCACCGCTGTCATCACCCCGTGGCTGACCGGCTGCACGATGATGACTTCGCCCCACAGGCGTCGGCGGCGGTTCTCCACCGCCTCGGGGCGGAACAGGCCGGCGGTCATGGCACGGCCTCCAGCGTCTCGTCTGGGGTGGGTACCAGGTGCGGCGGCTGGCTGGATACCTCCCGTACCAATTCCCGCACTTGCCCACCTTCCACCGCGAACAGCCGGTCGGCACCCTCGATGGCCGTTGGCCGGTGCGCCACCACCACCCGGGTGATGGACAAGGCGGCGAAGGCCTGCATGATGCGGCGCTCCGCCAGCATGTCCAGATTGGCCGTGCCCTCATCCAGGAACAGAATGCTGGGACGACGGTACAGAGCGCGGGCCAGCAGCACCCGCTGCTGTTGGCCACCCGACAGGGTGGAACCCAGATCGCCCACCAAGGTCATATAGCCCATGGGCATGCGCACGATCTCATCATGGATGGCCGCCAGCTTGGCCACCTCCTCCACCCGCTCCAGGTCCAACTCGGGGTCGAAGAAGGCGATGTTGTCCGCGATGGTGCCGGCGAACAGCTGGTCGTCCTGCATCACCACACCGATACGCTCCCGATAGGACCGCAGGCCGAAGGCGGTCAGCGGCAGGCCGTCCACCAGCACCTCCCCCTCATTAGGCGGGTAGAGCCCCATCAACAGCTTCAACAGGGTGGACTTACCGCCGCCCGAAGGCCCAACGAAGGCCGCGAACTGCCCAGGCTCGATGGACAGGGCCACGTCCTTCAGCACCCAGGGTTCGTGCTGGGCATAGCGGAAGTTGATGGCGCGTAGCGCCAAGGCACCCGCTAGCGGGCGGTCCTCGCGCACTTCGGCATCCAGGCCCCTTTCGACGTCCTCATGCACGGCGTCGGCCAGACGTTCCAGGTGCAGGCCCAGCATGCGGAACTTGAAGAACTGGTTCACCAGCGACAGCGCGGCACTGGAGAATTGGCCCCGGTAGGATTGGAAGGCCATCAGCATGCCCAGGGTCATCTCTCCGGCGATGATAGCCTTGGCGCCCAGATAGAACACCAGCAGGGTTTCCGCCCCCGACAGGATGGACAGGCCGGCGCCGCCGTTCAGTCCCACCTTCTGCACCCGCAGGCCGTTGTTCACGCTGTCGGCGTAGGCGTTCTGCCACACGGCGTGGCGCTCCCGCTCCCGTCCGAACAGCTTAAACGCCCGGGCGCCACGGATGGTCTCCAGGAACACGCTGTCCACCTTGGCCTGATACTGGATACCCTCGTTGGCCAGGCGCCGCAGCCAGGGGAAGGTGCCCAGCCGCACCCCGATCAACAATGCCAGCGAGGCAAGGACGATGCCGGTTAAAACGGGAGCGTAGAGGATCATCACCACCAGGGTGATCAGGGCCATGACCCCGTCTAGCGCCACGGAGATTATGCCGGCGGCCAGCAGGTCCTGAACCGGCTGCAGCGAGTTGAAGCGGGAGAGGATGTCGCCCAGGGTCCGCTTCTCGAACCACGGCACCGGCAGGCGCAGGGCATGGCGCAGCAGGTTGCCCCGCATCTGGAAAGTCAGCAGTGTACCGAAGTGCATCTGCACATAGCCGCGCAGCAGCGTCGTGCTCACCTGGATCAGCAGCAGCAGGGCGGCACCGATGACGATGACGTTCAGCAGGTCCAAATCGCCCTTGGCGATGGCGTCGTCCACGATCATCTGGTTGACCAGGGGCGACACCAGGCCGAACAGTTCCAGCAGGGCCGACAGCGCCAGGATCTGCACCAGGCTGGGGATGAAGCCTGCCGCCTTGGACCACAGGTCGGCCAGGCGCACCCGTTCCACCACCTCGCGCTTCTGGAAACTGACCGCCGGGGTCAGTTCCAGCGCCACGCCAGTGAAATGCTTGGACACCTCGGCATGGGTCAGGCGCCGCAGGCCGCTGGCCGGGTCGTGCACCTCCACCCAGCGCGGCGTCACCCGACTCAGTACGACATAATGCGCCAAGTCCCAATGCAGCACGCAGGGGCGCTTCAGCTTGGACAGGTCGTCCAGCTCTAGCCGTAACGGGCGGGCGGTGAAACCCAGCGCGTCGGCGATGGCAATCAGAGTCTTGAGTGTGGTGCCCTTCAGCGACACGGCATGCCGCCGCCGCAGCTCAGACAACGTTACCCGATGGCCGTGATACCCCGCCACCATCGCTAGGCACGCCAGCCCGCACTCCGCTGCCTCTGATTGCAGCACGGGCTCGATTTGGGAATAGGTGCGAAAGGAGATGGAACGCAACAGCAACTCCAACGGGTCATACGATGTGCAATAATATTTCCGTAAATGGATCGGAAATTTTTCCTCTGCGCAACGAACGTTCGCATGACAGCAAAATCACATTTGTTGCGTCAATGTAAAAATACAACCAATAAGATAGTTAAATTTGCATTTACATTGTTAAATTGGCGTTATCAAAGTAACGTTGCTATTCACCCGCAGTGCATCCTATGGTAGAGCTTTCCTAGCTGCAGAATAAATCAAAAATAGAAGGCTATTAATGTATTTTTAACGTGAAACACTATTGCTTGCGCCTGATAGAGTCGATTCGCATTATGGTGCTGGTACGCTAATACCACATGTGTGGACGGCCCCGCCGAAACAAGGTGTTGGCGTAAGATTTTGTTTGGGTTGAAAGCGGTCATGTGTCCGGCCTTTGTGCGCGGTCGACAG
>NZ_VITN01000006.1 GCF_007828045.1 Nitrospirillum amazonense | reverse complement strand
AGGGTCCGTAGAGGACTTCCACCTCCAAGTCACAAGCCGGTTACCAACCCGGCTCTCGGTGCTTACGCACCTCGCGCCATGCCTGGCGCACCGAAATGAAAAAGGGCGGCCCGCTGGGGACCGCCCTTTTCCTTGTGCCCGCCGCTGTCCGGGACCGGGGCGGCGGGAGGGGTATCGGGTGGCCTTTTGCCACACCGCCGCCCGCCCCGCCGTCGCCGATTAGAACAGCTTCAGGATGGCCTGCTGGCTCTGGTTCGCCAGCGACAGGGTGGTGACACCCAGCGACTGGCGGGTCTGCAGGGTCAGCAACTCCGCGCCGGCCTGGTTCTGATCGACCTGCACCAGGCTGTCGGCACCGTCCGACAGGACGTTGTTGAAGGCGTCGGTGAAGTCGGACCGGGTCTGGATGACGTTCAGGTTGGTGCTGAGCGTCTGGCCGGCGGACCGCAGCTGGGTGGTGGCGTAGGTCAGCTGGGCCACGGCGGCGTCGATGTCCGACCGGTCCAGGAAGTCGTTCTGGGCGTAGTCGAGGCGCAGGCCCTGGCCGTCGGTGGTGACGTTGGTGGACTTGACGCTCAGCGAGTTGGTGTTGGTCTCGTTGAACTGCACCGACAGGTCGTTCTGGGTGTTGGCCGGCGTCTGCTGCGATGTCGTCATGTTGGCGGACCGGTTGGCCGACGCCGCCTGCATGATCTTCGTCGAGTCGACGTTGATGCGCACCGTGCCCGTGGTGAAGGACATGGCGTTTTCGCCGTCCGTCAGCTTGCCGCTGCCACGATCATTGGCGCCCGACCGGGTGATGGACACGCCGTTCAGGTCGGTGGCCGTGACGGCCAGATCCACATCCTTCTCGATGGTGGAGGTGCCGTTGCCCGCCGTGCCCAGTCCTTCCAACGTGGAACGGTCCACGGTGAAGGACACGACCGAGCCCGAGGTGAAGGACACGGAGATGTCCTTGGTCAGGGCGTTGACGGTCGAACTGCCCAGCGTGAAGCTGTTGGACGTGCCGAAGCTGCTGGCCGCGGTGATCTGGAAGCTGCTGCCCGTCACCGGACCGATGGTGAAGCCCGAGAAAGCACTGCCTGGAAGGGAGTTGTTGATCAGGCTCTGCAGGTTTGTGGCGATGGCGGCCTGGCGCGTCGTCGGCGACGGGTTGGATACGTCGCCGGCCGAGGCGGTGTAGCTGAACGTCCGGCCGTTGATGGTGACGTTGAAGGTGTCGCCCTCGTCGATGTTGCCGGTGATGTTCACCTGCGATATCTGCGGCGTACCCGAGGTGCCGGCGCTCACCAGGCTGTTGGTGGCGCTCTGGGTGTTGTCGAAGAAGGTGATGGACCGGGACTCGCCGCCTTCGGTGATCACGGCGGTGCGGGTCTGTCCGACGGCGCCGCGAATTTCGATCGACACGTCGGAGAAGTTGCCGGCGGTGCTGCTGAGCTTGCCGGACACCTTCAGGCCGAACAGGCCGCGGGCGTCTTCCGCCGAGGCGATGTCGCCGGCGTTGCCGGAGATGTCGCCCGTGCCGGACACGCGGACGGAGTAGGTGTCCGAAGTGGTGACGTTGGTCACGCGGCTGTTGGACAGGCCGGTGATGGAGTTCACCGTGGACCGCGACAAGGAGGTGGCGTCGAAGGTCTGGCCGCTGCCGGCCAGCAGGTTCTTCCCGCCGTAGCCGCTGTCGGCGGCCAGCTTGTCGATCTGGTCCTTGATGTCATTGAACTGGTCGGCCAACGACTTGCGGGTGGCGATCGCGCTGGGGTCGTTGCCCAGGTTGGAATAGGCCGAGGTCGTCAGGCCCTTGGCCTGGTCGATCAGCTTCTGGATGGAGGTGATGCCCTGGTTGCCCGCCTTGATGGTGCTGATGGCCTGGCCCATCGCGTCCTTCAGGGTGGACAGGTCGCTGGCACGCTGGTTCAGACCCTGGGCCGCGAAGAAGGCCGTGGGGCCGTCCAGCGCGCTATTGACCTTGTTGCCCGTGGACAGTTGCGCCTGGAGCTTGTCGATCGAGCTGTTGGTGTTCTGCAGCAACAGCAGGTTGGAACGCATTGCCGAAGAGAGGGCGACTTGAGAGGACATCATCTATCTCCTTTTGAGCTGCCGGAGGGCGGCCGTTTGGGCCGGTCTGATCCTTCTGGCGAGAGCAAGCTGCTGGTCCCATGCCATCGAAGAGCGCCACCCGCCCGCTGCCGGGGGGGCCTAAGTCCCCGTCTCCGGGCGGCAACCCGTTCCTGCCGGGATGGCGGGACGGATTGGTCCGGGGTTGCCCGGGGGCGCTACGCTGGCATGGACGCCATCAACCTCCTCTGATGGACGGTTAGGTTCGGACGGCTAACCGCAGAAACCGTGCCAACAGCCCGAAGCGCTATCTACGCGTCTGTAAATAAAGGGATTCTCTGGTCCAGGACCGCTGGCGACGACAGAAATGCGAACAATTGGGGCGGTCGGAATTTCCCGCCGCCCGGTCAAAATTGCCGGGTGAAGCGGCCCAAGGCGGTCGGGATTTCCTGGTTGCCGGCCCGGAATTGGCGCCGCATACGCCCCGCCGGGCGCCCGGAAGGGCCGTGGCCCGAGCCTGGGGCCAACCCTCGGCCGCCGCCGCGGCGCTTTTTGCCGGGCACCGCACCACTCTTTCGTGCGTAGGGTGGCGGGGATTTCAGCTGGAAAACCGGGACGCCGGGCGGGTCAGGGTTGCCGCGCGCCGGGCCGCTTTCCTGATTGACCATGGCCCCGCGAACCGCGTAAACCCTAGCTCGCGATGGTTTCGGGGCGTAGCGCAGTCTGGTAGCGCGACGGTTTTGGGAACCGTAGGCCCCCGGTTCGAATCCGGGCGCCCCGACCATCGCCCGGACCGGCGCCGGAATGGCGACGGCAGGCAACAGGTGTTTCGTTCAACCGGGGACGTTCCAGAGATGCAGGTTCGTATCTATCAGCCGGCCAAGACGGCCATGCAGTCCGGCCGGGCCAAGACCCATTCGTGGATCCTGGAATATGAACTGGCCACCGCCCGCCGGCCGGAGCCGCTGATGGGTTGGACCAGCTCGGGCGACACCCTGAACCAGGTGAAGCTGACGTTCGACAGCGCCGAAGAGGCCATCGCCTACGCGACCCGCAAGGGGTGGACCTACGAGGTTATCACCCACAACGACCGCATCGTCCGGCCAAAGAACTACGCCGACAACTTCCGCACCGACCGCCCCCGCGTCGGCCGCTTCTGATCCTTTTCTGATATCGGGCGCCCCGGCCCTCGGGCCCGGGGCCGCCTCCGGGCCCCATAGCTCAGTTGGATAGAGCAACCGCCTTCTAAGCGGTAGGTCGCTGGTTCGAATCCAGCTGGGGTCGCCAACCCGCCGGACCCGCCCGCACACCCTGCGCGGCGGGTCTTGTCGTTTCCGCCCCCCGCAGTGATCCGACCCATAGGGTGCCCACAAGGCAGACGCGCCCGGCGCATGCTTGCAAAAACATCGGCAGCGGGGTTACTGAGAATGACTCGCACCTCTCAGCCGGGCCGCGCCATGCTCAAGTCCCTCCGTCCTCTTGCCGCCGCCCTCACGCTGCTGGGCCTGGCCCTCGGGGCCGCCCTGCCCGCAGGGGCGGCGGAACCGGCGCCCGCGCAGACCATCTGGCGGCTGCTGGACTATGTGGCGGTGGACTATGCCGGCGCGGTGGCCGACGGCCAGGTGACCAGCGAGAGCGAATATGCCGAGCAGGCGGAGTTCGCGGCCAGCGCGCGGGAGCGGATGGCCGGGCTGCCGCCCACCCCCGTCCTGCCCCAGTTGCAGGCCCAGGCCGATGCGCTGAAAGCCGCCATCGCCGCCAAGGCGCCCCCGGCCGAGGTGGCCGGCCTGGCGCGCGCCCTGGGCCGGGATCTGCTGGCCGCCTACCCCGTGCCGCTGGCGCCCACCGCCCCGCCGGACCTGGCGCGGGGCCGAGCCCTGTACGCGGAGAATTGCGCCGCCTGCCACGGCGCCACCGGCCATGGTGACGGCCCGGTGGGCGTCACGCTGGATCCCAGGCCCGTGGCCTTCAGCGACACCGGACGCGCGCGCCAACGCAGCGTCTTCGCCCTGGAGCAGGTGATCGAGCAGGGGTTGGACGGCACGCCCATGGTCAGCTTCGCCCACCTGCCGGCCGAGGACCGCTGGGCGCTGGCCTTCATCGCCGGCGGCTTCGCCTTTACGCCCGGCGACATCCAGGCGGGCGAGGCGCTGTGGCGCGCCCGGCCCGATCTGCATGCCCTGTTTCCCAATCTGGAGGCCCTGACCCAAGCCTCGCAGGCCGCTCTGGAGGAGAAGGCGGGCGCCCATGACGCCCAGGCGCTGCTGGCCTACCTGCGCGCCCATCCCGACGCGGTCATGCCCAAGGCCAACGACAGCCTGGCCATCGCCCACGCCAAGCTGGGCTTGGCCGTGAAGGCCTATGAGGCCGGCGACGCCAAGGCGGCCGGCGACCTGGCCCTGGCCGCCTACCTCGACGGGTTTGAACCGGTGGAGCCCATCCTGAAGGCGCGCGACGGCGGCCTGATGACCCGCGTGGAAAGCGCCATGGGCGCCTTCCGCGGCGTCATCGGCCAAGGTCGGCCGGCGGACCAGGTGCGCGCCCAGGCCCAGGCCATCAACGGCCTGCTGATCGAGGCGGAGCATGCGTTGTCGCCCGCCGCCGCCAGTGACGCCTCCACCTTCGTCGGCGCCTTCACCATCCTGCTGCGTGAAGGGCTGGAGGCCTTGCTGATCGTGGTGGCGATGATCGCCTTCCTGCGCAAGGCCGGGCGCGCGGACGTGCTGCGCCATGTCCACCTGGGCTGGACCACCGCCCTGGCGGCCGGCCTGGCGACGTGGACCGTGGCAACCTACCTGGTGTCCATCAGCGGCGCTAGCCGGGAACTGACGGAGGGCCTGGGCTCGGTGTTCGCCGCCTTGGTGCTGCTGTCGGTGGGCGTGTGGATGCACGGCAAGTCCCAGGCCGGCGCCTGGCAGCTGTACATCAAGGAGAAGCTGTCCCACGCCCTGTCGCGACAGTCGGCCTGGTTCCTGTTCCTGCTGACCTTCGTGGTGGTCTACCGCGAGGTGTTCGAGACCATCCTGTTCTACATGGCGCTGTGGGCGGAGGGGGCGCACATGGCCGTGCTGGCCGGCGCCGGGGCGGCCGTGCTGCTGCTGGCCGCCATCGCCTGGGGGCTGCTGCGCTACAGCCGCCGCCTGCCCATCGGCGCCTTCTTCGCCTGGAGTTCCGGCCTGATGGCCGTGCTGGCCGTGGTGCTGGCCGGCAAGGGCGTGAAGGCCCTGCAGGAGGCCGGCTGGCTGGACGTCGTCCCCCTGGCCCATGTGCCCAGCGTGGAGATCGTGGGCCTGTTCCCCACGGCGCAAACCGTGGCGGCCCAGGCCGTGATGGCCGCCGCCCTGGCCGCCGGCTTCGCGTATAACGGGCTGGCCGCCAGACGAAAGGGCGCGTGAGGCGGGTTACGGCGCCGCTCCCTGCCGGGCCAGCCAGCGGCCCAGCTGATCGTGCAAAATGTCCATGGGCATGGGGCCGTCGTCCAGCACGGCGTCATGGAAGGCGCGGATGTCGAAGCGGGCGCCCAGCGCCTGCTCCGCCCGCCGCCGCTCCGCCAGGAACTTCAGCTCGCCCACCTTGTAGGCCAGGGCCTGGGCCGGCCAGGCGATATAGCGCTGCGTTTCGCCCAGCACCGCGCGTTCCGGCAGGGCGGTGTTGTCGCGCAGGCAACTGGCGGCCCGCTCGGCGCTCCACCCCTTCCAGTGGATGCCCACGTCCATCATCAGGCGGCAGGCCCGCCACATGTCGAAGGACAGGCGGCCGAAACGTTCGTAGTCCGTGCGGTAGACGCCCATGTCCTCGCCCAACTGCTCGGAATACAGCGCCCAGCCCTCGATGAAGGCGGTGGGTTCGTCCTTGCGGCGGAAGGCCGGCAGGTCCGTGCGCTCCTGGCCCAGGGCGATCTGCAGGTGGTGGCCGGGCACGCCCTCATGCAGGATCCAGGACGGCAGGCCGAACAGCGGGTCGCCGAAGGATTTGGACCCCACCACCACGCGGCCAGGCACGCCCTTCACCGGATCGCCCAGGTCATAGCCGCTGGACGAGCCCTCCTGCTCTGGCGGCTTTTGCCGGATGGTCCAGGTCAGGCGCGGCAGCGTGCCGAACCACAGCGGCAGCAGGCCGTCGATGCGCTTGCCGATCTCGCTGGCCTTTTCCACATATGTCGCCAGATCCGGGGCGTAGAACTGCTTGTCAGTGCGCAGTTTGGCGATGAACTCGGGCAAGGTGCCGGTGAAGCCGGTGGCCCGCATCGCGGCCGCCATCTCCCCCCGGATGCGCGCCACCTCCCGCTCCCCCAGCGCGAACACGGCGTCGGGCGTCAGGTCGGTGGTGGTGGAGCGGCGCACGGCGTAGGCGTAGTACTCCCGCCCGTCCGGCAGGCTGCTGGCGCCCAGCGTGTCGCGAGCATGGGGGACGTAGTCCTGCTCGAAGAAGGCCACCAGCTTCGCCCGGGCCGGCTTCACCGCCTGGGTCACCGCCGCCAGGGCGTCAGCGCGCAGGGCCGCCTGGCGGTCGGCCGGGATGGTGGCGGGCAGCACCTTCAGCGGCCCCAGCAGGGGGCTGGCCTCCGCCGGCTGGTCGGCCGCGATCTTGAGGATGTTGAGAACGGAGGTGGCGGTGGGGCGCGGCTGGACGAAGCCGGTTTCCAGCCCGCGCCGCATGTTGGCGACCTGCTGGTCATAATAGGCGGGCAAGGCCCTGAGGCGCGCGACCCAAGCCTGGGCATCCGCTTCCGTCCGGATGACGGTGGTGGCGGCGGCGTAGTTGGCGGTGTTGAAGAAGCCGTCGCCATTGTCGAAGGGGATGCGGTCCTCATCGAACCTGGCACCGTCCACCAGCACGCCCAGACGCCAGTCCAGCAGGCGGCGGGTCAGGGCCTCCTCGCCATCGGGGGCCGAGGGCGGCAGCCTGTCCAGGCGGGCTTTCAACGCGGCATAGTCCTGGGCGCGGCGATCGGCGGCGGCCTTGCTGACGTCCGGCCAGCCGGGCCCATCGGTGCCGTCCGTCTGGCGGGCCAGCGCCTCATAGTCGGCGATGACGGCGTCCACGCCGCCGACGGGCTTGGCCATCGGGATGGCGGGCTCGGCCCAGGCGGAAGAGGCGGCGGGGGCTATCGCCGCCAGAGTGAATACCAGCGCCACCGCGGTACGGTTCATCATCGCCCCCTGCTGCCCGTCATTTCCCCGCAGGGTCAACGATAGGATATTATATGTCAAATATTTTATACAATTTCATCATGGCGCGCCGCCGCGCCCGGGACCGGAGCATCGATCCGTATAAGCGTCATGGCCCCAACCCTTCCACGCCACCACCCCAGAGTCGCCACAATGCCCGTGCAGGTAAAGGGGTGACGCGGGGATGGGCGCGTGATGGGGAAATCACCCTGCCCGCCCGCCTTCCCCCGTCGCCCAGTCCCCGATGAGGAAGATATGCGCCTGACACTCCGTGCCCTGGCCCTGGGCGTCGCGCTGGCCGGTTCCGGCCTGGCGTCGTCCCAGGCCGCCCCACCCCCGGCCAACCAGGCGGCCGGCGCCACCAGCACCCGTATCCCCGACAGCGCGGCGGAAGGCGAGGCCAACCGCCAGACGGTTCTGGCTTTCTACGACGCCTTCTTCAACAGGCATGACCTGTCCGCCGCCGACCGCTACGTCGCCCTTGACTGCCGGGAGCATACTCCCGGACTGGCCGATGGGCGCCGCGCCCTGCAGGACGCCTACGCCACGTTCTTCCAACATCATCCCGACGCGAAGGTGGAGGTCGTTCGCAGCATCGCCCAGGGAAACCTGGTCGTGCTGCATGTGCACGCCATCCCCGGCCCGGACGCCCAAGGCACGGCGGTGGTCGATATCTTCCGTGTGCTGGACGACAAGGTGGTGGAGCACTGGTCGGTCAGCCAGCCGGTGCCGGCCAGCGACCCCGACGGCAAGGGCGTGTTCTGAAGCCGCGCCCTTGACGCCGGCGGCGCGGGGGGGGCTGCCGGGCGTTTCAGGCATGTAGCTGAACATTCGCGTTAAGATCGGGAATGCCCCCCTCGTAATGGTGGCGATGAGGCCTATCTCAACCATCCGTCTTTTCACTCTTCCGGCCTTGCCGTAGCATATTTGTTGGGCGGGCGGCTTCAGACGCCGCTGGCTACAGGAAGAAGCGCCCGCGCCCAGCAGCTTTTCCGCAATGGGAACTGTGAGTGAAGATGCCGAATATGGAGATCCCGCGCGCCAGCCTGGCGAGCCAGCAGGTTTTCCCTTTTTCGCCACGCGACAGCGGGTATCATGAAACGAACGACGGGCGCCTGAACGCAATATGCAATGTATGCGGGACGCGTGGGGATATTGTCGGTTTCCGTGTGGATGATCAGCGGGAGTCGGGGTTCTGTACGGCGTGCGGCTCATTCTGCCGCCAGCGCCAGATGATGAAGGTCTTTCGCGCCCTGACAGGGCAAAGCGAAAGCGGGCCCCTTGATTTGCCCGAGCTCTTCACCGTTTATAATACCGAGTCCCGGCGCGCCGTGCATGACCTTCTGAGCCGCCTTCCCGGTTATGTCTGCTCGGAATATTTCGGCCCGGACATTCCCAGCGGCCCCCATATCGGCGCCGTGCGCCATGAGGATCTCCAGCATTTATCCCTGCCATCCGGCGCCTTCGACATTGTCATGTCCAGCGACGTCTTTGAGCATATTCCCGATCCCTATGCCGCTCACCGAGAGGTTTTCCGAGTGCTGAAACCGGGCGGGAGGCACATCTTCACTTTACCTTATCATGTGGGCGAACCACTCGACGACGTACGGGCGTTCGCGGCGGGCGGACATGTCACGTACCTGAAAGAGAAAATATTCCACGGTGACCCGGTTCGGCCCGACGAAGGCGTGCTGGTCTGGACGATCCCCGGTTTGCAGATGTTCATCAAATTGGCCGAAATCGGCTTCCGTCCGGCCATGTATCATCTTCACGATCCCCAGCACGCGATCATCGGGCCATGGTCATTGGTGTTCGTCGCGGAAAAGCCCCGCTGATCGCTCGCGCCCGCCTGTATCGCCTGCGGACCCATCCCTGCGATGACTTGGCCGACTGGCTGCACACCATAGCCGAAAACCCCGTTTCATGAGCCCTGACAGCCCGCAGTCCTCACCGCCCCCCGGCCTGACCCATCCGGGCCTGACCGGCGTGCCGGAGACCATGCTGTGGACCCTGCACAACCGCGCGGCGGAGGCCATGCGGCCCAACGCCCGTTTCCACGACCCGGAGGCGGTGCGCATCTACCAGGCCCTGGCCTATGATTATGAGCGCCACTTCGGCCGGGCGGACGGCTCGCACGCCATGCGCGCCGCCGCCATCGATGCCATCCTGCGCCGATGGCTGGACCGCCATCCGGAGGGGACCGTCGTCTCGCTGGGGGAAGGGCTGGAGACGCAGCGCCACCGCATCGACAATGGCCGCCTGAGCTGGCTGACGGTGGATTTGCCGGAGGGCATCGCCCTGCGCGACCATTTCCTGCCGCCCGGTCCGCGTGTGCGCCACCTGGCGGCCGACGCGCGCGACCCGGCCTGGATGGACGCCGTGACGGACGGCGGCCCCGTGCACATCGTGGCCCAGGGCCTGTTCATGTATCTGCCCGAGGCCGACGTGCGCCGGTTGGTGGCCACCCTGGCGCGGCGCTTCCCCGGCGGGCGGCTGGTGTTCGACACCGTGCCCGCCTGGCTGTCGCGCCTGACCCTGCGCGGCCTGCACCGCACGCCGCATTATCGCATCCCGCCCATGCCCTGGGGCATCGACACCGACGCCGTGGCCGACACTCTGCGCGGCTGGTCGCCCCAAGTGGCAGCGGTGGAGACGCTGGACTACCGCATGCCGCGCGGCCTGCCCCGCCTGATGGACACGCTGTTCCGCCTGACCCCCGCCCTGCGCCACAAGCTGCCCGGCCTGGCGCGGGTGGAATTCAAAGGTTAGCGGGCGGGCGCGGGGGCGGGCGCCGCATCCTGCTTGCGCCATGTCCTGGGCCCCAGCACCAGAAGGTTGCCGGCCACCGCCAGCGCCAAGCCGATGAAAGCCGCGGGCGACCAGTGATACCCCTCGAAGACGGTGGAGATGACCAGCGCCAGGATGGGGATCATCACGGCGACGTAGCCGGCGCGGTCCGCCCCGATGCGGCCGATCAGGGAGAAGTAGGCCAGGAAGGCGATGACCGAGCCGAACAGGGCCAGATAGCCCAGGGACACGGTGTAGCTGAGACTGGCCGGAAAGCTGAAGACGGCGCCCCGGGCCAGGGCCACGCCCACCATCAGGACGGCGCCGAAGGCCATGCTCCAGGCCGTGGCGGGCAGCAGGGGCACGCCCAGCTTGGCGCCGCGCTGCACGCAGATGCTGCCCAGGGACGCGCTGACGTTGCTGAGCATGACCAGCGCCAGGCCCACCGCCGCCTTGCCCGTCAGGCCATCCACCTGCAACTCGGGCAGGAACAGCAGCACCACACCGGTCATGCCGATCAGCCCGCCCAGTAGCACCAGGGGGCGGACGGGTTGGCGCAGGAAGATGCGGGCGTTCAGCACGTTCATGAGGCTGAGGGCCGAGCCCGCCACCGCCACCAGGCCGGACGGCAGCCGCTCGGTCGCCAGATAGACCAGCAGGTAGTTGGTGGAGAAGGTGAAGGCGCCGACCAGGGCCACCTGCCGCCAGGCGTGCCGGGGCGGGATCACCTTCTGCCCCCGCGCCACCAGCCAGCCCATGAGCAGCACGGCGGCCAGGCCGAAGCGATAGGCCACCGACACCGCCGGATCCACGGCCCCCAGCTGGAACTCGATCACATACCAGGTCGATCCCCAGATGAGGACGGCGGTCAGGTACAGGCCCAGGATGGGGGACATGGCGGCAACCCGTGAACGGCGTGGCACCGGCCACGGCCGGCGCGGGCGGCAACGTTAGAGCGAGGGCCGCCGCCGGCCAATCCGTTTCTTGTGCCGGTGACATTTTTGAGGGTACCTCTGGGCCCCTCCCCGTCTTAACGAAGGCCGTGCCGTGGACGCCCCCATCCAGCCCGTCGACCTCGCCAAAGCCTATCGCCTGCTGAACCACGGCCCCACCGTGCTGGTATCGTCCCACCATGGCGGGACGGACAACGTCATGGCCGCCGCCTGGGCCTGCCCGCTGGATTTCAGCCCGCCCAAGGTCACCGTCGTGCTGGACAAGGCCACGGCCACCCGCGCGCTGGTGGAAGGCAGCGGCGCCTTCGCCCTGCAGGTGCCGACCCGGGCGCAGGTGCGCCTGACCCGTGGCGTGGGGGGCGACAGCCTGGCCGACATGCCGGACAAGCTGGCCCGCCACGGGGTGGAGCTGTTCCGCATGGACGGCCACGTCCCGCCCCTGGTCGCCGGCTGCGCCGCCTGGCTGTCCTGCCGCGTCATTCCCGAGCCGCACAATCAGAAGACCTACGACCTGTTCATCGGCGAGGTGGTGGCCGCCTGGGCCGACGCCCGCGTCTTCAAGGACGGGCACTGGATGTACGAGGCGGCCGACCCCGCCTGGCGCAGCCTGCACCACGTGGCCGGCGGCCATTTCTACGCCATCGGCGATCCCGTCAGCGGCTGAGGCCTGCAGCCCGGTGATGGCTTAACCATTCGTCCGTGCAAAAAATTCAGAGGCGCTGGCCCAGTCGTTAGCAACCTGTTCATCTTCCCGGGCGTAAAAATAATGTCATGAGCCGCAACGCGCTGCTTCCCGCCATAATCCTTCCACAATAAAGGGCGATGGTTTTGGAAGTCTAGGAGTAAGGATTATGACCGCCGTGTTCAATAAAGATCGCCTGGTCACTTTGAGCCTGTGGGTGTTGCTGTTGAGCATCGCCTGGTCCCTGCCGGTGATCAGCTATATGCGTTCGGAACACGAACGCGCCCTGGTCAAGGCAGGCCACTACTACAAACCCGCCTTCCCGGCCGAGTTCTACGTGAACCAGCAGCCCGCCGGCACCATCACCCCGCGCTAAGTATACTTCCGCGTCCCGTCAGCCCTTCCATTTTCCTACCAGTTCACGCGCACCCCGCCGGAAATGATCCGTCCCGGGGCGATCGCCACCAGGCCATCGATGCGGCGTCCTGATTCCACCGTGCGGTCGAACAGGTTCTCCGCCGTGGCGAAAACCGCCAGATAGCCCGATATCCGCCACGTGCCCGACAGGTCCACCGTGACCGTGGGCGCCAGCGAGCGGCTGTTCAGTCCATCCTCATATTGCTGGCCGCTGGCCTTCACCCGCAGCGCCGTGGTGTAGGCGGACGACGGCGTCCAGGTCAGGTCCACCGTGCCGGTGTGCAGCGGGCTTTGCGCCAGGCGCTTGCCCACCAGGGCCGCGAAACCGTCGGCGCGCAGCACGGTCGACCGGCTCCACAGATAGCCCAAGGTGGCGTCCAGCGTGGGGTCCAAGGTCCAGGTCGCCCGCATCTCCGCCCCTTCGGCCCGCACCCGATCCAGGTTGCGGCGCTGGGCGAAGGTGCCGCCGGCCGGCACCGCCACACCGAAGCCCGGCACCACCCCCGGCTTGGTGGTGATCAGCACATTGTCCACGGCGTCGGTCACGCCATCGTGATAGGCGGTCAGGCTGACCGTGGGACCGTGCGCCGGCGCCCAGGTCACCCCCGCCTCCGCGCCCACCATGCGTTCCGGCTTCAGCAGGGCGTTGGCCTCGATGATGTCGTTGCCCACGCGATAGGGGCGATACAGCTCGTTGATGGTGGGCAGGCGAAAGCCGGTGTAGGCGGCCGCGCGCAAGGTCCAATCCGACAGGGGTCGCCAGTCAACGCCCAACCGCGCCGTGGGCAAGGCGCCGCCCCGATCGTCGTACTGGTCGTTCCGGGTCACGGCGCCGGTCTGGATAGAGCGTTCGACCCGGTGGCCATCGCCCATGGTCCAGCCGTCCAGGCGCACGCCGCCGTGCAGGTCCACGGTAGGCGCCACGGGCCAGGTCTGCTCGGCATAGACTCCGCCCACCAGCTGGTCGCCGCCGGCGTCGCGGTCGCGCTGGAACACCCCGGCCAGGGGCTGGAAGCGCTCATGCGTCGCCCCCTCGGCCCAGCGCAGGTCGGCGCCCAGCACGGTGCGGCGCCCGCCGCCCTCCTCCACCGTGGTGGACAGCGAACCGCCCGCGGCCGTGGCCGGCACGCGGTACTGGTCCAGGGCGGGCGTTTCTGCCGTGCGGGGGGCGTTGACGGAGGAGAACATGTTCTTGAAGACATAGCGGCGCAGGTACAGCGTGCCGTGCCGGGACAGGCCCAGGGGGCCCTCCTCATCCGCCAGGCGCAGGCTGCCCTCCAGCGCGTCGGTGCCGTTCTCCTGCAAGGGCGTGCCGTTGCCGCGGTGCTCATGGAAGGCGGAGAGGGTGCCGGCCAGCGCCAGCGGCCCGGCATCGCCTTGCGCCTTCACATCCACCCAGGCGTCATCCCAGCCGGCCTGGGTGTCGATGGGGCCGCGCTGGTCCGACCGCACGAGATAGCTGCCATCGCTGCGGCTGGCGTGCGCCAGGACCGAGACGCCGCCGGCAGAGACGCCGGCCGTTCCCTCCGCCAGGCCATTGCTGCCGGCGCGAACCTCGCCCCCTTCCAGCGGCTTGGTGGTGATGCGGATGACGCCGTCCAGTGCCTGGTTGCCCCAGGGGCCGGCGCCGCTGCCCTCCGTCACCGCCACGCTGGCGATGGCGGCGGTGGGCAGGCGGCTCCAGTACACCCAGCCGCCGAAGGGGTCGTTGACCGGGATGTCGTCCACCAGCACCAGGGTGCGCCCGGCGCCGTTGGGGCCCAGGGCGCGCAGGGAGACGCCTTGCGAGGTGGGGTGGGCGCTGGTGCTGCCGGTGCGGCGGAACAGGGAAAAGCCGGGGACGCCGCGCAGCGCCTCATCCAGCCGCCGCTCGGGTGCCGCGTCCAGCCAGGCGCCGTCCAGCTGCAGGGTGCCGTAGATGCGCTCGGTGGCGGCGTCGGGCGGCACGCGGCCGGTAACAATGATGGTGGGCATCTGGTCCGCATCCTCCGCCCCCCAGGCCGCCGCCGGTAACAATGCCGCCGCCAGCGCGATCCCCGCCCGCCTCATGATGACGTACCCCCCGCATTGTCCGCCCCCATATCCGGGGCTCGACGGCTTAAATGCCGCCCGGGGCCCTGTCAAATCCCCGACGGGGGCCGCGGCCCCTTGACTTCCCCCCGCCGGATGGCGTCCAAAAACGCCATGGCACCCTACCATGTCCCCAATACCACCCCGGTCGCTACTTTAGAGCCATTCCAGGATGGTTCGGCCGACCAACCGTTGCCGCCCAGCCTGACGGCGGCAGCCGTCCACGTGCTGACCACGGCGGCACCGATGGAAAAGGTGCGGCTCACGCGGACCTATGCCGCGGCCTGGCACGCCGGATCGCTGCCCGACCTGCCCGGCCCCCCGCCGCCGGACCGGCCGGCGCGGCCCGAGCGGCCGGAGCTGAAGCTGCCCCGCGACATGCCCAAGCGGCGCAAGGCCGGCAGCGTGGCGGGCCGCGTGGCCCTGCTGCACGCGCTGGCTCATATCGAGTTGAACGCCATCGACCTGGCCTGGGACATCGTCGCCCGGTTCACCACCTTCCCCGACGGCACGCCGGCGCCCCGCGCCTTCAAGGACGACTGGGTGATGGTGGCGGATGAGGAGGCCAAGCACCACGCCCTGCTGGCCGCCCGCCTGGCCACGCTGGGGGCGGCGTACGGCGACCTGCCAGCGCACGACGGGCTGTGGCAGGCCAGCGAGGTCACGGCCCACGACCTGGCCGCCCGCCTGGCCCTGGTGCCCATGGTGCTGGAGGCGCGCGGCCTGGACGTGACGCCCATGATGATCGCCAACCTGAAGAAGGTGGGGGACGAGGACAGCGCCGCCGTGCTGCAGATCATCCATGATGAGGAGATCGGCCACGTCGCCGCCGGCCGCCGCTGGTTCGGCGTCATCGCCGCCACGGCCGGCGACGATCCGGCGGAACACTGGCGCGCCCTGGTGCGCCACTACTTCAAGGGCGGCATCAAGCGCCCCTTCAATGACGCCAGCCGCCTCAAGGCCGACTTCCCGCCCGACTGGTATGAGCCGCTGGCGCCCCTGGAGACCATCCTGGCTGGTGCCTCCCCGCCCGACTGACCCTCCCGTTACCATTTGCTAACAAACTCATCTTGGGCGGCGCCCATCGCCCTTGCTACCATCCGCGCCATCCGGCTGGGCGCATGCCCGGCTCCCGCCATTCCGTGCTGCCCCCGCAGCCCCTACCACGGTGCCCGAACGCCCATGACCGCTTCCTCCTCCGGTGAGACCATGTCCCGCCGTTCCCTGCTGCGCCGCGGCCTGATGGCCGGTACCGCCCTGGTGGCCCTGACGGCCATCCCCGAGCTGATTGCCCAGCCCGCCGCGGCGGCGGAACCGTCGGAAACGGAGAAGGCGCTGAACGCCTTCTTTGAGGATTGCTGGAACGAGGACCTGGCCCGCGACCCGCAGCAGCGCACCGTGCTGGGCCTGCCGGGCCCGCACGACAAGTGGACCATTCCCGACGACGCCCACCTGCTGGAAAACTTCCACCTGGCCGAACAGCGGCTGAAGACCCTGAAGGGCTTCAAGATGGCGGAGCTGTCGCCCGGCGCGCTGATCAGCAAGCAGCTGTTCGAGAATGAGCTGCAGCAGACCATCACGCAGTATCCCTGGCGCAACCACAGCTATGTGATCAGCCAGCTGACCGGGCCGCACACCGACATCGCCAGCTTCCTGATCTCCTACCACGCCGTGGGCAGCGCGCAGGACGCGGAAGACTATGTGGCCCGCCTGGTGGGCATCGCCCCGCTGATGGACGCCTACATCACCCGCATCGGCAAGCAGGCCGACATGGGCGTCCTGCCGCCGGCCTTCGCCTTCAAATCCATCCTGGAGGCGGCACGCAACGTCATCACCGGCAAGCCGTTCACGAACGGCGCCACGGAAAGCAGCCCCCTGCTGGCCGACTTCACGGAGAAGGTAACGGCCCTGAAGCTGGCCGACGCCGAGCAGGCCCGCCTGATCGCCGCCGCGGAAAAGGCCCTGACCGGCCAGGTCCAGGCCTCCTTCCAGAAGCTGATCAGCACGGTGTCGGCGCTGGAGACCAAGGCCACCGCCAGCAACGGCGTCTGGGCCCTGCCGGATGGCGAACGCTTCTACCGTTCGCAAGTGCAGTTGATGACCACCCTGCCCCTGGATCCGGCGGCCGTGCACGCCCAGGGCCTTAAGGAGGTGGCGGCGCTGCAGGATGAGATGCGCGGCATCATGGCCAAGGTGGGCTTCAAGGGCGAACTGCGCGCCTTCTTCGATTACCTGCGCACCGACAAGCGCTTCTTCGATCCGGCCACGCCGGAGGGCCGCGCCACCCTGCTGAAGCGCGCCACCGACATCATCGACAGGATGCGGTCTGACCTGGACCGGTTCTTCCTGACCAAGCCCAAGGCCCCCATCGTGGTCAAGGCGGTGGAGCCCTTCCGCGAGAAGGCCACGGCCAGCGCCTTCTATGAGCCGGCGTCGCCGGACGGGTCGCGGCCCGGCGTGTTCTACACCAACCTATACGACATGTCGGTCAACCCCATCCCCATGCTGGAGAGCCTGGCGTATCACGAGGGCATTCCCGGCCATCACATGCAGATCGCCATCGCGCAGGAGATGGCCAACCTGCCCACCTTCCGCCGCTTCATCTGGAACAGCGCCTATGGCGAGGGCTGGGCCCTGTATGCCGAGCGCTTCCCCAAGGAATACGGCTATTACCAGGACCCCTATTCCGACGCCGGCCGCATCGCCTCGGAACTGTTCCGCGCCGCCCGCCTGGTGCTGGACACCGGCATCCACCTGAAGCGGTGGACGCGGGAACAGGCCATCGCCTACATGAACGACAACACGGCCAACCCCGAGCACGACAACATCACCGAGATCGAGCGCTACTTCGTCTGGCCGGGCCAGGCGCTGGCCTACAAGATCGGCATGAACAAGATCCTGGAACTGCGCGAGGCCGCCAAGGCCAAGCTGGGCACCAAGTTCGACATCCGCGCCTTCCACGACACCGTGCTGACCTCGGGCTCGGTCAACCTGCCGGTGCTGGAGGCGCTGGTGCAGGACTGGGTGAAGCGCACCGCCTGAGACCGATTTCAGGCATTCCGGATTTGGGACGGCCATGCCAAGCAGCTAGCCGCCCCAACCATATCCGGTATGCGTTATATTATCACACAAACTGATGGCACCGGGCGCCGGGTCAGGGCACGGTGCCGCGTAATAGGGAAAGGGCAGCCCAACCAAACGTGGCACCCGATCCGACGAGAGCTTTGGCAGTTCACGGCATGCGTGGGGGCGGCATCCCGATCCGGGGCCGCCCCTTCGTGTTTTTCACCCTCGCCGCCTACAGGCAGGGGCTGAAGACCGGCGGCCGGGGCACCGACAGCGCCGCCGCCAATTCCGCCCGCAGCTTATCCAGCGACGCGGACCGCAGACCGCCCAGCATGCGTTGGGCGTCGCCACCCGCGCATATCTTGGCCTGGGCCTCCAGACCCCGGAGGGCCGCGCCGTCCCGCTGCTTTTTCAGGCGCGCCTCCTCCGCCGCCTTCAACGCGTCCTTAGTTACGGGCGTCAAGCTGTTGGCGACCACGAAATCGTCGATCTGCTGCAAGCCCTCATCCATGAAGCGGCGCAGCGCTTCATCCCCGTCCTGGCGGCAGGTGTCCAGACCCTCGCGCAAGGCGACATAGATTTCCCGCAGGCACAGTACGGCACCGTGGCCGCTGCGATCCTCCATCACCGTCTGCGGCTTACCGCTGCCATCGCGCCATTGGCGGGCGACCACACCGCCGGCATAGGTGATTTCCCTGGTCTCATTTCCCCTGGCGTCCCGCCCCAGGCGCACGGTGGCATCTGCGGGAACCGGGATATTCCCCCAATCATCGGGCGACATCGTCTGCGCCCGTGCGATTGTGGTCAGGCCGACAGCCAACATTATGATCAGTACTAAGGCACCCACGGCTTTCCCTCCACCATAAGACGAAAGACATCTTCGCCTGCACCCGATTTGTGTCGGTAAAATGGTGGCCCGGGCCAACTCCGCCGCGTCATTTTGTACCGTCCACCACCCGGAGGTCCGACCCAGGATGGATGCCATGCCTGACATACCGACGCTGAAGACCGCGCGCTTGCTGCTGCGCCCCTGGTTGCCGACCGACCGCGACGCCTTCGCCGTCCTGGCCGCCGATCCCCGGGTGATGGAATTCCTCACCCCCCTGGACCGCGCCGGCAGCGACGCCCTGGTCGATCGCATACAGGCGCACTTCGCCCGACAGGGCTTCGGCTATTGGGCGGTGGAGGTGCCAGGGGTGGCGCCCTTCATCGGCTTCATCGGGCTGGGCACCGTGGGGTTCGAGGCCGCCTTCACCCCGGCGGTGGAGATCGCCTGGCGGCTGGCCAGCGCGCAATGGGGTCGGGGCTACGCCACCGAGGCGGCGCGGGCGGTGATGGATGCGGCCTTCACCCGTTTCGGCCTGCCGCAGGTGGTGGCCCTGACCGTGCCAGCCAACCGCCGGTCCCGCGCTGTCATGGAACGACTGGGCATGGCCCACGACCCGGCGGAGGATTTCGACCATCCCCGCCTGGCCGAGGGCCACCCCCTGCGCCGCCACGTGCTGTACCGCAAACGCCGTCCTTAAGCCGCCGGCTGGGTTGGCCGGCCGGGGGGCCGCCAGCCAGCGACAAAGATGGCCCTGGACGACGCGCGGCAACGGGCGTATGCGGCACCCGTCCGCCGCTTGCATGGATGGATGCCTGGGGAGAATGGTATGGATCAGCAGACACTTGCCGCCTACGACACCGCAGCCGGGGCGTATGCCGAAGACTGGCACGGCCAGCCGCCGCCATCGGACCTGCACGAGTTGATCCGCCGGTACTTCGCGCCCGGCCGGCCTACGGTCGACATCGGTTGCGGCAGCGGGCGGGAGGTGGCGTGGCTGGTGGCGAACGGTTATCCGGCGGTGGGCTATGACGCGTCGGAAGGGTTGCTGGCGCAGGCGCGGGCCCGCTACCCCGGGCAGGACTTCCACGCCGCCACTCTGCCGGATCTGGCCGGCCTGCCCGACCACGGCTATGCCAACGTACTGTGCGAAACGGTCATCATGCACCTGGATGCCGGCCTGGTCGCGCCCGCCGTCCGCCGGTTGGCCAGCCTGGTACGACCGGGCGGCACCCTTTATCTCAGCTGGCGGGTCACCCGGGGCGCCGATGCGCGCGACGGCGCCGGGCGCCTCTATGCCGCCTTCGACAGCCGCCTGGTGCGGGAGGCGCTGGCCATTGACGCACTGGCTGGCGCAGCCCTGCTGTTGGATGAGGAGGCCACCAGCGCCTCGTCGGGGAAGACCATCCACCGTCTGGTCGCGCGATTCTGAAAAGGGCGCCTTTGAAAATGACAAGGGCCGGCGGATCGTTCCGCCGGCCCCTTCATTACGCACTCAAAACAATACCGGCGGGCGGCGGCTTACGCCTCCGCCTCATCGAACCTTGTCCTTGGCGGGCGGAGGCTCACGCCTCCGCCTCATCGCCTTGGCCCTTGATGCGGTGGGCCAGGGCGGCCTGCAGGAACTCATCAATGTCGCCATCCAGAACCGCCCCGCTCTGGCTGGTTTCCACGCCGGTGCGCAGGTCCTTCACCATCTGGTAGGGCTGCAGGACGTAGGAGCGGATCTGGTGGCCCCAGCCGATCTCCGTCTTCTGCGCCTCCAGGTTGGCGGCGGCCTCCTCACGCTTGCGCAGCTCCATCTCATAGATGCGGGCGCGCAGCATGTCCCAGGCCTTGGAACGGTTCTTGTGCTGGCTGCGCTCCTGCTGGCAGGCGACCACGATGCCCGTGGGCATATGGGTCAGGCGCACGGCCGAGTCCGTCTTGTTCACGTGCTGGCCGCCCGCGCCCGAGGCGCGGTAGGTGTCCACCCGCACGTCCTTCTCGTTGATCTCCACCACGATCTTGTCATCGATGACGGGGGTGACGGAGACGCTGGAGAAACTGGTGTGGCGACGCGCCTGGCTGTCGAAGGGGCTGATGCGCACCAGGCGATGCACGCCCGATTCCGTCTTCAGCCAGCCATAGGCGTTGTGGCCCTTGATCTGGATGGTGGAGGACTTGATGCCCGCCTCTTCACCGTTGGTCTCGTCCAGCAGTTCCACCTTGAACTTATGCTGTTCGGCCCAGCGGCTGTACATGCGCAGCAGCATCAGCGCCCAATCCTGGGCCTCGGTGCCACCGGCACCGGCGTTCACTTCCAGATAGCAGTCGTTGGCGTCGGCCTCGCCCGACAGCAGGCTTTCCAGCTCCAGGGCCGCCGCGCGCTTCTGCAGGGCGATCAGGCCCTGTTCGGCGTCGGTGATGATCTCCTGGTCGCCTTCCAGCTCCCCCATCGCGATCAGCTCGATGCCGTCGTTCAGGTCGCGCTCCAGCGCGCGATAGCCTTCGATGGCGGTCTCAAGCTGGGTCTTTTCCCGCATGATCTTCTGCGCGCGGTCGGAATCGTCCCACAGCTTGGGGTCTTCCGACAGGGCGTTCAGTTCGTCGTAGCGGCGGAGGGCATTCTCCCAGTCAAAGATGCCTCCTTAGCAGCGTCAAGGACTGTCGCACAGCCTCGACGACCGCCTCGATCTCGGCCCGCATCGCGGTCCTCCTCGTCTCGGGTCATGAAATGGTCTTGTAACGGACCGCTTAGATAACCGCTTGGGCGCCCGATTAGAACCCTGCATTTCGATGGGGGGCGTTGCGGGATCGCCCCCACCCGCGGCGCGGACAAGAAAGGACGCCCCCCGGGGGGACGCCCTTGAAGGTCCGGGTCGATACGGGTGGGGGCCGTCAGGCGACCATGGCCAGCGAGGCCTCGTTGATCCGGCGGGTCAAGGCGTTGGCGCCGGTGGTGGCGTCGGCGATCTTGGTCAGGCTTTCGCTGATGCTGGAGACGCCGTCGGCGGCGGTCTGCATGTTGCACGAGATGTCTCGGGCCACCGCGTTCTGTTCCTCCACCGCCGCCGCCATGGCGCCGGAGATGGCGCTGATGCGGTTGATGATGCCGCCGATGCCCTGGATGGCGCTGGCCGATTCCGTGGTGGCCAGCTGCACCGTGCTGATCTGTTCGGCGATCTCGCCCGTGGCCTTGGCCGTCTGGTTGGCCAGGGCCTTGACCTCGGAAGCGACGACGGCGAAGCCCTTGCCCGCCTCACCCGCCCGCGCCGCCTCGATGGTGGCGTTCAGGGCCAGCAGGTTGGTTTGGCTGGCGATGTCGCTGATCAGCTTCACCACCTCGCCGATGCGCTGGGCGGCGCTCAACAGGCCGGAGACGGAGGCGTTGGTCCGGTCCGTCTGATGCACGGCGTCCTCGGAAATCTTGGAGGCTTCCGCCATCTGGCGGCTGATCTCCTCGATCGAGGCCACCAACTCGGTGGCGCCACCGGCGATGGCCTGCACATTGCCCGAGGCGATCAAGGCGGCGTTGGAGGCATGGTTGACCTGCTCGTCGGTCACGGTCATGGCACCGGCCAGGCCGTTCAGGTCCTGGGAGATCACCTTCTGCGTGGCGGCGCGACGGTCGCGCGCCTCCACCTGCTCGGTGATGTCGGTGGCGACTTTCACCACCTTGTAGGGCTTGCCGCTGATGTCGAAGATGGGGTTGTAGGTCGCCTGGATCCACACGGGCCGGCCGCCCTTGCCCAGGCGCTTGTATTCGGCCGACTGGAACTCGCCGCGCCCCAGCGCCGCCCAGAAGCGCCGGTACTCGTCACTGGCCCTGCAGGCCGGGTCCACGAACATGCTGTGGTGATGGCCCTGGATCTCCGCCAAGCTGTAGCCCAGGGCGTTCAGGAAATTCTCGTTGGCCGTCAGGATGGTGCCGTCCATCTTGAACTCGATGACGGCCTGGCTCTTGTGGATGGCGTTCAGTTGGCCGTTCAGATCATCGTTGCGCAGCTGGCGGGCGGTGATGTCGGTCGCCAGCTTGATGACCTTGACCGGCTTGCCGGTAACGCCGAACACCGGGGTGTAGGTCGCCTGCAGCCACACCTCCCGGCCGCCCTTGGCCAGGCGCTTGTACTCGGCGGTCTGAAATTCACCGCGGGCCAGGCTGGCCCAGAAATTCCGATACTCGTCACTGTTCCTGTGGGTCGCGTCCACGAACATGCTGTGATGCCGGCCCTGGATCTCCGCCAGGGTGTAGCCCATGGTCTTCTGGAAGTTCTCGTTGGCCGTCAGGATGGTGCCGTCGAGTTTAAACTCAATGATGGCCTGGGAGCGGTTGACGGCTTCCAGAATGGACTTCAGCTCAGAGCCCGCACCCTGTGAAAACAACCCGTTCATCATGATCGACCCCGATCTTCTCATTATTGCGTGTAGCCGAGTCTTCCCGGCCGGACATGCAAAGATTTGGGGCGGTATCCTTAAGGTTTCCTTAAAGGCGCAGACTACAAATATTCTGGTTAACGCTTTGAAAGCAACGACTTAAGATGTCATTCACTTGCCGTTCATTACTAACCTGAAGGATTGGGCCACTTTACAGTTGAACTGGCTTTATTGCTAACGATCCGCGTCAAAAACGGCTGGGCCGCCCCACACCTGGTGGGACGGCCCGGTCCTTCAACAACTGATAGGACGCTTCACGTTTCAGAAGCGGTAACCCACGCCGAAGCCGACCAGCCAGGGATTGATGTCAACGTCCGCCTTGATGGGCGTGCCCAGGCCGGCGTTCACCGTGGCCGTGGTGTTGAGCATCAGCTTCTTCAGGTCCAGGTTCAGGGACCAGTGGTCGTCCAGCTTGTAATCGACGCCGGCCTGGAAGGCGTAGCCGAAGGTGTTGTCGTACTTCAGGCCCAGGGCGTCGCCCTTGTCGACACCGTAGAACAGCGTGTAGTTCACACCGACGCCAATATAGGGGCTGATCTTTTCATGCGGCATGAAGTGGTACTGGAAGGTCAGCGTCGGCGGCAGCAGCCAGACATTGCCCAGGTCCACCTTGCCCAGCGGCGTGCCCGACGCCTTCACATTGTGGGGCGTGGTACCGGCGATCAGTTCCGCAGCGATGCTGTCGGTGAAGAAGTAGCTGAAGTCCACTTCCGGCACGATGGCCGTGCTGATGTCGGTGTGGCCGGGAATGCCGGCGCCGCCCAGCGACAGGGAGCTGCCAACATCCGGCGCCACCACAAGGGCGCGACCGCGGATCAGAAAATCACCAGCGTCGGAGGCATGAGCCGCCGGGGCCATACCGTAAATCCCGGCCATGAGCGCAGCGGCGGCCACCGTGACGGACAAAAACTTCATCACTTACCCCTCCTTGAACAATGCGGCCGGCGAATGTTCCACCGCCTTGGCGCCGCACTTGTTTTTCAATGAGGGGATTTTTATTGGAGATCGGGCCGCCTATCCCTGACCTGTATCAATCAGCATCTTCCAGGGACGCAATACGGACCGGCGGAAAGGCCATGCCAGTTTGATCAGGATCATGGCCGCCCACAGCGGACACGATGGCATCCAAGCTGTCCCCGTCCAGGCGCATAAGGCCCACCGGCAGGCTAAGGCCCCAGCCCATGGCCGCCAGCGCCCCGTCCAGCACGGCGGCCAGCGGCACCGGCCGCGACGGCAGATAGGCCACCGGCAGGCAGGCCCACTCCCGCCCCGCGGCGTCATGCTCGACATATCGTCCCCCGGGCAGGACATGACCCACCGCCAGGAAACAGGATCCGCCCAGGGCGTCGGGGGCGAAGCAGGCCACGCGATCCCCCGCCGCCACCCGGCGCAGCACGCCCTCATGGCGCACCGGCAGGCGCACATCCCCCGCCGCCCGGCCCTGGCCAATGGCACCGACGGACGCCACCCACACCCAGCCCGGCATGCCAGTGGCCAGGGGCATGGCAGGCGGCAGGTGGCGGGAAGCGGGGGCGATTTCGGGGGTCATGGCGGCGCTCCATCGACGGATAGATCTGCATCGTAGCGTCGCCCCCTGACAGATCCTGTCAGCAGCATCGCCACCCTCGCCAAACCATTCGGCAGGCGGTAGGGTCCCTGCCTTTCGCGCACCCGCTCGATACGCGCCTAGGGGGGCAGCATGCTTTTCCGGATCCTATTGCTGGCCGGCGTGGCCGCCGGCGCCGCCATCCCCGTCTGGGGCCCCGCCCGGGCCCATGACTGCCAGCCCTATCAGCCGGAGCCCGTGACCCTGACGGGGGAGATCGCCCTGCAGCACGGCACCCGCAGCGGCGCCAAGGGCGTCACCAATGAGGACTATTACGTGCTGACCTTGCCGCAGATGATCTGCGTGGCGGGGGGCACGGCGGAAACGGATGAGGACGTGGAGTCCATCGACGCCCTTCAGCTGAAACTGCCCACCGGCGTCAAGCCCCCGCTGGGTCGCCGGGTCGCCGTGACCGGCACATTGTTCCACCGCCTGGCTGATGGCCATACCGACGTGCTGCTGACCTACGACAGCGCCAAGCCCGCCCTGTAAGGGACCCCGCGGCCTACGTCTCCTCCGCCGCGTCCATCTCCGCCTTCCAGTCCGCCAGCAGGGCGTGGCGGCGGCGGGGATAGCGGTCGGCCTCCACCGTCACCTCGACGATGCGGTCGGTGCGGAAATGGCGGAAGGCCTGCCGCGTCTCGCACCACGCGGCCACCATGCGGATGCGTTCCATGAAGGCCAGGGCGAAGGGCCAGATGGTGCGGTCGCTGGCCCGCCCCTGGCCGTCGGTGTAGGCGATGCGCAGCTTGCGCTCCATCCGGATGGCGCGGCGGATTTCCGTCAGGTCGCGCGGCTCCGTCACGCTGGGCTTCAGCGACACCGGCACCAGGCCGCTATCCTCGGCCAGGGCCTTCAGGTCGGCGGGCAGCACGGCCATGATCTTGGCGGTGGCGTTCTGCGCCGCCAGGCCCAGGGGCCCGTCGCCCCGCTGCGCCACCCAGCGCAGGCCCAGCACCAGGGCCTCGATCTCGTCATCCCCGAACATCAGGGGCGGCAGCATGAAGCCGGGGCGCAGGACATAGCCCAGGCCGGCCTCCCCCTCCACCGGCACGCCCTGGGCCGCCAGGGTGGCGATGTCGCGATAGACGGTGCGGATGGACACGCCCAGTTCCCCCGCCAGGTCGGCGGCCGTCACCGGCCGGCGATGACGGCGCAACGCTTGGATAAGGTCGAGCAGGCGGGCGGAGCGGGACAAGGGATAGAAACCGGCGCGATGGATCGGAGGCCCGGCATGGTAGCCCGGCCCCCGCCCGCCCTCAATGCCAGCGGCTGGCGTCAGAACGGATTGGAGCTATTGATGACAATCAGGGTCGTTTCCTGGGCGCTGCCGAACGGGATGTTACGGGTGGCCAGCGCGGCAAAGCTGGCCGCGTCCTGATCCGCGCCGACATTCAACCAACAGTGGCGATTCGTATCTGAAAATCCAAAGAAGACCTTTGCGACCATACCCTCACAGTAACCGATCGACAGAAGGTTGTCGCTGGACAGGAATTCCCACCCCTTCTCCATCCTCACGACTTGGTCGCGCGTATAGCCGACGATTTCGCCAATCGGCAGCATCACGCCGGTGGAGCCCGTGTCCATGTCCATCGTGTGGACCTTGGCGTCCGCCTTGGTCCCGATCCTCACGTGAAAGGACGGCGCGTTGACGAACTTCTCCAGCTGCTTGGTCCCATCGGGGTTGGTGACCATTTGGGTGATGGACGGGATGAAGGGGATCAGGACGGTCGTGGTGTAGGCGCTGTAATCGGGCGTGGATCCGTCCGCCCGGGCCACCGGCGCCAATCCCATCGCGATCAGCGCGCCGGCCAGCAGGCGGCGCGGGCTTCTGAACAACAAAGACATGAGGCCTCTCCTTATCATCAATCGGTCATGACGCGGGTTGGTGCGCCATCCGAAGAGGCGCCCGGCCGCGCCAGGGCGGCGCGCCGCTGCCGCTCCCGCCAGAACAAGGCGTCGGGCCATCGGGTTTCCAGGCCGTAGAGGTAGGCGCGGTTCAGGCAATAGTCGGCATAGCGTTCCGCCACCAGCGCCGCCCGGGGCCGGGGCGGCGGCGGCAGGGCGGCGCCACAGCCCCGGGCCACATCCCGGCCAGCGGCGACGCCATCCACCAGCGCCTTGTAGACCCCTTGCGCCGCCACCGGGTCATAGCTGGCGGCGGCGTCCCCCACGGCCAGCCAGCCCGGCCCATCCACCCGCGCCAGCAGGCTGGACTGGATGGGCAGCAGCGCCGGTTCCGCGTCACCGGCACCCGGATCCACCCCGGCCGCCGCCAGCCGCGGCCCGATCAGGGCGGTGGCCGCCAATCCGCGCCGCCAGGACGGCAGTGTCCCGTCATCGCGCAACCGGCGGAGACCCGCCTGGTCGGTCACCATCATGACCACCACCTGCTCATCGGGCAGACGGGCCGCGTACCACCAGCCGTCGGGCGTCGCCTCCAGCAGGGTTTGCCAGGTCAGAATTCCGGGCAGGGGCAGAAAGGCGGCCAGGGCGTACAGGGTGTCATCCACCCGGCGTTCCACACCCAGCGCGCGGGCGAAGCGCGCCTCCGGCCCCGTCGCGTCCACCACCTGGCGGGTTTCCACGGCCCTGGTGGTGCCCGCCACGTCCAGCATCAACCGATGGCCTAAATCCGGCATGACCTCCACCCGCCGGAACGCGGCGTCGAAAACCACCGTCACGCCGGCGGTTTCCGCCGCAGCCACCAGCATGGCGTCAAACCGGCGGCGGTCCAGCCGCCACGCGGGCCCCATGGGGTTGTAGAGGAAGTCGTTATGGCCAACCCGGTCGCCACCCCACAGGGACGCACTGCCCGGACACGGCGCATGGCCATCGGCCCGGAAGCGCGCCGTCAGCCCCAGTTGCCCCAGGGGCAGCAACAGGTCGGGCGGCGCGCTTTCGCCGATGCGCTGCCGCCCCGCCACGCCCGCCTCCGCGACCAGAACGGCGATGTCCGGGCAGTGGTTCTTGAGGGACAGGGCCGTGGCCAGGCCAGCGGGCCCGCCCCCCAGGATGACGGCGTCGTACCGCGTCCGCACCGGCGGCACCCTGCTGTCAGCGGCCGCGCCGCCGCCGGCCGGCCGGCGGCCGTCTGGCCCCACCGGCAGTCCCGCCCAGGGGACCGTCCAGAACCGCCTTGGCCGGGTTGGCATTGAACGGCCAGGCCAGCACCGGCTCATCCGGATCGCCTGCGTCCTGCAACTGGCTGGCGACCTCCAAATAATGATCCGGCGACACATCGTTGCCGTCGATCACCGTGCCCTGCAGCACGATGCCGATCTGGTCCCACTGCCGCACAGCGTCCAACGGGTCCTGGAAGGTGCTGGCCGTCCGGGGATTGAGAGCGAAGCTACCCTGACCGCGGATGGACCATTTCTGCGGCGGCAGCACCTTGGCCACCACCTCATCCGCCACATAGACGGCGTCCGGCCGCTGCGCCGGCCACGACCAGTAGAGCGTGGTAGGGCTGCCGGTGGCGGTATTGGTGCCGTTGATGCTGGTCTGGTGGATGGAGCAGGAGTTGTAGTCGGTCTGCCAGGGAATGGCCATGAACTTGCAAAGGTCGCCCGGCTCCAACCCATCATCCTGGTGGTGCAGCGGTATCCACCCGCCCTTCAGGAAGGGATTGGTCGCGACGGCCTGGCTGTAATCCAGCGGCTTATGCTTGATGCGGAAAGGTCCGGCGCCGGTGCTGGCCCAGTCCTGCTGGTAAATGTCCTTCTGGCGGATGGTGTAGCTGACCTCGATCCCCGGTACATAGCGCCCGCCCAGGCAGTTGCTGAGCGAGGCCTGGTCCAACAGCTCGCCAGGGCCCAAGGCGGGCGCTGCGGCGGTGTTGAAGCGATGCTTGCTCCACTGTTCCAGGAAGAAGTACTGGGTGGGCGTGACCGTCAGGAAGGCCTTGCCCGCGTCGCCCAGCGACAGGGGCATCAGCGGCACGCCCACCGACGTCTCCCCCGCCAAGTTGGGGTTACGGATGAAGGTCAGACCCGCCATGATGGTCTGGTCGGGGTCGTCGGCGGCGGCGATGGCGTCCACCGCCGCGTGCGCCCGCTGGGCGATAGGCGGCAGGTTCACGGTCCAGCGCTGCAAAGCGGCGGCGCGGAACACCGGGTGGATGTCCGTCTCGAAATTTGGCACGTAGTCACCGTTGTAGACACCGTTGGCGTAAAGCGACGGCATCAGGTCCAAGGTGCGCACCCAGGCGTCGAACACGTCATCCCAGACGGAGACGACGTTGCGGATCTGCGGGGCGTAGGACGGATCGCAGCAGACGACCCAGCCGCCGAACGCCTCCGCCACCGTGCCGTCGGTGAACACCAGCGTGGCCGACACCGGGCCGTCGGCGGCATCATCGAACCAGCTGGGGTTGTTGGTGTCGCCGGTCATCTGGACGACTTGGCTGTATTCGTCATACTTACCGGCGGTGCGGCCGAAGGCCGACAGCACCAGCAGGCGCCCCTGCGCGTCGGTGCGCAATTCGCCCAGGGTGTCGATGGCGCCCATGGGCTCATACAGCAGGCCGGACGGGAAGCTCTTGGGATAGTCCGCGTTCTCGGCGATGCCGCCCTTGCCATCGGAATAGCTGGCCGGGGTAGTGGCATCGAAATTCACCACCGCGCTGGGCGTGCCGCCGGCCACCAGGGCGCGCGGGCCGGGATCGATCACCAGGGACTTCAGCCGCGTCTCGCTGTCGGGTGTGCCGTAGACCTGGGGATTGCGCAGCTGCGGCACCTGGCCGTCGAAGGCTTTCAAGCCTTCGGAGCTGACAACGCAATAGTTGTTGGCCTTCTTGTTGGCCAAGTGCACGGTCCAGACTACCTGCGCCACGGTGCGGCCATCGGCCAGCGTGGTGCCGGGCAGGATCTCCACCCCGCCACCGTTGGGATAGGCGTCCGGCCCCGCCAGATCGTATGCGTAGAGGCGGAAGCGCGCGGCCTGGCGCTTCAGGTTGCCGTCGGCGTCGCGCAGGTCGCCGCTGCGCACGAAGGACTCCGTCCCGTCCGTGGCCGCCTGCAAGGGCAAGCCGCCGGTGGTGTCGGTGCCGTCCAGGGGCAGGCCGGCGCTGGTCTCCGGCGAATAGTAGAAATCCTGGCTGGTGCCGAAGCGGGCGAAATTGATGGTCGGGTGAACGCGGAAAACGGTCCGGGTCGACATGGGGCACAACCTCAATTGTCCGGAAGTGACGGGGATGCGGCGTTGGGCGTCAGCCGAAGCGCGGCGTGACGCCGTTCTTCCAGCAGTTCTGGATGCAGGCGCCGACCGAGATCATCAGCGGGACAAAGCCGCCGGGATTGCCCCCGGCGAACAACTGCTCCAGCGCCGTGCGGAAGCGGCCGAACGTCTCCACCAGGGTGGCGGCCAAGGCCCGCTGGTGGTCGCTGTAATCCACCGCCAGCGTCACCGGATAGGTCAGCGGCTTCTCCACCGTCTGCCGGATGGTCTGGAACTTCTGGAAATGGGGCCAGCTGGGGTCGCTGTCGTCGGCGGTGTTCTGATAGGCCGCCGGCAGCGCCGCGCTGGCGCCGCTCGTCCCCTCCCCCTGCTCCCGGATGGTGTTGATCAGCAGCACCACCTGGTTGTAGCCGTCACCATCGCTGTCGGTGACGGTCAGGGACGGCATGTTGTTGTAGAAGGCGGAGAAGTGGTCGACCTGACGCACGCCGCCCTGGATGTGACGGCGCAGCAGGCCCGCCCCATACTGCAAGGCGTCGTAGAACTCGCCGATGCTGCCGTATTCGGTGATGGTGTCGCGCAGGATCGCTTTACCGCCCGTGTCCCACTCCGGATATTCGATCAGGCACATGCCGTTGATGCGCGGGATATCCAGCGGGCCGATCTCCGCGCTATAGGGCGCGAACTCCGGCCGGGGATCCGGCTTGTCCAGGGCGAAGTCCAGGTGTGGAATGCCATGGCCCCGGTAGACGGGGGCGGCGAAGCGCGGCGACAGGCCGTAGGCATTAGCGATGTTGCACGCCAACTGGACGTGCAACATCTCCTGGTTCACCACGCTTTGCACCAGTTGAACGGCCTGTGTCGTCCGATCGACGACCGAATACAGCGCCGACATGTAATAGGGGATGGTCCAGAATTCCAAATCCACCGCTGCCTGCAAATGCTGGTGCAGATGGGCGATGGTCCACTCATCATCCTTTAGGCGCATGGCGCGCGGCCTCCTCATCATGCAAGGACGCTTCTTTGTGGATAAGCACCCTCATGGTCGCAGAGGATAAGTCACATACACGCCATAGTACACAATTCACATGTCACAAGTTGTGACATGGCCCATTACAAAACCGTTACCGTGTGGGCCCTCTATTCCATCACCACCGTTCCCTCGGTCACCACCGGGAAATTGACGGAGTTGGCGATGAAACAGAAATGGTGCGCCTTGCCGTGGAGCGACTGGGCCAGCGCCGGGTCCCCCCCGGCGGTGATGGTCACCGTGGGGCGCAGGGTCACGCGGGTGAAGTGCCCATTGCCGTCCGCCGTCTCCACCATCGTGCCCTCCGCCTGGTCCTGGTAGGCGGTGACGACCAGCCCGGCCTCGGCGGCCAGGTGCAGGTACCACAGCTTGTGGCAGGTGGAGAGGGAGGCGACCAGCATCTCCTCCGGATTGTAGCGGGTGGCGTCGCCCAGGAAGGCGGGGTCGGAGGAGCCGGGGATGACCGGCTTGCCCGCCGCCCGGATCTCATGGTCGCGGGTGTAGGCGCGATAGTTGGCCGTACCCTGCCCCTTGTTCCCGGTCCAGGTGACGGTGACGCGGTAGGTGTGTTGCTTGCCAGCCATGATGTCGCTCCCTTCGGGTGATGGTCGTTGCCGGCATTGGAGGGGAGCCATTGCAGGGGCGCCAGGGGGAACCACCGCAGAACGGACATGCGCTCTGACCCTGGGCGGTGTACGATTTCGGACAGTATTGTGGGGGACTTCGCACCGATGACACAGAAAAGCGGCCGTATCCTGATGGTGGACGACGACCAGGACATCCTGGTGGCCGCCCGCCTGCTGCTGAAGCGGGAAGGCATCCTGGTCCATACCGAGAGCCAGCCGGACCGCATTCCCCAGCTGTTGAAGGATGAGGTGTTCGACGCCGTCCTGCTGGACATGAACTTCGCCATCGGCGCCAACACGGGGCGCGAAGGCTTCCAGTGGCTGAAACGGGTGCTGGAGATCGACCCCACCCTGTCCGTCATCCTCATGACCGCCTATGGCGACGTGGGCACGGCGGTGGAGGCGATGAAGCAGGGCGCCTGCGACTTCGTGCTGAAGCCCTGGTCGAACGAGCGGCTGGTGGCGACGCTGATGAGCGCCATGACCCTGACCGCCTCCCGGCGCGAGGCGGCGCAGCTGGGCGCCCGCAACAAGGAACTGGCGGCCGCCCTGGACCAGCCGGGGCAAACGCTCATCGGCAGCAGCCCGGCCATGGCCCGGGTGCTGACCCTGGTGGACCGCGCCGCCCCCACCGACGCCAACGTCCTGATCCTGGGTGAGAACGGCACCGGCAAGGAGGTCATCGCGCGCGAGATCCACCGCCGGTCCCGCCGCGCGGACCAGGTGTTCGTGGCCGTGGACCTGGGCGCCATCGCCGAGAACCTGTTCGAGAGCGAGCTGTTCGGCCACAAGAAGGGCGCCTTCACCGACGCCAAGGAGGACCGCGTCGGCCGGCTGGTGGCAGCCAACGGCGGCACCCTGTTCCTGGATGAGATCGGCAACCTGCCGCTGTACCAGCAGAGCAAGCTGCTGTCGGTGCTGGAGCAGCGCGTGGTCATCCCCGTGGGCGGCAACCGGCCCATCCCCATCGACGTGCGCCTGATCTCCGCCACCAACATGCCGGTGGAACAGCTGGAAAGCCCGGACACCTTCCGCCAGGACCTGCTGTACCGCATCAACACGGTGGAGCTGCGCCTGCCCCCCTTGCGCGACCGGGCGGACGACATCCCGGCCCTGGTCGCGCATTTCATGGGACTGTACGCCCGCAAATACGCCATCCCGCCGCGCCGCCTGTCCGACGACGCGCTGGCGCGGCTGAAGGCCTATCACTGGCCCGGCAACGTCCGCGCCCTGCGCCACGCGGTGGAGCGCGCCATGATCCTGGGCGCCGGCGACGTGCTGGAGGCGGAGGATTTCTCCCTGCCCTCCGCCCCCGGCGGCGCCCCCCGGCCGGCAGCGCCGCCACCCCCAGCTCTGGCGGGCAATGGCGGCCTTGCTCCCAATGCGTTGACGTTGGGTACCTTGGATTTGGAAACGGTGGAGGCGCAGGTGATCCGCCGGGCGCTGGACAAGCACCAGGGCAACATCAGCCACGCCGCCAATGAGCTGGGCATCACCCGCACCTCCCTCTACCGCCGGATGGAGAAGCATGGTCTTTAAGTCGTCGTTCAGCACGGCGCTGACCCTGCGGGTGACCCTGCTGTGCCTCAGCTGCGTGGCCCTGGGCCTGCTGCTGCAGGCCACCGACTACCACGCCACCGAGGCGCTGGCGCTGTTCCTGATCGCCTTCCAGATCGGCGGGGTGGTGCGGGTGGTGAACACCACCAACCGCGAGCTGGCGCGCTTTCTGAACGCGCTCAGCCATTCCGACTTCACCCAGAGCTTCAGCTATCGCGCCATGGGTCCCAGCTTCCAGGAACTGGGGCAGGCCTTCGCCGGGGTGTTCGACAAGTTCCGCGACGCCCGCGCCGATACCGAGCGCAAGGCCGATTACCTGAACGTGCTGGTGGAGCATGTGCCCGTGGCCCTGGCCGAGGTGCATCCCGACGGCCGCGTCAACCTGCTGAACAACGTGGCCCGCCGCCTGATCGGCCATGACGACCTGAACCGCCGCCTGGTGGACGGCGGCACCCTGGATTCGGCGCTGCGCGTGCTGGAACCGGGGCAAAGCGCCCTGCTGAAGGTGGCGGGCGGCATCACGCCCCTGCACCTGACGGTGCGCGCCACCCAATTGACCCTGGCGGACGGGCCCCGCCTGCTGATCAGCCTGCAGAACATCGGCGGGGAGCTGGAGGCGACGGAGGTCAAGGCCTGGTCCGACCTGGTGCGGGTGCTAACGCATGAGATGATGAACTCGCTGACACCCGTCTCGTCCCTGGCGGGCACGGCGCAGTCGCTGCTGGCCGACCTGCGCACCCAGTTGGAGACCATCCCCGGCCTGCCCCCCGCCGTGCTGCTGGACGCCGCCGACGCGGGTGAGGCCATGGACACCGTCACCCGCCGCGCCGGCGGCCTGCTGCGCTTCGTCGAGCGCTACCGCCGCTTCACCCAGATGCCCCGGCCGAAGGTGGAGCGGCTGAAGGTGCGTGAGCTGTTCGGCCGGGTGGAACGGCTGATGGGCCCGGCAATGGCGGAGCATGGCGTGGCGCTGGAGGTGGTGGTGCTGCCGCCCTCGCTGGAGATCAGCGCCGACCCCGACCTGATCGACCAGGTGCTGATCAACCTGGTGAAGAACGCGGTGGAGGCGCTTGACGAGTGGAAGGCCGGCGGCACGGCAACCCGCGCCCCGGCCATCACCCTGGCGGGCCACCTGGACGTGACCGGCCATCTGAACCTGCTGGTGCGCGACAACGGCCCCGGCATCCCGCCCGACGTAGCCGACAAGATCTTCGTGCCCTTCTACACCACCAAGCGCGAGGGCAGCGGCATCGGCCTGCCGCTGGCCCGCCAGATCATGCTGGCCCACGGCGGCAGCATCGCCGCGTCGCCGGTGGAGGGCGGCGGCACGGTGTTCACGCTGAGGTTTTGATCTCGCCCCAAAGCCGCCACCCGGTGTGCTTGAGCAAATAACGCATACCCACCAGCGCCGCGACCACGCCCGAGGCGGCGCCCAAGCCCAGGGACCAGCGGGGCCCGGCCACGTCGGCCACCCAGCCGACGATAGGGGCGCCCAGGGGCGTGCCGCCCACGGCGATGGCCAGCAGCAACGCCACCACCCGGCCGCGCATGGCGCTGTCGGTCGACAGCTGCACCAGGCTGTTGGTGGAGGTGGTGAAGGTCTGCGCCGCCACGCCGATGACGACCAACAGGATGCCGAACGCCCAGGTGGTGGGCATGACCGCCGCCAGGGCGCATCCCGCGCCGAACAGCAGCGCGGCGCCCACCAGCAGGGGCAGGGTGGGCGTGGCGCGCTTGGCCGCCAGCAGGGCGCCGGCGACGGAGCCGATAGCCATGGTGGAGCTGAGCACCCCATATTCCCCCGCCCCCGCCTGGAAGGCGTGCACCGCCATGGTGGAGATGAAGATGGGGAAGTTCAGGCCGAAGGTGCCGATGAGGAACAGCATCAGCAGCACGGCCCGCAAATCCGGGCGGCCCCAGACGTAGTGGAAGCCGCCGATGAAGCTGCCCCGGCTGCGCACCGCCCGCGTGCGGGGGTGGAAATCCGCCACCCGCAACAGGCAGAGGGAACCGATGACGGCGACGAAGGAGGCGGCGTTGATCAGGAACACCCAGCCCGTGCCCACCGCCGCGATCAGCACGCCGGCCACCGCCGGCCCGATCATGCGCGCGGCGTTGAAGGAGGTGGAGTTGAGCGCCACGGCGTTGGCCAGGTCCGCCTCCCCCACCAGCTCGCCGATGAAGGTCTGCCGGGCGGGGGCGTCGAAGGCCGCGACGCAGCCCAACAGGAAGGCGAAAACATAGACGTGCCACAGCTGCACCAAGCCCAACACGGTCAGGAGGCCCAGGCCCAGCGCCAGCAGGCCGGAGGCGAGCTGGGTGCAGAACACCAGGCGCCGCCGGTCGAAATAATCGGCGGCGAAGCCGCTGAAGGGCAGCATCAGGGCCAGGGGGCCGAACTGCAGGCCCATGACGATGCCGACCGCGGAGGCGCCGTTGACGTGCGCCAGTTCCGTCAGCACCAGCCAATCCTGCGCCGTGCGCTGCATCCAGGTGCCGACGTTGGACACGATGGCGCCCAGAAACCACAGGCGGAAATTGCGATTGGCCAGGGACCGGAAGGTGCCGGTGGGGGCGGACGCGGTCACGACGCGCCCCCGTCACGGGTATCCACCACCAGGCGCTTCAGAAGGTCGACGGCGCGGCCCAGTTCCGCCCGCTCCGTCGCCGTCAGGCGGGCGCGCATGGCACGGAACAGCCAATCCTCATGCAGGGCACGGCCTGCCCGCACCCGCTCGCGGCAGGCCGGGGTCAGGTCCCACAAGGTCTGGCGGCCGTCATCCGGGTCGGGGCTGCCGGCCACCAGGCCCGCCGCCTCCAACGCCGCGACGGTGGCGCCCAAGGATTGGGGGCGCACCCCCTCCGCCTTGGCCAGGGCTGTCACCGTGGCCGGCCCGCCGTCCAGCCGGCGCAGCACGGCGATTTGCGAGGGCGTCAGGTCGCCGACGTTGGCCTGCTCGCGCAACTTGCGCCGCAGCTGGCCCATGACCACGCGCAGTTCCACCGCCGTCGCCATGACGGCCGGGGTGTCAGGGTCGCCCGCATCGGGCTTGTCCATGGGATCGTTCATGTCTTGGGTTTAGCAGATACGAAGGTAAGCTACAAAGTGTTCCTTCATATATCGGCGGCGTCTTGGCGGCTGGCGGGGACCTATACCCGCCACCACTTTACTGCGCCGCGCTGTTTGGTCGTTCCCTCAATAGGTGTGGCGCGATAGATTTACCGCTCTGAGGCGGGGCCTTGCAGTTGGGGAGGGGCATGGTGCGCAGGATCTTTCTGGTGACCGCGTTGCTGGCGCTGCTGGGTGCCGGGTTCCACATGATGGCGGTTCCGGCGGACGCGCAGACGGCGCCGCCGGCGACGGTCACCGGGACACCCGTCACCACCGCATCGCCCCCAGGCATGCCCCCCGCCAGTGGCGTTACCCTCACGACCGCCACCCCCACAGCCACCGTCGGGGAGGCCAGCCTGGCGCTGGCCTGGAAATCCCTGCCGCAAAGCCAGAAGACCCTGGCGGTGGGCAGCGTGCTGGTGCTGGTGGCGGTCACCGCCGCCCTGCTGTACCTCGCCATGTCCACCGACATGCTGCGCGACAACACGCCCTCCACCTTCGCCGGCGTCACCAGCGCCACGGGCAAGCCGCTGCGCCGCGCCTTCAGCCTGGCGCAGAGCCAGATGGCCTGGTGGTTCGTCATCGTCCTGGCGGGATATCTCTACCTGTTCCTGGTGACGGGGGAGCTGGACACCCTGACCGGTCAGGCGCTGTGCCTGATGGGCCTGGGCACCGGCACCGCCATGGGCGCCGCCATGGTGGAGCAGAACAAGACCAACCCCATCCTGGCTGCCTATCAGGGCGTGCTGGCGCGGATGGCGGACCCGGCCACGCCGCCGGCCGACCTGCCCCCCTTGACCGCCACCCGCGACACCCTGGCCCGGCAGCTGGCGTCCCGCGACTTCGTCCATGACATCCTGACCGACGCCAACGGCATCAGCCTGCACCGCTTCCAGACGGCGGTGTGGACGGTGGTCATCGGCGTGCTGTTCCTGATCGAGACGGTGGTCCACCGCAAGATGCCGGACCTGGACCCCTACAGCCTGGGCGTGCTGGGCATCAGCGCCGGCACCTATCTGGGCTTCAAGATCCCGGAACAGCCCAATTGAGAAGCGCGCGCGTCCTTTCCCCCGTCGAGCGCCTGGATTGGCTGCGCCTCACGCGCACGGAGTCGGTGGGCCCCGTCACCTTTCATAGGCTGATGGAGCGCTTCGGCAGCCCGGCCGCGGCCCTGGAGGCGCTGCCCGACCTGGCCCGGCGCGGCGGGCGCGACCGGCCGCTGAGCATCGCGCCGCGCGCCGCCGCCGAACGGGAGCTGGCGGCCCTGGACCGCATGGGCGCCCGTCTGCTGTGCTGGTGTGAGCCCGACTACCCCGCCCAGTTGGCCGCCATCGAGGACGCGCCGCCCGTCATCACCGTGCTGGGCGACCCCGCCCGCCTCAGCCGCCCGGCCGTCGCCGTGGTGGGCGCCCGCAACGCCTCCCTCACCGGGCGCAAGCTGGCCGCCATGATTTCCCGCGACCTGGCGGAGGCCGGCGTCACCGTCGTTTCCGGCCTGGCGCGCGGCATTGACACGGCGGCGCATGAGGCCGCCCTGCACCGCTGCACCGTCGCGGCGCTGGCCGGCGGCGTGGACGTCATCTACCCGCCGGAAAACGCGGATCTGCACCGGCGCATCGCCGACCAGGGCGCCTTGGTCGCCGAATCGCCGCCGGGGACGGAGCCGCAGGCCCGCCATTTCCCCCGGCGCAACCGCCTGATCTCCGGCCTGTCGCGCGGCGTGCTGGTGGTGGAGGCGGCGCTGAAGTCCGGATCGCTGATCACCGCCCGGCTGGCCCTGGAACAGGGCCGCGACCTGTTCGCCGTGCCGGGGTCGCCGCTGGACCCGCGCGCCCAGGGCTGCAACCGCCTGCTGAAGGACGGCGCGGTCTTGGTGGAGACGGCGGACGACATCCTGGCCTATCTGGGGCCCCAGGGTTTGGCCACGCTCAATGCCCAGCATTCGGGCGGCGGGCCCGTTCCGCCCCCCGCCGATCCGGGGGAAAAGGAGGTGGAGGCGGCCCGTGCCCGGGTCACCCTGTGCTTAAGCCCGACCCCGGTACACATTGACGAAATTGTCCGGGACTGCCAATTGTCTGCGGCGGTGGTGCTGACCATCCTGCTGGAACTGGAGCTGGCGGGCCGTCTGCATCGCCACCCCGGCGGCCGCGTGAGCCTGGCGTGAAGCTGGACAGCGCCGTCCCGGGATCAAGGTTTTCGGAAAACATCGCCACCTATTGCAGTGCGGGGTCCCCTTGTCGGGCAGCAACGTCCTCATCGTCGAATCGCCGGCCAAGGCGAAGACCATCAACAAGTACCTGGGCGATGATTTCACCGTTCTCGCCAGCTACGGCCATGTGCGCGACCTGCCGGCCCGCGACGGCTCGGTGAAGCCGGAAGAGGACTTCTCGATGGAGTGGGAGCTGGGCGACCGCTCCAAACGCCATATCGACGAGATCACCCGCGCCGCCAAGGGCGCCTCGCGCATCTACCTCGCCACCGACCCGGATCGCGAGGGGGAGGCCATCGCCTGGCACGTCAAGCAGCTGCTGGATGAGAAGCGCATCACCGGCAAGGTGGACGTGAAGCGCGTCACCTTCAACGAGATCACCAAGAGCGCCGTGCTGGACGCCATCGCCCATCCGCGTGAGGTGCACCAGGAACTGGTCGACGCCTATCTGGCGCGCCGCGCCCTGGACTATCTGGTGGGCTTCACCCTGTCGCCGGTGCTGTGGCGCAAGCTGCCCGGCTCGCGCTCCGCCGGCCGCGTGCAGTCCGTGGCCCTGCGCCTGATCTGCGAGCGTGAGTCGGAGATCGAGGCCTTCCGCCCGCAGGAATACTGGACCATCGAGGCGGCGTTCCGCACGCCGGCGGGCTCGCCCTTCACCGCCCGCCTGGTGGGCCTGAATGGCAAGAAGCTGGACAAGTTCACCCTGGGCAACAAGGGCGACGCCGACGCGGCGCTGGCCACCATCCGCCCGCTGTCCTTCATGGTGCGGTCGGTGGAACGGCGCCAGGTGCGCCGCAACCCCTTCCCGCCCTTCACCACCTCGATCCTGCAGCAGGAGGCCAGCCGCAAGCTGGGCTTCGGCGCCACCAAAACCATGCGCATCGCCCAGAAACTGTATGAGGGCGTGGACATCGGCGGTGAGACGGTGGGCCTGATCACCTATATGCGTACCGACGGCGTGCAGCTGTCGAACGAGGCCATCGACGGCGCCCGCCGCCTGATCTCCTCCGCCTTCGGCAACGAGTACCTGCCCAACGCCCCGCGCGTGTACAAGTCCAGCGCCAAGAACGCGCAGGAAGCGCACGAGGCCATCCGCCCCACCGACATGTTCCGCCGGCCGGACCAGATGGGCCGCTTCCTGGACAAGGATGAGCAGCGCCTGTACGAGCTGGTGTGGAAGCGCACCATCGCCTGCCAAATGGCCAGCGCCGAGCTGGACCAGGTGTCGGTCGACATCACCTCGCCGAAATCCGAGGCGCAGTTCCGCGCCACCGGCTCCATCGTCACCTTCGACGGCTTCCTGAAGGTCTATCAGGAAGACCGCGACGACGCCGGCGATGACGAGGACAAGGACACCCGGCTGCCGGCCATGAAGGATGGCGACGACTTGGCCAAGGGCGAGGTCAAGTCCGACCAGCACTTCACCCAGCCGCCGCCGCGCTACACCGAGGCCAGCCTGGTGAAGAAGATGGAGGAGCTGGGTATCGGCCGGCCGTCCACCTACGCCAGCATCCTGCAGGTGTTGCAGGACCGGAACTACGTCCGCCTGGAAAAGCGCCGGTTCGAGCCGGAGGACCGGGGCCGCCTGGTCACGACCTTCCTGGAGAACTTCTTCAACCGGTATGTCGAGTACGGCTTCACCGCCGACCTGGAAACCAAGCTGGACGACATCTCCGGCGGCCGCATCGACTGGAAGACGGTGCTGCGCGAGTTCTGGCAAGCCTTCTCCGCCGCGGTGGAGGGGACCAAGGATCTGACCATCACCCAGGTGCTGGACGCCTTGGACGAGGCGCTGGGCCCGCACTTCTTCCCCACGCCGGCCGAGGGCGGGCGCGACCCGCGCGTCTGCCCCGTCTGCGGCGACGGCCGGCTGTCGCTGAAGCTGGGCAAGAACGGCGCCTTCATCGGCTGTTCCAACTATCCGGGCTGCAAATACACCCGCCCCCTGAGCATCGAGGGCGGGGAGGAAGGCAACGCCGACCGCGAGCTGGGCAACGATCCGGACACGGGCTACCCCGTGACCATGAAGCGCGGGCCCTACGGTGTCTATGTCCAGACGGGCGCGCCGGATGAGCCCAAGCCCAAGCGCGTGTCCCTGCCCAAGGCCATGAACCCGCAGGACGTGGATTTGGACATCGCGCTGCGCCTGCTGGCCCTGCCGCGCAGCCTGGGCCCGCATCCCGAGACGGGACAGGAGATCACGGCCGGCATCGGCCGCTTCGGCCCCTATCTCAAGCATGGCGACGCCTACAAGAACCTGACGCCGGATGACGACGTGCTGACCATCGGCCTGAACCGGGCCGTGGTGCTGCTGGCCGGCGTGGCCGCGCGCAAGACGGTGGCGGGCCGCGAGCTGGGCAACCATCCCAAGGACGGCAAGCCCATCACCCTGGGCAGCGGCCGCTTCGGCCCCTACGTCAAGCACCTGAAGCTGTTCGCCAGCATCCCCAAGGCCATCAACGCCGACACCATCACCCTGGAGCAGGCGGTGGAGCTGCTGGCGGCCAAGGCGGCCAAGGACAGCGGCAAGAAACCGACGGCTACGGCGACGGACGGCGAGGAGAAGCCGAAGAAGGCGGCGGCCAAGAAGGCGCCGTCCAAAGCTGCGGGGGCCAAGGCCGCAGCCAAGGCTCCGGCGGAAAAGAAGGCCGCCGCGCCGAAGAAGGCCACGGCAGCGGCGAAGAAGCCCGCGACCAAGACGACGACCAAAAAGGCGGCGGCGGGCGACTGAGCCCGCCGTCCAGTGTCCCGCCGTCCCCAGTGTCACGCCGTCCAGTGTAAGGAAAGTTTCCATGCCGAAGCGTCCGGAGGGCCCCCGGCGGGCTTTGCCCAGGCCGGTGCCGGCCCGCCGTGCGGCCGACGCCCCCTTCCCCACCCGGGAAGAAATCATGGACTATATCCAGTCCAGCCCCGTGCCCGTGGGCAAGCGGGAGATCGCGCGCGCCTTCAACATCACCGGCGACGGCCGCATCGTCCTGAAAGAGCTGCTGAAGGAGCTGGAGGGCGAGGGCAGCATCGAGAAGGGCGAGGGCCGCCGCGTCGCCGTGCCCGCCGCCCTGCCCGAGGTCGCCGTGCTGGTGGTGGCCGAGGTGACGCCGGATGGCGAGGTGCTGGCCCGGCCCACCAGCTGGGCGCATGAGACGCCGCCGCCCCGCATCTACATGGCCGCCGAGAAGCGCGGCCACCCCGCCCTGGCGGTGGGGGACCGCGTGCTGGCCCGCCTGTCGCGCCAGCCCCAGTTACGTGACAATGGGCCGCAGGGCGAAGAGGATGTCTACGAAGGCCGCACCATGCGCAAGCTGGACGGCGGCACGGCCACGCGCATCGTCGGGATCTATGAGCGGGCCCGCGACGGCGGCCGGCTGAAGCCGGTGGACCGCCGCGCCAAGGCGGAATTCGCCGTGGCCGACGCCAACGCGGAAGGGGCGCAGCCGGGCGAGCTGGTGGTGGCCGAATTGCTGCCGTCCTCCCGCCTGGGCCTGAAGCAGGTGCGGGTGGTGGAGCGGCTGGGCAGCATCGACGAGCCGCGCGCCGTCAGCCTGATCGCCATCGCCCAGCACGCCATCCCCACCCAATTCGCCAAGGCGGCGATCGAGGAGGCGGAGGCCGCGCCCGAGCCGACGGTGGAGGGGCGCACCGACCTGCGCGATTTCCCCCTGGTCACCATCGATGGCGAAGACGCGCGCGACTTCGACGACGCCGTGTTCGCGGAGCCCGACACCGACCCCAACAATCCCGGCGGCTGGCATCTGCTGGTGGCCATCGCCGATGTCAGCTTTTACGTCCGGCCCGGCATGGCGCTGGACCGCAACGCCTTCGACCGGGGCAACAGCGTCTATTTCCCCGACCGCGTCGTGCCCATGCTGCCCGAGGCGCTGTCGAACGAGCTGTGCTCCCTGAAGCCGGAGGTCAACCGCGCCTGCCTGGCGGTCCACATGTGGATCGACGGGCAAGGCCGCCTGAAGCGCCACCGCTTCGTGCGTGGCCTCATGCGCTCCGTCGCGCGCCTGACCTACACCCGGGTGCAGAAGGCGCGCGACGGCGAACCGGACTACCTGACCGGCCCGTTGATGGAGCGGGTGATCAATCCGCTCTACGGCGCCTTCACCGTGCTGCAGAAGGCCCGCGACGCCCGTGGCACGCTGGAGCTGGACCTGCCGGAGCGGGTGGTGAAGCTGGACGAGGCCGGCACCATCCAGAGCATCGGCGTGCGCCCCCGCCTGGACAGCCACCGCCTGGTGGAGGAATTCATGATCGCCGCCAACGTGGCGGCGGCGGAGGCCCTGGAAGCCAAGCACAGTCCCTGCATGTACCGCGTGCACGCCGAGCCCGCGCGCGACAAGCTGGAGGCGCTGCGCCAGTTCCTGGGCTCCCTGGGCTATACCCTGGCCAAGGGCCAGGTGCTGAAGCCCATCCTGTTCACCCGCATCCTGGCCAAGGCGGCGGACACGCCGGAAGCCAATCTGGTGAACACCGTCATCCTGCGCAGCCAATCCCAGGCGCTGTACCAGCCGGAAAACATCGGCCACTTCGGCCTGGCGCTGCCGCGCTACGCCCACTTCACCTCCCCCATCCGGCGGTACGCCGACCTGGTGGTGCACCGCGCCCTGGTGAAGGCCTACGGCCTGGGGCCGGGCGGGCTGGATGAGGAGGAAGCGGGCCGCCTGGTGCAGGTGGGGGAGCACATCTCCGTCACCGAGCGCCGCGCCGCCACGGCGGAGCGCGACGCCCTGGACCGCTATGTCGCGGCCTACCTGTCGGACAGGGTGGGCGGCACCTTCACCGGCCGCATCGGCGGCATCACCCGCTTCGGCCTGTTCGTCACCCTGGACGAGACGGGCGCCGATGGGCTGGTGCCCATCTCCACCCTGCCGGATGACTTCTACGACCATGACGAGGCCAACCACCAGCTGGTGGGCCGCCGCTGGGGCCGCACCTACCGCCTGGGCACGATCGTCAAGGTCCGCCTGGTAGAGGCCGACCGCATTTCCGGCAGCATGGTCTTCGCCCTGCTGGGCGAGGACACCGACGACGCGCCCTGGCTGGCCGGCGGCCAGTCCGCCCGCAAGGGACCGGATGGCAAGGGCGGGCGCGCCCGGCTGACCAAGAAGACCGCCACCAAGGCGCGCAACAAGCGGCCGTCGCTCAAGGATTAAGTGAATGCCTCAATTCATCGGCGGCATCAGCCTGGTCGTGCGCGACTATGACGAGGCCAAGGCCTGGTACCGCGACATCCTTGGCTTCGATGCCGTGGAGGATACGGACCTGGGCGGGGGCAAGCGCTGGGTGGTGATGGCGCCGCCCGGCTCGCCCCCAAACTCTGGCGAAACCCGTCTGCTGCTGGCCAAGGCGGTGGGGCCGGAGCAGGAGGCCGTCATCGGCAACCAAGCCGGCGGCCGCGTCTTCCTGTTCCTGCGCACCGACGATTTCTGGCGCGACTATCATCGCATGAAGGCCGCCGGCGTCACCTTCTGCGAGGAACCCCGGGTTGAAGCCTATGGCACCGTAGTGGTGTTCCAGGACCTCTACGGCACCCGCTGGGATCTGCTGCAGCTCAACGGATAAGCCGCGCGGCGGCGCCCCAACCAGTTCCCCGGCTCACAATTCGCGCAAATCACAACAAGTGTAGATAGCAGGGCTGCACTTTGGGAAACGCGTCTGGACCATGGCTCGGGCTGTACCCATCATCTAGGCCATGACGACCGACCCCGTTCCCTCCGATGAACGCTCCCCCACCCGGGGAGTAGGCCACGAGGCCCGAGTCGCCCTGATGGAGGAGACCATGACGGACACGCATGAGGAAATCATCGCACCGCCCAAGGGCATGGCCGGCACGGCCATGATGCGCGGCATCCGCCGCTGCTGCCCCAACTGCGGTGCCCACACCCTGTTCACCGGCTATACCAAGGTGGCGCCGGTCTGCACCAACTGCGGCCTGGAATTGGGCAAATTCCGCGCCGACGACGCGCCGCCCTACTTTACCATCTTCGTCGTCGGCCATATCGTGGTCGGCGCCGCCTTGGCGGTCGAACAGAATTTCCACCCCGCCCTATGGGTCCACGCAGCCCTGTGGGGTCCGTTGACCATAGGCCTGTCGCTGGCCTTGCTGCCCCTGTTCAAGGGGGCCGTGATCGGCGTGCAGTGGGCCATGGGCATCCGCGGCTGAAGGGCAAACAATATCGGGAGGCGCCGTGGCCCAGGCCACATGCCGGGCACGCCGTGCCCGGCCCGCCCATGTCAGGCCTGACCGCATCCGCCGGGGCGCCGCCCTGGTCCGGACGGTGGCGGCTTTGGCCGGCGCTTTGGCCCTGGCGGCTTGCGCCGGCGGTCCCGCGAATCGCGGCAGCGTCACCGCCGAGCAGTTCTATCAAAGCGCCTACAGCAAGCTCGACGAGCTGTACCTGGAACCGGTGGACATGCGCCGCCTGGTGGTGGACGGCCTGGTCCATGCCGGCGTGGTGGTGCCCGACCTGACGGTGACGGTGCAGCCGGGGGGCGGGGCCGTGACCCTGGCGGTGGGCCGGCGGGCGCCGCGCACCTTCGCCCTTCCGACCGGCCACGACGCGGCGTCCTGGGCCCATCTGGCCGCCCTCACCACCGACTGGACGGTGGCGCAAGGCGCCGATGCCAGCCCGGGCGACCAGACGCGGGAAACCCTGTTCCGCGCCATGATGGAGGGCGGCACCGCCGACCTGGACCCCTACAGCCGCTATTCGGTGCCGGCGGCGGCGCGGACGGAGCGATCGCGCCGCGAAGGCTATGTCGGCATCGGCGTGACGCTGGAGGAAACGCCGCGCGGCTTCCGCATCATCGCCGTCGCCCCTGGCAGCCCGGCCTCGGCCGCTGGCCTGTGGGTGGGCGATGTCATCACCGCCGTTGGCGGGGTGCCGGTCGACGCCGCCGGCGGGGGCGGCCCCGCCATGACGGTGGAAGCCATGATGGACCGCCTGAGCGGGCCGGAGGGCACAGGCGTGCCGGTGCGGGTGGCCCGGGCCGGCGGCATGGTGACGGTGCTGATCAGCCGCCAGCGCATCATCCTGCCCACCGTGATGGCGGAGCGGGCGGGCGCCGTGGGCGTGCTGCACGTCAGCCGTTTCAACGCGGGCACAGCCGACGCCGTGGGCTTCGCCGTTGCCCGCCTGCGTGAAACCGACAGCAAGGACAGCCCCCTTGCCGGCTGGATCCTGGATCTGCGCGGCAACACCGGGGGCCTGGTGGACCAAGCGGTGGCCGTGGCCGACCTGTTCATCACCAGCGGCCCCATCCTGAACACCGTGGGCCGCCACCCCGACAGCGTGCAGCACTACGACGCGACCCCGGGCGACATCCTGGACGGCGCGCCCCTGGTGGTGCTGGCCGATGGGCAGACGGCCTCCGCCGCCGAGATCGTGCTGGGCGCCCTGGTGGACAGCGGGCGGGCCCTGGACGTGGGCACCACCAGCTTCGGCAAGGGCGTGGTGCAGACCGTCGCCCCCCTGCCCAACGGCGGGGAACTGTTCATCACCTGGTCGCGCATCCTGACGCCGGCCGGCCGCATGTTCGACCACCACGGCCTGGCGCCCGCCCTGTGCACCGCCGGCCTGACCGACGCCGCCGCCATCCTGGCCCCCCTGCGCGCCCAGCCCCGGCCCCCCGGCACGCCCGCCGCCTGCCCGGCGGAGCGCAACCGCCCGGCGCCGGTGGACCTGACGGTGGCGGAAACCCTGCTGACCAGCCCGCCCCTGTTGCGCCGCGCCCAGCTGGCGGGCCAGACCCTGCTGGCCGACCGGCCGGCGGCGTCTGGCGCGAGCCCCTGAAGCCTTATTCCCTACCGGCGCTTTCGCCCGCCGTTCCTGGCACCTCCGCAGCGTTCTCTGCAAGGATCGCGGTGGAATGGGCCAGGGTCTGCTCGGCGGCGCCCAGGGCCACGGCGGGCGCCTCGCCAACCACTTTGGTCGTAACTTGTGTGACCGAATCAGTGATCTGGCTGTTCACGGCGGTGGGAAAGGTCATGGGGTTCTCCTGCCCGAAGTGCGGCGATAACACGGAATGCGCGTATTGTGGCGCAGAGTGGCGCACCCAGGTAGCGACGGAAGTGTTGCCGGAACGGGAATGACCAGCCCCCCAAGGTGGCGCGTCCTCATGCGCGGCGCGCATCCCCTGCCCCAGCCGGTGTTCCCGGGGCGGATGGCTCTTTGGCCTTGACTCTCAGGGCCCGCTGACTAAAGTGCCGCGACGCCGTGCCCCAGAGGGCCACGGTACGGAATTGTTTTTGACCGCCCCCGACCCGCCGAGTTGGCGACCGAACGGGGTTGTCGTAGGTGGGATTAAAGGTCATGGCCAAGCAGAATACCGTGCTGATCCGTCTGATCAGCTCCGCTGAAACCGGCTTCTTCTACGTGAAGAAGAAGAACCCGCGCAAGACGACCGAGAAGCTGGAGTTCCGGAAGTACGATCCGGTGGCTCGCAAGCACGTGATCTTCAAGGAAGCCAAGATCAAGTAAGTCCCGCGCGCCCGTATCGGGCGCGCCGTTCCGGGCTAGTGCCCCGCCCTTGGCGGATGGCACAGGACTGGAACCGATGGACACTGGTCAGGCGAAGGGCCGCTCCTGGAGCGGCCCTTTCCTATTGGCATGCCTGGCGTCCGGCCTTCCCTGGGCGCCCAGAACCTTGGGATGCGCGCCCCCATGGCCCCCGTGCCTGCCCCCTCCTGCCCCATCTTCGTCATCAACCTTGAGCATGACGCGGTGCGGCGCGCCCATATGACCGGGCAGTGCGCGCGCCTGGGGCTCGCGGTGGAGTTCGTCCCGGCGGTGAACGGCCGCGCCCTCAGCGAGGCTGATCGCACCGTTTATGACCGCGCCCGGGCGCTGCGCGTCTATGGCGTGGAGATGCTGGACACGGAGATCGGCTGCTATCTGAGCCACTACCGCCTCTATGAGCGCATGGCGCGGGAAAGCATTCCCGCCGCCCTGATCCTGGAGGACGATGTGGAGCTGAGCCCGGCCCTGCCCCGCATTGTGGAGGATCTGCTGGCCGACCCGGCGCCGGAATGGCAGGTGGTGCGGCTGGAATCCCTGCGCCCCCGCGTGCGTGAGCCCAAGACGGCGAAGTTCCGGGGCCGCACGGTCAAGACCCTGCGCGATGGCGAGCTGGTGCGCCTGGGCACCCACGTCCTAGGCTTCGGCGCCTATCTCATCCGCCTGGACGGGGCCCGGCGCATGCTGGACTACGGCCGGCGCATCTTCATGCCGGTGGACCAGACCATGGACCGCTATTGGGACAACGGCATCGCCCCCTACCTGGTGCGCCCCATCCCCGTGCGTCAGCGCACCGACATGGACTCGCGCATCGGCGCCCGACCCGCCGGCCGGCACGAGGGCCAGCCCCTGGCCATCCAGCTGGCCCGCCGCTGGCAACGCCTGTCGGACAGCGTGCGCAAGCGCCTGTACCGGGGCTGAACCTCCCCGATAACCCGAAGCGATCAAGGCCGGCGACTGCCGGCCTCCGCAGCATTCCGCGAAGCGAAGCGGACTGGAATGCGAGGATAGCCAAGCCGCCGGATGGCGGCGCCCGGCGCTTGAGGGAAAATCAGCGTAGCAGGCTGATGTCCGGCGTGTCCGCATGGCCCAGCGGCGCGGCGTCCAGGCTGCTGTCCGTCACGACGCGGTTGCGGCCGGCGCGCTTGGCCTCATAAAGGGCCATGTCGGCCCGGCGCAGCAGGCTGTCGCCCGTCTCCATGCGGCCGTCCGGCCCCTGGGCGCCGGCGGCCACGGCCACGCCAACGGAAATGGTGACCGTGATTTCCCCGCCCTCGGTGGTGACGTTGAACGGCGTCTCGCCGATGCGGCGGCGCAGGCGTTCGGCCACCAGCACGCCGGCGGCCAGGTCCGTGTCGGGCATGACCACGACGAATTCCTCGCCACCCAGCCGGGCCACCAGGTCGAAGTTCCGCAGGTTGCGGCTGGCGCGCAGCGCCACCTCCTTCAGCACCTCGTCACCCACGCCGTGGCCATAGGTGTCGTTCACCACCTTGAAATGGTCGATGTCGAACAGCAGGGCCGCCACCGGCTTGTGGTTGTCCCCGCCCCGGTCCAGCAGGCGCGGCAAGTGCGCGCTGAGGTAGCGGCGGTTGAACAGGCCGGTCAGGCTGTCGGTCAGGGCCAGCGACAGGCTCTGCTCATAATTGGCGCGCAGCCGGTCCTGGTAGCGCTTGCGCCGGATCTGGGTCCGGGCACGGGCCATCAGCTCATTCCGGTCGATGGGCTTGATCAGGTAATCGTTGGCGCCCAGCTCCAGGCCCTTGGCCACGCGGTCGATGTCGGTCTCGTCGGCCACCAGCAGCACGGGCACCTGGCGCGTCTTCTCCTGCGAGCGCAGCTGGGAACACAGGCGCAGGCCATCCTCGCGCATCAGCGTCAGGCTGATGACGATGAAGTCGAAGTCGCCGGCCAGCGCCCGCTCCAGCCCGGTGGCGCAGGTGTCGGCGGCCACCACGCGGCCCCGGTCGCGGCCCAGCGTCTCGGTGATCTTGTCCAGGTCGATGGAGCTGTCCTCCACCACCAGGACGTTGGCGCCCTCCGCCGACTGGTTGTGCATGCTGTCGGTGGAGACCAGCATGCCCAGCTGGCCCGAGGTGCTCTCGCGCAGGCGCCATTCGTCCATCATCATCTTGAGACGGACGAGGGAGCGCACGCGGGCGAACAGCGCCACGTCGTTCACCGGCTTGGTCAGGAAGTCGTCGGCGCCGGCCTCCAGTCCCCGCACCCGGTCGGCGATGTCGGACAGGGCCGTCACCATGACGACGGGGATGTGCATGATGGCGGGGTCGCTGCGGATGCGCTCGCACACCTCGAAGCCGTCCATGCCGGGCATCATGACGTCCAGCAGGACGATGTCGGGCGCCTGCGCCTTGATCTTCTCCAGCGCCTCGGGCCCGCTGCTGGCGGTGATGACGTCGAAGTACTCGCGCGTCAGCTTCGCCGCAAGCAGCTTGACGTTGGGCAGGACATCATCAACGACCAGGACGCGAGCCGACATGACACCACTTATTCCGCCGCGTCAGGGGAAGACGCGGCTTATTCCAAGGTACTATTGCGCACCCTAATCCAGAAAGCGCCGAACTGTCCGGATGAAAGTGGCAACCGAGATGGGTTTGGCGATGTAGTCATCACAACCGCCCTCCCGGATACGCTCCTCGTCACCCTTCATGGCGAAGGCCGTGACGGCGATGACGGGGATCGACCCAAGCTCCTGATCCTCCTTCAACCAGCGCGTCACGTCCAGACCGGAAAGCTCCGGAAGCTGTATGTCCATAAGTATAAGATCCGGACGGTGTGTCCGCGCCAGTTCCACGGCCATGCCGCCATCGCGGGTCTGCACCGTGCGATAGCCGTGCGCCTCCAGCAGGTCGTTGAAGAGCTTCATGTTCAGCTCGTTGTCCTCGACGATGAGGACACATTTTTTTTTGGCGGCAACCGTGGCCATGAGGCGGTCCGTGGCGATGTGGCGGCTACACTAAGGGACAAGCCGGACGGGTACAACCGTCATCCGGCGCACTCGCGGGTTACGCTCCCGCTGTTCGATGTCGCGTCGCCATGGCGGCGCCATTCCCCTGTTCTAGGCGTTGTGGGTACCCCCGTGGCGCCCCTGCCTCTCCAACAGGTAATCCGGAAATTTGGTTAAACCAGGGAGAATCGGCAGCGCTATCATTCACAGCGCCGGCGAATCCGTGAATTGACCAGATGGGGGCGCCTCAACCCCAGGTCTTAGCCGGCCAGTTGCCGGCACCAGGCGGCCAGGTCCAGCAGGCCGTGGCGCCGGGGACCGGCCGCGTCGGCGGCCGCGACCTCCAGCCGCCGTCCGGCGCGCCGCGCGAAGGAGGACAGGCGCGCCGGCTCCTCCACCAACCGCCCCAGCGCCCGCATGACCGCGTCGCCCCGGCGGCGATCCTGGGGCGCCAGGGCGGGCAGCAGGGCGCGCATGGCGATCAGGGCGCGACCCACGTCCATGCGCGCGCGCGCCGTGGCCAGGGCACGGTCGTCCCCCCGCCCGCCCCATGCCGCCAGCCGCGCCAGCCGGTGATGGTGGCGATATTCCCACGCCGCGACATCCGGCGGGGACGCCGCGCCGCCGGCCAGCGTCCGCACGCTGGCGGTGAAGCTGCCCAGCAGGCGCCGCACCTCCCCCCGCCCGTCCACCGGCAGGATCAACCGGTAGGTCAGCAATATCCACAGGGCGGCCAGCACGATGGCGGCGAAGGTGTTGAGGAAGCCCTGGAGGTCGTAGGTCATGGGATTGGTGGGCGCGACCAGGGTCAGGAACAGCAGGGGCATGAAGGCGCCGAAGTCACCGCGCCCAGGCCGCTGGGACATCAAGGCGGCCACCAGGATGACCGGCGCCAGCACCAGGGACAGGCCCCAGAACTCCGACAGGGCCGGCAGCGCCAGGAAGGTGACGGGCAGGGCCAACAGCCCGGCCCAGAGGGCGGCGCGGAAGATCTGGACGCTGACCTGTTCGGGGTTGGCGCGGCTGGCCAGCAGGGCACCGAAGACGCTGGTCCAGCTGACCATGATGGTGCCGGCCGGCCATTCGGTGGCGACCCAAAAGCCCGCCGCCAGACCGACCGAGATCAGGGTGCGCAGGGCGGCGATGACGGCGCTGCCCAGGGGGCCGTCCGCCGGCTCCGGCAGGGTGAAGGACAGGCGTCGTGTGGGATCGCGCGCCACCGCCACCTGAACCATGAGGTCCAGCACCTCCCCCAGTTGGTGCGCCGCCGCGATGGACGCCGGATCGGCCGCCCGGCGGGCCAGGCGCAACGCGGCGCGCAGGCGGCGGCGGGCGGCGGCGGCGGCGGCGCGAAAGGCCGGCCCGTCGCCCGCGCCCAGCGGCGTCAGGCAAGCCAGCAGCGGCCCGGCGGCCGGCAGCACGGCCAGCGCCCGCCGGGCGGCGTCCACCCGGGCCAGCAGCCCGAACAGGGCGGCCGCCGCGATCCGGGCGCCGTCGGCCTGGCGGCGGAAAGCGACCGACTCGACGGCGGCGTAGGTCGCCAGGTCGTCCAGTCCCTGCAGCTCCGCCAACAGGTCCCGGTACGGGCCGGGCGCGCCGGCACCGGTCAGGTCATGGGTCAGGTCCCGGGCCTGCGCATCGGTCACGGCGGCGGTGACCCGACCCACCCGGCTGTCCAGCCGCTGGGCCGCCGTCACCGGCCAGACGATGCCCGACACCGTCATCTTGGCAAGCACCCCCACGACGATGGCGGCGACGCGGGCGGCCGCGATGTCGAAGGTGCGCAAGGGGTCGTCCACCGCCCCCAGCGCCACCAGGGCCAGGGTGTAGCCCGCCAGCACGGCAGCGTAGGACCGGAAGCGGCGCAGGCGGGTGGCCAGCGCCACGCAACCCGCCAGCCATAGGCTGTAGAGCAGCAGGAAGGCTTCCGGCGACTGACCGAAGCCCGCCATCAGGGCCAAGGCCGCCGCCGCCCCCACCAGGGTGCCGGCGATGCGCCACACGCTCTTGGCGATGACGGCGCCGCTCATGGGATGGCTGACGATCAGCACCGTCACCGCCGCCGTCTGCGGGCTTTCCAGCTGCAGGGCATAGGCGAGATAGAGGGCCAGCAGGGCCGCCACCACCGTGCGCACGGCATGGCCCAACGCCCCCCGGCTGGGAACCCCCCAGCTGGGAACCCCCCATCTGGGAACCAGGGTGGTGGCATACCGGATGGGGAAGGTGAGCGGCACGGATGGAAACGCCAAAGGTCGGGTGCCGGCCATCCCATGAGTGGAACGCCGGCCAGTTCATCGATTTGGATGATGCTCCATACCCCCGCCTACGGTCCAATATATGGCTGGATGCTTTTCGATATCCAAAACCGACAGGACGCGCCGCCTTGGACATCCGCCACCTGCGCTATTTCACCGCCGTCGCCGAGGAACTGCACTTCACCCGGGCCGCGGAAAAGCTGGGCATCCGCCAGCCACCGCTCAGCCAGCAGATCCAGCAGCTGGAAAGGGAGATCGGCAGCCCGCTGTTCCATCGCCTGTCGCGCGGCGTGGAGCTGACGGCCGTCGGCGCGACCTTCCTGGAAGACGCGAAGGCCATCCTGGCGCACATCGACCAAGCGCTGGCCAACGCCCGGCAGGTGGCGCGGGGCGACAAGGGCCGCCTGCGTATGGGCCTCAGCATGTCGGTCACGGCCCATCCCTGGATCGCCCGGCTGATCCGCGACTATCGTGCCCAGCATCCGGGGGTACAGCTGACGCTGGAGCTGAACGATTTCGGCCAGCTGACCGACGCCGTGCGCGACGGCGCCCTGGACGTGGCCCTGGTGCGGGGCCGAACGGCGGAAATACCGGGCCTGGCCACCTATGCCGTGGTCGAGGAAAGGCTGCTGGCCGCCCTGCCCATGGGCCACCGCCTGGCCGGGGCCGCCGCCCTGGACCTGGCGGATCTGGCGGATGAGGATTTCCTGATCATCCCGCGCACGGCCGGCCCCAACATCTATGACATCATCATCGCCGCCTGCCGCGAGGCGGGGTTCAGCCCCCGCATCGTGCAGGAGGTGCCGGCCTTCCCACCCCTGCTGAACCTGGTGGAGGCGGGCCTGGGCGTGGCGCTGGCGCCCGACAGCATGCGCAACATGCGCCTGGAAGGGGTGCGGTTGCTGGACCTGAAAGGCGGCTATGACACGGCCCCCATCATGCTGGTCTACCGCGCCAATGAGGGGACGGCCGCGGTGCGGGCGCTGGTCACCCAGGCGCGCCGCGCCGCCGCCGTCCGCACCACTCCCACGCCCTGAGGCACGGCCATGCTGGAACTGAAACTCTTGCGATCCTTCGTCCTGCTGGCGGAAGAACTGCACTTCGGCCGGGCCGCCGAGCGGCTGCACATCGTGCAGCCGGCGCTGACCCAGCAAATCCAATCCCTGGAACGGCAGGTCGGCACGCCCCTGCTGAACCGCGCGCGGGGCCGCATCAGCCTGACCGACGCCGGCGCCCTGGTGCTGACGGAGGCGCGCAAGACCCTGGAGCAGGCGGCACGGACGGAAGCCATCGGCCGCCTGGCCGGCCGGGGCGAAGTCGGCAAGCTGGAGGTGGGCTTCGTCGGCTCCGCCGGTGTCGGCGCCCTGATGCCGGCGGTGCTGCGTGATTTCCGGCGCAGCCATCCGGCGGTGGAGTTGCACCTGGTGGAAATGGCGGTGGGGCCGCAGCTGGCCGCCATCGCCGCCGGCACCCTGGACGTCGGTTTCGTCCGCCTGCCGCCGCTCAGCCTGCCGCCCGGGGTGACGGTGCTGCCCCTGCGGCCGGATGGCCTGGTGGCGGCGCTGCCGGCCGGCCATCCGCTGGCGGCGCTGGACGCCATCCCGGTGGCGGCGTTGGCGGCAGAGCCCATGGTGCTGCACCATCGTGCCGGGGCGGCGGAGCTGCGCAGCCTGATCGACGACCTGTGCGGCCGCCACGGCTTTACCCCGCAGGTGGTGCAGTCGGTGCCGCAGATATCGCTGACCGTCCGGCTGGTGGCCGCCGGCCTGGGCCTATCGCTCCTGCCCGGGTCCATCGCCTGGCTGACCGTGGAGGGCGTGGTCTACCGCCCCCTGGCCGATGCCGACATCCAATACACCCTGGCCTTGGCCCACCGTCCCCAGGATCCGGCGCCGGCGGTGCGGGCCTTCGTCAGCCTGGCCGGCGCGGCGGCGGAGGCCTAATCGCCGGCATCCAGGTCCACACCCTGCCAGCCGCCGCCCAACGCCTTGTAGAGCGTGATGACGTGCTCCACCCGGGCCAGGCGGCTTTCCGCCTCCCGGTCTTCCGCCTGATAGGCCTGGCGCTCGCCATCCAGCACCTTCAGGAAGTCGGTCAGGCCGGCGCCGTAGAGGCGGGTGGCGTGGTCCAGGGCCTGGGCCGCGTCGCTGCGGGCGGCAACCAGCGTCTGCTGCCGCCGGGTTTCCGTCTGGTAGTTCACCAGCGCATCCTCCACGTCGCGCAGCGCCTCCTTCACCGTGCGCTCGTAATTGATGCGCGCGGCCTCGGCCTCCGCCTTGGCCAGGGTGATGCGGGCGTCGTCGCGGCCACCGTTGTAGATGGGGCCCGTCACCTGGGCGCCCAGGGAATAGGTCAGGCTGGCCAGGCTGAACAGCTTGCCCAGGTCCGCCGCCTGGGGCAGCAGGGTCAGCGGAATGGCGAAGTGGGGCAGGCTGGCGGCGGTGGCGACGCCGATGCGGGCGTTGGCCGCCGCATAGCGCCGGTCGGCCTGGCGGATGTCCGGCCGGTTGGCCACCACCTCGGACGGCAGGGACACCGGCAGGCTGTCCGGCACGGACAGCAGGGGCGCCGGCTGGCTCAATTCCGCCTCCAGCTCCCCCGGATAGCGGCCCAGCAGCACGGCGATGGCGTGGCTCATGCGCGCCACCGCCGCCTCCAGCGGCGGGGTCGCGGCCTGCACCGTCTCCAACTGGGTCCTGGCCTGCGCCACGTCCAGCACGGTGCCCAGGCCGCGCTGATAGGCGCGCTGCGCCAGGTCCAGGGCCTTGGCCGCGACCGCGATGTTGTCGCGGGCGATGGTCAGGCGCAGCTGGGCGGCACGCAGGCGGGCGTAGTCCGTCGCCACCTCCGCCAGCAGGCTGACCAGGATGGCGCGCCGCCCCTCCTCCGTCGCGGCGATGTCGGCGTCGGCCGCCTCCACCGCCCGGCGGGTGCCGCCGAAGACGTCGATCTCCCACGTCGCGTCCAGCTCCGCCTGCCAGGTGTGATAGCTGCCGATGCCCGGCGGCCAATCCACGTTTTCGCTGGATCGTTGCAGGGCCGGGTCGATACCCAGCCGCACGTCCGGCAGGTCGGCGGACTTGGCGATGACACGGGCGGCGCGGGCCTGCACCAGGCGCTGGCGCGCGATCTTCAGGTCCTCATTATCCGCGATGGCCGCCCGCACCAGGCGGCTGAGGGTGGGGTCCTGGAAACTGTCCCACCAGGCACGCATGGCATCCAAGCCGGCCGCGGGCGGCAGGTGTTCCGTCCAGCCTTGGGGCAGGCCATCCAGGGGAATGGGCTTATAGTCGGGGCCGACCACGGTACAGGCGGACACCATGCCGCCCAGCACCAGGGCGGCCAGGGCCTTACGGCGGATCATGGCTCAGATCCTCGATTCCAGGCGGGCCAGCACCCGGCCCACGACGCCTTCCGGGCGGGCCGCCTCATTCCCCACCGACACGGTGCAGGTCATGCCGGCGGCGAGAACCACCCCGGGCGGCACGGTGTCGATGCCGATGCGCACGGGGATGCGCTGCGCCAGCCGCACCCAGGTGAAGACCGGGTTCACGTCCTGCAGGCCATAGGCGTTGGGCGCGCTGTTGCGGTCGTTGATGCCCCGCGCGATGGTCTCGACATGGCCGGCCAGGGGGGCGGCATAGCCCATGAGCTTCATGCGGGCTGCGTCGCCCTCGTGGATGCGCGCCAGCTTGGTTTCCTCGAAATACCCCGACACCCAGAAACTGTCGGTGTCGATGACCGCCACCCGGGGCTGGCCCACCGTGGCGTAGTCGCCCACCCGCAGGCGCAGGTTGGTGACGTAGCCGTTGACCGGCGCCCGCACGACGGAACGCTCCAGGTTCAGGGTGGCCAGGTCAAGCGCCGCCTGCGCCGCGTCCAGCTGGGCCGTGGCCACGCTGGCGGTGCTGCGGAAACGGTCCTGCTCCGCCTCGGACACCACGCCGGCCAGGCCCTGGCGGCGCTGCGCGTCGCTGAGCTTCAGGGCCCGGTCGTCGCGCGCAGCGGCAACGGCGGCGCGGGCCTGGTCCTGGGCGATGCGGAACCGCACGGGATCGATGACGAACAGCACGTCGCCCTTATGAACCAGCTGGTTGTCGTGCACGGGGATGTCGACGATGGTGCCGGCCACCTCCGGCGCCACGTCCACCACCTCCGCCCGCACGCGGCCGTCGCGCGTCCAGGGCGCCAGCATGTAGCGCTGCCACAGGGCGCCGATCAGCAGGATGGCCAGCGCCACCATGGCCAGGGTGGCGGCCCCGCGCCCCACGGCGCGCGCCAGGGTCATGAGGCGGGCGTTCACAGCAGCACCAGACCGGACAGGAGAATCGAGAACAGGGCCGCCTCGACCAGGGCGGGGTGCCAGACGGCGCGCCAGAAGCCCAGATGGGCCAGCAGACCACGCAGCAGCAGGAAAAGCACCAGGGCGACGGCGACATAGCCGACAATGGGGGCCATGAAGATGCCGGCGACATCCAATTCGGCCATGACGGACAGAACCTCTTTGCCAGTATGGGAAAGAAAGCGTGGAAAAGAAAAGGACGCGGCCCGGGTGCTCCCCTTGCCGCGTCCTTTCCTTGAGCGTGAGGTGCCCGGCGACCCGATGGGAGGGGGGCCGGCGGGCACCGTCACGAAGGGGGCGGAGGGGGGCGGAACCGGATCAACCGCCCCTGGACCATGTGGCCCTCCCCGCCCCGCAGAGACCCTGTCAGTTGGCCGACAGGGCCTGCGCCGTCAGCGCCGCGTCAAGATTGTCGACACAGGCGTTGAAATCGGCGGAGCCGGGGGTGGCGCCGGCAGCGGCGCAGGCCTGCTGCTCGCGGCCGACCTGGGCCGACACCTGGGCATGCGCGCCCTTCACATGGGTCAGCACGTTGACGCAGGCGGCGAAGTCGGAATTGGCCGGGTGCAGGCCCATGGCCTGGCAGGCCTGGCTGACCGCCGGGGTCACCACCACCTCGGTGCCCGCGGCGTTCGCGCTCAGCGGCGCGGACAGCGCCAGGAAGGACAGGGCGGCGGCGGCAACGGCAACCTTGCGGGACGAATTCTTCAGCGGGGCGAACATTCAAGCATCTCCATCAATCAACCGGGCCGCGTCCTGTCAGGTACAGCGCCTTCAGTCGGCGCGGTCGTTGGTGAGATGAACTATGCGCCCGGCTGCTGCGGTGCGTCTAATATATCGAAATGGCATCTTCGATATCTATTAAATATGGCCGGACCCAGGCCCACGATCAGAATCCGTGATCGTCGCGCCCTTGAGAAACTATTGGAGGGGCGGTGGCGCAGGGCCCCAAATATTCGGTGCCCGCACGCCGCAGGGACCGCAATGACCAAGGGTCCTTGGCCACCCAGGCGGCCGGTGACGAACAACGGACAAGAACATGGTTAGAGAGCGAATTCGTCTGAGCAGCTTGCACGACCGCGTCATGAGCGCGGAACAGGCGGCGGCCCTGATCCAGGACGGCATGACGGTGGGCATGAGCGGCTTCACCCGCGCCGGCGATGCCAAGGCCGTTCCCCTGGCCCTGATCAATCGCGGCCGAACCGCCCCCCTGCACATCAACCTGCTGACCGGCGCCTCGCTGGGCAATGACCTGGACGGCATGCTGGCCGACGCCGGCATGCTGAAGCGCCGCCTGCCCTTCCAGGCCGACGCCCGCCTGCGCGCGGCCATCAACCGGGGTGAGGTCATGTTCATCGACCAGCACCTGTCGGAAATGGTGGAACAGTTGCGGTCCGGCGCGCTGGGGCATCTCGACTGCGCCATCATCGAGGCCACCGCCATCACCGAGACGGGCGCCATCGTCCCCACCACCAGCGTGGGCAATTCCGCCAGCTTCGCCATCCTGGCCGACAAGGTGATCGTGGAGATCAACCTGGCCCAGCCGGCGGACCTGGAGGGCCTGCACGACATCTACATCCCCAAGCGCCGCCCGGCGCGCGAGCCCATCGAACTGACCAAGGCGTCGGACCGCGTGGGCACGCCGGCCATCCCGGTGGACCCGGCCAAGATCGCCGCCATCGTGGTGACCAACCAGCCGGACAGCGCCACCACCCTGCAGCCGGCCGATGCCGACACCGCCGCCATCTCGCGCCACCTGATCACCTTCCTGGAGCAGGAGGTGCTGGCCGGCCGCCTGCCCCGGCACCTGCCGCCGTTGCAGGCCGGCATCGGCGCCATCGCCAACGCCGTGCTGGCCGGCCTGAAGGACAGCCCCTTCACCGACCTGGAGCTGTACAGCGAGGTCTTGCAGGACAGCGCCTTCGACCTGTTCGACGCGGGTAAGCTGGCCTTCGCGTCGGCCTCCAGCATCGTGCTGACGGCGCCGGTCATGGCACGCGTCATGCCCGCCATCGCTGGCTACCGCGACCGCATCGTCCTGCGCCCGCAGGAGGTCAGCAACCATCCCGAGGTGGTGCGCCGCCTGGGCCTGATCGCCATCAACACCGCCATCGAGTGCGACATCTACGGCAACGTGAACTCCACCCACGTCAACGGCACGCACATGATGAACGGCATCGGCGGCTCGGGCGATTTCGCCCGCAATGCCCAGCTGTCGGTCTTCGTCACCAAGTCGCTGGCCAAGGACGGCCGCATCTCCAGCATCGTGCCCATGGTCACCCATGTCGATCATACCGAGCATGACGTGGACGTGATCGTCACCGAGCGCGGCCTGGCCGACCTGCGCGGCCTGGCCCCGCGGGAGCGGGCGCGGGCGATCATGGAGAACTGCCTGCACCCCAGCTATCACGGGCAGATGGCCGACTATGTGCGCCGGGCCGTGGCCCGGGGCGGCCAGACCCCGCACGTTTTGGAAGAGGCGTTCAGCTGGCACATCCGCGCGCGCGAGACCGGCAGCATGCTGGCGGAAGCCGCGCCGGAGGCCCTGTCGGCGTAAAGTCCGGCGCCGGGCCTCAGGTACCGACCTTGCCGAGCGCGCTGATCTGGTTCATGCGCCGGATCAGCGCCCGGTGGGCGGGCAAGTCCCGGGTGGCGTGGTCGCCATAGGCCCGGATGCGGGCGAAGGTCTTCTGCGCCGCCTCCGCCTGGGGAAAGGCGGCGCGGGCCGCCGACAGGTCGGTCGCGAACCCCATGCCGTACAGGATGTACTGGTAGTTGAAGAAGGCGAAGGCCTCCAGATCCAGCGCGAAGTCGAAGCGGCTGGGTGGCCGGGTGCGCCACTGCGCCAGCAGGTCGCGCAAGGCCGCCGGGATGGTGGCGGGGTCGCGGTTGTCGCGCCAGAACGGCTCTTCCCGCCGGCTCAGGCAGTAATGCAGCTTCAGGAAATTGACGATGTTCTCGAAGCGCCGGGTCATCAGCTCGTTGAAGCGGGCGGCCGGCGCGGCCCAGTTGCCGTCATGGGGGAACAGCTCCGCCAGCATGCCCACCGCCACCTCGATCAGCACCACGCTGGTGGACTCCAAGGGCTCCAGGAACCCGCCCGCCAGGCCGATGGCGACGCAGTTCTTGACCCAAGGCGTCTCGCGATAGCCGGCGTCGAAGGCGGTCTTGCGCGGGGCCGGCGGCTCGACACCAGGCCCCAGGTGGGGGGCGACATAGGCGCGCAGAACCCCTTCGGCCTCGTCGTCCGACATGTGGTCGCTGGAATAGACGCAGCCCACGCCGCGCGCGCCCTCCAGCCCGATCTCCCAGGTCCAGCCCGCCGCGTGCGCCGTGGCCAGGGTGCAGCTTTCCAAGGGTCCGTCCGCCGCCCCGTAGGGCACCTTGCAGGACAGCGCGCGGTCGGTGAACAGGATGGGCTTCACCGATTTCTGCGCCACGCCCAGGGCGCGGCCGATCAGCTCGGCCCGGAAGCCGCTGCAATCCACATAGAAGTCGGCGGCGATCGCCCCGTATTCCCGCGTGACCAGGTGGGCGATGGCGCCGTCGGCCGCCAGCGCCACATCCGTCACCGTGCCCCGCAGGTGCCGGACGCCCAGCTCCCGCGCGCGGGCGGCCAGGGCCTGGGCGGCCTTGGCCGCGTCGAAGTGATAGGCGTAGTTCAGCGGCGCCTCGAAATCACCCTCGGGCCCGCGCTTGGGCGCCCGCCGGGCATCGGTCACTTGTTGCTGGAAGGTCATGGCCTGGGCGAAGGGCGGGCGGCGGTCGCCGTCCTGCAGCAGCCAGTAGGGCACCAGGCCGGCACCATCGGTGGGGAAGGGCGCCTCGAAGGGATGAAAAAAGCTGTCGCCCTCGCCCCCGTCCACCCAGCGGGCGAAGCGGATGCCCTGCTTGAAGGTGGCGGAGGTGTCACGCATGAACTGGGCCTCGTTCAGGCCCAGGAACCTCAGGGTGCCGCGGATGGTGGGGAAGGTCCCCTCCCCCACCCCGACGATGCCGATGTCCGGCGCCTCCAGCAGGGTGATGCCGATCGCCCCGCCTTCCCGCACGCCCAGGTACCGGGCGAGGTAGGCGGCGGCCAGCCAACCGGCCGTGCCGCCACCGACGATCAGGATGGTTCGCTCGACTGTCATCAACTCTGCTCGGTCGTCCACTCAGCTCAGGGCTTGCTCCGGCACGGCCCCCAGCTCGCCACTCAGCCGGGCCTTGCGGCCGTAGACCAGTTCGAACAGCGGGGACGCCATCATAGTCGTGACGATGGCCATCAGCACCAACATAGAGAACAGCGTGGGGCCGATGATGCCCTTTTGCAGGCCGATGTTGATGATGATCAGTTCCATCAGCCCGCGCGAGTTCATCAGGGCGCCGATGCCCAGCGCCGTGCGGTTGTCCTCGCCGCACAGCCGGGCGGCGGCGTAGCAGGCCACACCCTTGGCGGCGATGGAGGCCACCAGCACGCCGAAGGCAATCAGCAGCAGCGAGGCGGAATTCACCATGTCCATGCGGGTGTTGAGGCCGGAGTAGGTGAAGAACATGGGCAGCAGCAGGACCACGGTCAGCGGCTCCACCTTCTTCTTCAGCTCCTCCACGAACTTGCCGCGGGGCATGGCGGTGCCGATGATGAAGCCGCCGAAGATGGCGTGGATGCCCACCGCGTCCATGACGAAGGCGGACAGGCAGAACACCATCAGGGTGATGGCCAGCACGGTGTGCGTCATCTCCCCCCGCGCTTCCACCGCGCGGCCCAGGGGCGCCAGCAGGCGGCGGCCGAACAGGATGACCAGCAGGGCGAAGCTGAGGCCGCCGCCGATGGCCAGCACGGCGACGCCGGGGCCGGCACCGAAGATGGCCAGCACGATGGCCAGCACGCACCAGGAGGCGGCGTCGTCGAAGGCGCCGGCCGTCAGGGACAGGGTGCCCAGGGCGGAGTTGCTGAGGCCGCGCTCATTGATGATGCGGGCCAGCATGGGGAAGGCGGTCAGGGCGATGCAGGCGCCCATGAACAGGGTGGCCTGGCCCTGCGGCAGACCGTCGGCGAACAGGCCGGGCACCTTGAGCAACATGGGCGTGATCAGCACGGCGATCAGGAAGGGGGCCGCGATGCCGGAGAAGGAGACGGCGAAGGCGCTCTTGCCGTTGGTGCGGAAATGGTCGCCCCGGAAGGTCGTGCCCACCAGGAACATGTAGAGGCCGACGCCGAACTGGGCGCCGACATACAGCACGCTCTTGGTTTCCTTGGGGAACAGCTCGGCGGCGAAGCCTGGGAACAGCAGGCCCAGCAGGGACGGCCCCAGCACCACGCCGGCGATCATCTCACCCACCACCTGCGGTTGGGCCAGCAGCTTCTGCCCCAGCCAGCCGACGACGCGGCAGGCCAGGATGATGGCGGTGATCTGCAGGAAGAAATGGACGCTGAAATCCGTCGGCGTCAGGGTCCCGTTGGGGCCGTGCGGCGACAGCATGTGGGTCGCCGTGTCGACGATGTTTTGCACCGTGCCGGCGGAAAAAAGATCCGAAGCCATGACGCGATTCCACCCTGTTCTTAGCTTTTGTGCCTGTTACCGATACCAGGGTTAGGGCGGGCTTTCGGGCGTTGTCAAAGGATAAAAAACGTAGGAATGTAGCAACATTCTGGGCATGGGAAATGTAGCAACATGGCCACAATGAGCAGCCGGGATTTCAACCAGGACGTGGGCGGCGCCAAGCGCGCGGCATTGAGCGAGCCGGTGTTCATCACCGACCGCGGCACCCCCACCCACGTGCTGATGAATTTCGAGACTTTCCTGCGGCTTACCGGCGACGGGCAGAGCATTGTCGATCTGCTGGCCATGCCGGAGGACGTACCCCTGGCCCCCACCCGCCTGGACATCGCCTGATGTTCCTGCTGGACACCCCGGTCATCCTGGAGCTGCGCGGGGCGAAGGCGGACGCCGGCGTGCGCGCCTGGGCCGCCGATGTCCCCCGCCAGCAGCTGTTCCTATCGGCCCTCAGCCTGATGGAGCTGGCGGAGTCGGTCGCCAAGGCGGAGCGGACGGACAAGGCCGCCGGCGCGGCGCTGCGCGCCTGGCTGGACGACCGGGTGATGGTGGCGTTCGAGGGGCGCATCCTGCCCGTGGACGCGGCCGTGGCCTTGCGGCGCGTCGGCGTCGCCCTGCCCAACAACCGCGACGCCCTGCTGGCCGCCACCGCCCTGGTGCACGGCCTGACGGTGGTCACGCCCAACGTCGCCGCCTACCGCACCGGCCGGCTAAAGGTGTTCAACCCCTGGGGCTACGCCGCCGGCGAGGCGCAGGAGGACATCGCCGACTGGCGCCAGGCGGCCAAGACCAGCCCCGTATGGCTGAAAAGCTTGTTCCTGCGCTTTTGATACGCCACGGCCGATACGCCACTGCCAATACGCCACTGCGCCTCAGCAGGCGGGCTTGGGCAGGGGTTCCAGCGCCACCAGTTCGGCCCGCACCTTGAAGTCGCCGTAATCGATCAGCATGGACTGCACGATGCCGTTGTCCATCAGCATCATCGCGGTGTCGTAGTCGGGCAGCGCCTGCTGGTCGTCGTTGGCGAAGAAGGCCAGGTGCACGGGCCAGGCCTTGTCCTTGTGCAGGGCGGCCACGACGATGGCGTCCTTGGCCAGGGGCTTGGCCTTGCCGATAACGGCCGAGACGGGGCCCGCCTCCTCCGCCTCCGACCCGTCGAACACGGGGCGGACGTAGACCGGCGTGTCGCCGTGGCGGGCCTGGTTGATGAGCAGCAGGGTGTGGGCGGTGGGGAAGACGGTGCCGGGGGCCAGCTCGACATCCTGCGGCTTGGGCTTCTCGAAATGGGCGACGCCGCCATCCTCGCCGTTCAGGGTCGCCACCCCCTTCATCTCCTCATCCGGCTGGCCGGTGACCTGCTTGCGGACGTTGAAGCGGTAGACGCTGCCGTCCTTGGCCTCCCACGTCGTGTAGCTGGTGGTCATCTCCTGGTCGTCCGCCTCGGAATAGAGGAAGCGGATCTGGAAGCGCTGTTCCGTGGTCCAGCCGCGGCAGACGTCGTTCCAGGCGAAGTTCATGGCGCCGACCACGCCGGTGACGCGGCTGCCCTCACGCGAAGAGGCCAGCGTCAGGCGATAGGCGGCGCGGTGGGGAGACATCTGCGCCCCCACCGCCATGACCGTGCCGGCCATGGGGCCGCCGTTGGAGGTTGGGGCGACCGTGGGCGGGGCGGCGGGCGAAGCGGCGGGCGGCGCCGCGGGGGCCGCCGACGACGGGGGCGTGGCGCCGACGGCCATTGCCACCGGCAGGGCCAGAACGGCCAGGGACGCCAAACCCATGCTCACCAGACGTGCGCGCATTCTTATCGTCACTCTCGCTACCTCAACCCGGGCCAGGCCCGAACCCCCAGCATGCCGTGTCCCGGGGGCCGACGCCAAGCTTCTTGTCGTCACAGGGCGCCGCACGCCAACGGACGCCTGGGGAACCTTTGGGTGATACGGCCCCACCGCCCCCCGTCGTCGTCCTCGATCCCCTACCGTTTGGAATAGGGGGCAGACATTGCCGGTGGAGCCTGCCGAAAGGGGGTCGGCAAAAACTGCCGCAGGCGGGGCGCGACCTACCCCTGCAAAACGCAAATCCTTTTATTTCAATGATATAGATAGCGGCATGGCCCTTGCGATCTCCGGTTCACGTCATCCCGACGCCCCAAACGGAGTAGCGCCCATGACCCCGCCGGACACCGCCCTGCCCCTGATGCCCGCCATCAACCTGACCCTGCCCCGGGGCCAGATGCCGGTGGGCCTGCGCGGTCCCGAGGCGGCGGCCAGCCTGAACCAGCTGCTGGTGCAGGAACTGGCCATGCGCCTGGCGGACGCGGAGCGCATCATCACCGAACAGCGCGACCGCATCGATTACCTGGAAACGCTGAGCACCACGGATGAGCTGACCGGCCTGCTGAACCGGCGCGGCTTCCAAGTCGCGTTCCGGCGCGAGCTGGCGGGCGCGCGGCGCGGCGGCCGGGGCGGCGTGCTGGTGATGGTCGACCTCGACGGCTTCAAGCGCATCAACGACGTGCACGGCCACCAGGCCGGCGATGCCTACCTGCGCATGGTGGGCCGCACCCTGGCCGACCATGTGCGCGCCCAGGACATCGTGGCCCGCCTGGGCGGTGACGAGTTCGCCGTGCTGCTGACCCGCGTGGCGCCCGACCAGGGCATGCAGCGTGCCGAGGCCCTGTCCGCCACCCTGCACCAGATGGCGCTGGACTGGCAGACCCACAGCCTGCCCCTGAAGGCCAGCTTCGGCTGCCAGGCCTATGGCGCCGACGACCGCGAGGACGAGGTGCTGCACCGCGCCGACGTGCTGATGTACCAGACCAAGGCGGCGTCCAAGGCGGCCTGAGTTAAGCTGTTCCCTGCGTTTCTTATGCCTGCCGCCGGTAGCTGCCCTTGAGGAAGGGCGTCCAGGTCAGGCCGCCGTCGGTGGAGCGGTCGATGGTGGTTTCCATGTGGTCCGGCATCGGCCACCAATAGCGATGACGGGCGCGGCCGCGCGGGGAGGTGCGGATGAAGGTGTAGCCTTCGGCGCCCGCCTCATCCACCCCCTCCACCGGGCCCCATAGGCCGGGGGCCGGCCTGGCCGGCACATAGCCCATGTCGTCGAACCAGAACAGCAGGTGCACGGCCACGTCGGGGTCCCAGGTCAGGACGCCGTGGGCGGTGAAGGCGCCGGCCTCCCCCCGGTCGAAGACATAGTCCAGCACCAGGTGGTGGCCGTTGAGCGCGGAACGCACGGTCATGCGCGCCACCCCCACACTGTTTGGGCCAGGGCCGCCGGGACCGAAGGGGCTGGGCTGCACCGCCTCCGTGCCCGCCCACTCGCCGGCGAAGGCGGCGGTCAGCCGCCGCATCTCCTCATGCATGGCCTTCCCCCCGGCTTACGGCTGCCCAGCCTTGGCGTCGGCCTTGCCCGCGTCCTTCTTGGGCGCCGCCTTCAGGCTGCCGCTGTCCAGGTTCAGCTGGGCGGCGGGGATGACCTGCACCTTGGGGTATTTCTGCTTCAGGGCGGGCAGGAACTGGGCGCTGTCGCCCACCACCACCAGGCTGCTCTGGGCCGGCGACAGGGTGCGGGCGGCGGCGGCCTGCACCTGGGCGGGGGTCACCGCCTGGACGCTGGCGATGTAGCGGCCGATCTCCGCCAGATCGACGCCCTGCAGGGCCAGGCTGCCGACCAGGCTGGCCACGCCGTGGGTGGTTTCCACCGTGCGGCCGAAATTGCCGATCAGCACGGCCTTGCGGCCGGCCAGTTCCGTCTCCGCCGGCGCCTGGGTGCCCAGCTTGCCCATCTCCGCCATGATCAGGCCGGCGACCTCGGGGGCGGAGGGGTTCTTGGTCTGGGTGCTGGCCACGAAGGGCCCCGGCACGCGGCGGAAATCCAGCGCGGAGCCGGCGCCGTAGCTCAGGCCCCGCTTGATGCGGATCTCCTGGTTCAGGCGCGAGGAATAGCCCACGCCCAGCACGGCGTTGGCGACGCTGGCCGGGTAATAATCCTTGTCCGACCGCGCCAGGCCCGGCCGCACCACCAGCACCGCCGCCTGGCCCGCCTTGGGCAGGTCCACCACCACGGCGCGCCCGGCCGGCTGGGCCGGGGAGGACGGCAGCGCCGGCAGGGCCGCCGCCGGCTTGGCCCAGTCACCGAACAGCTTTTCCGCGATGGCGAAGCCCTGCTCCGCCGTCAGCGGGCCGGCCAACACCAGGGTGGCGTTGTCCGGCCGCCACCAGGTGTGGTGATAGGCGGAGAGGTCGGCGGGCTTCAGCGCCGCCAGCGATTTGGGCGTGCCGGTGAGGGGATGGCCATAGGCGGCGTCGGCATAGAGCACGCGCGGGCCCACCAGCTTGGCCAGGCCGGCCGGGTCCTTCAGCGCGACCGACAGGCCGTCCAGCGCCTGGTGCCGCTCCCGCTCCAGCTCCTCCTTCTGGAAAGCCGGGTTGCGGGCCACATCGGCGAAGATCTCCATCGCCGGGGCCAGCACGTCGCCCTTCACCAGCAGCGACAGTTCCGACCCGTCCCAGCCGGCGGCGGCGTTCAGGGTGCCGCCCAGCGCCTCGACATCGCGCGCGATCTCGGGCGCGGAGCGCTTGGCCGTGCCCTTGGTCAGGACGCTAGCCGTCATGGCCGCGGTGCCGGGCAGGCGCGCCGGATCCACCGCCCCGCCGCCGCCGATGCGCAGGCTGGCCTGGATCAGCGGCACGCCATGGGTGGGCGCCACGATGACGCGCAGGCCGTTGGCCAGGCGCTTTTCCACCGGCTGCGGCAGGGCCGCGTCCACGGCGGGGCCGGCGGTGGGCGGGGCCTGGCGCTGGTCGGCCGGGGCCGGCTGCACCACCTTCAGGTCGGCCGGCACCACCAGCGGGGCGGCGTCGATGCCGGTGGAGGTCGCCACCGTGTCCGTCCCCTTCTCGGGACCATCGGCCGGAACGTAGCGCACGGAAATCTTGGTCTCGGGCTTCAGCCAGGTGGCGGCCACCCGCTTCACATCGTCGGCCGTCACCGCCTGCACGTCGGCCAGCAGGGTGTCGGCGCGCTTGGGGTCGCCGAAGATGACGGCGGCGCGGGCCAGCAGGCTGGCGCGGCCGTTGGCCGTCTCCCGCTCCTCCAGCTCATCGGTCACCAGCTGGTTGCGGGCGGCGGCCAGCTCGGCCTCCGTCACGCCATCCTTGGACACCTTGTCCAGTTCCTCCAGCAGAGCCTTCTCCCCCGCCTCGGCCGTGGCGCCGCCGGCCAGGATGGCGCCGATGGCGTAGGCGCCCGGCTGCTGGTTCACCTCCTGGAAGGTGAAGACCTGGCTGGCCACCTGCTTCTCATAGACCAGGGACTGGTTGAGGCGGCTGCTGTCGCCATGGCCCAGGATGCTGTCCAGCACCAGCAGGGCCGGCAGGTCCTTGTCGGTCGCCTTGGGGAAGGGGTAGCTCAGCAGCACGGCCGGCAGCGGCGCGTTGGCCTCCGTCACCGTCAGGGTCTGCGGGGCGGTCCGCGCCGGCTCCACCGCCGTCACGCGCGGGATGGGGGTGGCCGGATGGGTCAGCGGGCCGAAATACTTGTCCACCCAGGCGTTCAGCTCCTCCGGCTTGAAGTTGCCCACCACCACCAGGGTGGCGTTGTCCGGCCGGTAATAGGTGGCGTGGAAGGCCTGCACATCCTGCAGGGTGGCGGCGTCCAGATCCTCGATGCTGCCGATGCCGGGCCGGCCATAGGGGTGCACCTTGAAGCTGACCTGCGGGAACATGAGGTAGAACAGCTTGCCGTAGGGCTGGGCCAGCACCCGCTGCCGCAATTCCTCCTTCACCACGTCGCGCTCGGACTTGAAGTTCTCCTCATCCACGACGAGGGAGCCCATGCGCTGCGCCTCCGCCCACAGGATGCGCTCCAGGTGGTTGGCGGGCACGGTCTCGAAGTAATCGGTGTAGTCGGCGTTGGTGGAGGCGTTGTTGTAGCCGCCCACATCCTCCGTCAGGCGGTCGAACTGCTCCGCGGCCATGTCGCGCGTGCTCTTGAACATCATGTGCTCGAAGAGGTGGGCGAAGCCGCTGCGCCCCTTGGGGTCGTCCTTGGAGCCGACGCTGTACCACACCTGCACCGACACGGTGGGCGTGGTGGTGTCCGGCAGGGCGATGACCTTCAGGCCGTTGGCCAGCGTGCGCTCGGTGATGGCCAACGGCGGCACCGACACCTTGCCACCCGGTACCTCCGCCCCCGGCACGATGGGCGTGTCGGCCGCCCCGATCCCCCCTGCCAGCGCGGGCAGGCTGGAGCAGAGGGCCGTGGACAGGGCCAGGGCCGAGAGCGTGCGGGTGAAGCGCATCATGGGTGCCGTCTTCCTTCTTGGGCTGCCGGCCGCGCGACTGCGGCGTCCGGGAATGGGCCTGGTTCCTACATAGCCCAAAACCGGCCGGCTGAGGCGGGGCATTTGGTTAATTCGTTGTAACAAAACGATCCCGCCACCCTTGCCCTTGCCCCGAGGGCCGGAAGCGGGGTGTGAGGCGGCCCCGCCCCCGGGGCCCATGCCGGCGGGCGGGACGCTGCCATGCACGAATGAAAGTCACTTGCATTCACAACACCGACGCATAACCATCCGGTTGGAAAATGAGAATAATTATTAGTTTCGGAGCCTATACCGTGAGCAACCTGCGGCAGTTCCTCTCTGTGTATCCCTTGGCACTGGCCTCGGCCGTCTCGGTGGTCGCCCTGGCCGCCGGCACCGCCCGGGCTGATGACGCGGCAGCCGACGCCACCGCCTCCAACGAGGTGGTCATCCTCGGCGAACGTTCCCCCACCGATGCCGCCAGCGCCCTGAAGACCGCGGCCCCGCTGGTGGAAACGCCGCAGTCGGTCAGCGTGATCACCCGGGATGAGCTGAACCTGCGCGTGGCGGAGAACCTGAACGACGCCCTGAACTACACCGCCGGTGTCGCCACCGACACGCGCGGCAACACCGCCGGCCGCTATGATTTGATGACCGTGCGCGGCTTCAACGCCGACCAGTACCTGGACGGCCTGCACCTCATCAGTTCGCTCAACGGCTACGCCATCCCGCAGATCGACCTGTCCTTCCTGGAGCGGGTGGAGGTGGTGAAGGGCCCCGCCTCTGTCCTCTACGGCAACGCCAACCCCGGCGGCATCGCCGCTCTGACCAGCAAGCTGCCCACGGGGACGACCTTCGGTGAGGTCGGCGTGACCGCCGGCAGCTATGGCACCGTGCGCGAGACGGCCGACATCGGCGGCACCCTGGATGCCAACGGCGTGCTGAGCTATCGCCTGGTGGGGGTCAACGACCGGTCCGACACCCAGATCAGCCACACCGAATCCCAGCGCTTCGGCATCAGCCCCAGCCTGACCTACCGCCCGGACGACAAGACCAGCTGGACCGTGCTGTACGTCCACCAGCAGGACCCCAAGAGCGGCGGCTATGGCGCGGTGCCGGTCCAGGGCTCGCTGCTGCCCAACCCGAACGGCCAGATCGCCCGCGACTTCTATGATGGCGAGCCGGATTTCGAGCGGTTCAACCGCACCGAAAACATGGTCACCTCGCTGTTCACCCACAAGTTCGACGACGACTGGGCGGTGCACCAGAACACCCGCTACATGCACCTGACGACGCTGTACAACAGCGTCTACAACGCCGGTTACTTCACCGACGCCAATGAGACCAAGCTGGCCCGCGCCCTGGCCGTGGCGCGGGAGGAACTGAACAACGTCACACTGGACAACAACGTGACCGGCGTGGTGCGCACCGGCGCCCTGACCCACAATCTGATCTTCGGCGTGGACTTCCAGAACACCGTGCAGACGGAGGCCTCGGGCTTCGGCGGCAGCGTCGCGGACATCGACGTCTTCAACCCCGTCTACGGCTCCGCCCTGACCCTGCCGGCCACCAGCTTCGACGTGCGTCTGCACATGAGCCAGACCGGCGTCTACGCCCAGGACCAGATCGCCCTCGGTGGCTTCCGCCTGGTGCTGAGCGGCCGCAACGACTGGCTGGACATCAGCCAGCTGGACCATCTCAGCAACGGCACGACATCGAAGGATGAGAGCAAGTTCACCGGCCGCGCCGGTCTGCTCTATCTGTTCGACAACGGCGTGGCGCCCTACGTCTCCTACGCCACCTCCTTTCTGCCGCAGACCACGGTGGACCGGAACGGCAACGTGCTGGCCCCGACGGAGGGCAAGCAGGTCGAGGTGGGCGTGAAGTACCAGCCCAAGGTGTGGAACGCCCTGCTGACCGCCAGCCTGTATGAGCTGCGCGAGACCAACGTCGCCACCACCGACCCCAGCTTCCCCACCGCCTCCATCGCGGCGGGCGAGGTGCGGTCGCGCGGCGTGGAACTGGAGGGCTCCGCCCGCCCCATCCAGGGCCTGCAGCTGCACGCCAGCTACACCTACATCGACAACCAAGTGACCAAGGACAACGCGGGGCTTGAGGGCTCCCGCCCCTACGCCGTGCCCCAGACCACGGCCAACGCCTACGCCAACTACACCCTCCAGGACGGCCCGCTGGCCGGCCTGGGCTTCGGCGGCGGCGTGCGCTACATCGGCCGCAGCTTCAACGGGGCGGCCGGCGACGCCGCCCTGCCCATCCCCGGCGCCACCCTGTTCGACCTCATGGGCAGCTACGACTTCAAGCACCTGGCCCCGCAACTGGACGGCCTGACCCTGAACATCGACGCCACCAACCTGCTGGACCGCCGCTACATCTCCTCGTGCTACAGCACCATCTGGTGCTGGTACGGCCCGGGGCGCGACGTGAAGGCGAACGTGAGCTATCGGTGGTGAGGGCCCGCGTGGGGGCCTATGGCCCCCACGTGCTTTTGCGTGACACCCCTCTGGTGCCTCGGCCAGCCGGCCTACAGGTACCGGGAAAAGTCCATATGGGCGTGCAGGACGCGGACGATCAGAATGCCGTTCGCCGTCTTGCGATAAAAGACGACGTGACTACCGCTCTCAATCCGCAGATAGCCTGGGCGTATCCCCCCGGCGTCACGCCCCAGATCGGGGAGCGTGACTAACCGCCCAAACAATTCGTGCAGCCCAAATATATAGCGCTCCGCCTGAACCATCCCCCACTGTGCCAATGATTGCTGGGCGATGCGTTTCAGGTCATCCCGCGCCTTGCCGGAAAGCGCGTACTCACCCATTTCGGGATTGATCCGCCTCGGCCTTCACTTCAGCCCAGATATCCAAGACGTTCTGGTCGCTGACGCCGCTGGCCTCCCCCTCGTCCAAGGCTGCGCGAAGGGCCGCCAGTTTCGCCTCATGCTCTTCCAGCAGGCGAAGGCCTGCCCGCATAACGTCGCTGGCGCTGCCGTAGCGTCCCTGGGCGACCTGCGTTTCCACGAAATGGGTGAAATGGTCGCCCAAGCTGACCGATGTGTTCTTGCCCATGATCGGCACCTCCGGCGCGCATCTTACCAAAGATTGGTATTCCCCGCGCCCCCACCCCCAAAATAAAACGGGCGGCGCCCTTTCGAACGCCGCCCGCTTCGCTTAAATCCTGAAAACCTGAGCCTCAGCCTTCCTTGGCCTCGGTGGTGATCTTGGGCTTGGGCAGGTCGAGCTTGATGTGCACTTCCTTCAGCCGCGCGGTATCGACGGCGTTGGGGGCCTGCATCAGCAGGTCTTCGGCGCGCTGGTTCAGCGGGAAGACGATGACCTCGCGGATGTTGGGCTCATCGGCCAGCAGCATGACGATGCGGTCGATGCCGGGCGCGGAGCCACCGTGCGGCGGAGCGCCCAGCTTGAAGGCCGACAGCATGCCGCCGAAGCGGGTCTCGAGGTCCTCGGCGCTGTAGCCGGCGATCTCGAACGCCTTGTACATGATCTCGGGCTTGTGGTTGCGGATGGCGCCCGAGGACAGCTCGATGCCGTTGCAGACGATGTCGTACTGGAAGGCCTTGATGTCCAGCGGGTTCATGCCGGTCAGGGCCTCCAGGCCGCCCTGCGGCATGGAGAAGGGGTTGTGGGAGAAGTCGATCTTCCCCGTCTCCTCATCCTTCTCGTACATCGGGAAATCGACGATCCAGCAGAAGCGGAAGGCGTCCTTCTCGATCAGGTCCAGTTCCTCGCCGATGCGGGTGCGGGCCTGGCCGGCCAGCTTGGCGGCGGGGCCTTCCAGGTCGCAGACGAAGAACACGGCGTCGCCGTCCACCGCACCGGTCAGCTCACGCAGCACGGCCTGGGCGGCCTCGGGCACGAACTTGGCGATGGGGCCCTTGCCGGCGCCGTTCTCAAACAGGATGTAGCCCAGGCCGGGCGCGCCCAGGCCGCGGGCCCAGTCGTTCAGCTTGTCGAAGAAGCTGCGGGGCTTGTCGCCCACGGCCGGCGCCTTGACGCAGCGGACCACGCCGCCCTTGTCCAGCACGCCGCGGAAGGCCTTGAACTCCACGTCATCGCGGCGGAACACGGCCGACACGTCGGTGATCACCAGCGGGTTGCGCAGGTCCGGCTTGTCGTTGCCGTACTTCAGCATGCTCTCGGCATAGGGGATGCGCGGGAACGGATAGGGGCTGACGGTCTTGGCGACGCCGGTGAAGTCACGGAACTCCGTGAAGATGCCGTGGATGACGGGCTCGATGGCGGCGAACACGTCGTCCTGGGTAACGTAGCTCATCTCGAAGTCGAGCTGGTAGAACTCGCCGGGGGAGCGGTCGGCGCGGCTGTCCTCGTCACGGAAGCAGGGGGCGATCTGGAAATAGCGGTCGAAGCCCGCCACCATCAGCAGCTGCTTGAACTGCTGCGGCGCCTGCGGCAGGGCGTAGAACTTGCCCGGGTGGTTGCGCGCCGGGACCAGGAAGTCGCGGGCGCCCTCGGGCGAGGACGAGGTCAGAATGGGGGTCTGGAACTCGGTGAACCCCGCCTCGATCATGCGGCGGCGGGCCGAGGCGATGACATTGGAGCGCAGGTGGATGTTGCGGTGCATCTTGGTGCGCCGCAGGTCCAGGAAGCGGTAGCGCAGGCGGATGTCCTCGCCCGCGTCCTGGTCGGAATTCACCTGCAGGGGCAGCTGGTCGGCCAGGCTCTGCACCACGATCTCATCCGCCTTCACCTCGATATGGCCGGTGGGCAGCTTGTCGTTGATGGTGTCGGCCGTGCGGGCCACCACGCGGCCGGTCACGGTGATGACCGATTCCAGGCGGGCGGATTCCAGCACCTTGAAGCCGGGATTGTCGATATCGATCACGCACTGGGTCAGGCCGTAATTGTCGCGCAGGTCGACGAACAGCAGTTGGCCGTGGTCACGCTTGCGGTGGATCCAGCCGGAGAGGCGGACGGTCTGGCCGGCGTCTTCCTGACGCAGGGCGCCGCAGGTGTGGGTACGATAGGGATGCATGGGGCCGGGCCTTGACGAGTGCGGGTTGGGCAATAGCGCCGCCGATCCGCGAAAACGCGGACTGACGGACCGGCGGACACTAGGGCCGGACGGGGGCGGATTGTCAAGACGGGCGGGTCGGAATGACCCGCCCGCATCCGCCACATTCCCCCTTAATAACTGATCTTGACGCTGCCCATGACCGACCGGGGGCTGCCCGGCAGGTTCAGGTTGGGGCTGGTGCCGTGGGCGGAGACGATGTAGCGCTCATCGGCGATGTTGTAGACGTTGACCTGCAGGGTCACCGGCCCCTGGCGGTACCAGGCCATGGCATCGACCGTCACATAGGACGGCAGCGTCACGGTGTTGCCCGGGTTGGCGTAGCGGTCGCCGACATAGTTCATGCCCCCGCCCAGGCCGAAGCGGTCGCCGAAGGCCTTGGTCAGCCACAGGTTGGTGCTGTGGCGCGGGGTGATGGTGGCGCGCTTGCCCTGCACATTCTGGCCGGCATCCTTGGCCACGGATTCCGTGACGCGGGCATCCAGGTAGGCATAGCCGGCGATGGCCTTCCACCCGTCCGACAGGTCCAGCGCCCCGGTCAGCTCCACGCCGTCGGTGCGCTGCACGCCGATGGGCAGCAGCTTCTGCGTCACCGGGTCGGTGGTCTTGATGCCGCTGCGTTCCAGGCGGAACAGCGAGGCCGTGGTGCTGAGCCGGCCCTGCCAGAAGTCCAGCTTGGCCCCCACCTCGACATTGCGGGTGCTTTCCGGCGCGATGTCGGCGTTGTTGGCGGCCACGGAGAACGCCTCGCCCGAGGGCTGGAAGGAGCGGCTCCACGAGACGTAGTAGGACTGGGCGACCTCGGCCTGGGCGTCCGTGGGCTGCCACACCAGGCCGGCGCGCGGGCTCCAGTTCCTATCCGTGCGGCTGAGGTTGGCCAGACCCGCCACATGTTGCAGGGTGCGCTGCTCGAATTTGTCGAATCGCATGCCGACCAGGGCCTTCAGCTGCGGCAGCAGGGTCACCATGTCCTGGGCATAGACGCCGGTGGTGTCGAACAGGCCGCGGTTGTTGGCGGTGATGGTGCCGAAGGTGCCGGGGTTCAGCGTGGGCAGCACCGGGTTAAACAGCGCGACGGTGGCCACTGTGCCCTGGGAATAGGTGATGGCGTCCTTGGTCTGGTGCCCCACCTCCAGCCCCAGCAGCAGCTGGTTGTCGATCCCGGCCACGCTGAACTTCTGCACCGCCTCGCTCTGGTTGAACCAGCCGTGCTCATACCGGCCGACGATGGAACGGGTCAGGGCCGCGGTCCGCGCCGCCTCGTTGACCGAGCCGACCAGCGTGTTGCGGCGGTCCAGGTTGTAGCGGTAGTAGCGGAAGGCGTTGCGCAGCGACAGGCTGTCGTTCACCTCGTGCGTCAGCGTCTCGGTGGTGGAGCGGACGCGGGACTGGCTGTAGTCCGCGTCCCGGGCGTTGGCGGCGCCGTAATAGGTGCCGGGCGCCACGTCCACCGGCAGGCCGTGATAGGCGGGGATGCCGAAGTCGGTGACGCGCTTGTCCTCCAGGTAATCGGCCTGAACCAGCAGCTTGGTCTTTTCATCCAGGTTGAATTCCACCGAGGGGGCCACGGCCTTGCGGTCCAGGAACTGCTGCTGGCGATAGCTGTCGGCCGCCTCGATAGCGCCGGTCAGGCGCAGGGCGATGCCGGTATCGGGCAGCACGTGGGCCAGGTCCACCTCCCCCCGCCGGTCGTCCCAGCCGCCATAACGGAAGCTCGCCTCCGCCAGGTCGATGCCCGGCTTCTTGGTGATGCGGTTGATGAGACCGCCGGAGGAGCCACGCCCGTAGAGGACAGAGGCCGGACCCTTCACCACCTCCACCGATTGCAGGTTGGACAGGTCGCGGAAATAAAGGGCGTCGTCGCGCAGGCCGTCGACATACTGGTCGGTGATGGCGGAGAAGCCACGGATGGAAACCTGGTCGCGCTGGCCATCGCCGGTGGACAGGCCGATGCCGGGGATGTTGCGCATCACGTCCTGCAGCGACAGGGCGCCCTGGTCCCGCATCACCGCCAGGGGCACCACGTTCACCGTCTGCGGCACGTCGCGCAGCGCCATGTCCATGCGCGTGGCGCTGACCGCGTCCTTGGGGTTGTAACCCATGGCCGCCTGGCGGTCGGCGCTGACCACCACCTCGGGCAGGGCACCACCGGACTTGGCCCCCTCGGCGGCGCCAGCCTCATCCGGGCCGGCGGCCATGGCCGTCGCGGGTAGCAGGGCCAGGGGCGGCAGAGCCGTGAACAGGCAGACGGAAAGCAGCAGGCGGGCGCGCATCACAGAGGTCCCCTTTGTTCTTATGCGAATGTTTTTGATAATCACTCGCATATTCAGCCTGCGACATTCTGTCAAGCGGGCCCTCCCGGCCCTCTTGCCGGGTCCGCCCGCGGGTAACGCCGTATCGATGGCAAAACTGCGATTTTTAGGATGCGAATGGCTGCCATGCTTCGGCATTGCCCGTCGCACCCAGGCGGGGCGGCGGAAACTCCGCCCCCGCCCCGCCCGACTCGACAGCCGGCGGCCCTATTCCCGGGCGGCGGGACAGCAGGCCCTATGCACGCGCGCTTAGCTATAGTATGTGAAGTGCCCCATGACGCTGATCACCAATACCGCCGACCTCGCCGCCTTCTGTGACCGCCTGGCCTCCGCCGCGTACGTCACCGTCGATACCGAATTCATGCGGGAGAAGACCTACTACCCGCAGCTCTGCCTGGTGCAGGTGGCCGGCCCCGACGAGGCCGCCGCCATCGACCCGCTGGCCGACGGCATCGACCTGTCGCCGCTGTTCGCCCTGCTGGCCAACCCCGCCGTGCTGAAGGTCTTCCACGCCGCCCGCCAGGATCTGGAGATTTTCTTCAACCTGACAGGTGCCGTCCCCACCCCCCTGTTCGACACCCAGGTCGCGGCCATGGTCTGCGGCTTCGGCGACAGCGTGGGCTATGAGACGCTGATCACCAAGCTGACCAACGCCCGCATCGACAAGTCCAGCCGCTTCACCGACTGGTCCAACCGGCCGCTGACCGACCGGCAGCTGACCTACGCCCTGTCGGACGTGACCCATCTGCGCCCGGCGTACGAGAAGATCCGCCGCCGCCTGGACAAGACGGGGCGCGAGGAATGGCTGGCCGATGAGATGGCCATCCTGACCAGCCCGGACACCTACCGGCAGGATCCGGACGAGTCCTGGCGCCGGCTGAAGCCGCGCACCGACAAGCCACGCTTCATCGCCGTGCTGAAGGAGCTGTGCGCCTGGCGCGAGCGCGAGGCGCAGCGCAAGGACATCCCGCGCAACCGCGTGGTGCGCGACGAGACCCTGATGGAAATCGCCGCCCACACCCCCAGCACGGTGGATGACCTGGGCCGCACGCGCGGCCTGGGCCCCAGCATGGCCGCGGGTCGTTACGGCACCGAAATCCTGGCGGCCGTCGAGAAGGCGCGCAGCCTGCCCGACAGCGCCCTGCCCCGGACGGAGCCGCGCGCCGAACTGCCGGCCGGCATCGCCCCCACGGTGGAACTGCTGCGCGTGCTGCTGAAGCTGGTGTGCGATGACGAGGATGTGGCCAGCCGCCTGGTGGCCAACGCCGCCGACCTGGAGGCCATCGCCGCCGATGACGACGCCAAGGTGCAGGCCATGACCGGCTGGCGCTTCGACCTGTTCGGGAGCCAGGCCCTGGCGCTGAAGCATGGCAAGCTGGCCCTGGCCATGGAGAACCGCAAGGTCAAGCTGGTGAAGCTGGGCTGAGGCCGCAGCCCGGGTCCGGGGTTGGGCCGGCGTCGGCTGGCCAGGACATTTCTCCAGAGAGGGGACACGCCGGCGCGCATGGTTTCATGCGCCGCCGCGCGACATCGTCAACCTGGAACGCCCGCCCCTTTGGGCGGCGGCGTTGCCCGACACCCGCCTCAGGCGGCCATCAGGGAACCCTGCAACTGGGCCATGAAGGCGGTGGACGAACCGGCGACCGGCGTCGTGCTGTTCAGCAGGCTCATGAAATCGCTGCTGGCCGTTGTGCCGCCGGTGGAGGTGCCGGTGCCGCTGCCATCGGTGCCGGTGGCGTCGGCGCTGGCCGTGGCGGTGGTGCTGGTGGAGGCGGCGGCCGGATCGCCGAACAGGCTATCGTCCGTCTTCATGCCGCCACCACCGCCGTGGTGGCCATGGTGGCCGCCGTGATGGGCCTTGGACGCTCCCTGGGACGCCCCCTGGGACGCGTCGGCGCTATCCGCGGCCCCCGTGCCGGTGCCGTCCGTGCCAGTGCCGTCCGCCGCCGTCGTGATCGGCAGCCCGGTGGCCGGGTCGATGGGCTGGCCCGTGACCGGATCGACCGTCGGGTCGGTGGTGGAATCGGCCGCGGTGGTCGTCGTCCCCTGCGCGGGCGTGACGCCCTGCAGGGCCGACAGCAGGTCGCCGCTCAGTTGGAAGCTGAAGGGATTGCTGGTGCCGTTGGTCGTGGTGCCGTCACCGCCAAGCAGCGATGCGGCGGACGAGGTGGAGTCGGTGGACGAGGTGTCATCGGCGCTTGATGTCGATGACGCCTGCTGGGCCTTCCAGGCGCCGTAAGACGCCTGGGACGAGCCCACGGAGGATATGGAACTCATGGAAGGGTTCTCCCCGGTGGCCATGAACCCTGGGCGGGGCCGGCCTTGGGCTGCCCCCCGGCCAGCCGTACCCACGGGTGGCGCAATGGCGCGCGCACCCGCGGCCTGTCGCAAGCCCGGGACCAGCAGGCAAACGCCTGATAAACCTGGATTTTCATTGAAATGGCCAGAACAGGCTAACAAACCTGCGACTAAATCGGCAGAAATGAGCCGGCATTTTCTGCCGGCCATCAGGAATCTTATTCCTGATCAGTTGCAAATCAGTTCGATGCTGTTTTGCAACTATATGGTTTTACTAGGTTTTTAGTTTGGCATGTCGCTTGCCCAAGGGCGCCCCCGGGGCAAGCGACAGCCAGCACCCTTTACTCCGCCGGGGCGGGTGGGGCGGCGGAGCCGTCGGCCGGCGTGGGCCGGCGCAGGCTCTTTTCGCCCAGGAACAGCAGGATGGGGGCGGCGATGAAGATGGACGACGAGGTCGCCAGCACCACGCCGAACAGCAGCGCCCAGGCGAACTCTCGCAATTGCTCGCCCGCCAGCAGGGCCAGGGGCACGGTCACCAGGAAGATGGCCAGCGAGGTGCCGATGGTCCGGCTCAGCGTCTCATTGATGCTGCGGTCGATCAGCTCGCGCAGGGGCATCTTGCGGTAAAGGCGCAGGTTCTCACGCACACGGTCATAGACCACGACCTTGTCGTTGATCGAGTAGCCCATGATGGTGAGGATGGCGGCGATGGAGGTCAGGTTGAACTGCATGCCGGTGATGGCGAAGAAGCCCACGGTCTTCGTCACGTCCAGCAGCATGGTGACCACGGCGCCGATGCCGAACTGCCATTCGAAGCGGAAGGTGATGTAGGCCAGCATGGCGATGGCCGCCAGGCCCAAAGCCAGCATGCCGTCGTGGAACAGCTCGGCGCTGACGGACGCGCCCACGGCTTCCTGGCGGCGGATGACGGCGCCGGGGAAGTCCTTGTTCAGTTCCTCCTGCACCGCCTTCACGGCCCCCTGCTGGGCGGCGTCGCCACCGGCCTGCTGCTCCAGCCGCATCAGCACGTCGGAGGGGGAGCCGAACTGCTGCAACTGGACGGGACCCAGGTGCAGGGTTTCCATCTTGGACCGCAGCTTGGAGAAGTCGGCCGGGCCGTCGGTGCGGATCTCGATGACCACGCCGCCGGCGAAGTCCACGCCGTAGTTCAGGCCGGGCTTGAAGAACAGCACGACGGAGGCCACCGACAGGAACACCGACAGGCCGATGCCCATGTGCCGGCCGCGCATGAAGTGGAAGTTCGTATGGTCGGGCGCCGGGCGCAGGCGGGTGCCCACGGTCAGCGTCTTGGGCCGGAAGCGGCGGAACCAGCTGGCGGTGATGGCGCGCGCCACCACGGTGGCCGTGAACATCGAGGTCAGGATGCCCAGGCTGATGGTGACGGCGAAGCCCTTGATGGTGCCAGTGCCGACCGAGAACAGGATGGCCATCTTGATCAGCGTGGTCAGGTTGCTGTCGGTGATGGTGGCGTAGGCCTTGGAGAAGCCGGCCTCCAGCGCCGCCAGTGGCGTGGCGCCCTTCCTCAGCTCTTCCCGGATACGCTCGTTGATCAGGATGTTGGCATCGACGGCCATGCCCAGGGTCAGCAGGGCGCCGGCGATGCCGGGCAGGGTCAGCGTGGCCTGCAGGATACCCAGCAGGGCCAGGGTCAGGAACAGGTTGCACAGCAGGGCGATGTTGGCGAACACGCCGAAGATGCCATAGCTGATCAGCATGTAGGCCACGACCAGGACGAAGCCCACGGCCACGGCGGTCAGGCCGGCATGGATGCTGTCGGCGCCCAGCTCCGGTCCGATGGTGCGTTCTTCCACCACGGTCAGCGGCACCGGCAGGGCGCCGGCGCGCAGCAGCACGGCCAGGTCGTTGGCCGTCTGCGCGGTGTAGCTGCCGCTGATCTGGCCACGGCCGCCGGTGATCGGCTCCTGGATCACCGGGTCGCTGATGACCTTGTCGTCCAGCACGATGGCGAAGGGCTTGCCCACGTTGTTCGTGGTCGTCTCGGCGAAGCGGCGGGCGCCGATGCTGTCGAAACGGAAGGCCACGACCCAGCGGCCATTCTGGTCGGTGGTGGGGCTGGCGTCGGTCAGGTTGGCGCCGTCAACCTCCACCTTCTTGCGCACCAGGATCTTGCGCTCGCCCCGGCCGTCGGCCACGGTCAGGACCTGGGTGCCCGGGGGGGCGGCGCCATCGGCGCGGGGGGCCTCGTCCGTCACCACCAGGCGGAAGGTCATCTTGGCGGTCTGGCCGATCAGGCGCTTGATGCGGCCGGGATCTTCCACGCCGGGCAGCTGCACCAGGATGCGGTCGCCGCCCTGGCGGGCCACCACCGGCTCGTTCACGCCCGTCTCGTCGATACGGCGGCGGACGATCTCCTGCGACTGCGCCATCGCCTTGTCGATGCGGTCCTTGAAGCCGGCGTCGGTCAGGGTCAGCACGATGGCCTGGCCGTCGGTGCGCAGGTCCACCTCGGGCACGCCGCCGCCGGTGGTGGCCGTGGCGATGGGGCCCAGGGCCTTGCGCGCCGCGTCCACGTCGCCGCCGTCGGCCACGGTGATGGTCACGGACCGGCCGGCGGGCGTGACGCTGCTGGTCTGGATCTTGGCGGTACGCAGGGCGGTGCGCGCCTCATCGACCAGGCTCTCCACGCGTTCCTTCGCCACCGCGTCGCTGTCCACCTGCAGCAGCAGGTAGGAGCCGCCCTTCAGGTCCAGGCCCAGGTTGACGTGCCGGTCGGCCATCCAGCCGGGCAGGTAATCCTTGGATATCAGGCTGGGCAGGGAGAAGACCACGCCCAGGAAACAGACCAGGGCGATCAACGCGGACTTGAGCGGTGAAAAGCGCAGCATAGGGTACGACGTCCTTGGAACCTGGCGCGGGCCCCCTTCATGTGGGGACGTCCGCCGCAGGAAACAGACGGCCCCGGCGGAAACACCCACCACGGGCCGGTTAAACCAAGCGCCTTGAATACCCGCACCCCCGCACGCTTCCAACCAAAAAAGCATACGATGGGCGTCACCGCCACGGCCGCTCCCGCCATGGGAGTTTTTGTTTGCTCCCATGGTGGGAGCGGGCTATCCTTTGGCCATGCGGATCATCGCCCACAAAACCTTGCAGGCCCATTGGGGCGAACGTGGGCGGGAAGACAGCCGTGGGCCTTTGGAAACCTGGTACGCCGAAACGGCCAAAGCCCAATGGACCGGTCCGGCGGACATCAAGGCCCGTTACGCCACCGCCAGCTTTGTCGGCCAGCGCGTCATCTTCAACATCGGCGGCAACAAGTACCGCCTTGTCGTTTGGGTGAACTACGACTTCAAGACTGTCTACATACGCTTCGTCGGCAGCCACGCTGAATATGACGCCATCGACGTGGAGACCATTTGACCATGGATATCAAGCCCATCCGCACCGACGACGACCTTGCGGCCGCCCACATGGAAATCGAGACGCTGTGGAACGCCCAGCCGGGCACCCCGGAAGGCGACCGGCTGGACGTGCTGATCACCCTGGCGGAGGCTTATGAACGGGCGACCAGCCCCATGACGCCGCCGGATCCCATCGAGGCCATCCTGTTCCGCCTGGACCAGATGGGATCGGGAAGGGCCGCCCTGAAAGGTCTGATCGGAGGCAGCGGCCGGGTGGCGGAGGTGCTGAACCGCGTGCGCCCGCTGACCCTGCCCATGATCCGGACATTGAGCGAGCACCTCGGCATCTCGGCCGACATCCTGGTCCGTCCCTACCCTTTGCGCGGACAGATCGGCGCCGAATAAAAAGGCGCCGCGCCCGGAATCACTTTCGGGCGCGGCTTTTTCACAGGATGGAACTGGGCGCTCCCGAGCCTCACGCCACCGCCGCCCGCACGGCAGCGGCGCGGGCCAGGGCCGCGCGTTCGGCGGTGGGCAGGTCAATGGCGGAGACGGCGGCGCTGCCGGGCATGGGCGCGCGGCCGGCGGCCGTCAGGAAGTGACCGATGACGCGGCGCCACAGCAGGGGACCGGCGGCGCGATCCTCCGCCCCCACGTCAAGGTTGGGATTGTCGTTCACCTCGATCACCACGACCTCGCCCGAGGGCAGTTGCTTCAGATCCACGCCGTAGAGGCCGTTGCCCATCAGGCGGGCGGCGGCCAACGCCGCGGCCAGAACGGCGGTTGGGGTGTCGGCCACGGCCACCGCGCGGGTGGCGCCTTCGTCATGGCTGCCGTCGGCGGCGTGGCGCACGATCTGCCAATGCCGGGGGCACATGTAATATTGCGCCACGAACAGCACCTCGCCCCCCAGCACGCCCACCCGCCAGTCGAAGGCGGTGGGCAGGTAGTCCTGCGCCAGGATGATCTGCGACCGCGCCAGCAGGGCCGCCGCCACGCGGTGGAAGGCGTCGATGTCCATCACCCGCTCCACCCCCCGGCTGAAGGCGCCGTCCGGCGCCTTCAGCACGGCGGGGAAGGTCAGCGTGGCCGCCACCTCCGCCAGGGTGGCGCGTGTCACCAGGCGGGTGCGCGGGGTGGCCACGCCGTGACCGGCCAGCGTTTCCGCCAGGAAGACCTTGTTGGTGCAGCGCAGGATGCTGGTGGTGTCGTCCACCGCGGGAATGCCCAGTGCCTCCGCCCGGCGGGCGAAGCGGAAGGTGTGGTGGGGCACGGCCGTGGTTTCGCGGATGAACAGGCCGTCGAAGCGCGCCAAGTGGCGGTAGTCGCGCCGGCCGATGACCTCCACCCGCACGCCCAGATCGTCGCCCACCCGCGCGAGGTGGGCCAGCGTGCCGGCGTTGCTGGGCGGCAGGGGATCGTCCGGATCGTGCAGGACGCCCAAGGTGAAGGACGGCGCCGCCGGCCCCCGGGGCCGTTGCCAGCGCCGGCGGGCATAGGCCTCCAGCGCGTTCAGGAAAAAGACGTCGTGCATGCGGGGCACGGCGTCGGTGCCCAGGGGGACCAGGCCGGCGATGCGCCACCCGCCCTCCCCATACGCCAGGGTCAAGCGCATCAGCGGGTAGTCCAGACGCTGGAACAGGCGGGCGGCGACATCGGTCAGCCCGGTATCGGGCGTGCGGCCGAAATAGATGTTGGCGGCGTGCCGGGCCGCCCCCGCCGGCGGGGGCGGCAGATGGACCAGGCGGGGGTTCAGGTCCGCCAGGCTGTCGGCCAGGTCGGCCTGCCCCGTTCCGGCCCCGACCAGGTCGGCCAGCGTGCGCAGCGCCGGCGTCACCCGGTCGCCGCGCGCCTCCGCCAGGAGCGAGGCGTAGTAGCCGGCGGAGAGATAGTCGGCGTGCCGGCACAAATTGATGACGCGGCGCGGGCGGCCCGGCTGGGCGGCGACATAGGCGCCGGCGGTCATGACCCGGCCGTCGGGGTCGGGCCAGCGGAAATCCCGCCGCCGCTCCACCACCACGATCAGGTCGGACGCGGCCTGCGCCAGGGGGCGCACAGGAATATGGGAAGGGGCGGCTGTGGCACAGTCCGGCATGGCGGCCCTCCCCTCAAAAGCGGGTACTGGGGAGGGGTGCGGCGGGCGCGCGGCCCCCGCCATCGACCCCCGGCCCACCCGCGCCGGCGCGCAGCAGCACGGTGGGGTGGTCCGGCTGGAAGGTGGCGAAGGTCACGGCGGCGCGGCGCTCGGTGAAGACGCCGCCGATCAGGCCGGCGCTGTCGTGGGCGGCCCACAGGCCGCCGGGGCCGCGTTCGATGACGATGATGCGTGCCATGGTGCTGTCCTTCAGGAAAGGCCCCACGGCACCCAAGTCCGCCGTGGTGCCCCCAGTGTCCGGGGCACCCGCATTAAATCTCCATGCCAATGCCGGGGCCGGATGATAAAGGGTTTTTGATTTGGCGCCCCAGCGCGCGGGCCTTTACCTTCAAGGCACCATGAAGACCCCCGCCCCCGCTCCCCGCCCCCGCCCCGCCACCCCGGCCGACCTGGAGGCCCTGCTGGCGCTGGAGAAGCTCTGTTTCGAGTTCAACCGCATGGGCCGGCGCAGCTTCCGCCGCCTGCTGGAGCGGCCGTCCGCCCACATCCTGGTGATCGACGGTGCCGACGGCACGCTGGCGGCCAGCGCCGTGCTGCTGTCCCGCCAGGGCACCCGGGGCATGCGTCTCTATTCCCTGGCCACCCATCCCGACCTGCGCGGCCGTGGGCTGGCCAAGGCCATGGTGGCCGCCGCCCTGGAGCTGGTGCGCGCCACCGGCCACCAGTGGTTGTCGCTGGAGGTGCATCCGGAAAACGACGCCGCCCGCGCGCTGTACGAGCGCCTGGGCTTCCACCAGACCTCGGTGGAGGAGGATTACTACGCCGACGGCTCCCACGCCTTCCGGCTGCGGCGGTATGTCGGTTAGGTCCTGACGGCGGGCAGGCCCGGCGCCCGCCACGGCGCCTCCTGGTCCAGGGTCGCCGCCGGGCCCCGGCGGCCGGCCAGGAAGTCCAGCAGCGCGTCGGTGCCCCCTTTAGCCCACAGGTCGGCATGGCCCGCCCCCTTGATCCAGGCGGCGTGCTTGGGCTCCGGCGCTGCCTTGAACACCGCCTGGCCCATGGCCGGCGGCACCGTCCGGTCCGCCAGGCCGTGCAGCACCAGCAGCGGACAGGCCGGCGGCGCCACTGTCAAGCGGCCCACCACGGCCAGCGGGTTGCTGGCCATGCCCGCCAGTGCCGACAGATGCCAACGGCCCACCAGCAGATCGGCGCCCGAAGTGGGCGGGGCCGCCAGCACCACGGCGGCCGGCCGCCGCTCCCAGGCCATGTGCAGGGCCAGGGCCGCCGCCGCCGACACCCCCAGGATGACGAGGCGGGAGCCGGAGACGCCCTGCGCCGTCAGATGATCCAGGGCGGCGCGGGCATCGGCCAGCAAGGCCGTTTCCCCCCAGTCCCCCACCGTCAGGGACAGGGGGCGGCGGCAGGTCACCATGACGCCATAGCCGGCGGCCACCAAGGCCGTTGCCAGTGCCGACAGGTCGGCCCGGCGCTGCCCCGGGCCCGCCAGGATCAGGACCAGGGGCTTGGTGATACCCGTGGGCGGGGCCGTCCAAGCCGCCAGCGTGACACCATCCGCGGTGGGATAGGCGATGGCGCGTAGGCCGAACCCATCCGGCGGGGCGCCGGGATCGGGCAGGCGCGGATGGACGAACAGGGCGGCCCCCCCTTGGCGCGCCAGCATCAGCACCAGGCCGCCGAACAGGGTACCCAGCGTGCCAACGATGATCAGGAGAAACAGGGCAACCATGGTCGTGATCACCCCGTTCCCATCGGTTCAGCCCGCCGCCGACAGGGCGCCGGCCGCCGTCACGGTCGAGGCGTCCAGTTCCGCCGGGCCGTCCACCACTGGGCCGTGGCCGCCGCCGGCCTGCAGGGCGTGGAAGCGGGCGTAGGCGCCGTCCAGCGCCAGCAATTCGTCATGTGTGCCGGACTCCACCACCCGGCCGCCATCGATGACATAGATGCGGTCGGCATCGACGATGGTGGACAGGCGGTGGGCGATGACCAGGGTGGTGCGCCCCTGCTGCAAGCGGCGCAGGGCGTCCTGCACCAGCCGCTCGGACTCGCTGTCCAGGGCCGAGGTCGCCTCGTCCAGCAGCAGCACGGGGGCGTTCTTCAGCATGGCGCGGGCGATGCCGATGCGCTGGCGCTGGCCGCCGGACAGCTTCACGCCATTCTCGCCCACCCGGGTGTCATAGCCCTGGGGCAGGCCCAGGATGAAGTCGTGCGCCGCCGCCGCCTTGGCCGCCGCCTCGATCTCTTCCTGCGCGGCGCCGACGCGGCCATAGGCGATGTTGCCGCGCACGGTGTCGTCGAACAGCCCCGTCTCTTGGCTGACCAGGCCGATGGCGCTGCGCAGCGAGGCCAGCGTCACGTCGCGGATGTCCTGGCCACCCAGGGTGACGGCGCCGCCGGTCACGTCGTAGAAGCGGGGGATGAGGTTCAGGATGGTGGTCTTGCCCGACCCGCTGGACCCCACCAGGGCCACGGTCTTGCCCGCCGGCACCTCCAGCGACACGCCGTCCAGCGCCACCGTGCCGTCCTGGTAGGCGAAACGCACGTCATTGAACTTGATGGCGTGGGAGGCGACCGCCAAGTCGGCGGCGCCCGGCCGGTCGACGATGCGCGGCGGCGTGTCCAGCAGTTCGAACACCCGCTCCGCCGAGGCCAGGCTGACCTGCAGCTGGGTCTGCAGCTTGGACAGGCGCTTCAGCGGCTCGAACGCCAGCAGGAAGGCGCCGGTGAAGCTGGTCAGCGTGCCGGCGGTGCTGTGCCCGGCCGCCGCCTCCAGCCCGCCATAGATGATGACGCCGACGAAGATGACGCCGCTCAGCACCTCATTGATGGGAATGAGGGAGGAGGAGACGCGGAAGGACTTGTTGGTCAGCTTGCGCAGATCGTCGGCGATGCCGGCGACGCGCCGCATCTCATACTCTTCCATGCCATAGGCCTTCACATGGCGCGCACCCTGGAACGTCTGGGTCAGGATGCTGGCGAAGGTGCCCAGTGCCGCCTGCGTGCGCCCCGCCACCCGGCGCAGCCGCCCGGTCATGCGGCTGAGCATGACGGTGGTGAAGGGCACCACGGTCAGCGAGATGGTGGCCAGCAGCCAATCCTGCTGGAACATCACGCCCACCAGGAAAAGGAGCGTCAGCACGCTCTGGCCGTAGTTGGTCAACACCTCCGCCGTGCCCTGGCGCACCTGGTTCACGTCGTTCACCAGGCTGGAGACCAGCTGGCCCGACGGCAGGGAGTGCAGGTAGGCGAGGTCGGCCTTGATCAGGTGGTTGTAGAGCTGCTTCTGCAACGCCGCCACCAGCCGCTGGCCGACATTGTTCATCAGCACGGCCGAGAAATAGCCGGAAAAGCCGCGCACCACGAAGGTGGCGAAGACGATGACCGCGAAGGTGCGCAGATAGCCGGGGTTCTTGCCGCTCAGCACCTCATCGATCAGGGGCACCAGCTTCTGCGCCAGCACGGCGGAGCTGCCGGCATTGATGGCGATGAGGACGCTGGCCAGCAGCACCATGCCGATATAGGGCCGCAGGTAGTTGCCGGCCAGGCGCTTCACAAGGGGCAGGGTGGCGGTGTGTCGCGGCTGGGGCTTAGGCTTCTTGGACAAGGGACCGGCGAACCTCGGACTGCGGGCGCGGGCGCCCGGCAGGGGAAAAGACGGGGCCATGCTTAGCACGAAGGCGGCCCCGCCAGCCAGAACCGGCCGGCGCCCCCCTTGCCCGGCGCACCCTGGCCGGCGCCCCCGCCCTTACACCCGGTCGGTGATGCGCAGCGACAGGCCGGGCAGGCCGTCGATGTGGGCGGTGATGAGGTCGCCCGGCACCACCGGGCCCACATTCTCTGGCGTGCCGGTGAAGATCAGGTCACCGGGCTGCAGGGCGAAGGCCTGGGACAGGTTGGCGATCTGCTCCGCCAGCTTCCAGGTCATCTGGTCCAGGGTGGAGGATTGCTTCACCTCGCCGTTCACCGCCAGGGTGATGGCGCCGGCGGCCAGGTGCCCCACCTGGGACACGGGGTGCAGCGGGCCGATGGGGGCGCTGTGGTCAAAGGCCTTGCCGATCTCCCACGGCTTCTTGATGTCGCCCATGGCGCGCTGCAGGTCGCGGCGGGTCATGTCCAGGCCCACGGCATAGCCAAAAACGTGGGTGAGCGCCTGGTCCACCGGAATGTTCCGGCCGCCCAAGCCGATGGCGGCCACCAGCTCCACCTCATAATGGTAGTTGCTGGTCAGCGTGGGATAAGGATGGTCCGCCACCGTTCCCGGCATCACCACCTGCACGGCGTCGGCCGGCTTCTGGAAGAAGAACGGCGGCTCCCGCGCGGGGTCGGAGCCCATTTCGCGGGCGTGCGCCGCGTAGTTGCGTCCGATGCAATAGATACGATGCACGGGGAAGACGGCACCATCCCCCCCTGCCGGCCCGGCCACCGGCACGGTGGGCTGGGGAACGGGGAACAGAAGCCGGGGCGCGCTGGTCATGGCCTGGTCATCCGGGCGGTGGCAAGGGCCGCCACCATAGCAGAGCGGCGCACGCGCGCCAGCCCGGCCCCATTTCGCCCCCAAGCCGGCCCATCCCGTGCCACTTTCACCGTCTAACAGAAGCCGGTACGCTGTTCCCGCCGGACCCGCCCCCTAGATCAGTGTCGTCCCCGCCTGCAGAAAGTAGATCGCCATGCCCGACCGCCATCCTGAGCGCCATCCCCCCCGCCCCACCTTAGGCCTGGCGCTGGGCGGTGGCGTCGCCCGGGGGTGGGCGCACATCGGCGTGCTGCAGGCCCTGGCCCAGCACGGCATCCACCCCGACGTGGTGGCGGGTTGTTCCATCGGCGCGCTGGTGGGCGGCGTCTACCTCGGCAACCACCTGGAGACGCTGGAGCACTGGGCGCGCAACCTGACCAAGATGCGCATCCTGGGCCTGCTGGACCTGCGCCTGCGCAGCGGCGGCGGCCTGATCGGCGGCGAGAAGCTGCTGGCCGAGCTGAACCAGCACCTGGGCGACGCCACCTTCGACGACCTGTCCAGCCCCTTCATCACCGTGGCCACCGACCTGGCCACCGGCAAGGAGGTGTGGCTGCGCCGCGGCTCGGTGGTGGAGGCCATGCGCGCCTCCTACGCCATGCCGGGCATCTTCCCGCCGTCCCATGTCGATGGCCGCTGGCTGGTGGACGGTGCCCTGGTCGATCCCGTGCCCGTGGCCGCCTGCCGCGCCATGGGCGCCGCCATGGTGGTGGCCGTCGATCTGAACGCCGACATCATCGGCCGCACCCGGGGCCGCCATGATGGCGAGGCGGGCGCCGCCGCCCCGCCCGACGCCGCCCCCGCGACCGAGGACATGGAGGCGCCGGCGGACCTGGGGGGCGAGGTGCCGCAGAAACATAATTTCGAATTCCTATCCACCTTCCTGCAATCCCGCCGCGCCCGGCCGCAGCCGCCCAAGTACGAGGGGCCCAGCATGTTCGGCGTCATGGCGACCTCGCTGGGCATCGCGCTGGACCGCATCACCCGGTCCCGCCTGGCCGGCGAGCCGCCGGACATCCACCTGAAGCCGCGCCTGGGCCACATCGGCCTGCTGGAATTCGACCGGGCGGAGGAGGCCATCGCCGAGGGCAAGGCGGTGGTGGAGCGCGCCCTGCCCGAGCTGCGCGAGGCCCTGCGCGTCTTCGGCATCCCGGTGCGAATGGCATCTTAATATCCGCCAACCATCCACCGGGTGAGTGGCGGCGTACCCCCCTCATCCGAAAGGCCAAAGGTCATATACGGCCACTGGCTCTCCTCATCCATCAGTACAGCTCGCCAATCACTTTAAGTATTGTTCAGATTTTCTTGCTTGTCCTCGGGCGAGTTGGATTCCATGACTATGGCATCGAATTTGTCGCGGAGCCCTGCCCGGTCCACCGGTTCGCTCCCGTCATGATTTGATGCCCGCCGTCGCATACCCGCGGCCGGGCGACATTGGACCGGGAACTACCCGTCTAAGGAGACACCATGTCTATCGGCACCGTTAAGTGGTTCAACAGCACCAAGGGTTACGGCTTCATCCAGCCGGAAGATGGCACCGCCGACGTGTTCGTGCACATCAGCGCCGTCGAACAGGCGGGCCTGCGCTCGCTGAACGAGGGCCAGAAGGTCAGCTTCGACCTGCAGCACGACCCCCGCAAGGGCAAGTCGGCCGCCGGCAACCTGCGCACGCTGTGATCCCCCGCGGGGGCCTTCGGGACCCCGCTCACGGTTGATTTCAGAACGGGCGGCCGCCCCCGGACGGCCGCCCGTTTTGTTTTGAACCACTCCCTTTGGATAAGGCGGCGCGTGATTGATCCTGGTCAATGCCGGGGTGGGTCGGAGGGATCATGGTGGGGGCGTGAAAACAGTTATGTGGGGGTTCCATTCCATGCCCGACGCCCTTGCCCATTTCCGCGCCGAAGACGCCATCGCGCTGTGTGTCATCGACGTGGCCAACGCCCTGGTGCGCCACAGCGAGCCCCTGCTGGAAGAGGCCGGACTGACGGCGCCGCAGTGGACCGTGCTGATGAACGTGGCGGGTGACCGCAACTTCAACGACGGCCCCACCCAGCCGGCCAACGACCCGCATGCCGACGCCTACGCCGGCACCGACCTGGATCGCCAGGGGGGCCGCCCAGGCTGCATCTTCTCGTCCGAGATCGCCGCCGCCCGCGGCCTTTCCCGTCCGCACATCAGCGCCACGGTGACGGAGCTGCTGCGCAAGGGCCTGATCCGGCAGGAGGACGACCCCAGCGACCGCCGCCGCAAGCTGCTGTCCGCCACGCCGGAAGGCCTGGCCGTGCTGCGCCGGCTGCAGCCGCTGCGCCAGTCGGTCAACGACCTGCTGCTGGCCGACCTGGACAGCCACCAGCGCCGCACCCTGCTGGAGGCCCTGCGCATCATCCGTGACCGGTCCCGCCGGGCGGAGCATGTGCGCCCCTACGCCGACCGGCCGCACGCCCTGCGCCACGCGTCCTGAGCACGCGCCGCCAAAGCACGCCCCAGCCGATGCCGGGGCGTGCTTTGTGCCGCCGTCGGTTCCATCGCGGCGGACTCCATCGCGGCGGACGCGGTCGCGTCCTACGGTACGAGGCCAAGCCTCATGCCGCTGGCGACCTGGCCCGCCATGTCATGGATGACGTCCCGGCGGTCGCGGGCCCCGGTGCGGAAGACGCGCATGCTGGGAAACCAGGGCCGCGCGCCCGTGCCCAGGCACGTGACATCCAGTTCCCCCGCCAGTCGCCACACCGGCACCCCTAGGGCGCCGGCCAGCTCACCCGTGGCGGTGGGCGCGGTAACCACCAGGTCGAGGCATGAGAGCAAGGCCGCCAGCCCGTCCAGGTCGTCACGCTGGTCCAGGTCCGCAAAATGGCGCGGCGCCAAGGCACGCAGGGCCGCACGCTCCCCTTCCGTGTCGCCGTACATCAGCGTGATGGCGGTAACCCCCGGCAAGGCCAGCAGGGGCGTCCAGTCCGCCAGATCCGACTGCCGCCCGGCGCGGCTTTCGACGGCCAGGCCGCTGCGCCAGCACAGGCCCACCTTCAAGGTGCGTGGCCCATCCCCGTCCAGATCCGCCAGGCGCCGCCGCCAGGGGGGCACCAGATCGTCCCGCGCCCGCAGGTAACCCGCCGCCCCCCTGAAATCCGCCAAGTGGCCGCGCAGCAGGCCGGGCAAGGAGCCCGCCGCCGCCTGGGCCACGGCCCGGCCTTCCACCGGATCCGGCGCGGCCCCCTCGCCCCCCGTCTCCTGACCCCGGGCCTCCGCCACCACCTGGGCGCCGGGAAAGGCCCGGCTGAACAGGCCCACCAGGCGGGGGTCGCAGCGCACCACCGCCGATCCGGCGGCCGCGATCGCGGCGGCGTAGCAGGTCGCGAACATCAACTCATCCCCCAGGCCCTGTTCCCGCCAGATCAGCAGGGGGCGGTCCAGGGGCTGGCCCCGCCACGCCGGCAGGTCGGGGACGGCGCGGAAGCGCTGTGGTTCGGCGGCCAGGCGGGCGGCGTAGCCGGCCCAGCCGGCGGCCAGATCCCCCCGCGCCAGGTCCAGGTTGGCCCGGCCGAACACCAGGCGGGCATCGGTGGAATGGGCCTGCACGCCGGCCGCCCAGGCCTCGGCGGCGCCCGGCAAATCGCCCAGCGCCTGCAAGGCGGCGGCCTGGGTGTACAGCGCCTCCGCCTGCGCCGGCTCGGCCGCCAGGGCCCGGCGGCTGGCGGCCAGCGCCAGGCTGGGGCGGCCCTGCGCCAGGAGGATGGACGCCAGGTTGACGTGGCCGTTGATCAGGCCGGGGTCCAGGGTCAGCGCGGCGCGGGCCGCATCCTCCGCCTCCGCCAGCCGGTCCAGCGCGCGCAGCACCGCCGCCAGGTTGCTGTGGCACAGGGCGTCCCGGGGTGACAGGCGCAGGGCCATGCGCAGCACAGGTTCCGCCTGGGGCACACGGCCCAGGCGGCGCAGGGCCACGCCCCACAGGGTGAACAGGCCCAGGTCCGCCGCCTCATCCGGACGCGCCGTGGCGGCGGCGAGGGCCAGCACGGGCTCAGCCGCCGCCGGTCGGTCCAGGGCCAGCAGCACGCGGCCGGCCAGCGCCAGCCAGCCGGGCGTGCGCGCGCCCGCCGCCAGCGCCGGGCGGCACAGCACCCAGGCCGCGTCCGCCCGCCCCGCCGCCAGCAGGGAAGCCGCCGCGGCCAGGGACGGGTCGTCCCCCGCCGCCTCACCCGTCGGGGGGGCGTCGCCACCCCGCTCATCGTTGCGCGGTCGTGTCAGGTTTTCAGGCATGCCGCCCCTCATCATCCATGCCCTACCCCCACGCGCGGCGGCGGGCAAGCCGTCGCCGGACCTGGAGGAGGCCCGGCGCGGGTGGGTAAAATCTGCCGGGCACCCCAACGAAGGCCGGATCCGCAAACCCGAGGATTTCCGCCATTTTTGCGAACGTCCGCCGCGAAGGCGGCAGGCCCACCAGGAAGAAATTGCCGATCGGCAATACATGCCCAGTAAATTTCTGCCCACTCAAATACTGAAAGTCTTCTTGTTTGAGATTAACCAAGCGGACTGAAAGCATATAAGCCGGCCGACGACTTCATGGCCCGGAACTTTTTTTTGGAACCGTCAAAAAAAGTGCGCCCGCTTCTGTGAAGGCCGGCGTTGAACCGATCGAAAGCCAATTCCGGCCCGAGGTCCCATTCCAGGGTCCGGGGAAGCGGCGGCGGACGGAGAGGTCGGGTCATGACGACGGTCAGCAGCACCAGTTCCAGCAGCAGCACGACGGGCACCACTTCGTCATCGTCGTCCTCCAGCACCTTGGGCGACTTCACGACCATGCTGACGCTGCTGCTGAAGGAACTGGAGACCCAGGATCCGACCAGCCCCATGGACACCAGCACCTTCACCACCCAGCTGGTGCAGATGTCCAGCCTGGAGGCGCAGCAGGCGACCAACACCTATCTGGATGGCATCAGCAGCTCGCTCAGCAGCTTCACCAGCAGCTACCCCGCCTATAGCTACCTGGGCCAGACGGTGTCGACCGACAGCGACGAGGCGCCGATGCAGGACGGTTCCGCCGTCTGGAGCTATACCCTGCCGTCGGAGGCCGACAGCGTCAGCTACACGGTCAGCGACAGCAGCGGCAAGGTCGTCTACTCCGGCACGGGCAGCACCAGCGCCGGCACCAACTACATCACCTGGAAGGGCACCGAGACGGATGGCGGCACCGCCACCTCCGGCACCTACACCCTGTCCATCACCGCGACCACCGACAGCGCCGCCAGCAGCGTCAGCGCCTACGGCGTCGGCAAGGTCACGGGCGTCGACACCTCCACCGGCACGGCCAAGCTGACGCTGGGAAGTTACGAGATCGCCATGGACGACGTGACGTCAATCCTCTGATCCACAACGACCTTCCCAGCTTCCGGCCGCACCGCCGCCTCGCCCGCAAGGAAACACGGCAATGAGCATCTTCAGCGCCTTGAACACCGCCACCTCGGCCCTGTACGCCCAGTCCAAGGCGTTCACCTCGATCTCCAGCAACATCTCAAACTCGTCCTCCACGGGCTACAAGGCGACCGACACGTCGTTCACCGCCCTGCTGACCGACAGTCAGAGCAGTTCGGCCGACTACGGCGGCGTTACCGCCAGCACGACCCAGTCGGTCAGCAGCCAGGGCGACATCACCTCCAACGATGTCACCACCAACCTGGCGCTGGATGGCAACGGCATGTTCGTGGTGAACGACGGCAGCAGCAGCCAGTCCTATTACACCCGCGACGGCAGCTTCAGCGAAGACAACAGCGGCAACCTGGTGAACACCGAGGGCTTCTACCTGGAAGGTTGGGCGACCGACGACAGCGGCAACATCCTCGCCACCAACCGCAGCGACACGGCCAGCCTGGAAAAGATCAACCTCGACAACATCTCCGGCTCGCCCAAGGCGACGACCAAGGTGACCAGCAGCCTGAATCTGCCGTCCGACGCCACGGTGGGCAGCAGCTACACCACCGATACCGAGGTGTACGACAGCCTGGGCAACAGCAGCACGGTCACCCTGACCTGGAGCAAGACCGGCACCAACACCTGGGAGCTGGACGCCTCCAACCCTGTGTCGGCCACCGATGGGTCCACCGTCACCGGCACCACCAGCGGCACGCCCGTCAGCCTGGTGTTCAACAGCGACGGCTCGCTGGCCTCCCCCACCACCGACATGCAACTGAGCATCACGGGGTGGAGCAGCGGCGCCACCGACAGCACCATCACCCTGGATTACGGCGAGAACAGCGGCAGCGGGTCCATCACCCAGTACGCCAGCGGGTCGACCACGCCTAGCGTCACCACCACCGGCACACCCAAGCAGGACGGCTATGCCAAGGGCACGCTGAGCAGCGTCGACATCAACACCGACGGCAGCGTCGTCGCCAACTTCGACAACGGCCAGTCCAAGACGGTCTACAAGATCCCGGTCGCCACCTTCGCCAACGCCGATGGCCTGACCGCCGTCTCCGGCCAGACCTACGCCCAGTCAACGGCATCGGGCGCCTACTCCCTGAAGGAGGCGGGCAGCGACGGGGCCGGCATCATCGAGTCCAAGTCGCTGGAAAGTTCCAACGTCGATACATCGGACGAGCTGAGCCGCATGATCTATGCCCAGCAGGCCTATTCCGCGGCGGCCAAGGTGGTGTCCACCGCACAGGACATGATGGACACCCTGTTGCAGGCCAAGCGGTGAGGGGGAACCGGCCATGAACCACTACGCCCCCCTCCTGGCCCAGTCGATCCACCAGCCGGCGGCGGACAGCCCCGCCCCCGGATCTTCCGTCTTCGATCCCACGCGCCTGGACCGCCTGCTGCGCGAGGGCAAGCGGCTGAACGCCGCCGTGCGCTCCGCCCTCACGCCGGGCGTGAGGGTGGGCGGCAATATCCGTCGCGCCGCGCAGTTGGCCTTGATCGACGACCTGATGCGCTACCAGGACCGCCTGGAACAGGCCCTGGCCGAGTTGCGCCCCCTGATCGAGGTGCAGCAGCAGCGGGCCCAGGCCCTGACGCTCTATTCGCGCGCGCTCAGCAACGCCTATCTGCCCTCCTGCCGCCGGGGTACGCGATGACCAGCTTCCTTTCCCGCCTGTTCGCCACTCCGGCCGCGGGGCCCGCCATCACCGTGGCGGAGCCGGTGCCGGAGACGGCCCCCATCCTGCCGGCCCCTCCGCCCGGCGGCACGCAGTTCCCGGTGGCGCTGATCGAGGCCTTCGCCGCCTTCCAGGCCGCCGCCGCCCAGCCCGAGGCCAGCCTGCAGCGGCGGCGCGCCATGTACGACGCCCTGAAGCACCTGCGCGAGGCGGAGGCCGTGGCCCGCGTGACCTTGTCCCAGGTGGCGGCCCAGAAGGGCGGCCAGGGCCGCGCCGCCACCGGCCGGCACTGGGCGCCGCAGCTGCAGGGCCTGATGGCGGAAATGGCGGCGCTGCAGGCCGGCATGGCGGCGGAGCTGAAAGGCCGGCGCTCGCGCCTGCAGGGCCTGCTGCACGTGACGCGGGAACGGGCGCAGGACGTGCGGGGCTATTACCCCGCGCGCGGCCGCCAGGTGCGCGTGGACGCCCACCAGGCGCGCCACTGCGTGCAGTTCACCGCCTGAGAGGACGCCATCCCATGTCGCTCCGCACCGCCGGCGCAATCGCCCAATCCGCCCTGACCGCGACGCAGACGGCCATCACCGTCACCAGCGCCAACACGGCCAATTCCAGCACCGACGGCTACACCAAGAAGACGGCCAACCAGACCGCCGTCACCGTCAACGGCCAGGCGTCCGGCGTCAGCGTCAGCAGCGTCACGCGCGACGTGGACCAGTATCTGCTGCGCCAGGTGGTGTCCTCCACCTCGGCCAACAGCCAGGCCAGCACGCTCAGCAGCTACATGACCGATGTGGACAGCGCCTACGGCACCGTGTCGGGCAGCACCTCCATCGCCGACGTCATCGACAGTGTGACCAGCGACCTATCCACGCTGGCGTCCGGCAACGGCACCGACACGGACAAGGCGTCCACCGTCACGGCGCTGGAAACCATGGCCAGCACCATCTCCGGGGCATCCAGCACAGTGCAAAGCCTGCGGGCCCAGGCGGACAGCGACATCGCCAGCGACGTGGATTCGGCCAACACCGCCATCACCACCATCGCCAGCCTGAACAGGCAGATCGTCGCCGCCCAGGCCGCCGGCCAATCCACCGCCGATTTGGAGGATCAGCGCGACACCCAGCTGAAGACCCTGTCCAGCTATCTGGGTGTCAGCTACACGGTGGACAGCAGCGGCGCCATGCAGGTATCGACCACCTCCGGCCAGGTGCTGGTGGGCAGCACGGCGCACACGCTGAGCTACACCGCGGCCAGCAGCGTCGGCGCCGGCACGACCTACCCCACGGGCTTCAGCGCCTTGAGCGTGGACGGCAGCGACATCACCGGCAGCGTGAAATCCGGCGCCATCGGCGCCCTGATCACCCTGCGCGACAACACGCTGGTGGACCAGCAGACCCGCCTGGACAACCTGGCCAGCACCATCATCAGCACGGTCAACACCGTGTCCAACCAGGGTACCAGCTATCCGGCCGCGACCTCGCTGACCGGCACGGCGACCGTCAGCGCCAGCGACAGCCTGTCGGCCAGCGGCACGCTGCGCCTGGTGGCGGTGGACAGCAGCGACGACGCGGCCGCGGTGCTGGACGTCGATCTCAGCGGGGTGTCCACGGTGCAGGACCTGCTGGACACCATCAACGCCAGCGGCACCTTCACCGCCAGCATCACCAGCGACGGCCACCTGACCATCGCCGCCGCCGACAGCAGCGACGGCATCGCCGTGAACGAGATGAATAGCAGCATCGGCACCGACAAGGAGGGCGCCTCGCTCTATTTCGGGCTGAACGACGTGCTGACCGGCACCGGCGCCAGCGACATCGCGGTGAACAAGAGCCTGGGCGCCGATAGTTCGCTGCTGCCCACCGGCACCCTGTCTAACAGCAACAGCCTGGCCGTGGGCGACAGCGCCATCACCTCGGGCGACGTCAGCACCATCACGGCGCTGGAGGACGCCTTCACCGGCACACAGGGCTTCAGCAGCGCCGGTGGCCTGGCCAAGGCCACGACCACCCTGTCGGGCTATGCCTCCACCATCATCAGCAGTGCCGCCACCGCCGCGTCAACCGCCAGCACCAAGGCCGACACCGCCAGTTCCAGCCTGGACGACGCCACCACGGCGCTCAGCTCCCAGTCCGGGGTGAGCCTGGATGAGGAAACGGCCATGGTCTCGACCCTGGAGCAGGCCTACCAGGCAGCCGCCAAGATCATGTCGACGCTGCAGGAAATGTTCACCGCCACCATCGAGATGGTCAACTGAGGGGCCCACCGATGAACCGGATATCGACCGCCGGCGCGCACAACGCCCTGGTCCAGTACATGCTGAAGAACGAATCCGCGCTGAACAGCGCGGAGGTGCAGGAATCGACCAGCGCCAAGTCCACCACCTACGCCGGCCTGTCCACCGCCGGGGGCAACGTCAAGCTGCTGGTGAACCTGGAAAGCGAGGTCAGCTATTCCAACACCCTGATCACCAACGCCGACAACGCCGTCACCAAGATCGACGCCATCTCCTCCGACATCACCAGCATCTCCAGCATCGCCACCAGCCTGAAGACGGCCATCAGCGAGGCCATGTCCACCGACCAGTCCAGCCGGTCGACCTATCAGGAAGAGGCGTCGGGCTGGCTGAAGGATGTGGCGTCCATCCTGAACGACACCTATGGCGGGCAATACCTGTTCGGCGGCAGCGACACCAACCACGCGCCGGTGTCGGTGGACAGTTCCACCTACCCCGCGCAGACATCGTCCAGCAGCGCCAACACCAGCTATTACAGCGGCAACGACACCCTGGCCACGGTGCGCCTGTCGTCCACCCAGAGCGTCAGCTACGGCGTCACCGCCGACGACCCGTCCATCGAGAAACTGATGCGGGCCTTGAATATGGTCAGCAACACCAACCCGCTGGACGACACCGCGCTCACCACCGCGTTGGACCTGGTGAACGACGCATCCGACGGCTTGAGCGACATCGGTCAAACATTGTCGGACACGTCGTCGAGAATACAGAAGGCGTCGAGCCATCTATCCGATATAAATTCCTTCGCCACCACACAAAGTAGCGACTTGAAAAGTGTCGATCTGGCAGAAGTGTCAACAACGGTGACGACACTACAGACATCATTAGAAGCGACGATGCAGGCTATTGCCGCCTCACAGAAAATGAGTCTCGTGAACTACCTGTGACGACTCAAAACTTTTCGCAAAATAGCGAAAAAAAGTGCGCCCGCTTTCATCTGACCTGCCGTTGAACCGTGTGAGGGGGAGTACGGCCCGGCCGCAAAAGGCGGCCGCCCCACGAACCTCTCGCCAACCACATGGAGGTCCATGATGCCTGTCGTCACCACCAACACAGCGGCGAATTCCGCCCTGCGTTACCTGAACACCAATTCCGAGGCGGAAGCGTCCTCGGTTTCCAAGATCGCGTCCGGTTCCCGCATCACCAAGGCGTCGGACGACGCCGCCGGCCTGGCCGTCGGCACCAAGATCCAGTCCGACGTCACCATGCTGAACCAGGCGTCGACCAACGCCTCGAACGGCGAATCCATCCTGCAGGCGGCGGACGGCGGCATGGCCCGCATCTCCGACATCCTGCAGCGCATGGAATCGCTGGCCACCGAATCCGTCTCGGGCACCGTGACGGATACGGAGCGCGGCTACATCGACGCCGAATATCAGCAGCTGACGGACGAAGTGGACAGCATCTCCACAGGCACCCGCTTCAACAGCCAGAGCCTGCTGGACGGCACCGGCTCCTGGTCCTCGGGCGTCACCTTCCTGGTGGGCACGGCGACCACGGACACGATCACCATCACCCTGACCACGGTGGACAGCAGCGCCTTGGGCCTGACCGGCTCCAGCGTCTCGACCTCCGACGGGGCCACCTCGGCCATCACCACCATCAAGTCGGCCATCAGCGCGCTGTCGACCGCCCGCGCCAAGGTGGGCGCCCAGATCTCCCGCTTCGAATACCAGGGCGAGATGATCTCCACCTCGATCGAGAACCAGGAAGCGGCCCAGTCCGCCATCATGGATGTCGACGTGGCGTCGGAACAGACCAAGCTGTCCAACGAGGACACCCTGGTCCAGGCCGGCATCAACGCGCTGGCCAAGGCCAACCAACTGCCGTCCGAGCTGCTGAAGCTGCTGCAGTAAGGACTGAACGGGGGCGCCCCTCGCCGGGCGTCCCCCGTTTCCCAAAGGGGGTGAAAGGGTAAGTCCAGGGGGCAAGTCATGACATCGGTGTCCACCATCGGCAGCAGCACGTCGAGTTCGTCGACGGCCAGCACGTCCTCATCCGCGTCATCCGTCACCGGGCTGGATTATTCCGCCCTGGTCGCGGCGGCCGTCGCCGCGAAGGAGGCGCCGGCCGACACCATCGACAGCGAAATCTCGGACAACGAGTCCAAGATCTCGGCCTATGAGAATTTCCAGACGCTGCTGAACACCCTGGCGACGGCGGCGGAGGCCCTGTCCAACCCGGTCGACAGCGCCAGCACCAACCTGTTTTCCGAACGCACGGCCTATCTGTCGGGCGGCAGTTCCAGCGTCTCCGCCGACGACATGCTGGGCGTATCGGTGGACGACGGCACCGCCACCGGTACGCACACCGTCGTCATCAAGCAGCTGGCGACGGCGGAAAAGCTGGGCAGCGGCACCCAGACCAGCCAGACGGGCGCCCTGAACCTGTCGGGCACCTTCAGCCTGGGCCTGGCCGACGGGTCCACCGCCACCATCAGCGTGGCCAGCACCGACAGCCTCAAGGACATCGCCGCCGCCATCAACAAGCAGACCAGCAGCACCGACATCTCCGCCAGCATCATCCAGGTGTCCGACGGCGCCTATGAACTGGTGCTGACGGCCAACGACACCGGCAAGGCCATCGAATTCAGCAACGACGACAGCGGCATCCTGACGTCGCTGGGCGTCACCAACAGCGACGGCAGCTATGCCGACGAGCTGACGGCGGCGCAGGGGTCGGAGATCGAGGTCGACGGCATCGACATCCAGCGCACCAGCAACGTCATCAGCGACGTGCTGTCGGGCGTGACGCTGGACCTTTATTCCAGCGACTACGACAGCGGCACGGGCACCGGCTCCACCATCACCATGGAGCTGACGGCCAATCTGAGCGCCATCAAGAGCGGCATCTCCACCTTCGTCACGGCCTACAACGCCGTGCGCAACTTCATCTCCACCCAGCAGGCCACGGCCACCGACGGCAGCCCGGCCAGTTCCGCCGTGCTGTTCGCCGATAGCCAGGTGCGGTCCATCTCCACCGCGCTGCAGAATGCCCTGAACCTGACCGACGGCACCTATTCCATCTCGTCCCTGGGGCTTTCCTTCAACAGCGACAACACCTTGGCCATCGACAGCACCACGCTGGACAGCGCGCTCAGCGACAATCTCGACGATCTGGAGACCCTGCTGGGCTTCAACTACTCCACCTCCTCGACCGAGCTGTCGATGCTGCGTTCCCCCGACAGCACCGATAGCCTGAACTTCAACCTGGACATCACCATGAACGAGGACGGCAGCATCGCGTCCGCCGGCGTCGGGGGCGACACCTCCCTGTTCACCATCAGCGGCACCCGCATCATCGGCAAGGATGGCACGGCATATGCAGGGATGACGCTGGTCTACTTGGGATCCCAGAACCAGACGGTCAGCGTCAGCACCAGCAGCGGGCTGGCCGACCTCATCTACAATACCTCGGACAATGCAGGGGACACGGACAGCGGCACCCTACAGAACCAGATCGACACGCTGACGGACTACGACACGGATCTGACCAGCAAGGCGGACGACATCCGCAGCCAGGCGGAAGCCTACGGCACCCAGCTGGCCACCTACTACGCCCAGCTGGAAGCCCAGGCGCAGACGGCGGCCACCTTGCTGAAGACCCTGAAGGCGTATTCCGACGCCAGCAACAGCAACAGTTGACGCGCCGGCGGTCCCGCCGGCGCCGGCCGGAGGGACCCCAGCACCCTACCCTTCCCCTCCAGAAAGTGAAAAGAGCGGCCATGAACCAAACCGCGTTCCAGCGCGCCTCCAGCGCCTACGGATCGGCCAAGCAGACCCTGCCCCCCCACAAGCTGGTGGAGGCGCTGCAGGATCGGGCGTTGCAGCTGTGCACCTCGGCCGAGCGCCACGCCACCGCCGGCCAGTTCGACCGCTTCCACGCCGATATCGTGCATGCGATCCGCATCTACACCGGCCTGCAGGTGGTCATGACCAACCAGGTGGGCGGCCCCAGCGGCAAGGCGCTGAGCCAGCTGTACGGGGCCTTCATCCTGGCGCTGGGCCGGGCGGCGGGCGGGCGCGACGTGCCCGGCCGGGTGCGCCGCATTCAGGAGCGCCTGGCGCTGCACCGGCGGCTGTGGGCGAAGCCGCCCAAGAATTGAGGAATATGCGGCCAGGGTATGCCGTTTTGGGGAACAACCGACGGGCTTCCGCCCCGTTTAACGTACACCGTCCGTAGGTCCGCGCGGGGCGCGCGGGACCGTTGGATGGGGCCCGGGGACATGGGGACCGCCTTCGGGCAAGGCGTGTCGAGCAATGAAAACCCAGGGGCGGCGGCAGCGGCCCCGGGGGGCCAAAAGAAGAGATGGCGGTGACGATGACAAGCTCCCCTTACTCACGCGGCGGCCCCGCCGGCGCGGTCCTGAACCCCGGGACCTTGGACGCACGGGGCCGGGACGCGGGCGCCCTGACCGTGCTGTCGCCCATCCTGGACGGCGGCGACCTGGCCAACGCCACGGACGAGACGCTGATGGCCCTGTTGAAGACGGGGAACGTCGATGCCTACCGCCTGCTGATCCGCCGATACTTCCGCCGCCTGTACGCCGTGGCCCGCCGCATCCTGCCCAACGACAGCGACGCCGAGGACGTGGTGCAGGACGCCTTCCTGCAGGTGTGGAACCACCGCGAGACCTGGCAGCCCATCAGCGCCAAGTTCACCACCTGGATCCATCGCATCGTCATCAACCGCTGTATCGATTATCGGCGTCGGCCAGCGGAAAACACGCTGGAACTGACCGAAGACATCATGGACGACAGTCAAAGCTTTGATGAAATCGTCCTGGAAAAGGAATTGGCCACAGTTTTGCACACAGCGCGGCAACGACTTCCAGCTAGTCAGCAGGTGGCGCTGGCCCTATATTACGACCAATCGATGTCCGCCGCCGAAGTGGCGGCGGCTATGAACACCACCGTCGTGGCGGCGGAAGCCCTGTTGAAACGCGCGCGCCAGCGCCTTCGCACCGCCTTCCGCAAGACCGCCATACGGCCCCGGGATGCTTTTGATGACGCCTGAGGAACTCGACGACCTGCTGTGCCAGTACGGGGCCCAGCTACGCGCTTGGCCGGTCGAGCACCAGCGGGCCGTCACGGCCTTGCTGCGGGCCTCCCCCCAGGCCAGGGCGCGCGTGCGCGAGATGCGCCGCCTGGAGGCGATGATCGCCGCCGACGCGCCAGAGCTGGAACCGCCGCCCGGCATGCTGGAGCGGGTGGAGCGGACGCTGATGGGCGCAGCGCTCAAGGATTGGAAGCCGCCCGCCCCGGCATCGGCACAGGGCGCGTCCACGTCCGTTTTTTTTGGGTCTTCCGGGGCGGCCCCCGCCCAGCCGCCATCGTCCGCCGCCGCCAACAGCGACACGGATCAGATCCCGCCCGCCCGTGGGCGGCGGCAGGTCCCCGAACCCCATCGCGACTGATCCCCGGCGCCTCGGGGCGCCACCCGCCGGCCCTCTCGCCACTGGCCGGTCGGTGGAATGCCCCGTCGCGCCCGGTCGCGCCGTGACGGCATCCGGACGGATATGGAACCCCAATTTGGGAGGAGGAAGGTGAGCCCGCGCCTTTGGCGCCGGGCTTTGCCGGGTGGTCGTTTTAAACGCCACGATCCCTTGCACGCGCGGACGTCGGCAACCTGTCGCCCATTCCTTACATTTTTTTCATGCCAGGATTCCGTCAGCTTCGGGCGGCCCGCCGGGACCCGGCGCCCGTGATTGTCACGTTGACGCGGCCAGCCGCCATGGGCACCTTCCCCGCCGACGCTGTATGCAAAATCCAAAGAACGGGGGCCCCGCATCATGTCCAATCGCGTAACCGCATCCATCCCCCACCTGGGCCCCCTGGCCCGGCGCCTGCTGGCCGGCCTCAGCCTGGGCGCCCTGCTGGCGACGGGGACCGCCCAGGCCGACACCGTGCTGGTGACGGCCGACCATCTGGTCGACGTGCTGGCCGGCAAGGTGGTGGACCGGCCGGCGGTGCTGATCGTCGACGGCCGCATCGCGGCGGTGGGAACGCAAGGGGCCGTGACCGCGCCGGCCGACGCCCGCACGGTGGCCCTGCCCGGCCTGACCCTGCTGCCGGGCCTGATCGACATGCACACCCACATGACCAGCCAGCCCACCTGGAACGGCTATGAATCGCTGGGCGTCACCACCGCCGACAAGGCCATCGCCGGCGTCGCCAACGCCAAGGTCACGCTGATGGCCGGCTTCACCGCCGTGCGCAACGTGGGCGCCGACGCCTTCACCGACGTGGCCCTGCGCAACGCCATCGACAATGGCCTGGTGCCCGGCCCCCGCATGAAGGTCTCCGGCCCCCTGCTGGGCGCCACCGGCGGCCATTGCGACGAGAACCTGCTGCCGGCCGACTATGGCCGCGTGGGCGAGGGTGTGGCCGACAGCCCCTGGGGCATGGTGCAGAAGGTGCGCTGGGTGAAGAAGTTCGGTGCCGACCTGGTAAAGGTCTGCGCCACCGGCGGCGTGCTGTCCAAGGGCGACAGCCCCGGCGCGCAGCAGCTGTCGCAGGAGGAGCTGGACGCCATCGCCAAGGAGGCCCACGCCCTGGGCATGAAGGTGGCCGCCCACGCCCACGGCACCGATGGCATCAAGGCCGCCATCCGCGCCGGCATCGACACCATCGAGCATGCCAGCCTGATCGATGACGAGGGCATCGAGATGGCCAAGAAGCGCGGCACCTGGCTGGGCATGGACATCTACAACGACGATTACATCCTGGCGGAGGGCGCCAAGGTGGGCATGCTGCCGGAAAGCCTGGAGAAGGAGCGCAAGATCGGCCGCGTGCAGCGCGAGAACTTCGCCAAGGCGGTGAAGGCGGGCGCCAAGATGATCTACAGCACCGACGCCGGCGTCTATCCGCACGGCGACAACGGCAGGCAGTTCGCCAAGATGGTGCAGTGGGGCATGACCCCGCTGGAGGCCATCCGCGCCGCCACCCGCAACGCCGCCGAGGCCATGGGCACCGCCCAGGACATCGGTGCCGTGGCCGTGGGCCGCTATGGCGACCTGGTGGCGGTGAAGGGCGACCCGCTGGCCGACGTCACCCTGCTGGAGCACATCCCCGTGGTGATCAAGGGCGGCGAGGTGGTGAAGGATCAGCGCTAACGCGCTGAGTCTTCCAGTTCCCTCAGGCGGCGGGCGCGGGCATCCGCCCGCTTGCCTCACGGGCTTGGCCGGCCCGGGCCGGCGGCCGCCGGCCTGTGAAACCCGCGCCAGCCTGTGAAAGATGTAACGCACGCTGGAACCGGGCGGGGGAATGGGGGTAGTTTCTTCAGCCGTTCCCGTCCGCTTTCCGGAGCCAGAGCCCCATGCTGACCCCCCGTCCCCTGACCGACAACCTCAGCGTCGCCCCGCAGATCAAGGAGGCGGACTTCGCCCAGGCCAAGGCGCTGGGCTTCCGCACCATCATCAACAACCGCCCCGACGGGGAAGAGCCGGGGCAGCTGACCTCCGCCCGGGGGGCCGAGCTGGCCAAGGAGGCCGGCCTGGACTACGTCTACCTGCCGGTCAACCAGTCCAACCTGGGCCCGCAGACGGCCGCCGCCTTCGCCGAGGCCCTTGCCAAGCTGCCGGGCCCGGTTCTGGCGCACTGCCGGTCCGGCACGCGCAGCACCATCCTGTGGTCGCTGGGCGCCGCCGCCAACGGCACGCCGGTGACCGAGATCATCGAGGCCGCCGGCCGCCAGGGCTATGACCTGAGCCCCTATGCCGGCGCCCTGGAAAGCCTGGCGCGCGGCTGAGCGTGATCCCATCCGCCGACTAATCGTCAACATTGATCAATATATCGACATGACCCGCCGCATCCCCCTGGCGCTGGCGGCCCTGCTGGCCGCCGCCCCCGTCGTCGCCACCGCCCTGCCGGCGGCGGCGGACTCCGCCTGCACCCGGCCCGACCGCCCCAAGCTGCCCCCCGGCAAGAAGTCCAAGGGCCCGGAGATGGAGGCGGCGGAGAAGAAGGTGGGCGACTACACCACCAAGATGACCGCCTACCTGAAGTGCCTGGACAAGGCCAAGACCGACGCCATGACCGAGCACAAGGGCGTGATCGAAGAATGGAACGGCGTCATCGACGCCTACAAGAAGAACCCCGGCTGAGCAACGGTCCCACCGCCGGCTTGGCCACGACCGTTCCATTAGGCCGAACGGTACAATGCCAACAAAGCGTTGGATGGATCGGTCATCCTGCCTCTCAATAGGGCGGACAACCAGGCCGGGCCCGACAGTCCCGGCCCTGGCGCCATCCAAGCGAGGAGGTCCGGGACCATGGACCAAGGCCATCGGGTTCCCATGATCGGCAGGCGGGGGTTCATCGCGGGGGCCGCCGCCCTGGGCGCGCTGCAACACCCCACCGGGGCGCTGGGCGCCCTGGTACGCAATGTGGACGAGGCCGTGTTCACCACGGCCTTCCCGCAAAAGGGGCGGATGATCCTGCAGCGGACCCGCCCGCCCTTGCTGGAAACGCCGTTCGAGGTGTTCGACCAGGGTGTCTTCACCCCCAACGACCGGTTCTTCGTGCGCTGGCACTGGGCGGGCATTCCCGAACAGGTGGACGTGGCCACCTTCACCCTGAAGGTGCATGGCCATGTGGACCGGCCCCTGACGCTGGGCCTGGGGGAGCTGCTGGCCATGCCACGGCTCGAGTATGCGGCGGTCAACCAATGCTCCGGCAATTCCCGCGGCCTGTTCAGCCCCCGCGTCGCCGGGGCCCAGTGGCGGCATGGGGCCATGGGCAACGCCCGCTGGGTGGGCGTGCCGCTGAAGGCCGTGCTGGACCGGGCCGGCGTCAAGGCCGGCGCCGTGGCCATCCGCGCCCGGGGTTTGGATGAGCCGGTCGTGCCCGACGCCCCCGCCTTCGGCAAGTCCCTGGCCATCGATCATGCCCGGGACGGCGAGGTCATGATCGCCTTCCAGATGAACGGCGAGCAGTTGCCCCTGCTGAACGGCTTCCCCCTGCGGCTGGTGGTGCCGGGCTGGTATTCGACCTACTGGGTCAAGATGCTGAGCGATATCGAGGTGCTGGCCGCGGCCGACGACCAATACTGGACCAAGACCGCCTATCGCATCCCCGACACGCCGCACGCCTCGGTGACGCCGGGGGAAACCGGCTACGCCCAGGTTCCCATCAACCGCATGGTGCCGCGTTCCTTCATCACCAACCTGGCGGACGGCGCGCGGGTGGCGGCGGGCAAGCCCCTGGCCCTGCGCGGCCTGGCCTTCGGCGGCGACCAGGGGGTGGCGAGGGTGGAAGTGTCCGCCGATGGCGGCACCACCTGGGGGCGGGCCCAACTGGAGCGGGATGAGGGGCGCTACAGCTTCCGCCAATGGCGGTTCACCGCCCCCGGCCCGGCCGCAGGATCCGTGCGGCTGATGGCCCGCTGCACCAACACCGCCGGGGAGGTCCAGCCCCTGGTGGCCAACTGGAACCCCAACGGCTTCATGCGCAACGTGGTCGAGACGACCACGCTGACGGCCGCGTGACGGAGGAGGGCGCACCATGACCCGCATCGGGATTCTTCTGGCCATCGCCGCCGCCGGCCTCGCCACGCCCGCCTTCACCGCATCCGCTTTGGCCGCACCTGACACCACCACCGTGACGGGCCCCGGGGGCGTCACCCTGCGGTCCGTGACCGTGGACCTGCCCCAGTCGGACCGGGAGTTCCCCGGCGCCGACGCGGCGGCCGTCAACAACAACTGCCTAACCTGCCATTCGGCCGGCATGGTGCTGAGGCAGCCCCCCTTCCGGCGCGAGAAGTGGGCGGAGATCGTGAACAAGATGATCCAGACCTACAAGGCGCCCATCGACGCCGGCGACATCCCGGCCATCATCGACTATCTGGCCCAACGCTAGGACGGCGGGGCCAACGATCCTGTGGCAATCGCGGCCCATATGCCTGATCTTGTCGGCCCCGCCGACGACGCAGGTTGCCCAGTCCCGTGATCCGACACCGTGTCCTGCTGCCCGCAGCCGCCGCCATCGTGCTGTCGCTGGCATCTCCGGCCCTGGCGGCCACCCCTTGCGCGACGGCGGGCAAGCGCACGGAACGGATGATCTGCGCCAACCCGGCCCTGCGGGCCGAGGACGCCGGAATCGCGCGCCTGTACAGGCAGGCCGTCGCCAGGGCGGGGGCGCACGCGGCCGCCGTGATCGCCGAGCAGGCGCGCTGGCTGGCGACGCGCGACCGGCTGTGCGGCGACCTGGCCCCGGCGGATGACGAGCGGGCGCGCACCTGCCTGGCCCGCGCCCTGCCCCTGCGCCGCGCCGCCCTGGCCGTGCGGGCGGCCAAGCCGGACCAGCCCTTCTGCGCGCGCGCCGCCGCCACCCTGGCCGCCGCGCGCGGGCTGGATGGCGGCCCGCCCGTGGGCGATTTGGATGAGCAGCTCATCGGGGCCGGCCTGCTGACCCCGGCGCCGGAGCAGGAACTGACCCCGGCGTGGCGCGACCGCCTGCCGCCGGAGGCGACGCAGGACGCGGGCGACCAGATGGCCGTGGTGCCCTTCGGCCGCGCCCATGTGGCGGTGACGGCGCTGGACGACGCCGCTGACTGCACCAGCTTCAGCGTCCATTGGCTGGACACGGCCGGCAACGGCGGCCCCGCCCTGCCGCCGCCCGAGGCCCGGCCGGCGGACAAGCCCGCCTATTGCTGGTCGGAAAGCGCCGGCTTCGGCCTGGATGCCACCGGCGCCGCGGTCTTCTTCGCCCAGGATTCCGGCCCCAGCCGGCCCATGGCGCTTCCCACCCGGCCCGAGATCCGCATCCGCCAAGCGCACCGCGACCGCTGGGGCGCGGCCTGCCGTATCGAGGCGACCTACCAGACCGAGTTCCGACTGGGCGACGGCCGCTGCGCCGCCGACGCCGCCACCTGCAAGGCGCTGACCGAGGCGGCCCCACGCTGGGCCACCGCCCTGGCCGCCAGCCCCTGGTCCATCGGCGCCGACCATCCCCCGGGCCGCCCCGACTATCCTGCCCTGGACGGCCTGGCCCCCTATACGGGCAGCTTCGTCCCCGCCTTCCTGGCCATCCCCAGCGTGAAAGGCTGGACCTACACCGGCCTACCCAATTTCGAGGAGGAGGCCCCCCTGCTGGCGTGGCACGGCCCCGGCGGCCCCCTGATCCTGCGCCTGTCGCCCGGCATGCTGAACTGGCGCCCCGGCCCCATGATCCTGGGCGCCTGGCGCCGCGAGGGCGGCACCCTGGTGCCGTTGGCCGCCTACACCATCAACCAGGTGCGGGTGGGGGTGCCGACGGTGACGGTTGCGACGCGCCAGCCCTGATGTCCGCCTAACATCCAGTGGCGTTCCTGGCAGGGATGCTTAATCCTGTCGGCAATCTCCACCATCGGTTGCCTGCCACCATGAACCGCCTGCCATTGTTGAGCGCCACCGCCCTGTTTCTCTCCGGCATCGCGCAGGCGGCCACCGCCAACCCCAGCTTCGACTGCGCCGCCGCCGTTAAACCGGCGGAAAAGGCCATCTGTGCCGACCCCAAGCTGGCGGCGCTGGATGCGGACATCGCGGCGCTCTACAAAAATGCGCTGGGCAAGGCCGGGCCGGCGGCCGACGGCCTGAAGGTCGAGCAACGGCGCTGGCTGCAGGGCCGGGATACCCCACCCGGCCAGCCCCCATTCAGCAAGGAGCGACTGGCCGACTGGCTGGCCGCCCGCCGCGCCGCGCTGTCCGTGTTGGCCACCCAAAAGGCGCCACTGCCCATCTGCGAACGGGTAGCGGCCACCCTTCGCGTCCTGCGTGCACCCGGCAGCCAGGTCCAGGGCGGCCCCTGGCCGGATCAGTTGCTGAAAGCCGGACTCACATCCCGACCAACGCCGGAGCAATCCTTCACCGAGGATCTGGAGATACAGCTTATCCAAAAAACCAAGGACATGCGCGGTGGCGACACAATTCCTACCGGTTCGGCCAAACCCATCGGCAAGGATTACGCCTTCGCCCAAATCAACATTACTGGCGGAATATGGGCCTCGTGTTCCAATTTCGTAGTCTTCCGACGAACACCCCGTGGCGCTTTCCAGGCGCTGCCCCAGCCGAAAGGGACCGACGACGATTTCTGTCATGACGGCAGGCACGAAGCCGGCTTCGACATGATCACCCTTGCCGGCGAGGCTATCAGCCGGCCGGCGCTGGTGATGTGGAATGACGATAGTCTGAGCATTCGCCAGGCGCAGGGCGTGCAGTGGGGTGATGTCTGCGACATCGACATCACCTATGACCACGACTATTCGGTGGCGGACTTCGGTTGCGATGCGGACGCGGTGACATGCGAGGCCCTGAAGCGCCGCGCTCTGGACTGGTCCCGCATCTTCGGCGGGCCGGAGCCCGACACGCAGGGGCCCGGCCCCGGCTATCGCTTTCCGGGTTTGGAGATGCCGGCCATCGACCTGGACGACGACACGATGATGGACAATCCGGTTCTAAACGCTTTCCCTGCATTGAAGGGCTGGGCAAGTGTCCAGGTCGAGGGCGGACCCCATCATCTTTGGCGGGAAACCAAAGAACCGCTGGTGATCGGCATCAATGGCCTTGCCACATCCCATGACCAACCTCTGGATGATTTCCTCATCAGTGCCTGGCACCAGAAGGATGGCAAGTGGAAGCCGGTCGCCGGGTTCATCACCAGCCCCCACGCCATCGGTGCGCCAACCGTGAAAGCCACCGTGACCCCGGCCGAGGCGGAGAAGCCTTAACTACCCCCCGTGGCCGGCTACATCATTGACCGTGTGCGTATTGGTCATCCCAGCATCAAGACCGTCTCCGCCGTCGAAACCGACTGATGCTCTCCAGCCGGCGGAGCCAAACGCCACCCCAACCATTCCCCCACCTCCCCATTTTCCCGCCCATTGACACCCGTGCCCTGGGGCGCGCACAGTGCGGCTTTCGTTCCAGGGGTGCGCCGGAGGGCGCTGAGATCCGCGGAGAGACGCGGGGACCCTTTGAACCTGATCCGGATCGTACCGGCGTAGGGATGGGAACAGGGGCCTTCGCGTATCCACCCGCCATTGGGGACCACACGCGCATCCGCCCTGTAGACCGCGAACCGCAAGCGGCCGCCTTCCTCCTCCCCATCGTCCGTTGCCCCGGGTTGGCGACATGTGACGTGCCGGACGCATCAACGGCCAGAGAGCCAAGGGCGCCGGACTACGGAGGAGCACGACCCTATGCCCGATACCCTGACCCCGGCCGCGATTCCGGGAAGCGACGGCTTCGCCGTCACCACCGGGCCCCTGCCCGCCTCTCGCAAGGTCCACATCCCGGGCACCCTGCACCCCGACCTGCGCGTGGCCATGCGCGAGATCGACCTGAGCCCCAGCGCCAATGAGCCGCCGGTGCGCGTCTACGACCCGTCCGGCCCCTATACCGACCCGGCCGTGACCACCGACATTCGCCAGGGCCTGGCCGAGCTGCGCCGCAGCTGGGTCGAGGGCCGGGGTGATGTGGAGCGTTATGACGGCCGCGCCATCCAGGCGGTGGACAACGGGTTGAGGGAGGGGGAGAGCAGCCCCGTGCCGGTGTTCGACCGCGCCGGCCGCCTGCCCCTGCGCGCCAAGGATGGCCGGGCTGTCACCCAGCTGGCCTACGCCCGCGCCGGCATCGTGACGCCGGAGATGGAATACGTCGCCATCCGCGAGAACCTGGGCCGCCAGGCGCTGAAGGACCGGCTGGAGCGCGACGGCGAAAGCTTCGGCGCCGCCATCCCGGACTTTGTGACGCCGGAGTTCGTGCGGGATGAGGTCGCGCGCGGCCGCGCCATCATCCCCAACAACATCAACCACCCGGAATCGGAGCCGATGGCCATCGGCCGCAACTTCCTGGTCAAGATCAACGCCAACATCGGCAATTCCGCCGTCACCTCATCGGTGGCGGAAGAGGTGGACAAGCTGGTGTGGTCCATCCGCTGGGGTGCCGACACGGTCATGGACCTGTCCACCGGCCGCAACATCCACACCATCCGCGAATGGATCATCCGCAACAGCCCGGTTCCCATCGGCACCGTGCCCATCTACCAGGCGCTGGAGAAGGTGAACGGCAAGGCCGAGGACCTGACGTGGGAGGTGTTCCGCGACACCCTGGTGGAGCAGTGCGAGCAGGGCGTGGACTACTTCACCATCCACGCCGGCGTGCGCCTGGCCCACATCCCCCTGACCGCCAAGCGCGTGACCGGCATCGTCTCGCGCGGCGGGTCCATCATGGCCAAGTGGTGCCTGGCGCATCACAAGGAGAATTTCCTCTACACCCGCTTTGAGGAAATCTGCCAGATCATGAAGGCCTATGACGTGGCCTTCTCGCTGGGCGACGGCCTGCGGCCCGGCAGCATCGCCGACGCCAACGACGCCGCCCAGTTCGCCGAGCTGAAGACCCTGGGCGAGCTGACGCAGATCGCCTGGAAGCACGACGTGCAGGTGATGATCGAGGGCCCGGGCCATGTGCCCATGCACAAGATCAAGGAGAACATGGACCTGCAGCTGAAGTGGTGCGGCGAGGCGCCATTCTACACGCTGGGGCCCCTGACCACCGACATCGCCCCCGGCTATGACCACATCACCAGCGCCATCGGCGCCGCCCAGATCGGCTGGTTCGGCACCGCCATGCTCTGCTACGTCACGCCCAAGGAGCATCTGGGCCTGCCCGACCGCGACGACGTGAAGGTGGGTGTCGTCACCTACAAGATCGCGGCGCACGCGGCCGACCTGGCCAAGGGCCACCCCGCCGCCCGGCTGCGCGACGACGCCCTGAGCCGCGCCCGGTTCGAGTTCCGCTGGCGCGACCAGTTCAACCTGTCGCTGGATCCGGAAACGGCGGAGAAGTTCCACGACCAGACCCTGCCCGCCGACGGCGCCAAGCTGGCGCATTTCTGCAGCATGTGCGGGCCGAAGTTCTGCTCCATGAAGATCAGCCAGGAGGTGCGCGACCTGGCCGGCGTGGAGGGAAGCTTCGTGGAAGCGGAAAAGGGCATGGCCGAGATGTCGGAGGCCTTCCTGGCGCAGGGCGCGGAGATTTATCACTCCGCACCCTGATCCCAGCTTGGGATCCCCGCTTGGGATCCCTGCTTGATCCCCGCCGGTTGCCACGCCGGCGGGGAACTTCTATCGCACCGTCGCGATGCCGGCCAGGATCAGGTCGAGGCCGGCCAGGAACTGGTCGCGGTCGTCATGGTCCCGCAGGGGGTCGGCCAGTTGGCGCAGGAAAGGATACTCGATCGGGTCCAGCCGCGCCCAGCGCGCGGCGATGGCGGCCAGGGCGGCCGAGCGGTCGGTATCGGGCGCATGCTGGCGGGCGTTGGCCGCGTTCTGCCCGGCAACGCCGAAGATGTAGTTGACCAGCGCGGACCAGGCGTCGAACCAGGCGCGTTCCGGCACGCCCAACGCCATCAGCCGGCCGCCTATTCCCTCGAATATCCGCAGCATCGCCGGCTGCCATGGCTCACGCGAGACCTGGGCGCCCACCCAGGGGTGCGCGTCGATGGCGTCGAACAGCCGCAGCGCCAGGGCCCGGATGCCCTGCCGGGGATCCAGGTCCAGGGCCACGCCGGCCAGGGCCTGGGTGATGATCGTGTCCGTGGCCGCCGCCAACAGGTCGCCCTTGTCGGCGACATGCCAGTAGATCGCCCCGCTGCCCGTCGCCAGGCGGGCCGCCAGCGCCCGGAAGGTCAAGGCGCCCTCGCCCCCCTCATCAAGGATCGCGATCGCGGCCTCGACGATCTTTTCTTTTGAAAGCGCATCCGCGCGCCGGTGGGTCCTGGTCGTCATGAACACACCTTGACAGCACTGGAACGGCGCTCCAATTAATATCCATGGAACGTCGTTCCAATCTTCTGAAGGAAGCATGATGACGACACCGGTCACTATTGTCGGCGCCGGCCTAGGCGGCCTCACCCTCGCCCGCGTCCTGCATGTCCATGGCATCCCCGCCACGATTTATGAGGCGGAGGCGTCGGCCGGCGCCCGCGCGCAGGGCGGCATGCTGGACATCCATGCGCGGGACGGGCAGTGGGCGCTGAAGGCCGCCGGCCTGTTCGACCCGTTCCGCGCCCTGATCCATCCCGGTGGGGAAGCGTCGCGGGTGCTGGACCCGCAGGGGCGGGTGCTGTTGGATCAGCCCGACGACGGCACGGGCAGCCGGCCCGAGGTCCTGCGGGGGGAATTGCGGCGCCTGCTATTGGACAGCCTGCCGGCGGAAACCGTCCGGTGGGGCCGGAAGCTGACCGGCGTCGCGGCGCTGGGCGACGGCCGGCACGCGCTGAGCTTCACGGACGGATCGACTGTGACCACCGATCTGCTGGTCGGGGCCGACGGCGCCTGGTCCAAGGTCCGGCCGCTGCTGTCGGACGCCACGCCCGCCTATGTCGGCGCCACCTTCATTGACACCTATCTATTCGACGCCGACGCGCGATATCCGGCAACGGCCCAGGCAGTGGGCGGCGGAGCGCTGTTCGCCATGACGCCGGGCCGGGGTATCTTCGCCCATCGTGAGCCTGGCGGCACCCTGCACGCCTATATCGGTCTGAGGCGGCCGGCCGAATGGATCGCCGCCATCGACTTCGGTGACGCGGCCGCCGCGAAGGCACGGCTCGCTGCGGAATTCGACGGATGGGCGCCGGCGCTGACCGCGCTGATCACCCACAGCGACACGCCACCGGTGCCGCGCCCCCTGCACACCCTGCCCAGCGGCCACCAGTGGCCCCGCGTGCCGGGCGTCACGCTACTGGGCGACGCCGCCCACCTGGCCCCGCCGGCCGGGGAAGGCGCCAACCTGGCCATGCTGGACGGTGCCGAGCTGGCGCAGGCCATCGCGGCGCACCCGGGTGATATAGAGGCGGCCCTGGCCGCCTATGAATTCGTGATGTTCCCGCGCAGCGCGGCGGCCGCCACCGGCGCGCACCGCATCCTGGATCTCTGCCTGGGCGACAGCGCGCCCTTCGGCTTGCTCGACTTCTTCGCCGGCGCCTTCTCACGCCGGGATGCCTCAGGGGAAGGCTGACAGATCTTCCTCGATCTGGCGGCACAGGGCGGCGATGGCGTCGTAATCCACCCCGGGCGCGCGGCCGGGGGTGGGTTCGCCCACCCGGGTCAAGGCGACGTAGCCGCCCTGGCGGATGCCGTTGGCGGTCTCATCCAGCACGGTGCTGCCGAACTGGGTGGTGGGTTCGATCTGGCTGCGCCGGCGCCAATGGTTCCAGCTGTCGATGAAGACCAGCCGCTCCGCTTCCGGAAAATGCTGGGCGACATGGGCCATGGCCCCGGCCAGGAAGCGGCGGTACAGCACGGAACTGGTGCTGGCCAACAGCGTCGCCCCGCCCTGGGGATGGTCGGGCCAGTCGGCGAAGTCCAGCACCACGCGGGGAAAGACCTTGCCCCGGCTGGGGCGGTCGATCATGCGGCTGTTCACGAACTGCGCATAGCTCATGATGGTGTCGTCGAACATGCCGCTGTCGGCCTGCCCCGCCTCCGCCTGCAGGAAGGTATAGCCGTTCAGCAGTTCCGCCGGCTTGCAGGAGCGCCATTGCGCCGGGCCGGGATCCAGCAGCGCGTCGAAGCCGGCGTCCAGCAAGCCGCCGCGCGCCTCCGCCGCCGTGGCGACGAGGTAGAGGCCGCCCAGGCCGGCGGCGTCGGCCGCCCGGCGCAGCAAGGCCACCGTGCCCGCCGGGTCGGTCAGCGTATAGGGCTCGTTCACCACCAGCAGCTGGCGGCCGTCGGCCAACAGGGGGCTGAAACCGGCGAGGGACGCCATCAGGGTGGCGGCATCGGAGGCCGGGTCTTCCGCCGGCGCCGGCGTCCAGCGGAAGGCCAGGCCGAAATCGTCATCGCACCAGGCGTCCAGGCACTCCGCCCCCGTGAGGTAACCGCCCTTAAACCGGTGGCAGTCCAGGACGAAACCGCCGATGCCGGTGGCCCGCGCCACCGCCACCACCCGCCCGGCGCCGGCCGCGTCCGCCAGATCGTAGCGCCCCAGCACCTTGCCCGGCTGCAGCAACGGGCTGTGGTGGCGCCGGGCGGGATAGGCGTCCAGCGCCCGTGCCCAGGGATCGCCGCCGCCCAGCGCCTGCCACAGCGGGCCGGATGACTGGAAGCGGGCGTCGAAGAAGGCCAGGACGCGCAGGTTCAGGGGCGGGATCATGCCGCGTCTCCTCTTTCACGGACGGGGGTGCCATAGGCCTCCGCCGCCACCTCCAGGACGGCGGCCACCAGGTCGGCGGGCGCCGGGTGGTTCCCGCATACCGGTCCATTGTCCAGCGGGCAGGCCTTGTAGCCGCCGCAAGGGGCGCAGGGCAGCGCCGGCGTGGGCAGGCGATAGCCCGCGCGCCGGGGCGCGTCGGAATTGCCGGGAAAGGTGGGGCCGAACACCGCCACGGTGGGATGGCCCAGGATCTGGCTGGCGAAATGCAGGGGGAAACTGTCGACGCTGACCATGACATGATGGTCGCGGATCAGGGCCGCCAGCCGCCCAGTGCTGCCCGCCGTGGCCGGGGTGGCGCCGTCCGCCGCCAGGTCCGGCGCGTCCAGCACGGTGACGGCGCAGCCCAGGCGCGCCAGGGCGCGGACCAGCACGCGGGCTTGGGCGCCGGGATAGGCCTTCAGCGGCCAGCCGCCCGACAGCTGCATCAGCACCCGCAAGGGGGCCGGCGGCCGGGCGCAGCGGCTGACCACCACGGGGGCGCGGCGGTAGAGGGTGTCGTCCAGCGTCGCCACCGGATCGCCCAGGGCAAAGCACGCCTGGTCCACCAGGTTGAAGGGCGTGCGGGAATAGGATTTGGAGAAGCGGCAATAGACCATGAAGGTGCCGGCCCGCACCGCCGGGTCGATGTGCGCCAAGCTGTCCAGGTGATAGCGCCCGTCCGACACCTCGCCCGTGCGGCTGACCGGCGGGATGTCCAGCACGATGGGGTCCAGCCGGTTGCCGCAGTCGTGGAAAATGTCCAGATAGTCGCGGCAGACCACCTGACGCTGAAAGATCAGATGGCCCGCCGGCACCAGGCGCGACGCCAGGCTGAAGAACAGCACGTCGCCGGCATGGCCCGGGTGGTGGGCGGCGAAAGGCAGCCGGCGCCAGTCCGCCCGCGTGCGGATCAGCCGCACGGCATCGGCGCATTGCATCCGCCAGGCGGCCAGGTTGTCGCCCAGGATATAGCCCTGGGCGGTGATCTTGGGCAGCGGGACCAGCGGCTTCAGCGGCGTCTGGCGCCGGGGCACGATCTGGCCGGTCAGTTGCGACAGCAGCTGCGCGTCGGTCGCCGCCCGGTTGGATGAGAGCAGGCAGAGGAAGCGGCCCAGGCCCTGGTCGAACAGGGCGCGCGGCAGGACGTAGGCGACGGGAAAGGTCTCCGCGTCCGTCAGCACGCAGGGACAGCGCAGCGTGTCGCCGCCGCGCAGCAGGTCAGCCAGCCGGGCGCCGCGCGAGGCCAGCAGCGGGTTGCTGACCACCACCGCGTCGGCCCCGGGCACGCGCGCCAGGGTGCGGCGCGCCACCTCCCACACATACCGGCCGGGGGGTGAGGTGGCGCTGTCCAGCAGCTCCCCCCACGACAGGCAGCCCATGGAGTAACGGAAGTCGAACGCCTCCATCCGCCCACCGGTGATCGCGACACCGCCCAGCATGGCCCCTGCCCCTTCCTACGCCGCGTCGCCCAGGCCCAGGACGGAGGGCGGGCCGGCGCCGTAGACCTCGGCCGCCACCTCCAGGATGGCGGCCACCAGCTGGGCCGGGGGGGGCTGGTTGGCACAGTCGCGGGTCATCAGCACGGGGCAATAATCCAGGCAGCCGCAGGGACCGCAGGGCAAGGCGGGGGCCGGCAGGCGGTAGCCCGGGCGCCGGGGCGCATCGGAATTGCCGGGGGCGGTGCAGCCGAAGATGGCGACGGTGGGATGCCCCAGGATCTGGCTGGCGAAATGCAGGGGGAAGCTGTCGACGCTGAGGAAGACGTGATGGTCGGCCAGCAGGGCCTTCAACGCGCTGGTGCTGCCGGCCGTGACCACTGTGGCGCCGTCGGCCGCGGCGTCGGGCAGATCGATGACCGTCACGGCGCAGCCCAGATCGGTCAGGGCACGGATCAGCACGCGCCTGTCCCGGGCCGGATAGGTCTTGAGGTCCCAGCCGCCGGTCAGCTGCATCAGCACCCGCACGGGCCCGCCGGGCGGCAGGGGTGCCGGGCGGTGCTGGACGGCGGGCGGGCGTGCATAGAGCGTGTCGGCGACGGTGGACACCGGGTCGCCCAGGCTGAACCGCGCATGGTCGATGAGGTTGAAGGGCGACTTGGCGTAGGCCTTGGAATAGCGGGAGAAGACGATGAAGGTCTCCTCATCCACGCCCGGCGGCAGGTGGGCCAGGCTGTCGATGAAATAGCGGCCGTCGCCCACGTCGGTGTTGCGCGGCGCCGGCGGGATGTCCAGCACGATGGGCGCCAGCCGGTTGCCGCAGTCCTGGAAGATGTCCAGATAGGCCCGGCACACCACCTGGGACTGGAAGGCCAGATGCTCGTCCGGCACCAGGCGCGAGGCCAGGCTGAAGAACAGCACGTCGCCGGCATGGCCCGGGTGGTGGGCGGCGAAGGGCAGGTCGCGCCAATCGTCCCGCGCCCGCATCAGCTTCACGGCGTTGACGCACTGGACCAGCCAGGCCTCCAGGTTATCCCCCAGGACGAAGCCCTGGGGCGTGCTTTCCGGCAGGGACCCGATGGCGCGCAGGGGGGTGGGCCGTCGGGGCACGAAACCGCCCCCCGTCAGCCGCGACAGCAACTGGGCGTCGGCGGCGGAGCGGCTGACCGACAGCAGGCAGAGGAAGCGGCCCAGGCCCTCAGCCAGCAGTCGGCGCGGCAGGATGTAGGCGATGGGGAAGGTGCCCTCGTCCGTCACCACCGCCGGGGCCGGCAACGGCCCGCCCGGCAGCACCAGCTTGGCCAGGCGGCTGGCGCGGATGGGCAGGATGGGGTTGCTGACCACCACGGCGTCGGCGGCGGGACAGGCGGCCAGGGTGCGGCGCGCCACCTCCCACACATAGCGGCCGGGGGGCGTGGTGGCGCTGTCCAGGATGTCGTTGGGCGTAAGCGCGCCGGTGGAAAAGCGGAAGTCGAAGGATTCCACCCCGCCGGCCGTTATCGCCAGACTGCTCAGCATCGCCGCCCCCACGGGTCAGCCGGCGCCCCGCCCCCGGGTGGTGCCCCCAGGTGGTACCGGCAAAAATAGATTCAATTTTAGCTACACGGACGGGGCCGCCAAAACAGGCGCGGTATTTGCGCGGAGGGTGGCCGCCGCCCCGCCGGTGGTGGGCCGTCCGACTTCCCGCCACAGTGCCAGCATCGGGGACTCGGGGGGCGACGACATGACGGCGGTATCCAAGGAACGGTTGATGGTGTCGCCGGAGTTGGCGGCCCTGTTCGGGCAGGCGCAGCACCATGACCGTGCCGGCCGCCTGGATGAGGCGGAAAGGCTGTGCCGCGCCATCCTGCGCCGCCTGCCCAACGAGACGGCCGTGCTGCACCTGCTGGGCGTCATCCTCTGCCGCACCGGGCGCCTGGTGGAGGGGGCGGAGATGCTGGCCGGCGTGGCGGCGGCCCAGCCGGGCAACATCCCGGCCCTGCGCGCCCTGGGCGACGCCTTCCACGCCCTGGGCCACCTGACCGACAGCGTCATCGCCTATCAGCGCATCCTGTTCCTGCAACCGGGCGACGCCGACGCGCATCTGCGCCTGGGCCTGTCGCGCCAAGCCCTTGGCCAGTTGCCCGGCGCCATCGCCGCCTTCCGCATGGCCGCCGCCCTGAAGCCCGCCGACGCCGACGTCCGCGTCACCCTGGGCATGGCGCTGGAGGCGGCCGGCGACACGGCCGCCGCCCTGGCCGCCTATGCCGACGCCATCCGCCGCGACGCCGACAACGCCCCGGCCTTCCTGGGCCTGGGCAACGTGCTGGCCGACCAGGGCCGCAGGGCGGAGGCCATGGCCGCCTACGCCCGCGCCCTGCACCTGGCGCCCAACTGGCCGGACGCCCTGACCAACCTGGGCCTGGCCCTGCAGGCCGACGGCCAGGTGGACCAGGCGCTGGCCCTGCACCGCCGCGCCGCCCAACTGGCACCCGACGCCGCCAATGTCCACGTCAACCTGGGCACCGCCCTGCAACTGGCGGGACAGGGGGCGGCCGCGGTGGACAGCTATCGCCGTGCCGTGGCCCTGGCCCCCGATGACGCGACCTGCCTGTCCAACCTGGGTCAGGCCCTGGCGGAGCAAGGCCAAGTCACGGAGGCGCGGGCCGTCCATGCCCAGGCGGCCGCGCTGGCCCCCGACAACGGCGTGGTGCGCTTCAACCAGGCGCTGGCCTGGCTGCTGGCCGGCGACGATGCGCGGGGCTGGCCGGCCTACGCCTGGCGCTGGCGCGGCGGGGTCGAGGACTTGGCCGATCGGGGCTTCGCCGTACCCGAATGGCGGGGGGAGGATCTCGCCGGGCGCACCCTGCTGGTGCACGCCGAGCAGGGACTGGGCGACACCCTGCAATTCGTGCGCTTCCTGAGCCGCCTGCCCGGCGATGGCCGCGTCGTGCTGGAGGTGCAGCCGCCCCTGCTGGCCCTGATGCGCGACGGCTTGGTTCATAGCAACGTGGACGTGGTGGCGCGGGGGCGCCCCCTGCCCGCCTTCGACCTGCATGTGCCGCTGATGAGCCTGCCGGCGGCGCTGGGCATTCAGGATGCCGCCGGGCTGGCGATGCCGGCGCCCTACCTCAAGGCCGATGCCGATCGCGTTCGCGCCTGGGCAGGGCGGCTGGGTGGAGGACGGCTGGGCGCCGGCGCCCTCAATGTCGGCCTCGCCTGGTCCGGCAACCCCAGGCATCGGGCCGACCGGCTGCGCAGCATGTCCCTGCCCGACCTGGCCGGCCCGCTGGCGGCCTTGCCCGTGACGCTGTGGCCGGTGCAGGCCGACCGCCGGCGGGGGGATGAGGGGGTACTGGCGGCCCTGGGCGTGGCCGATGTGGCGCTGGACGGCTTCACCGACACCGCCGCCCTGCTGACCGGGCTGGACCTGGTGATCACCGTGGACACGGCGGTGGCGCACCTGGCCGGGGCGCTGGGCCGGCCCGTCTGGCTGCTGCTGCCCTACGCCCCCGACTGGCGCTGGCGCCTGAACAGCCAGGACACCCCCTGGTACCCGGCCACCCGCCTGTTCCGGCAAGAACGGCAGGGCGACTGGGCCCCCGTCATCCGCCAGGTGGTGGCCGCCCTGAAGGCACAGGAATCGGCACGCCCAGCCCCCGACACCCCCAGCGGCACGCATCCTGTGCCGCTGTAGGCCCCGACCGGTGGCCACCGGTCCCCTCGCAGTTCCAGTCCCTCACAAGACAGGGCTTAGTTCCAGATACAAGGAACCAGCGTCAGCGTATCAATTCCCCAGCTTGTGGGCCTTTTCCGTCAGGTAGTCCATCAGGGCCAGCAGCACGCCGGACATGACGAACACCACGTGGATGACGGTGGACCACATCAGGTCGCGGTCGCTGTAGTCGCTGACGCTCATGAAGGCGCGCAGCAGCTGGATGCCGGAAATGGCGACGATGGAGGCGATGAGGCGCAGCTTCAGCCCGCCGAAATCCACCTCGCCCATCCATTCCAGGCGGTCGTGGTGGCTGGCCACGCTGATCTTGGAAACGAAGTTCTCATAGCCGGCGAAGATCACCATCAGCACCAGGTTGGCGATCAGCGACAGGTCGATGAGCGACAGCAGGCCCAGGATGATCTCATGCGAGGTGGCGCTGGCCAGGTGATTGACCAATTCCCACAGCTCATGGACGAAGCCCGCCAGGGGCAGCAGCAGGGCGACCACCAGGCCAAGATAGAGGGGGGCGAGCAGCCAGCGGCTGGCGAACAGCACGCTTTCGATCCACCGGTCCATGGGCGTCCTTCCGAAGGGCGACCGCCCGGCGGGCGGCCAAATGCTTGATCGGCGACGACATTACCCGATTCCGGCGGCCGATTTCGACCGCCTTCGTTGAGAGGGTGCCGGGACCTACATCCCGCCGGGACCACCACCCCCCATGCCGCCGCGACCGCCGCCATGCCGGCCGCCCCCACCCATGCCGCCGCCCATGCCGCCCCGGCCACCGCCGCCCGGCTCCTGGGTGCTGAGGTCGACCTTCTCAATCTCCTCGACGGTCAGCTGGCCGTCGTGGTTGGCGTCGATGACCTCGAACAGGGCGCGGGCATAGGCGCGGAACTCATCACGCGTCACGCGGAAGTCCAGGTTGGTGTCGGCCGCCATGATGGGGTCGACCCCACCCCGGCCGCCACCGCCCATGCCCCCACCCATGCCGCCCGGCCCGCGACCGCCGCCGGGAGGGGCGTCAGGCGGGGCGCCCTCGGGACCGGCGCCCGGGGCGTCGCCGGGTCCCCCGTCAGGCCCGCCATGGGGGCCGCCCTCGGGGCCGCCCTCTGGACCACCATGCCCCATCAGGGCCATGCGGTCGGCCCTCCGCACCTTCTCAAGCTCGGTCACGTTCAGGGCGCCGTCGCCGTTCAGGTCGTAATGCGTGAAGACGGCGTCGGCCTCGGCCTGGAATTCCTCTCGCGACAGCTTGCCGTCCTGGTTGCTGTCCACGCGGTTGAACCAGGCGCGCAGCGACACCTTGGCCGCGTCCTCCGATGTGGTGCGACCCAGCGTCTGCCCCAGGGGCGTGGTGACCGTGTAGAAGGTCTTGTGGCTGGAACACGCCGCCGCCAGCGCCAAGGCGCCCAGCAGGGCCGGGCGAATCAGGGTGCGGCGAAGTGCTGGGTGGCGATGCATCGGGTGTTCCTTCATGTTGCGCGGTACGCGCTGTCCTGAAACCGTCCCGGGCCCCGTCGCCGGCCCCGGGCGGCACGGGACGCCGGCACCGGACCGGCGCGGGTAATCCGGCCCTTGCACGCGTGAAGCCCCGCAAACTGTCGGGCTTCGCGCGGCAATGCAGACCGTCCACAGCATGATTTGGCCTGCCCCGTTGGTAAACAAGGCTTTTACAACGCCCCCTAAATGGCAAAGCCGCCATGCGCACGCGGCAACAGGGCGCCTAATTTTCCCATTTTTGCCGGGCGGGCGCGCCGTTATGGTTAAGTTGGTGGCGGCGAGATAGGATCGCGTCGTCCCATCCGCATTGAGCGGGGCGCGTATGCCCCGTCCAGTCGGCGTCCCGCCCCTCCGGCCGGTTCCGGCCGTTCCTATCCCGCTGCTGGAGGCATCCCCCCGATGCTGCGTCCCGGTTCCCCCGTCGCGTCCACCACCGTTTCCGCCCGGTCCCACCAGCGCCTGGGCCTGAAGGCCGCCGCCCTGCTGGGCATGCTGGCCCTGCCCATGCCGCTGTCCATCGGCGCCCACGCCCAGGAAACCCTGCCGCAGCCGCCGCAGGCGGCGGTTACGCCCGACGCCCCCGCCGATGCCCCCGCCGACGCCCCCGCGCCGGACGGAGACGGCGCCCGCACCGAGGTGGCCGAGGCCAAGACGGCGGAGGCGCGTGCCGCCATCGCCGCCGCCCAGGAGGAGGACGCCAACGACCCGCTGGAAGGCATGAACCGCGCCATCTTCTGGTTTAACGAGGGCGTGGACACGGTGCTGCTGCGCCCCGCCGCCAAGGTCTACCGCACGGTGATGCCGGACTTCGCCCAGACGGGCATCCGCAACGTGCTATGGAACCTACGCTCCCCCCTGACCCTGGCCAACAAGCTGTTGCAGGGCGACTGGGAGGGCGCCGAGGTCGCCACCGAGCGCTTCCTCATCAATTCCACCATCGGGCTGGGCGGCCTGATCGACGTGGCGGGCGACCACGGCCTGACCTACGAGTATGAGAGCTTCGACCAGACGCTGGCGGTCTGGGGCGTGCCCGAGGGCTTCTACCTGGTGCTGCCCGTCCTGGGCTCCTCCACCCTGCGTGACGCCGTGGGCTTCGGCGTCGAGGCCTATGGCGACCCCGTGTCGCGCTACCTCAGCAACACCCACGACGATTGGGCCAGCTACACCCGCACCGGCGTCTATGCCGTTGACCTGCGCGCCCAGTACCTGGACGTGCTGGACGACATGAAGCGCAACAGCGTGGACTATTACGCCACCATGCGCTCCCTGTACCGCCAGCGGCAGAACAACTACATCCGCAATGGCAAGACGGACCCGGACCAGTTCCCGTCCATCCCGGACTACGATGGCAAGTAAGCCCTCCCATTCGGGCTAAACCCGCTTAATCCTCAAGGCCTGGTGCATGGTTCTATCCGCGCACCAGGCCTTGTGCATTTGGGCCCATGGTGCCAAGGTCATTGTGATCACAAGCCTGGGGATGGGACGACGCGGACGCCACACCCCGGGCATTAGTGGGAACAAGACCCCCCGAAGACGGGGTCGCGCATGAGGACAGGACCCACCATGCCCCTTCCCCGCCCGCAGCCGCTGGCGCTGCCGGTCAGCAACCTGCCCCTGGATATGGGCCCCCCTGATATGGGCCCCAAGCTGGATATGGAGCGCTATGTCCCGGCCTTCCTGAATTCCATCGCCAACAAGCTGTCCAGCGGCGCCTCGCGCCTGTACTTCAAGCATTTCGGCATCGGGGTGGTGGAGTGGCGCATCATCGTCCACCTGGTGGCGGAGCCATGGTGCACCGCCGCCCGCATCTGCCAGATCATCGGCATGGACAAGGCCGCCGTCAGCCGCAGCTACGCCCTGATGGAGGATCGCGGCCTGATCCAGTTCCGCCCGGCGGAGCCGAGGGGCCGCGAGGCCGCCCTGACCGTGGCCGGCCGCGATCTGCACGACCGTATCCTGGTCATGGCGCTGGAGCGGGAGCGGCGCCTGCTGGCCGACCTCAGCCCGCGCGAGGTCGATACCCTGATCAACCTGCTGGGCCGCCTGCAGGCCCGCATCCCCCACGTCAACGCCTACGATCCCACGCCGGAGGAGATCGGTCCGCCGGCAGGGACCGGGGAGCCGGCCAAAGCCTCGTAAGCGCCTGCTAGCACCCCCGGGCGGCGGCATGCGCCGCCCGTTCCAGCCCCTCGCGGAAGTCGGGATGGGCGATGCCGATCAGCGCCCGGGCCCGCTCCGCCAGCGTCAGGCCGCGCAGGTTCACCACGCCGAATTCGGTGGCGACGTATTGGACATCGTTGCGCGGCGTCGTCACCGGCCCCGTCAGTCGCGGGACGATGCGCGAGGCGGTGCCGCCGGCGGCGGTGGAGTGGCAGGCGATGATGGACTTGCCGCCCGTCGAGGCCGAGGCGCCGCGCACGAAGTCAAGCTGCCCGCCCGCGGCGCTGTACTGCCAACCGGCCAGGCATTCGGAATTGCAGGCGCCCTGCAGGTCGACCTCCAGCGTCGCGTTGACGGAGACCACGGTGTCATTCCGGGCGATCACCGCCGGGTTGTTCACATAGTCCACCGGCTGCGCCTCGCAGTCCGGGTTGCCGTCGAGGAAGTCGTACAGCGCCCGGTCCCCCATGGCGAAGGTGAACACCGTCCGCCCGGCATGGATGGCCTTGCGGCTGTTATCCACCGCGCCCCGGCGCATCAGCTCCGCCAGGCCGGGGGTCATCAGTTCGGTGTGGATGCCCATGTGCCGGCGGTCGTGCAGGGCGGCGCACACGGCGTCGGGCAGGGCACCGATGCCCATCTGCAGGCAGGCGCCATCCTCCACCAGGCCCGCGATCAGGCGGCCTATGGCCCTGTCATTCTCCCTGATCTTGGCGGGCGGCACCTCCAGCAGGGGTACCGGGTTCTCCACCAGCGCCGTCACCCGGTCCAGGGGGATACGGCAGTTCCCCAGGGTGCGCGGCATGGCCGGGTTCACCTCCAGGATCACCTGGCGGGCGCTCTGTGATACCGCGAGGGCGTAGTCGGTGTTGGTGCCGAGGCTGAAGCAGCCTTCCGCGTCCATGGGCGCCACGGTGGTCAGCAGCACATCCACGTCCACCTGCCGGCTGAGGACGTGTGGCGCCTGGCTGAAGGCGGTGGGGATGAAATCCACGACCGGCAGGTCGTGCGACCCCGCCTCCCTGTCCAGCGCGCGTTCCAGCCCGCCGTGGAACAGGCTGACCGGCCGGACGCGGTGGCGCAGGTCGGACCGCAGCAGCGGGGCGGCGTTGGCGAAGGCCAACAGATAGTAGAGCGAGATCTCACCCACCTGCCCCGCCTCGGCCCGCCGGGCCAGTGCGCGCAGCAGGGCCGGCGGCTGCGATACGCCCAGGCCCATGGCGATGCGGGAACCGGAGGGAATCAGGCCCACGGCCGCCTCCGCCGCCATGCGGCGTGCGGCATAGGCCTCGGCGTATGGTCCCATTTCATCCTCCCGTCCGGCTTATTCGGACCATCCTGGCATGAAGCCCGGCCGGCGCCACCCGGTTTTCACCGGTCCCCGCCACCGGGCCAGCCGCTGTAACAAACAAGCCCCATCACCATCCAGATTCGGCCCAATCGCGGACACAATCCGGCGGCACAAGTAACCGCAGGGCAAACTTGAGTATTATCCACGCCCGCGTATCGAAGCACTAAGTTTCACCGAGACCGGACCCTGATCCCGGTTGATGGCGCCGCCTTCCCGCCGCCCTGGGCATTGCGGGAACCTTCCCCTGGTCTTTGGGGTTAAGGCACACGCGGCGCGCCCCATGCGGGTCCGGCTGATCGAAGACGAAGGAGATGGACATGCGGATGCATTTGCTTGCGGCCACGCTGTTGGCCACCGGTCTGATCGGCGGCACGGCCCTGGCCCAGACCGCCATGAACCCGGGCGACACCCCGAACGACACGATTTCCCCGCCCGAGGCCAATTCCCCGCCGCCCGCCCCCATGGGTGACGAGGGCATGATCGGCCCGGCGACCACCACCACGACCTCCTCCCAGTCCTACAGCACCGAGAGCCGCACCTACATCGTGCGGCCCAAGGGCATGATCTCGACCGGCACCGGCAAGGTGAACACCGCGATGAAGCCGGGCGACACCGTGCCCAAGCCCACCTGCCTGGAGGGCACGGAGCCGCGCGTGTGGACCGCCCCGGTGGTGTTCGGCATGCCGCAGGGCAAGGGCCGGGTGGAAGGCATCGACACCTGGGTCGAGAGCCAGGGCGGCCAGTGGGTGATCAAGTCCGCCATGCGCGCCGGCGAGGGCGACGCCCCGGTCAGCGACAAGGGCCAGGGCGGCTGGGTCGAGGTCAGCACCATGTGCGCCCTGCCCGGCGTGACCGACAGCCAGCGTGAGGCCGGCGCCATGCAGGGCGCCATGAATTAATCTTGTTCCATGTCTGGCGCGCGAAGGGCGGCCCCAAGTCGGGGCCGCCCTTCTCATTTATGGGAATCAGATGTCCTGGACATCGATGACGCCGGGGATGGAACGCAGGGCGGACCGGCTGGCGCTGCTGATCTGGTAGGCCTGGGGCAGCACCAGTTCCACCTCCAGCCGATCGATCTCCACCATCAGGTGGATCTTGCCCCGGCCCGCGGGCAGGCGCTTCAGCACCGTCTGCAGGCCTTCCACCGGCGCCTGATCCTTCAGCGTCACCCGCAGGCCGGACGCGACCTTGGCGACCTCGTCCTCCAGCAGTTGAACGCCGCTGCCGGTCAGGCGCAGTTCCTCCCCGTTCTGCTGCACGTCCACCGTCATCAGCACGGCCTTGCCCGGCTCCAGATGCTCCCGCGCCGGGGCCAACGCCTCGGAGAACAGCGTCACCTCATAGACACCCGAGGCGTCCGACATGCCGATGAAGGCGAAGCGGTTGCCGCTCTTGGCCGTGCGCTCCTGCCGGGCGACGACGATGCCGGCCATGCGGAAGCGGGTGGATCCGCCGCCGCGCGCCACGATGCCCGGCAGGTCGGCGAAACGCACCACCTTCAGCTTGGCCAAGGGGGCGGCGAAGGCATCCAGCGGGTGGGCCGACAGGTAGAAGCCGATGGCCTCGAACTCGTGCCGCAGCTTTTCCAGCGGCTCCCAATCCACCACGCGCGGCAGCTCAGGCGCCTTCAGCGGGGCGGACGCGCCGAACAGGCTGTTCATGCCGCTCTCGCGCTCCGCCGCCTCGGCCTGGGCGTAACGCAACATGATTTCGATAGCGGAATGAACCTGGTGACGGTTGGGCACCAGGCTGTCGAAGGCGCCGGCGGCGGCCAAATTCTCCAGCTGGCGCTTGTTGATGACCTTGTTGTCCAGGCGGCGGGCGAAGTCGAACAGGTCGCGATAAGGGCCATTGGCATCGCGCTCCGCCACCACCGCCGCCATGGCCGGCCCGCCCACGCCCTTCACCGCCGCCAGGGCGTAGCGCACAGCGCGCTCACCGCTGGGCAGCATCTCCACGCGGAAGATGTCGCCCGACCGGTTGATGTCCGGCGGCAGCAGCTTGATCTTCAGCCGGTCCAGTTCCTGGCGGAACTGGTTCAGCTTGTCGGTGTTGCCCAGATCCAGCGTCATGGACGCGGCCATGAACTCCACCGGGTAGTTGGCCTTGAGGTAGGCCGTCTGGTAGGCGATCAGGGCATAGGCGGCGGCGTGCGACTTGTTGAAGCCATAGCCCGCGAACTTGTTCACCTGGTCGAAGATCAGGCCCGCCTGGTCCGCGTCCACCCCGCGCGCCGTGGCGCCATCGACGAACTTGGAGCGTTCCTTCTCCATCTCCTCTTTAATTTTCTTGCCCATGGCGCGGCGCAGCAGGTCGGCGCCGCCCAGGCTGTAGCCGGCCAGCACCTGGGCGATCTGCATCACCTGTTCCTGGTACACCATGATCCCGAAGGTCTCCTTCAGGATGGGCTCCAGCGAAGGATGCATGTAGTCGGGTTCCTCCTGCCCGTCCTTGACCTTGATGTACTTGGGGATGTTGTCCATCGGGCCCGGCCGGTACAGCGAGACCAGCGCGATGATGTCCTCGATGCGGTTGGGCTTCATGCGGCGCAGCACGTCGCGCATGCCCGAACTTTCCAGCTGGAACACGCCCGACGCCTCGGCCCGGCCCAGCAGCCTGTAGGTCTTCTCGTCGTAGAGGTCGAGATTCAGCAGGTCCAGGTCGGGATTGAGCGGCCGGATCAGCTCCACCGCCTTCTGCAACACGGTCAGGGTCTTCAGGCCCAGGAAGTCGAACTTCACCAGGCCGGCCAGTTCCACATACTTCATGTTGAACTGGGTGACCGGCATGTCCGACCGGGGATCGCGGTACAGCGGCACCAGCTGGTCCAGCGGGCGGTCGCCGATCACCACGCCGGCGGCGTGGGTGGAAGCGTGGCGGTACAGGCCTTCCAGCTTCAGCGCCACGCCGATCAGGCGGTCCACCGTCTCATCCTGGCGGCGCATCTCCTGCAACAGCGGCTCGCCGTCCAGCGCCTCTTGCAGGGTGACGGGGTTGGCCGGGTTGTTGGGCACCATCTTGCAGATGCGGTCGACCTGGCCGTAGGGCATCTGCAGCACGCGCCCCACGTCGCGCAGCACGGCGCGGGCCTGCAGCTTACCGAAGGTAATGATCTGGGCCACGCGGTCATGGCCGTACTTGGCTTGGACGTAGCGGATGACCTCGTCACGGCGATCCTGGCAGAAGTCCACGTCGAAGTCGGGCATGGACACGCGTTCAGGGTTCAGGAAACGCTCGAACAGCAGGCCGAAACGAATGGGGTCCAGGTCGGTGATCAGCAGCGACCAGGCGACCAGCGAGCCGGCGCCCGAGCCACGGCCCGGCCCCACGGGGATGCCGTTGTCCTTCGCCCACTTGATGAAATCCGACACGATCAGGAAGTAGCCGGGGAACTTCATCCGCTCGATGACGGACAGCTCATAGTCCAGGCGCTCGCGGTAGCGCTTCTCCGTGTCCGCCTTCTCCTCCTCCCCCATCTCCGCCGTGAAGACATAGCGGTTCAGGCGGAAGGTCAGGCCGTCATGGGCCTGGGCGCGCAGTTCCTCCGCCTCCGTCCGGCCTTCCACGGTGGGGAAGTTGGGCAGGATGGGGTTGATCTTGCGCGGCATGTAGGCGCAGCGCTGGGCGACCACCACCGTGTTGTCCACCGCCTCCGGCAGGTCGGCGAACAACTCCCGCATCTCCTTCGCACTCTTGAAGTAGTGGTCGGGCGTCAGGCGGCGGCGGTCGTCCTGCATGATGAAGGCGCCATCGGCGATGCACAGCAGGGCGTCGTGCGCCTCGTACATGTCGGCGGTGGCGAAGTAACAATCGTTAGTGGCCACCAGCGGCAAATCGTGCGCGTAGGCGAGATCGATCAGCGCGCCCTCGATGCGCTGCTCCGCCCGGCCGATGGGGCTGTCCTTGTCATGCCGCATCAGCTCGACATAGAGGCGCCCGGGGAACAGGCGCTTCAGGTCCAGCAGCAGCTCGGCCGCGGCCGGTGCCTGGCCCTCCAGCAGCAGGCGCCCCACCCCGCCGTGGATGCCGCCGGTCAGCGCGATCAGGCCGTCGCTGTGGCCGTCCAGCGCCGCCATGGATACCTGGGGCTCCAGCCCCGGCTCCGTCTCCATGTACGCCTTGCTGATCAGCTCCATCAGGTTGGCGTAGCCGGTGGCGTTCTGGGCCAGCAGCACCAGCTGGTCGGCGCCGAAGGTGCCGGGGCGCTGCGCCCCGCGCGTGGTGGCGGCGGGACCCCAGCGGCCGATCCACATCTGGCAGCCGACGATGGGCTGCACGCCCGCGTCCGACGCCGCCATGGCGAATTCCAGGCTACCGAACAGGTTGCCAGTGTCCGTCACCGCCACCGCCGGCATGGCGTTCTTGGTGCACAGCTTCACCAGCTCCTTCACCTTGATCGCCCCCTCGGACAGCGAATAGGCGGAGTGGGTGCGCAGGTGGATGAAGCCGGGATGGGACATGGGGGCGGATGGTCCGGGACAGGGGTGAGGTGGGTAGTTTACGAAGGCCGTGAAGGCCGCGTCACCTGTCCTGTCGGCAACCCCGATTCCCCCAATGAAAACGCCCACCTGGAGAGGGCGCCGGCGTTGGCCGACTCCACCCCAGGTGGGCGCTGTACTTCAGGCCGTCGCGACTCAGGCGGCCTGGACGGAACTGCGGATCAGGTGGTCGAAGGCGCCCAGGGAGGCCTTGGCACCCTCGCCCATGGCGATGATGATCTGCTTGTAGGGCACGGTGGTGACGTCGCCGGCGGCGAAGATGCCGGGGACGGAGGTCTCACCATGGTGGCCCACGATCACCTCGCCGCGCTGGGTCAGCTCCACCGTGCGGCGGAGCCAGTCGGTGTTGGGCAGCAGGCCGATCTGCACGAAGATGCCCTCCAGCGCCAGGCGGTGCGTCTCACCCGTGGCGCGGTCCTTGTAGACCAGGCCGTTCACCTTGTTGCCGTCGCCCGTGACCTCGGTGGTCTGGGCCTGGGTCAGGATGGTGACGTTGGCCAGGCTCTTCAGTTTGGTCACCAGCACCGCGTCGGCGCGCAGCTGGTTGTCGAACTCCAGCAGCGTGACGTGGGCGACGATGCCGGCCAGGTCGATGGCCGCCTCGACGCCGGAGTTGCCGCCGCCAATCACCGCCACGCGCTTGCCCTTGAACAGCGGACCGTCGCAGTGCGGGCAGAAGGCGACACCCTTGGTCTTGTACTGTTCCTCGCCCGGCACCCTCATCTCGCGCCAGCGGGCGCCGGTGGCCAGGATCAGGGCCTTGGCCTTCAGCTTGGCGCCACTTTCCAGCGTCACCTCGTGCAGGCCGTCGACCGTGGCCAGCGCCTTGGCGCGCTGCTGGTTCATGATGTCCACCTCATAGGTGCGGACATGCTCTTCCAGGCTGCGCACCAGCTTGGGCCCCTCCGTCGCGGTGACGGAGATGAAGTTCTCGATGCCCAGCGTGTCCATGACCTGGCCGCCGAAGCGCTCCGCCACGATGCCGGTGCGGATGCCCTTGCGGGCGGCGTAGATGGCGGCCGCGGCGCCGGCGGGGCCACCGCCCACCACCAGCACGTCGAACGGATCCTTGGCGTCGATCTTAGCGGCCTCGCGGGCGACGGAGCTGGTGTCCAGCTTCGCCAGGATCTCCTCCAGATCCATGCGGCCCTGGCCGAAGGGCTCGCCGTTCAGGAAGATGGCCGGCACGCCCATGATCTGGCGCTTGGTCACCTCGTCCTGGAAGACGCCGCCGTCGATCATCTCATGGCGGATGCGGGGGTTCAGCACCGCCATCAGGTTCAGGGCCTGCACCACGTCCGGGCAGTTGTGGCAGGTCAGCGAGATGAAGGTCTCGAAGTGGTAGTCGCCCTCGATGGCCTTGATCTGCGCGATAACCTCGTCGCTGACCTTGGGCGGATAGCCGCCGGCCTGCAGCAGCGCCAGCACCAGCGAGGTGAACTCGTGGCCCATGGGCAGGCCGCTGAAGCGGATGCCGATGTCGCCGGCCGGGCGGTTGACGGTGAAGGACGGGCGGCGGCCGGCGCCGTCCACGTTCTCGTTGATGTTCACCAGGGCGGAGGCTTCGGCGATATCGGCCAGCAGCTCCATCATCTGGCGGGAGGTGGCGCTATCGTCCGGGTAAGCAACAATCTCGATCGGCTGCTTCACCCGTTCCAGATAGGCCTTCAATTGGGTCTTGAGATTGGCGTCCAACATCGGGGCGGGCTTTCTGGCGGAGATTGGGGGAAAGGGCGATTGGGGGAAAGGGCGGGCAAGGAGGGGGCGGTCACCGGCGCCGGGATGCGGCGGCCAGGTGCGATTTGAAACGTAATGTCACAGGCGGACTGTTCAAGCGGGCGCGCCTCTCGCGGAGTCGCGGGCCCGGTGCTAAGTCCCCAGGCAACAGGCCCGGGGCGTCCGGGGGCGGATGAGGCCCCCGGACGGGACCGGGATGTCACCGTCCCGGTCCCGGCATCAACGGATGCGGATCAAATCCCGGGGGATCAGATCTTGCCGACCAGGTCCAGGGACGGCTTCAGGGTCTCGGCGCCGTCGGTCCACTTGGCCGGGCACACTTCGCCGGGGTGGGCGGCGACGTACTGGGCGGCCTTCACCTTACGCAGCAGCTCACCGGCGTCACGGCCGATGCCGTTGTCGTGGATCTCGCACAGCTTGATCTGGCCTTCGGGGTTGATCACGAAGGTGCCGCGCAGGGCCAAGCCCTCTTCCTCGATCAGGACGTCGAAGTTGCGGGCCAGGGTGGCGGTCGGGTCGCCGACCAGCGGGTATTCGACCTTGGCGATGGTGTCGGAGGTGTCGTGCCAGGCCTTGTGGGCGAAGTGGGTGTCGGTCGACACGCCGTAGATCTCCACGCCCAGCTTCTTGAACTCGGCGTAGTTGTCAGCCAGGTCGCCCAGCTCGGTCGGGCACACGAAGGTGAAGTCGGCCGGGTAGAACACCACCACCGACCACTTGCCCTTCAGGTCGGCTTCGGTCACGGGCACGAACTTGCCGTTGTGGTAAGCGGTCGCCTTGAAGGGCTTCACTTCGGTATTGATGAGGGACATCGTTAATTCCTTGGCTGTTGAATTAATGAATAGCGGTTGGTTTCGGCGGGGCGCCCCGGCCGCGATCCCCATCCGAGGCCCCGCGGCGTTCGCCCTACCGACGAACAGGACCATACCGGCATCTTAGAATAATTCCAATTATAAAAATTGAGAGCTGTTTGCAGTCGCAGCATGCCAGCGTCGCGATGCGCGATGGGGCCCACCCCTTGGCATGGGCGATGGCCCGGACCAACCGGTGCGGGCCGGCCGGGTCCCATCTTAAAAGCAGCGGCGGTGAAGCGCCATCGCTAAGCCCCTCACCCCTGGGGGATGGTCAGGCCCTCACCCTTGCAGGTGGCGATGAAGTCATTCATCACCTTGCCTATCACCTGCGGCACCATGGCCCTGGACTTGGCCATGGTCTGCTGCATGACCAGCGGCATCTGGGTGATCAGCTTGGCCCCGGCCGGCGTGTCGTAGAACGCCAGCACCTGCTCCAGCTCCGCTTCCGTGAACAGCTCCGCATAGGTCGTGGCGATGGCGTCGGTCATGGGGGCCAGGGCCCTCTTGAAATCGGGCAGCAGCCGCTTGTCGACCAGGCCCTGCACGTCCGCTTCCCGGCCGGGGTTGGCGATCTTCAGCTTCTGCACCAGGGGATCGATGGCCACGGGCAGTATCTGCTGCATCAGGTCGCCGGCGTGCGTCTTCTCAATCAGCTTGTGCGCCAGCTCCAACGATTTCGGCGATGGCGTACCGGCGTTTTGGGCGAAGGCCGGAGTGGCCACCACGACCCACGCGCCGACCAGGCCGGCGGCAATTCCCTTCAACAAAGCGCTTTCCCCTTCTGGTGATGCTGGATTCAGCGCCGCCAGCCTACCCCGTCGCCCCGCGCGGCGCGATGGCCAACCGCCACTTATGGCTGAATGTCGCAGGGAAGATTACATCGGTAGGGGCCGCCGATCACCCTTGGGGAATGGTGAGGCCCTTACCCTTGCAGGCGGTGACGAAGTTCCCCAGCACGGGCCCCAGGGCCTGGGGCAGGACGGCCTGCGCCCGGGCGCGGCCCCGCTGCTGCAGGCCCGGCATCTCCTTCAGCATCTTGGCCCCCGCCGGCGAATCGTAAAAGGCGAGGATGGCCGCCAGTTCCGCCTCGGTGAAGCGCGCGGCGTAGGCCTGGGCGTAACCGTCGATGACCGGCGCCATGGCCTTGCGGAAATCCGGCAGCAGCGTGTGCTCGAACAGGGCATCGACATCGGCCTCGCGTCCCGGGTTGGCGGCCTTCAGGTTGAAGGTCAGCGGCTGGACGGTGGCGCCCAGGACCTGCTGCATCAGGTCGTCGGCGTTGACCCTGTCCGCCAAGGCCCGGGCCAGTTCCAGGGCCTTGGGCGTGGGGGACTGGGCGAGGCCGGATCCAGCCCACATCATGATGACCATGCACAGGCCGGCCACGCCAGCGGCGATTTCCTTGCGCACTCCCATTCCTCCCCTTCCCCGTGCCCTGCGGGCTTTATGCCCGCGAGTTTAGCGCCGGGAAGGCGGGGTCCGGAAGACGGGGACGGCCGTCTACATCTAAATGGCAAACGCCGCCGCCCGGCATCCCGGACGGCGGCGTCGCTGATCAGTGCCGCGATGGCGCGTCGGTTCAGCCCGGCTGGTACAGCTGGTCGAAGCTGCCGCCGTCGGCGAAGTGGGCCTTGTGGGCGTCGTGCCAGCCGCCGAAGCTGGTGATGTCGAACAGTTCCACCTTGGCGAACTTGTTCACCACCTCCTGCAATACCACCGGGTCGCGCGGGCGGTAGAAGTGTTTGGTGGCCAGGATCTGCGCCGGCTGGGTGTACAGCGTCTGCAGGTAGGCCTCCGCCACCCGGCGGGTGCCGTGGCGGTCCACCACCTTGTCCACCACCGCGACCGGCGGCTCCGCCAGGACGGAGACGGACGGGGTCACCAGCTCGAATTCGCCCGGGCCCAGTTCCTGGATGGCCAGGTAGGCCTCATTCTCCCAGGCCAGCAGCACGTCGCCCAGGCCGCGCTGCACGAAGGTGGTGGTGGCGCCGCGCGCGCCGGTGTCCAGCACCGGCACCTTCTTGAACAGCGCCTTGATGAAGTCGCGGGCCGCCGCGTCGCCACCCTTGGCGCGGGCGTAGCCCCAGGCCGCCAGGTAGTTCCAGCGGGCGCCGCCGGACGTCTTGGGATTGGGGGTGATGACCTCCACCCCCGGCTTCAGCAGATCCGGCCAGTCCTTGATGCCCTTGGGGTTGCCCTTGCGCACCAGGAACACGATGGTGCTGGTGTAGGGCGTGGAATTGAAGGGCAGGCGCTTCTGCCAATCCTTATCGATCAGGCCGCCATTCTCGACGATGGCGTCGATGTCGTAGGCCAGCGCCAGGGTGACCACGTCGGCCTCCAGCCCATCGATGACGGCGCGCGCCTGCTTGCCCGACCCGCCGTGCGAGGTGTTGACGCTGACCTGGTCACCACCCGAGGCCTTGGCCCATTCCTTGGCGAACAGGTCGGCGTATTCCTTGTAGAACTCGCGCGTCGGGTCATAGGAGACGTTCAGCAACTGCGAGGCGGAGCGCGCACGCACCGACCCCAGCAGGGCCACGCCGGCGGCACCCGCCATGGCGGTCAATAGTGTTCTGCGATGCATTCGGATTCCCCCTAGGTAGTGCGAGCCCCGGCCCGGAGTCCGATGTCCTGACCCCGGGGCCCCGGCGGAGGAAGACGTCGTCCCTGCGACAGGACATCGCACCCCACCCGCGCTGTTGACGCCCATGACAAACGACACCGCAATCTGTGTCAACCGAAACATTAATAACAAATAATTTATGTTATTATGAGGCGCCCTGATTCCCTGGCGCCCGATTGCGCCGCCAGGCCAAGGCCTTGCCTGGATCCGCACCAATTAGCCAAAACGCCGCTGTGGAATTGAAAGCAGATCACACCATGTCGGCGCATGGCAGTGTTGCGGCCCACCATCCGTTCTCCGCGCCGTCACCGTCGCCCTTCCCGCAATTTTGTCACAGAAGCTTGAAGGGAAATGGTTTTCCATAATCCGAGGCCGCCACCCCAACCGTGGCGCGGGGCCTGGGGCTATCCGAATGCCAGGATGCTTGAACCTCGACAAACATGTCGTTTACGAACACATTATGAGAGAACATTGAGTCTTTCACAGGAATATTCCGTACAATGCCTGCCGCCTTCCCCCTGTTCCTGACGCTGTCCGGCCAGACGGTGCTGATCGTCGGTGGCGGGGAATTGGCCCTGCGCAAGGCGCGCCTGGTGGCGGGCGCGGGCGGCGACGGCCGGGGCGCGCGCCTGGTGGTGGTGGCGCCCGAGGTTCATCCCGACTTGGGCGTGCTGGCCGCCGAGGTGCGCCGCCGCCCCTTCGCCGCCCATGATCTGGACGGCGTCACCCTGGTGTTCGCCGCCGGCGAGGGTGAGGATGAGGCGGCCCAGGTGGCCGACCTCGCCCGCGCCCGGGGCCTGCTGGTCAACGTGCCGGACCGCCCTGCCCTGTCCACCTTCATCATGCCAGCCATCGTCGATCGGGGCCCCGTCACGGTCGCCATTTCCACCGGCGGCACCTCCCCCGTCCTGGCCCGCCGCCTGCGCGCCCGTGTCGAGGCGGCGCTGGAACCGGGCCTGGGACGGCTGGCCACCTTCCTCGACGGCTTCCGCACCGCCGTCCGCACTGTGAAATCCGACGAGACCGCGCGCCGCCGCTTCTGGGAGCGGGTGATCGACGGCCCCATCGCCCAGCGTTTCCTGGCCGGGGACGAGGCTGGCGCGCACGAGCAACTGGTGAAGTCCCTGAATGCCGGTGACGCCGCCGGCGACGCTGCCGAAGGCGGCGCCGTCGCCCTGGTGGGCGCCGGCCCGGGCGACCCGGATCTACTGACCCTGCGCGCCCTGCGCGTGCTGCAGAATGCCGACGTGGTGGTGCATGACAAGCTGGTGGACGACCGCATCCTGGACTACGTCCGCCGCGACGCCCGCCGCGTCTATGTCGGCAAGTCCAAGTCCTGCCACACCGTCAGCCAGGATGAGATCAACGCCCTGCTGGTGCGCGAGGCCCAGGCCGGCCACCGTGTCGTCCGGCTGAAGGGCGGCGACCCCTTCATCTTCGGCCGGGGTGGTGAGGAGATGGCCGTGCTGCGCGCCGCTGGCGTGGCGGTGGAGCTGGTGCCCGGCATCACCGCCGCCGTGGGCTGCGCCGCCGCCACCGGCATTCCCCTGACCCATCGTGGCCTGGCCCAGGGCATCACCCTGGTGACGGCGCATGGCGCCGCGCACGGCGGGCAGGGCGATGGATCACCGTCGGAACCCGTCATCGATTGGACGGCCCTGGCGCGCCTGGACCACACCTTGGCCATCTATATGGGCCTGAGCAAGGCCAGCCTGGTGGCTGATCGCCTGATCGCCGCCGGCAAGGCGCCAGGCACCCCGGTCGCGGTGATCGAGAATGGCACCCGGCCGGACCAGACCCTGATCGTAGGGTCGCTGGATCGGCTGGGAGCCCTGGCCGCCGGCCTGACCGGCCCCGCCCTGATCCTGGTGGGGGAGGTCGTGACGCTGGCCGATCCCGCCAAGGTCGCGACCGACATCCTGACCACCCTTCCCGTTCCGGGCCGCGATGCGGACATCCCCCCGGGCACGGGTTTCAAAGCCGCCGTCTGAGAGGAACCGCACCATGGCCCGCGTTACCGACGCCCCCAAGGTCGTCACCGCCAACCGCCTGCAGGACGGCGCCGTCGTCTGGCTGACCGCCGCCGGCGACTGGTCGATCCGGGTGGCCGATGCCCAGGTGCAAACCGACGCGTCCTCGGCGGAGGCGGCCCTGGGCATCGCCCGCGCGTCCGCCGCCCGGCAGGAGGTGGTGGAGCCCTACGCCGTGGACGTGGTGGTGGAAGCCACCGGTCCCCGCCCCCTGAAGACGCGGGAGTGGATCCGCGCCGCCGGCCCCAGCATCGACGCCATTCCCACGGCGGCGTGACGGCGGCGCACCCCAATTCCCGCATGAATTAAGACCATATCGAGCTTGCATCATGAGCCCCACCGCCGCCGCCCGCCAGATCGACCCGCCCGCCAACGGCCTGTCCAGCCACGCCGGCATCTACCACTACGACCAGGTGGACCGCGATTTCCTGAAGGAGCGGGTGGAGCAGTTCCGCCGCCAGGTGGCCCGCCGCCTGGCCGGGGAGCTGACGGAGGACGAGTTCAAGCCGCTGCGCCTGATGAACGGCCTGTACCTGCAGCTGCACGCCTACATGCTGCGCATCGCTGTGCCCTACGGCATCCTGACCAGCCGCCAGGTACGCCAGTTCGGCCGCATCGCCCGGCAGTACGACAAGGGTTTCGGCCACTTCACCACCCGCCAGAACCTGCAGTTCAACTGGATCAAGCTGGTGGACGTGCCGGCCATCCTGGACCTGCTGGCCGAGGTGGACATGCACGCCATCCAGACCAGCGGCAACTGCATCCGCAACGTCACCTCGGACCAGTTCGCCGGGGTGGCCAGCGACGAGGTGGTGGACCCCCGCCACTATGCCGAGGTGCTGCGCCAGTGGTCGACCCTGCACCCGGAATTCTCGTTCCTGCCGCGCAAGTTCAAGATCGCCATCACCGGCAGCAGCGCCGACCGCGCCGCCATCTGCATCCACGACGTGGGCCTGATCGCCAAGCGCGGCGCTGATGGTACCGTCGGATTCGAGGTCTATGTCGGCGGCGGCCTGGGCCGCACCCCCTTCATCGCCAAGAAGCTGCGCGACTTCCTGCCCGAGGATGAGCTGATCGCCTATCTGGAGGCGGTCCTGCGCGTCTACAACGCCTATGGCCGGCGCGACAACATCTACAAGGCGCGCATCAAGATCCTGGTGCACGAGCTGGGCATCGACGCCTTCCGCGATGAGGTGGAGGCCGAGTTCGCCCGCATGCCGGTGGCCCAGTACCGGCTGGAGCCGGCCATCCTGGACGGCATCCGCACCCGCTTCGCCAGCCAGCCCTATGAGGCGCTGGAGCCCATCTCCGGCATCCTGGCCCGCGCGCGGCTGGAGGACCAGGCCTTCAACCGCTGGGTCCGCACCAACGTCGCCGTCCACCGCCAGCCCGGCTACGCCATCGCCACCATCACCCTGAAGCCGGCGGGCGGCATCCCGGGCGACGTGTCGGCGGATCAGATGGACGTCATCGCCGACCTGGCCGACCGCTACAGCTTCGGCGAAATCCGGGTGACGCACGAGCAGAACCTGGTGCTGGCCCATGTCCGCCAGGACGACCTGCCGGCCCTGTGGAAGGCGCTGGCCGACATCGGTTTCGGCGAGGCCAATTCCGGCCTGATCACCGACATCATCGCCTGCCCTGGCCTGGACTATTGCGCCCTGGCCAACGCCCGCTCCATCCCGCTGGCCCAGCGCATCTCGGAGCGCTTCGCGGATCTGGACCGGCAGCATGACATCGGTGAGCTGAAGATCAAGATCAGCGGCTGCATCAACGCCTGCGGCCATCACCATGTCGGCCACATCGGCATCCTGGGCGTCGACAAGAAGGGGGTCGAGGCCTACCAGCTGACGCTGGGCGGCTCGGCCGCCGAGGCGGGCGCCATCGGCGACATCCTGGGCCCGGCCCTGTCGGCGGATGAGACGCTCGACGCCATCGATGCCGTGGTCGGCGTCTATCTGGACCAGCGCCAGGACGGGGAACGCTTCCTCGACACCCTGGCCCGCATCGGTCACACCCCGTTCAAGGACAAGGTCTATGCCGCTCATTGACTCCGGAAAGCTGGTCGACGACGCCTGGGTGCGCCTGGGCGATGACGACGCCCTGCCGGCGGCGGACGTGCCGGTCATCGTCAGCCTGGCCCGGTTCCACAAGGACCGCGCCAGCCTGGTGGGCCGCAACGGCGGCCTGGGCATTTTCCTGGCCAGCAGCCAACACCCCAAGGACATCGCCGACCACCTGGCGGACTTCGCCCTGGTGGCGCTGGACTTCCCCAAGTTCCGCGACGGGCGCGGCTTCACCATCGCCCGCGAGTTGCGGGAGCATCTGGGCTATCGCGGCATCATCCGCGCCGTGGGTCACACCCTGCCCGACCAATATCTGGCCCTGGTCCGCTGTGGCGTGACCCAGGTGGAAATCCCCGAAGGCCGCGATCCGGCGCTGTGGGCGCATGCCCTGGCCGAGATCAGCACCGCCTACCAGGTGTCGGTGGCCGGGCCTTTGTCCATGGCGCGCCTGGCCCGCCACAAGAAGACGGAGCACGCAGCGTGACCGCGACTGGCGACCGGGCGGCCGACTTGGCCCGGACCTATGCCGGCCTGACGGGCCCGGCGCTGCTGGAACCCCTGCTGACGCGGGAGCTGAAGGGCGAGATCGCGCTGGTTTCGTCCTTCGGGGCGGAATCGGCCGTGCTGCTGCACATGGTCGCGGAGATCGATCCGGCCACGCCGGTCATCTTCCTGAACACCGGCAAGCTGTTCGGCGAGACGCTGCGCTACCGCCGTGAGCTGGTGGCGCGGCTGGGCCTGACCGACGCCCGGGAGATCAAGCCGCTGCCCGAGGATGTGGCGACGCGCGACGCCGACGGCCTGCTGTGGCGCAACAATCCGGACGCCTGCTGCCACTTTCGCAAGGTGGAGCCGCTGAACCGCGCGCTGGAAGGCTTCGGCGCCTGGATCACGGGCCGCAAGCGCTTCCAGGCCAGCACCCGCGCCAGCCTGGTGACCATCGAGGTGGCCGAGGGCCGGCTGAAGATCAACCCGCTGGCCGACTGGGACCGCGACGATCTGGTGGCCTATCTGGACCGCCATGACCTGCCGCGCCACCCGCTGGAGGCCGACGGCTATCTGTCCATCGGGTGCATGCCCTGCACCGACCGCGTCGCCCCCGGCGACGATGTGCGGTCCGGCCGCTGGGCCGGCATGGGCAAGACGGAATGCGGCATCCATCTGCCGCTGTCCGCCGTGGCCGCCCCTTCCAACTGATCCCGTCTCAGCCTTGGGCCTCCTTCGGCGCGGCCTGCGGGCTGGCGGCGGGCCCAAGGGCGGCGGGGCGCGAGGCGGCGTCGCGCGGTTTGAACACCTCGCGCAGCTTGTCCACCGCGGCATCGAACATGGCGAAAACCGCCTCCACGCTGTAGCCCGCCAGGAAGGCCGCGCCCAGCAGGGAGATTTGGGCGGTGGCCGTGGGTTCTATCGTCGCCATGACGCTTTTGTAGAACAGGCCGGTGGCCAGCCCCAGGGTCAGGCCCAGGGCCCGCCGCAGCACCATGCGGAAGCCCAGCTGCGGCATGAAGGAGGCGTTGACCACTGCCTCCGTCAACACCCGCGCGATGTAGGCGCAGGCCCCCAGCAGGCCGAACAGGGCCGGCAGCACGTACAGCGTCAGGGCCGTGCAGGCGTTCCACGCCAGTTCCACCGTATGCATCAGGATGATGTTCGGCTCCTCCTGCGGGGCGTCCGTGTCGGCATGGGGCTCGCGCGCGCGGCAGTATCCGTGGGCATCGAAGCTGAGCGTCACGGCGCGGGACAGCAGGCTGCAAATCCAGGGCCGCAGCAGCTTGGCCGCCGCCTGCTGGCGCAGCTGCACCAGCGGCTCCTCCGCCGTCTGGTCCACGACCGTGGCCGCGCCGCCGGGGGAGGACGGGCTGGACGCGGCGGATTGGACGGCGGCCGGGCTGCCGGCCAAGGGCCGCTCCGCCGCCACCCCTTCGATGAACAGCAGCTTGCGCACGCCGGTCTGGGCCAGCAGGTTGGTGCCGTTGGCGGCATGGATCTGGATGATGGCCGTCACCAGGGCCACGCCCACCAGCCAGAGGACGCCGCTGCGTATGGTCCGTTGCACCAGGCCGGCACGGGTCAGCGACCGCCACCACCCCAGCAGACCCAGTTCGCGACGGAATTCGCGGATATGGCGCAGGCTGCCGCTGGTGGCCGGGGCGATCACCACCGACAGCGCCTGGTAGGTCCCCCACAATACCTGCTTGTCCTCCAGGCTCAGATGCTCGGGCGGCGTGGCGGTGACGCGCACCGCCGCGTCGATCACCGCCCGCTCCAGCGCCAAGCCCCGGCCGGCGGCGTAACCGAGCATGATGCGGACATCATCCTGCCACTCCTCCCACCGCCGATGGTCGCGCGTGTCGGCCTTGGCCGTACCTGGCCCATCGTCACCCTCTTGCGTGTCCGTTCCGTCGCTCATGGCCTGCCCCCTCCCCCTGCCAGGCCTCAATTAAAGAGATATATTTACCGGAAGTCTTTCTCTTTTTTGCGATCTTGCCATTCAGGTCGCCGGCGGCCATGCTGCATCGACCGGCGACGGCCCTGCGCCTGGCCTGCATCGGCCTGATCGTGGCCGGCATCGCGGGCCTGAAGCTGGCGCACGGGTGATCCTTAGATCACCCAGGTCACCACCATGGCGGTGTCCACCACCGCCATGGTGGCCATGCAGACCCAGCCCAGGACACGCAAGGCCGGCGGCAGGACGAAGTCGCCCATGATCTCGCGCTTGGCCGCCATGCGCATCATCATGACGATCACCGGCACAGCCACCAGGCCGTTGACCACCGCGCTCCAGAACAGGGCCTTCACCGGGTCCATGTCGATGACGTTCATGACCGAGCCCACGGCCATGGCCAGCAAGATGGCGCCGTAGAAGGCCTTGGCCTTGTGCCAGGGCCGCGCCAGGCCCACCGGCCAGCGCCGCGCCTCGCCCAGCGCATAGGCTGCCGACCCCGCCAGCACCGGCAGGGCCAGGAGGCCGGTGCCGATGATGCCCAAGGCGAAGACGGCGAAGGCGAAGGTGCCGGCGATGGGGCGCAACGCCTCCGCCGCCTGGCTTGAGGTCTGGATGTCGGTGACGCCATGGGTGTGCAGGGTCGCGGCGGTGGTGATGATGATGAACAGCGCCACGCCGTTGGACAGCAGCATGCCGATGTAGGTGTCGAGCCGGATGCGCCGCAGTTCGTCCGGCGCCTGTTCCGGCGCCTTCTTCAGGGGCTGGGCCCCGGGATCGCCCTTTTCCTCCTCCACCTCCTGGTCCGCCTGCCAGAAGAACAGGTAGGGGCTGATGGTGGTGCCGAAGACGGCGACGACGGCCACCAGGTACTCCGACTTCAACGAGATGGGCGGGTGGATCACCGCACGGCCCAGCTCGGCCCAGGGGATGGGCACCACCAGCACGGTGGCGACATAAGCGAACAGCGACAGCGTCAGCCATTTCAGGATGGAGACGTAGCGGCAGTACGGCACCAGGATCTGCAGCGCGGCCGAGGCCCCCCCGAACAGGAGGACATACAGCCATTGCGGCCCGCCGATCAGCAGGCCCAGGGCCGCCGCCATGGCCCCCAGGTCGGCGCCGATGTTGATGACGTTGGCCGCCACCAGCAGGAAGACGATGGCGTTGATGGTCAGCGGCGGGTAATGGCGGCGCAGGTTGCCGGCGATGCCATGGCCCGTCACCCGGCCGATGCGGGCGCTGATTTCCTGGATCGCCGCCATCAGCGGATAGGTCAGGATCAGGGTCCAGGCCAGGCCGTAGCCGAACTGCGCCCCCACCTGGGAATATGTGGCGATGCCGCTGGGGTCGTCGTCGGAGGCGCCGGTGACCAGGCCGGGCCCCAGGCACTGCCAGATGGTGCGGGGCTTCTTCGGCGGCCCGCCCCCCGCCGGCCGATCTTCAAGCACAGGTGTGGTTTCGGATGGCGCCGATCCCGGCTCCAAAGTGTCCAAGGCTAGCCTCCCCGCCGTCCTTTAGAAACGGAGGCGGGCCGCACGTCCCACGTGCCAACCCGCCCCGCCCTTTAAAAGATGCAGCGAAGATGCCTTGTTCCGTCGTGCTTCCCGGCTAGGCCACTCAGGCGCCCTGCAGGATCGGCGGATCACACTCCTCACACTCTTCCTTCAGCGCCGCTTCCGCCAGGCTGTCCATGATCTGCTTCAGGGTGGCGAGATCGGTGGCGCAGCCCTGGGCCTCCGCCAGGATGCTGTCCATGATCTGGAAGCCCAGCGACCGGTAGCTCTCGAACTGGGATTCGGAGAACCACTGGTCGGTGGTGGACTCGTGCGGGAAGGTGGGGTGGCTGTTGGCATAGGCCTTGACCCCCGCCCCCTCGTCGCAATTATGGAAGCTGGCCTTGACGTACAGGATGATGCCCGGCTTGGCCGCCGGCCCGTCGGCCATGGCATAGTCGATGACGCCCATGGCGTGATAGGGCACATCGGTCAGCGTCACCCCCGGTGCCGGGCGCGGCTGCATCTTCTGCAGTTCGTGGAAGCGGATGGGGATGCCGAAGTCAATGCCGATCTTGCGCACGGCCATGCCCAGATCGGAGTAGGTGAAGTCCGGATCCTCGCCGGCGTCGCTGATCACGATATAGCGGCAGCGGCGGCGGACCATTTCATACAGCCCCAGATCCTCGAAGTGGCCGCCGTCCGACAGGGCGACATAGGGCTGGTCGTCCGTCGTCAGGCCGAAGGCGTCCTTGACCAGGGGCGCCGCCGCCGTGGGCGGGCCATTGCGGTACCAGGACTTGTCCCCCACCGGCGCCGGATTGCCCAGCCACCAGCCCAGCCGCATGTTCAGCAGGGTCAGCAGCAGGGACACGGTGGGCGATGAGTGATAGCCCGCGTTGGGATCCACCGCGGCGCCGGAAATGGCCATGGCCGTGCCCAACGAGATGCCCGGGTTGCTGGGATCATCCTCCGGGCGGGGGGGGCATTTCGGCTGGCGCGCGAAGGGCCACAGGCGGAACCGCCGGCCGCTGTGCGACGACCCGCCGTACTTGGACGACGGACGGAAGGCGCCGCGATACGCCACCAGCGTGCCGCCCGGCTGATCCAGCAGGGGGCACAGCGACGCCGCCCCGCTGTGCAGCGGCGTGATGGTGAAGGACATGCCCTTGCGCTGCTGCCACGCCAGATTGCGGGTGGAGATGACGTTCAAGGTCGTGTTCAGGACATGGAAGGGCCGCCAGTTGTCGCCCGTCCGGTCCTCGCGCTTCGCCGGCCACAGCGACTGCATGGTCGGATTGTCATCCATGTCGAAGCCGGTGAAGCGGTCCGGCTTGCGGCCGATGTGCGACGCCCCCAGGAAGGCCCGGACCAGGCGGTTGCGGTAGAGGCCGTGCAGGGAGAAGCGGTTGATGTTGATGTACTTGGACGCGAAGAGGGCGATGATGCCCAGGATCGCCCCCGCGATCAGCAGCAGCGGCACCACCATGCCACGCTCCTGCGCCTCCACCATGCCGCTCTGGAACACCACCGACCCGGTGCTGTCCGGCAGGATGAGATAGTTGCCGTACGAGATCAGGTAGGCGAACAGGGAGTCCCGCAGCACCACCAGATCGATGATGGCCGATCCCAGGACCAGCAGCAGGGCGAAGAACAGCGGGGCCGACAGGCTGGCCGCCACATTGTAGGCGATAGCGACCGGGCTGCGGTTGGGGGACTGGCTGGACGACTGGGCCGAGGTGCGGCCGCTGCCGCCGGTCAGCCAGCCGACCATGGCGGTGGCGCCGCCGCCGGCCACCAGCCAGTCGAACAGGGCCTGCGTGCCCAATTCCACCTGGCCGGCCGTCCACGACCCCAGGAGGGCCAGGGCCACGCCGGCGATCCAGGCGATGCAGGTCGCCAGGTACCAGCCCGCCGACCGCGCGAACCACTCGCGCTGCTCATCCGAGCGGGGGGTGTTGCTGGTCAGCGCCACGTAGCAGGTCTCCGCCATCAACTGCGACAGCAGCAACCACGGCGGCGCGAACAGCAGCAGCAGCAACAGGCGCACGGCCGGGTCGCCGCCGGAGCCGATGATATGGGCGCCAAAGCCCAGGAAGGCGCCGTAGGCGATGCCCGCCACCAGCCAGCCCCACGTGGTGCGGTGCTTCAGCCGCGCCCAACGCTTGAGATCCAGCAGCGCGGTGAACAGCTCCCCCGTCGTGAGCAGGGTGATGAGCTGGGCCGCGCCATAGACGACAAAGCCGAGGATGCCGCCGAAGACCAGCAGGTCGGCCAGCGGCGTGACGATCAGCAACTGATAGCCGATGGTGGTGTCCAGCGCCCCGGTCCAGGCGACGCCACCCAGGAACATGGGCAACAGATTGCCTTTCAGGAACTGGCCCTGCGTTGGACTGGCCGTGCCGCTGAGCCTCATGGCACGGAGTGTGAACCGTAGTCCTATGAGGACCAGCACCAGGGAGATGGCCGCCAGGATGAACAGGGCCAGGCCGTATTTCTGGTCGCCGAAGGGGTGCGACAGCCAGGCCACGCCCACGGCCGCCAGCTTCACCACCACCAGGCTGAGCAGGAACAGCGGGATCAGCAGCACCCAGTTCAGCAGCAGGTTGCGCAGGATCATGGCCGCCGCCGCCCAGGTGTCGGCGGAGACCAGGCCCACCTTGGGCGTCAGGTAGTTGCTGTCGCGCCGCAGGTCGCCGATGGCCGTCGGCTCAACGGCGCTGACATCATGGCCGCGGGTGTTCAGCTGCGGCAGCACGTCGGCATAGGGCTGGCGGGAAAGCCAGGCCGACAGCCAGCTGCCGATATAGCCGCCGCCGGAGACGGTGGAGAGGTAGTTGAACTGCCCCAACAGCGCCTTGTCCGGCGGCGGCAGGCGGAAGTCCTTGCAGGGCCGGGGCCGGGCGGCGAGCGCCTGGATGACGCCCAGGCCGAAGGTGGCGCTGCGGATGCCGCCGCCCGACAGGCAGAGGGCGGTGGATTCCAGATTGTTGAGCGCCAGGGTCAGGTCCTCGTCCTGCACCCCGTCGAGCACGTGGTCGCCATGGATGCTCTCGGCCTCGGCCCGCAGAACCTCGATGGTGCTGAGCGGATTGGTCATTGGTCTAGCCCCCTGAATCTCACGCCCGCGCCTGATGGCGGCGGTTCGGCTGGCAACGGGTCTGCTCGATGATCACCTCGGCCGCCTTCTCGCCGATCATGTAGACGGCGCTGACGATGAAGTAGCCGGGGATGCGCGGGAAGACGGAGGCGTCCACCACCCGCAAACCCTTGACCCCATGGACACGGAAATCGCTGGACAGCACGCCACCCCCGGTGGCGCTGCCGATGGCGCAGGTGCAGGAGGCGTGGTGCCCCCAGGCGTGGGTGCGCACGAAGTGCTTCAACTCCTCGTCCGTCTGGACGTCGGGGCCGGGCAGCAGTTCCTGCTTGGCGATGCCCTGGTCGTACAGTTGCTTGGTGACGGCGCGCACGAAGCGGATGCCCTCCACCACGCTGTCCAGGTCCTCGCCCGACTTGTCGGTCCCTTCCTCGAAGTAATGGAAATTGATGTAGGGAGTGTCGCGCGGGTCGGCCGACCGCAGGGTCACCTCCCCGCCGCGGTTCAGCGTGTGGGCCTTCAGCACCGCCCAGGTCAGCATGTTCAGATGCTCCGGGAACAGGCTGGAATAACCGGGGTAGTAGCCGCGGAATTCACCCAGCAGGCCGAAGCAGAACAGGTCGGGCATGGGCCGCTCGGGTGCCGAGCGCTTGGTGACGGCCAGCACGGCGCCGTTGGTGGTGTAGACGCCCTCGCGCTTTTCCTTCCATTGCTGGTACTGGGGATCGCCGGCGGCGAACTTGGCGCCTTTCAGCACCTCCCAGTCCGTGGTCATCTCGTTGACGACGCCGACCTCGTACCGGTCCTGCAGGTTGCGGCCCACGCCGGGGCTGTCGACCCGCACCGGGATGTTGAATTTCTCCAGCGTTTCCCTGGGCCCGATACCCGACAGCATCAGCAGTTGCGGCGTGTTGAAGGCGCCGCCGGACAGGATGACCTCATGCTTGGCGTAGACGGCGCGCTTTTCCCCGCCCGTGCCCTGGGCGAAGGAGGCGGAATACAGCTTCTCCCCCTTCTCATATTCCACGCCGATGGCGCGCGGCTCGCCCCCCAGCGGTCCGTCTGTGGACTCATCGAACAGGACGCGGGTGACCAGGGCATCAAGTTCGATATGCAGCCGGTCGGGATGCTTCTCGGCCACCTCCAGCAGGCGCTCGCGCGTGCCGGTGCGGGCATGGTTGCGGTTGGACAGGGGAACGTAGCGCAGGCCGAAGGCGTCGGCGTCCACCAACCGAACGTCGTTCGCATCCCCCTCCCCCTCCAGCAGCCATTCGAAGCCCTGGTCGGGGTTGGGGTCGCGTTGCAGCACGGCCTTGGCGCAATCCAGCAAGCCCTGGATCAAGGGCTTGTCGCCCAGCGCCTGCAGCGGGATGGCCTTCTGGGTGTGCAGCCAGCCCCGGAAGCCGTGGCCCGACGGATTGATCAGGCCCAGGCTCAGCCAGTACAGCAGGCGGTAGAACCAACGGTAGTGGCAGTTCTCCAGCTTGCGGAACAGCCGCCGCATGGCCTTGGGGTGCCAGCTGACGTCGCCCGTCAGGTCGGCGATGAACTGCCAGTCCTCGTTATTGGGATAGATGATGATCTGGGCGTTATGCGCCGTGCACCCCCCCAGCGTGCCGGCGCGGGGATAGAGGACGCCATCGACCGGCCGTCCGTCAAGCGGTGGATACACCGCCCTATACTTGGGGTCGGAGGTCTGCACCGCCTGGTTGCTGTAGTGGCGCACGAAGAAGTCCCAGCGCATGCCCGTGTTTTCCGAGGCGAAGGCGTGGAGTACCGGTACGTCGTAATCGTCCGGCAAACGGTTCTCGTTCGGATAATAGGGATCGCCCCCATGGGACTTGCGCGGGTCTCCGCCCGCCTCCAACACCAGCACCGAATACCCCGCCTCCGCCAAGCGGGCCGCCACCGTGCCGCCGCCGGCGCCGGAACCGACGACGATGAAATCGTACTGAGCGGATTGAACGGATGCCTCATTTACATCTGCCATAGCCTGTCCCCCATGCCTGGCCCGTGGGAATGCCGCCCCCAACCGCCGGCCGCGGAGCACGCGGCCGGACGGGATTTGAAGGGCGGGGTGGTCAGAAGGTCTTCAGGAACTCGATCAGCGCTTCCTTGTCGTCGTCGCTGAGCGCCGTCGTCTCGGACGTGAAGCTGGTCCCGAAGTAGTGGCCGCGATTGACCTCGAAATCCGGGCACTTGCTGAAGTCCAGCAGCGGCTTCCGAAGGTTGGCGAACACTTTGCGCGCCTCCTCGTCCGTCGCGTTCTTGGGCAGCTGCGACAAGTCGTGGGTCGCTTTTTTCAGCAGCTGCAGCAGCTGGACATAGCGGGGCAGGTTCTCCGCCAGGGTCGCGTCGTCCTTGTACAGCTCGGTGTTGGAGATGAGGTTGACCGGCGTGTCCTTGGGGATGGGCCCCACCATCAGGTCGCCGTCACCGAAGATGCTGGGCAGCCAGCGGTGCAGCGGGCTGAGCAGCGGCTTCAGGAAGCCGGGCAGGTAGCCGCCGGGCACCTTCAGATAGCTGCCGACACTGGTGCGGTCGATGAGGAACACCCCCTTGTCGCCCAGCAGCTTGTCGTGGGGACGCGTCTCGGGCCACAGCATCTGCCGGATCGAGACCTCGAAGGTTTTCACGCGCTCCCCGACCGAGGGGTCCAACGGATTAAACGGGTAATAAGGCTTTTGGTTGGGCGGCGGCGGCGGCAGTGGCTGCTGCGCGTAGAATGACCCACCGGGCCAGCCCACCGTGTTGTTCACCAGGTAGGGCGCCGTCGACCACAGGGCCACCAGCGAGGGCACACGGGTGTAGCCGCGGCCGCCGGCCGGCATGACGTAGTCCTTCTCCTCACCCGTGAAGGGGTCGTGGATCTTGATGGTGCCGACGGACGGCAGCTGCTTGTAGGAGGTGGAGGAGAAATTGTCCCAGATGTTGCCGGCGATGGCGTTGGTGGCCAGCGGGCTACAGGCGTTGGTCTGCAGCAGGGTCACCGGGACCCGCATGTCGGTGGAAAGATAGTTTCCTTCCAGGAAGTCCGGCGCCTTCACCATCTCCTTCATCTGCGCCTTGAACTCGTCCGATTTCACCCAAGCCCAGTACTGGTTCCAGCAGGCCAGGTAGTTGGGGCCGTTGCAGGTCTTGAAGTCGATTTCCTTGGGCACCGGTGGCTGCTTGCTGGAATGACAGCCGGCGCAGGTCTCGGCGAACACCTCCTTGCCCCGCTCCAGATGGGTGGCGGGCCCGGCGGTCATAAGTTCCTTGCCGCCCGGCGCGTCGGCCAGCTTGTGGCCCTTCGCGATGTCGGCGTTCAGGAAGTAGGCGGCGAGGAAGCCCGTCTGCGCCTCCGTCGCCTGCCAATAGCTGGAGTTCTTGCGGCCCACCTCGATTTGGATGGCCGTGTTGGGCACGCCGCCGAACAACGGGTTGAAGTGGCGCAGCCATTCCTCGCTGAACAGGCCGATGTTGATGAAGACGCGGTTCAGCGCCCCCTGCACCCCCACGCTGTCGGAACCGTCCTTCAGCACGTGCGGGGTGATCACCTGCTTGCCGTCGAGGCTGCCCTTGAGGAACTCGTTGTTCAGCTCGGGCCCGCTCAGCGTTTCCTGCCCCCGCTCCTTGGCGATCTGCACGCGGGACGGCAGGCCATAGACGGCGTTCATGGTGCGGGGATTGTTGATGTAATCGGTGGAGACCAGCGAGGTGTCCAGCGCGCCGGGGCGCGAGGTGTGCACCAGCTGGATCAGGTAGTTCTGCTCACTCGTCTTGCGCTCCGGCGAGCCCGGCTTGCCGTAGTTCCAGCCGAAGATGCGATCGATCCAGAAATACTGGGCGCCGACCACCGCGCTCATGTTCTCCCACTTCGGGTTTTCCGGGTCGGCCGGGGGATGGGTCGGGCTGGGCCCCACATGACAGAAGCCACAGGCCATGCCCACGCGGTAAGGCCGGACCAGGTTCTTGTCGTTGTAGTAGTCGGGGTCGTTGTAATACTTCTCCGCGTCCCAATGCTTCTTCGCCTTTTCGTCGAAGTCGGGATTGGGGAACAGGCGCAGGCCGACGATACCCGTGGGATAGCCGTAGAAGGAGCCCACCGGCACGGTGACGCCACGCGCACCGATCTTGACGCCGGGATACTTCTTCTCATTGGCGAAAGGGTCGTCGGGACAGTTGGGGTCGTCCTTGACGCTCACCCGCTGATCCAGCCACAGACCGTACGGGTCCTTCGAGCCATCCTTCGGTTCCACGAAGCAGGGCTCGTTCATCAGGCCCAGCTGCTCGAACCGGTTGTGGCGGCCATAGGCCAAAGTCTTATAGCTGGAAATGGTCTTCAGCAGGTCGAAGTTGCCGAAGGCACTGTTGGTGATGGCATCCCAGAAGCGGTCGTTGCCCCCGGTCCACACCACCCAGTTGTTGCGGCCCTTGACCTCATCCGGCTTCAGCTGAACGCCGCCGTCCATGTCCTTGAAATAGTCCTCGTCGGCGGCCGGGAAGGTGTCGGCGGCCCGATCGGCCCGCATCGCCTCATCCTTCACCTGCTTGTCACCGCAGCCAGACAGCAGCAGCACCGCCGCCACCAGGGTCGCAAAGACCCCAAGACCGATCCGCGCCATGCCCCACCTCGCGCCCTGAAAAGTTGTTCGTTGGTCTGGACATTATATCCTAGGCCAACTAGTCTCAAGCCAAAGATACAACCTACAGGAAATATAATACCTGTTGTTGCACCGTTTATCTCGAATTTGATAGTCGGGCTCCACCCCTAAAGTGTAGGGGCACCCTTAGGAAGGGCGTAACCCTTCCGATAGCGCACAGCTTCCGAACAGGCTTAATTTTCGTTCAAAATCAATGTGATATGTCGCATCACGCGAAACTGGCGGGACAACGGAGGGAGACGATGGGGCGCATCTTCAACAGGGCCACGGGCCTGAACATCCTGGAAAAAGCGCTGCCGAGGGCGCGGCTGGCCGGTCTCGCGCTGGTTGCATGCCTGGGCCTGGCAACCCCACAACCTGGGCGCGCGTCGGACCATGCCGACCCGACCAACCTGACCGACCCGACGGCCAATATCACGGATCTGTTCTTCTACCCGGACGGGGACGACATGATCCTGATCTTCGACGTCAACCGCGCCCTGCTGGCGCCCAAGCCCTACGACCTGGCGCCGTACGATTATGAGATCCACATGGACCTCACCACGCCGGTGTCCTTCCAGGACCCGGTCATCCGCGCCCGCTATGGCGGCACGGTGCTGGTGCCCGACCAGATCCACCCCGACGTCACCATCAAGGTGAAGCTGCAGGACGACGTGACGGTGAACAGCGTCACCTACACGGGGCTGAAGGACACCGACAAGATCAAGACCTACTTCGGCGTGCGCGACGATCCCTTCATCTTCCCGCGCTTCTTCAAGAAGAACGTCATCGCCATGGTGATGCGCATCCCGAAGACCGCATTCCCGGCGGACCAGCACGACTTCATCCTGTGGGGCACCACCGCCAAGGGTGGGACGGAAATCGACCATGTCGGCCGGTCCATCCGCACCCAGCTGCCGCGCTTCGGCTTCATCAACACGATGCCGCCCAAGGACCAGCTGAAGGCGCTGATGACCCGCAAGGCCAAGCTGGACAACATCTACAACTACCTGCACAGCGCCAAGGAATGGTGGGCGGTGGCGGCGGCCGACTTCCTGCAGTTCACCCTGCAGCTGCGGCCCTACGACCTGCAACCCGATGTCATGGTCTACACCGACCGCTTCCCCGTCGGTTACCCCAACGGCCGCCTGCTGACCGACGACGTGGTGGCGCAGACCTGCGCTTTCGGCGACTGCCTGTTGCAGGAGATTTCCTTCATCGAGGGGCCCTGGCCACGCGCCACGGTGAACGACAAGCCCTTCTCCGCCGAATGGCCCTATCTGGCGCCGCAATGGCCCGATCAGACGCCGGCACCGTCCAACGCCCACAGCGTCCTGCCCTGGGTCATCCTGGGCGTGATCGTGCTGCTGCTGGTCAGCTGGGGGATCGTGGAGATCATCCGCCTGCTGCTCCGGCATCTGCTGCGCTGGTGGTGGCGCCGGGTCGACGCCTGATGGTCGCGTTGCGCGGGGCGCTGATCGGGTTGGCGGCCACGTGCTGGGCCGCCGGCGCCCTGGCGCATGATTTCTGGATCGAGCCCTCCACCTTCCGCCCCGGCCCCGGCACCGCCGTGGCCGTGGGCCTGCGGGTGGGGGAGAATTTCATCGGCGACCCGGTGCCCCGCACCGCCAGCCTGATCGACCGCTTCTTCGTCCGCCAGGCGGGGGAGGAGCAGGCGGTGGGCGGCGCCGACAACATCGACCCGGCCGGCTTCCTGCGCGCCGACGGCCGGACCACCGCCCTGATCGGCTATACCGGCGGCGGCAGCTATATCGAGCTGCCGGCCGAGCGCTTCACCGCCTATCTGCGCCAATACGGCCTGGACGGCATCGTGGCGGAGCGGGAGCGGCTGGGGGAAAGCGCCCGGCCGGGCCGCGAATGCTTCTACCGCTACGCCAAGTCCCTGCTGGCCGGCACCAAGGCCGACCCGGCGGTGACCCAACCTCAAGGCTACACCTATGAGATCGTGCCCGACGCCGACCCCACGGCGGCGGGGGCCGGCCCGATGCGCGGCCATGTGCTGTTCCTGGGCCAACCGGTGGCGGGGGCCGTGGTCACGGCGCATTTGTGGGGCCAGCCGGCCGCGCGCCTGGCCACGCGCAGCGACGCCCAGGGCGCCTTCGCGTTCCCCCTGTCCCAGGGCGGGGTGTGGCTGATCCGGTCGGTGCACATGGTCCGGGCGGGCACCCTGGCCCACTGGCTGCATCACCGGGACTGGGAAAGCCACTGGGCCTCGCTGACCTTCGACTGGCCGGGCCCCGCCGGCGGCGGCGCGGGCGCGCAGCCATGAGGCGCTGGCAGTGTACCCTGCTGCTGGGGGGCCTGCTGCTGGCGCTGCGCCTGGGCCAACCCTCCCACGCGCATGAGATCGGCACCACCCAGGTGCAGTTGATCGTCGGACCGGGCGACACCTGGTCCGCCACCATCACCACCGCCCCCACCGCCCTGGTGAACAAGCTGGAGGCGGCGGGCGGCGGGCCGCTGAGCCGCGACCTGACGGCGGACCGGGTGCAGACCCTGCTGCCGCCCTATGCCGGCGCCATCGCCGCCCAGGTGGATCTCAGGGCCGACGGCGCCCCCATGCCGGCCACGGTGGTGGTGGAACGGGTGGAGATGCCCAGCGACATCACCTTGCCGGCCTTCGTGGTGCTGCGGGCCAGCGGCCCCTTGCCACCCGGCGCGCGCACCATCACCTGGCGCTACGGCCTGGTCTACAGCACCTATGGCGTCGTCTTCACCGATGCCGCCGGCGGGGCGCCGCAGACCCAATGGCTGGAGGGCGATGCCGCCAGCCCGCCCTTCGCCCTGGCCGCCAACGCCGCCCCCATCTCATGGCCCCGGCTGGCGGCGCAGTACCTACAGCTGGGCTTCCTGCACATCCTGCCGGAAGGGCTGGACCACATCCTGTTCGTGCTGGGCATCTTCCTGCTGACTACCCGCTTGCGCTCCATCCTGGTGCAGGTCACGGCTTTCACCCTGGCCCATTCCGTCACCCTGGGCCTGACCATGTATGGCGTGATCAGCCTGCCCGCACGGGTGGTGGAGCCGCTGATCGCCCTGTCGGTCGCCTATGTGGCGGTGGAGAACATCCTGACGGCGCGGCTGACGCCTTGGCGGCCCCTGGTGGTCTTCGGCTTCGGCCTGCTGCATGGCATGGGCTTCGCCGGCGCGCTCGCCGACCTGCACCTGGCCCGGCGCGACGTCATCCCCGCCCTGGTCAGCTTCAATGTCGGGATAGAACTGGCGCAGCTGTCCATCATCGCCGCCGCCTATGGCGCCGTCGCTCTCGTGTGCGTTTCAGGGGGGAACAAGGACCAGCCCTGGTACCGCCGCCGCGTGGTTATCCCCGCCTCCTCCCTCATCGCCGCCACCGGCCTGTTCTGGACGGTGCAGCGGGCGGTCGGCCTTTAACTCTGATGGAACCGGTGCCACGGCACGCGTGACACGGATGCGTCATTTCCGGTAATTTCACTACAATGGGAAGGAACCGCGCCGTCGCGGCGCGCTCTGTTCCTTCATCTACGCATCGGCAGGTCGGGGGTTAGCTTCATGCTGGGTCGCATACGCGGGATGATGGACGGTCTGCGTCCGTCGGAACGCAAGATCGCGGAAATCGTCCTGAAGCGGCCGCATGCCGTCGTCACCGCCTCGGTGGCGGAGGTGGCGCGCGAGGCCGATGTCAGCCAGCCCACGGTGGTGCGCTTCTGCCGTTCCATCGGCTGCAGCGGCTATCAGGATTTCAAGCTGCGCCTGGCGCAGGATCTGGCCACGGGCACGCCCTTCGTCGATGCCGACCTGATGCCCGACGACCCGGTGGCGGAGGTGGCGGCCAAGGTCATCGGCCGCGCCATCAGCGCCTTCTCCCGCATGCGCAACCAGCTGAACACGGAAAACCTCAGCCGGGCCGTGGACATCCTGGCCGCCGCCCGGCGTATCGAGATCTATGGCTTCGGCGCCTCCGGCATCGTGGCGCAGGACGCGCAGAACAAGTTCTTCCGCCTGGGCGTGCCGGTCATCGCCCACAGCGACGTGCATGTGCAGGCCATGGCGGCCAGCATCCTGGGGTCGGAGGGCGCCGTTATCGCCATCTCCCACACCGGCCGCACGCGTGAACTGCTGCGCTCCGTCGATCTGGCCTTGGATGGCGGGACGCCGGTGGTGGCCATCACCTCGGGCGGGTCGCCGCTGGCGGAGCGGGCGACCGTGCCCCTGCTGGTGGACGTGGATGAGGACACCAGCATCTACACCCCGCGCACCTCGCGCCTGTCGCACCTGGCCGTCATCGACGTGCTGCAGGTGGCCGTGGCCCTGCGCCAGGGCACCGCGATGGGTGAGAACCTGGCCCGGGTGAAGCGCCCCTTGCGCGAGCGGCGCCTGTCGGAACGGGTGTGAGCATGAGGCGCCGCCTGGCGATAGCCTCGGCCCTGGCCGCCGGCCTGGCGGCGGGCGCGGCGCAGGCCGGCATGTGGCTGAGCAGCCCCGACCTGGCGACCGACGGCACGCTGACCCAGACTCAGGCCTGGGACCGCGACGGCTGCGGTGGCAGGAACCTCTCCCCCGCCCTGCGCTGGGGCGGGGAGGCGCCGACGACCAAGAGCTTCGCCCTGATCATCATGGATGCGGACGTCAAGAAGGGCTTCCGCCACTGGATGGTGTTCAATATCCCGGCCGGCGTGCACAGCCTGGCCGCCGGGGCCGGGACGGCCGACGGCAAGGCCCTGCCCAAGGGGGCGGTGCAGGCGCTGAACGACTTCGGGCCCAAGGGCTATGGCGGCCCCTGCCCGCCGCCGGGGCAGACTCATCGCTATGTCTTCACCCTCTACGCCCTGAACAAGGACACGCTGGACCTGAACCCGGACCAGCCGGCGGGCGCCCTGGAATCGCTGGTGCTGACCCACGCGCTGGACAAGGGCCGCCTGCTGGCCAAGTCCCCCCGCTTCGAGGCGGCGCCGGAAAAGACAGCGGAGAAGGCCAAGCCGGCGGATGAAAAACCGCCCCCCAAGGCGGAACCGGCGAAATCCGAGGCCAAGCCCGCGCCGGGAAAGACGGCGGAGCCGGCGCCGGGAGACACCCCGAAATGACCCAGGCCCGGGACGGCCTGGCCGTGACGGCCGCCATCCGCATCACCGTCGCCGACATCCCCGCGTTTTACATTCCGTGAGCGAAACGATCGATATTCTGGGCCTGATTCTGGCGGGCGGCCTGGCCCGCCGTTTCGGCGGCGATGAGGTCCAGGCGGTGGACAAGGCGCGCCTGGACCTGGCTGGCCGGCCCCTGCTGGCCCATGTGCGCGGGCGCCTGGCCCCGCAGGTGTCGGCCCTGGCCTTGAGCGCCAACGGCGACCCCGACCGCTATCGCGACGCGGGCCTGCCCGTCCTGGCCGATAGCGTGGCGGGACATCCCGGCCCGCTGGCCGGCGTGCTGGCGGGGCTGGAATACGCCGGCACCCAGGGCGGCCATACCCACGTGCTGAGCGTGCCGGCCGACTGCCCCTTCCTGCCCCTGGACTTGGCCGCGCGCCTGGCGGGCGCGGTGGCCCCGGATGGGGTGGCCTGCGCCACCTCGGGCGGGCGGCGGCATCCCGTGGTGGCGCTGTGGCCCGTGGGCCTGGCCGGCCGCCTGCGCCAGGCGCTGGTGGGGGAGGATCTGCGCAAGGTCGGCGCCTTCCTGGCCCGCCAGCCCTTGGCTCTGGTGGACTTCCCGGTCCAGCCGATCGACCCCTTCTTCAACGTCAACACCCCCGCCGACCTGGACGCGGCGGCGGCCTTTCTCTCCAAGGGATTAGCCCCCCCGATGCAGGGATAGGGCCGATCCGGGCGCCGATCGGGGCGTGGATATATCATTGGCGGCTATTCCGGCATCGCGCGCGCGGTGCCACGCTGGTTCCCACGATCCAGCGCTGAAAGGCCCGCCCCATGTGCCAGCACGCCGGCTGCCCCCCGCATGTCTGCTTCATCATCCCGCCGCACATGATGGAGCATGTGGCCACCAACGCCAGCGATCCGACGATGCGCAAGCGGGCCCTGCACAACCTCTATCACCAGGGGCAGTTGCGCGGCATGCGCGCCAGCATGAACCAGTTCGCCTTTGCGGGCCTGGGCACCGGCACCAAGCAGCGCACCGTCTATGACGCCCAGCACGGCGGCGACCTGCCCGGGACGCTGGTGCGGTCCGAGGGGCAGCCGGATGGCCAGGACGTGGCCGTCAACGAGGCCTACGCCTACGCCGGCCAGACCTATGATTTCTATCTGGAGGTGATGAAGCGCAACTCCGTGGACGACAAGGGGATGCGCCTGGATTCCACGGTGCACTACAGCACCGACTACGACAACGCCTTCTGGAACGGCCAGCAGATGGTCTATGGCGACGGGGATGGCGAGATCTTCGACCGTTTCACCAAGTGCCTGGACGTCATCGGCCATGAACTGACCCACGGCGTCACCCAGTTCACCGCCGGGCTGACCTATTCCAGCCAGTCGGGCGCCCTGAACGAATCCTTCTCCGACGTCTTCGGATCGCTGATCAAGCAGTACGCCGCCGGCGACACGGCGGATACGGCCGACTGGCTGATCGGCGAGGGCCTGCTGATCCCCAAGGCGGGCACCAACCGCACGGCCCTGCGGTCCCTGAAGGCGCCCGGCACCGCCTATGACGACCCCACCCTGGGCAAGGACCCGCAGCCGGCGACCATGAAGGACTATTACAGCGGCCCCGACGACAACTACGGCGTCCACATCAATTCCGGCATCCCCAACCACGCTTTCTACCTGGCCGCCACCGCCTTGGGCGGCCAGGCCTGGGAAACGGCGGGCCCGATCTGGTACGAGGCCCTGACCACCCGCCTGCAACTGTGGTCGGAGTTCAAGGACGCCGCGGCCGCGACACGCGACGTGGCGCGGAAATACGGCGACGCCGCCACCAAGGCGGTGGACGACGCCTGGACGGCCGTGGGGCTTTAACCCATGCTGCCGCCATGAGCACCGACCAGACCCCGGCGCCGCCCGTCCTCATCGAATGCCAGCGCCAGGGCGGCATGGCCTTCCCCCTGCGCCGCCCCAAGATCAGCGTGGAGGTCGCGGGCCTGGACGCGGCCGACCGCCAGGCCCTGCTGCACCTGGTGCAGGCGGCCGACCTCGCGTCACAGCCCGCCGCCTTCCCCGCCCCTGGCCACCCCGACGCCCTGGAAACCCAGCTGACCGTGGCTTGGCCCGACCACAGCACCACCGTGCACTTCCGCGACGGCGACGGCCACCCCGCTCCGCTGGATGAGCTGGCCGGCTGGGTGCTGCGGCATAAGCGCTGAATCCAGGCGAACAAGCTGACGCGACACGCGCGGTAGGGTGCACCCCCGCCTCCTGTCGACCACTCCCTGTCCGCAACCGAGGAACAGGAGGGCCGGGCATGGGCCGGCAGGCCTCGACCACCAAGCCTCGACCACCAAATTGTCACAGGCAACCAACAGGGTAGCGCACGCGCGGCAGGTTGCGGCCGCCTCTATTCACCGGCATGCTCGGCGCCATCACCAAGGGTGGCGGACTGGAGCCGATCCGCTTACCCATAGGATGCACGACGAAGGCCCGAGCCGGACGAAAGATACCCCGCGATGCTGCGCAAGACCCTGTTCCTGCTGCTGGCCCTGCTGGCCCTGGTCGCCTGAGCCCTTTCGCCGGGCCTTACCTGTCGTTCGGCCGGCCCAGTTCCCGCGTGAAGAAGCGGGCCATAACGTCGTAGGCGGCCCGCGCCTCTGGCGATTCGGGGTCGGAGAAGAAGGAATGGACCATGCCGTCCCAGACGTGCAGCTCCGTCCGCGCGCCGGCCCGTTCCAACAGATCCTGGCTGCGCAGCGTGTCGCTGAGCATGAAGTCGCGCGTGCCGGTGATCAGCAGGGTGGGCGGGAACTTGGCCAGCACCTCCGGCGCCACGCCCGGCAGCACCAGCGGATCCTGGACGTTGGCGCCTTGGAAATAAGGCAGGTCGATCAGGCGCAGGCCGGGGCCCGGCAGCTGCCCGCCGTACAGGGCCGACCAGGCCTGGGAATCACCGCCGCCGTCCAGCACGCCGGCGCAGAAGATGCCGATGGCGCCGGGCCGGGGCAGGCCGTGGGTCTGAAACCAGGCCACCGCCTCCCCCGTCAGGATGCCGCCGGCGGAACAGCCGTAGATGCCGATGTTCCGCGGCTTGTAGGTCTTCAGCAGATCCTTGTAGACGGCAGCCACATCCTCGCTGGCGGCGGGGAAGCGATGCTCCGGCCCCTGGCGGTAATCGACCGTCACCACCTTGATCTTGGACAGGGCCGCCACCGGCACCGCCTCCACCAACCCGCCGGCCCCCGCCCCCCAGAGGAAGGCGCCGCCGTGCAGGTTGATCAGCACCCGGTCCGCCACCGCCGCCCCTTTGGCCGGCGCCACGACCTGGGTGGGCACGCCGCCCATGGTCTGGTCGGTCACGGTGACGGGGTAGAGCGCCCGCAGCCGGTTGGCGCGGTCGGTGTTCATGCGATCGTAAAAGGCGCGGCTGGCCGGCACGTCGGTGATGGGCGGGGCATGCACGTCGGCATAGCGCTTGAACCAGTCCCGCGCCTCCGGCGACGCGTAGGAGGAGAAGGGCAGAACCAGGCTGCCGGGCGCCAGCGGCAGGGTGACGCTGCCATCCGCGCCCACGGGTGAGGGCGGGGCATCGGCCGCCTGGGCCGTCCCGCTGAACAGCAATGCCGCCGCCATAAGGCCGGCGCGTGCGATGGCATGGATGTATGTCGTCCTGGTCATGTCCCCTCCCTGGGCTTGTTTTGCCACAGGATAGGGGAAATGACATCGATACCATAGCGCTTACTTGGCGCCGCCCTCAGAACAGCCCGTGCAGGGGGATGACCGTCAGCGGATCGCCGGGCCGGAGGCTGTCGCGCGCTTCCTCCACCTCCGCCACGGCATCGGCCAGGGCCAGGGACGACAGGGCGGCGCTGCCGCCGGCGCCGGCCAGGTAGGCCACGGTGTCGGCGCCCTCCTGCCGCAGAACCACGCGCAGGTATTCGCGCTTGCCCGGCGCGCGGCCATGGGCGAAGCCACAGCGCACGGTGATGCGGGGCGGATCGGCGACGGTTTCGCCCGACAGGCGCTGCACCAACGGCCGGCCCAGCGCGAGAAAGGCGGCGAAGGCGGCGAACGGGTTGCCGGGCAGCCCCAGAAAGGGGGTGTTCCCGACATGGCCGAACGCCAACGGCTTGCCCGGCTTGAGGGCCAGGCGCCAGAAATCGATGCCGCCCAGGGCCGACACCGCCGCCTTCACATGGTCCTCCTCCCCGGCGGAGACGCCGCCGCTGCTGAGGATCAGGTCGGCCGTGAGACTGGACAGGGTGGCCGCCAGGGCCGCGGGATCATCGCCGGCGATGCCGGCCGGCACCACGCGGCAACCCAGGCGGCACAGCAGGGCGGTCAACAGGGGGCCGTTGGCGTCATGGATGGCGCCGGGGGGCAAGGGGGCGCCGGCGGGCCGCACCTCGTTCCCTGTGGACAGCAGGGCGACGGTCGGGGGCACCCGCACCGCCAGGACCCGTTCCCCCAGCGCGGCGGCCAGCGCCACGGCCGCCGGCGACAGGCGGCGCCCGGCCGGCAGCGCCACCGCGCCCGCTGCGATATCCTCCCCCACCGCGCGGCAATGGCGGCCGGGGGCAAGGCCGCGCGGGGCCAGCAGGACGTCGCCGTCCAGGTCCGCATCCTCTTGCATCAGCACGGTGTCGGCGCCATCGGGCAAGGGCGCGCCGGTGAAGATGCGCACCGCGGTACCGGGCACCAGGGGTCCGGGCGCATCCCCCGCCGCGACCCGGCCCGACAGGGGCAGGCGAACGGGGCCCGCCGCCCCGGCGACATCGCGGTGGTCCAGGGCATAGCCGTCCATGGCGGCCTGGGCGAAGGGCGGCAGGCTGCGCGCCGCCACCACGTCCCGGGCCAGGACACGGCCGTCGGCGGCATCCAGCGCCACCGTTTCCACCCCCGTGACGGGCCCGAGCGCCCGCAACAGGCGATCGCGCGCCTGGTCAACGCTGAGCAAGGTGTCGGGGTAGCAGTCGGCGGCGCCTGGCATGGGGATGGCCGTTCCTCAGTCCGCCCGGGACGGCAAGCCAATCGGGGGCAGGCCGACATGGGCCAGGATGAAGGTGGCGATGTCGGCCACCGCGTCCAGGGGGAAACGCCGCAAGCCCGCCGGCACCTCCACCGGCAGCGGATCGTCGGCGGCCAGCGCCACGATGGTCGGATCGTCCGGGAACAGCGGCGCCTTGCCGTTCTCCGCCCGCCAGATCTCCAGTTTGGGAATGGGGTCGCGCTTGAACCCTTCCACCAGCACCAGGTCCACGGGCGACAGCTTGGCGACAAGGTCGGCCAGCGTCGGCTCGGCCGTCCCGCGCAGTTCATGCATCAGGGCCCAGCGCCGGGACGAGGCCACCAAGACCTCGGTGGCGCCGGCGGTGCGGTGGCGGTGGCTGTCCTTGCCCGGCTGGTCCACGTCGAAATCATGGTGGGCATGCTTGAGGGTGGAGACGCCATAGCCGCGCCCCGCCAATTCCGGGATCAGCTGGACCATCAAGGTGGTCTTGCCCGAACCGCTCCACCCCGCAAGGCCGAACAGTTTCATCTGGCGATCCTTCCCTTTCACACGCGTCGGCATTTGATCCTGATCGGTCAAATGCCCTCAGGCGCCGGGCGGCCACATCCGTGGCCTTGGCTCACGGACCTGGCCGGTCCGGGCCGGCGGCCTTGGGGGCCGCCTCGCTTACTGCGGCGGCTCCCGCAAATCACGCACATAGGCCAGCACCTCGCCATCGCGCTCGATGCGCACGATGTCCTGGCCCGCCGGGATTTCCTTGCAGGCCCAGCGGGTGAAGGCAAGGTAGAAATCGACCGGGCCGGTGTTGCGGCGCGTCGGCTTCCAGGCCGGCGGCAGGTAGTGGAACACCGACGTGGGCGGGCCGCAAACGCGGATGCGGTAGGGCTGGGTCAAGGCCTGCGGGCCCTCCAGCTTCACCATGGTGTCGGTCAGGCGCTTGGCCGCCTCGGACAGGGAACTACCCCAGTAGTCCAGCTCGAACTTCGGAGCCGCGCCGCGCACGCCGCCCACGAAGCGGTTGAACCAGATGGTCTCATAGGGATGCAGGTGGGCCATGAACCCGACCTGCACGGCCGCGCAGGCGACCAGCAGCGCGGCCATGAAGGGGTTCAGCCAGAAATTGCGCGGCCAGCGCAGGGGCAGGCGCGTCAGCAGGCCGTTCAGGCCCAGGCCGGCGGCCGTGGCCAGGGGCGGCATCAGGAACAGCATGTGGCGGATGCCGTCGTAGAGCACGGCGTCCGTCGCCACCACGGCGGCCGGCGGCAGCAGCACGGCGGTGGTCAGCGCCACGCCGTCCAGGCGCACGCCCGCCGGGAAGGGCCGGCGCAGGGCGGCCACGGCACCGAAGGCCACGATCGCGGCCAGGCCCAGCAGCTCCACCTCCGGCAGCTTCACGCCGAAGCCCACGGGCAGGTACCACCAGGGCAGGTTGGTGGTGCGCACCTGCACCCCGGCGAAGGTGAAGGTGAAATCCATGGGGAACTTGGAGAACTCGGCCAGCGCTTCCATGGGGTGGCGCAGCGGGTTCACCTGGGCCCACGGCCAGGCGGCGATCATGACGGCATAGGCGATGGGAACAGCGATCCACAGGCGACGCACCAGGCGCCAGGCCTCGGCACCCGTCTGCCGCGCACCGTCACCGGCCAGCACGCGCTTGGCCAGATGGGCCAGCAGCGTCAGCATGATGGGCCCGGCCAGCAGCACGCCGCCCACACGGATGCCCAGCGCCATGCCGAAGCACAGGCCCAGCATGGCGACGGAGCCCAGGGATGGCCCCTTGGCGTCGGTGTCCAGGCTGCGGCCCACCCGCACCAGCCAGGACAGGGTCCAGGCGGCGGCGACGGCGAAGGGCACGTCCTTGGGGTTGGCGAAGGAATGGCCCCACCAGTCGGGGATCAGCAGCAGGCACAGGCCGGCGATCAGCCCGGCGCGCGCCCCCGTCTCTTTCCCCGCGATATCCCTGGCGATGCGGCGCACGGCCAGCACGCCCAGCAGCCCGGTCAGCCCGCCGATCAGGCGGCGGGTGGCATAGACATCCAGCGGCAGCAGGTTTTCGAACAGCGCCTCGACCGTGTCGAACAGGGCGCCGTAGAGGTAGAGGTTCTGGAATTCCAGGACCGCGCGGTCCTTGCCCAGCGAGGCATACCATTCCAGCGCCCGCTGGCCGTATTCCACGTGCAGCGGCTCGTCAAACGTGATGCCGAAGTCGGGGAAGGTGCAGGACACGGCCGCGACCGCCACCGCCATGACCAGCCAGAAGGCCACGTCCCAGGGCGACAGCCGCCGCCACAGCGGTGGACCCAGCCGCGCGCCGGCCGGCACCATGCGTCCAGCGCCGATGGGTCCCGCACCGATGGACCGGGTACCGATAGACGGCGCCGCGGGGGCGGTGTGCGGACGGGCGGCGGCCGAGGCGTCAGGGGAACGGAGAAGGGGCATGGAGGTCAGGGATGCCCCCCGGCGCCACCCGCGAGTGGCGCGTCATCGAAGCCCACCTTCTCGTTTACCAGGTACATCGGGCGACCCTTCACCTCGGTGAAGACGCGGCCGAGATAGTCCCCCAGGACGCCCAGGCCGATGAGCTGCACCCCCCCCAGGAACAGGACCGCCACCATGAGCGAGGCGTAGCCGGGCGTGTCACGGCCGAACATGATGGTCTTGGTGATGATGACCAGGCCATAGAAGAAGGAGGGCACCGACAGGGCGATGCCCAGCCAGGACCAGACACGCAGGGGTACGTTGCTGAAGGACGCGACGCCGTCCAGGCCGAAGCGCAACAGGCGCCAGAAGTTGAAGGAGGTGGCGCCGGCGTGGCGCTGCGCCACCTCGAACGGCACGGCCACCTGGCGGAACCCCACCCAGCTGAACAGGCCCTTCATGAAGCGGTTGCGCTCGGGCATGGCGTTCAGGGCGTCAACCACGCTGCGGTCCAGCAGGCGGAAGTCACCGGCGCCGCGCGGCAGCGTCACCTCGGACAGGTTGTCCAGCAGGCGGTAATAGATCTTGGTCAGGAAGCGGCGCAGCCACGGGTCGGTCAACCGGCTGGCGCGCACGCCATAAACCATCTGCATGCCCTGGCGCCACTGCTCCACGAAAATGGCGATGGTTTCGGGGGGGTGCTGCAGGTCACCGTCCATCAGCACGACGGCGTCGCCGATGGCGTGGCGCAGGCCGGCGGACATGGCCGCCTCCTTCCCGAAGTTGCGCGACAGGCGCAGCAGCTTCAACCGGGGTTCGCGCGCCTGATGGCCCCTGAGGGCGGCGAAGGTGCCGTCGCGTGAGCCGTCGTCCACGCAGATGATTTCGAACGGCAGGCCGATGCCGTCCAGCACCGGGACCAGGCGCTCGAACAGGGTGGCCAGGTTGCCTTCCTCATTATGCATGGGGATGACGATGGACAGGCGCTTGGCCGCAGGTGCCGCCGCCTGCTGCGCTTTTGAACCGGACGCGGCCGAGAGGGAGGTCAACATGGGAGCGGTATCTGACTCGGGTTCTGACAACGTGATCATGCAGCGGCGTCCGCCTCACGAAACTCTATCGCATCATCCGCGGCGATGCGGAAGGGTTCCGGACGCAAACGGCGCCAAACGGCACCCCAAATAGCCACGCCGCGGGCGCCCAGGGCGTTCCCCCGCGGCGACAACCCTATCCCAGGAAGGTTAACGCCCCGTCTACAGTCAAGCAGGGCGCCCCTCGAAGGCGGCGGAGTCGGAATCGGCGGGAACGGCAGGGTGCCGGCGGGGCACGGCGATGGCTTATAGCGGCTTATGGCACGACCGAAGGGCAAAAATGTGACGCCGCCTGGAAATCGTTATGCCCGGCATCCTTGTCAGGATGCGGTCAGCTTGGCGTGGCACTATCCCCTTGTCGCCAGCCGATGGAGACGGCGACAGCCCCGGACGGGAGCCCCAACCCCCCGCCCGCGGCGCCGTCTCCTTGGCTGGTGGCACCGGCGCCCGCTCGTTCTAGACCGCGAGCGACTTCCCGTCCCTTCTGCCCCAACCGAGAGGGCGGGAACGGCGCCGGCAAGTACCCGGGCTGGGGTTCTAGACCACCCTGCCCGGCGGACGTTCCCCGTACCTGCGGAGATCGGGCCGGCGTCCTGGCCTGTCCGGTCGCGTAGTGGATCTACCTCAAGCCAAGGCGGCCTGCTGCCGTCCTGTCTTGAATTCCTTCCAAACCTCGGGTCGGTGGTGCCATGCCACCGACCTTTTCTCTATTTGGCCGCCGGGCGACGCCGGCGACAGTGCTTATACGCCGCCCCCCGCGCCAACCCGTCGTGGCATTCGGTCAGTTGTTCCCGACGGAGAATCCGACGCGCTGGAAGGTTGCCGCCAGGTGCGGGGACAACGGCGCCGTGGCCTCCAGCGGCGGCTCAGACGGGGCCCACCACGGCAAGGCCACCCAGCGGGCGTGCAGGTGCAGCGGGATGGCCGGTGCCGGGTCGCGACCGCCTTCCACCCGCCAGTCACGCCCATAGATGGGATCGCCCAGCATGGGCCAGCCCATGACCTCGCAATGCACCCGCAGCTGGTGCATGCGCCCGGTGCGCGGCGTCAGCTCCAGCCAGGACAGGACCCGCCCGTCCGAATCGGTGCCGGTGGCCATGAGCCGCCATTCGGTCAGGGCATGCTTGCCCTCCTCATGATCCACCATCATGCGGGAGCATCCCGGCACCGGACGCTTGATCAGCGGCAGCTCGATGCGGCCCTCCGCCGTCTCCGGCCGGCCCTTGACCACCGCCCAGTAGCGCTTGCCCACGCGGCCCGCCAGGAACAGCTTTCCCAGGCGGGTGGAGGCCGTCTCGTTCAGGCCCAGCACCAGGCAGCCGGTGGTGTCCTTGTCCAGGCGGTGGGCCAAGCGCGGCGCCGGCGCCCCCTCGGCCACCAGCCAGGGCAGGTAGCGTTCCAGATGGTCGGTGGACTTGGTGCCGTAATGCACCGGCAGGCCGTAGGGCTTGTCCACGACCAGGACGTCGGCGTCCTGGTATAGGACGCGGGCGCGCATCTCGTCAGGCGTATAGGCGGGCGGCGCCAGGGGGAGCATGATGGCCATGGGCAGACGGCATGCCCCAAGAAGACACCCTCGACAAGTCAAAAGGACGGGGCGCCCCTATCGCTTTAGGCCCGCCGCCTCATGAAAAAAACTTAATCCTGCTGCCACGGGCTGGAAAGTCTGTCCCGACCATGATCATCCTCGTTGCGGCGGGCGATGATCGCCCCATGTTAGTTGGGCCGCCGTGTTAAGACGGTAACAAAGGAAAGCAGTCGAGGAACCATCATGACCCCGAAGGACCGCGAAGATTTGACAGCCCTGCTGGCGCGTGTGTCCCGACTGGACGGCATGCCCCGCGACCCTGAATCGGACCGCCTGGTGGGTGAGGCGCTGTCGCGCCAGCCCGCCCTGCCCTACATCATGGCCCAGGCCCTGCTGGCCCAGCAGGAGGCGCTGGTGGACGCGCAACGCCGCCTGGCCGACCTGCAGCAGAACGCCGCCAGCCGGCCGCAGGGCGGGCCCCCGCCCTTCACCGGCCAGTCCAGCGGCCAGTCGTTCAACCAACCCTCGGGGCAGCCCGCCAGTCAGGCGTCCGGCCCCTGGGGCCAGTCCTCCTATCCGGCGCAGCAGCAGCCCCAGCCGCCCTACGGCCAGGCCTACGCCGCGCCGCAGCCGGCATACGGCCAGCCCACCTACGGCGCGCCGCCCGCCTACGCCCAGCCCCGCAGCTTCATGCGCGGCATGTTCGAGACCATGGCCGGCGTCGCCGGCGGCGTGCTGGCGGCCGACGCGGTGGAATCCCTGTTCCGGGGCGGCCATGGCGGCCTCGGGGGCGGCGGCTTCGGAGGCGGTTCCCCCTGGGGTGCCGGCTACGGTGGCGACCGGGTGGAGGAAACGGTGATCAACAACACCACCGTCAACGAGACCATCGTGAACGAAAATGGCGTGAACGAAAATGGCGACCGCTACGACTCCGGCCGCCAGGATGCCAACTACCGCGACGACAACAGCGGGTACCAGGACGCCAGCTACGACAGCGCCGACGACGGCGGTTTCGACGATGGCTCCATCGATACCTGAGCCTTGCCGGCCGATCCGCAATCCGGCCGCAATTCCCTGACCTGATCCCACGGGACCCGGCCCGCCCGGGCGGGTTCCGGACGCCAAAAGACCAAGAAATATCTTCGTGAAAGCGAGCTTGAGACCATGACCTCCCTGCCCACCGTTCGCACCGCCAAGAAGCGCTTTCCCCGTCTGGCCGTCACCGCGCTGGCCATCGGCCTGATGACCGGCACCGCCCTGGTGGCGCCGCCGGCCGCCATTACCGCCCACGCCGCCAGCCCGGCCTCCCTGCCCAGCTTCGCCGACCTGGTGGAGAAGGTGACGCCGGCGGTGGTGACCATCACCGCCGCGCACAAGGTGACGACGCCGCAGGTGCCGCAGGAACTGCAGGAGATGATGCGCCACTTCGGCCTGCCGGACGAGGCGCTGCCCGGCGGCCGCGGCGGCAACGGCCGCCCCCGCATCGAATCGGCCCTGGGCTCGGGCTTCGTCATCGACCCCAGCGGCTACATCGTCACCAACCGCCACGTCATCGAGGGCGCGGACGAGGTAAAGGTGCACTTCCAGGACCAGACCGACGACGTACCGGCCAAGATCGTGGGCCAGGACGAGCGGTCGGACCTGGCTCTGCTGAAGGTCGAGCCCAAGAAGCCGCTGCAGGCCCTGGCCTTCGGCGACAGCGACAAGATGCGCCCGGGTGACTGGGTGATCGCCGTGGGCAACCCCTTCGGCCTGGGCGGCACCGTCACCGCCGGCATCGTCTCGGCCCGCGGCCGTGACATCGACGCCGCCAACCTGAATGACTTCCTGCAGATCGACGCCTCGATCAACAAGGGCAATTCCGGCGGCCCGACCTTCAACGCCAATGGCGAGGTCATCGGCATCAACACCGCCATCTTCTCGCCCACCGGCGGCTCGGTCGGCATCGGCTTCGCCATTCCGTCCAACGTGGCCAAGCCGGTGATCGAGAAGCTGAAGGCCACCGGCCATGTGCAGCGCGGCTACCTGGGCGTGACCCTGCAGGCCGTGACGCCGGAGATCGCCGACAGCCTGGGCCTGAAGGAGCCTAAGGGCGCCATCATCAACGCCGTCTCGCCCAAGAGCCCGGCGGAGAAGGGCGGCCTGAAGCAGGGCGACGTGGTGCAGAGCATCAACGGCAAGTCCATCGACAACCAGCGCGACCTGGCCCGCAACGTGGCCGGCATCGACCCGGGCAAGACCGTGGACCTGGGCGTGCTGCGCGGCGGCAAGGCCGTCACCGTCTCCGTGAAGCTGGGCGAGGCGCCCAGCGGCGACAAGGACAACGGCCCCGGCGGCTCCACCTCGCCGGACGGCAAGGGTGACAACGCCTCCGTGGCCGGCCTGAAGCTGGGCAAGCTGGACGACCGCACGCGGGAGCGCATGGGCCTGGACGGCGACGCCCAGGGCGTCGTCATCGTCGATCCCGGCAAGGACGAGCTGGGCCTGCGTCCCGGCGACATCATCGCCAGCGTGAACAACGAGAGCGTGAAGGCGCCGGCGGACGTGAACAGCCAGGTGGAAAAGGCCAAGAAGGACGGCCGCAAGTCCGTCCTGCTGCTGGTCCGCCGCGGCGACCAGCAGATGTTCCTGCCCCTGCCCGTCACCCCCAAGGGCTGATGCCTCTCCGGGATGCCAAGTCCCGATCCATGAAGACCTGACGGGGCCGGGCGGAACACCACCGCCCGGCCCTTTGTCTAGCGCCTCTCCAACCCAGGTTCCCGCCCAATGAAGATCCTAGTCATCGAGGACGACGCCCAGGCCGCCGCGTACATGCTGAAAGGCCTGAAGGAGGCGGGGCACGCCGTGGACCATGCGCCCGATGGCACGCAGGGGCTGTACCTGGCGGGGGCGGAACATTACGACGCCCTGGTGGTGGACCGCATGCTGCCCGGCCGCGACGGGCTGTCCCTGGTCAGCCTGCTGCGCGCCGCCGGCAACGACACGCCCGTGCTGGTGCTGAGCGCCCTTGGCAGCGTGGAGGACCGGGTGACCGGCCTGCGCGCGGGGGGTGACGACTACCTGACCAAGCCCTACGCCTTTTCCGAGCTGCTGGCCCGGCTGGAAAGCCTGGGCCGCCGCCGGGCGGCACCGCAAGCCCAGGCCACCAAGCTGGTGGTCAGCGACCTGGAGATGGATTTGCTGGCCCGCACGGTGAAGCGGGACGGCAAGGTCATCGACCTGCTGCCGCGCGAGTTCCAGCTGCTGGAATGCCTGATGCGCAACGCCGGCAGCGTGGTGACGCGCACCATGCTGCTGGAGCAGGTGTGGGACTATCACTTCGACCCGCAGACCAACGTCATCGACGTGCACATCGCGCGCCTGCGCCAGAAGGTGGACAAGGGCTTCGACCAGCCCCTGATCCAGACCGTGCGGGGGGCCGGGTATTGCTTACGTCCCTGAAACGCCCGGCGTCAAAGGCGGCGGGCGGCGACCTGCCGTCCGACCGGCACCGCCATCTGGGCCGGCTGCTGCGCACCACCACCTTCCGCTTCGCCCTGATTTATCTCGGGCTGTTCATCGGCTCCGTCCTGCTGGTGCTGTGGCTGATCTATTGGTCAACGGCGGGCTTCCTGGCGGGCCAGGCCGACACCGGCATCCGCGAGGACATGCAGGCCCTGGCCGACCGCTACCGCACCGGCGGCATGGCCAGCCTGGCGGAGGCGGTGAACGAACGCGGCATGGGCAACGCCTCCTCCATCTACATCCTGTCGGCGGGCTCGGGCGCCACCCTGGCCGGCAACCAGTTCTGGCCCAAGGGCGTGGATGAGGCCGGATGGGCCAACCTGCCGGTGAAGGATCCCAGCACCGGCCAGGTGCGGCCCGGCGACGTGCGCGCCCTGATCGCGGTCCTGCCTGGCGGCTATCGCGTGCTGGTGGGCCGCGACCTGGGCGAGGTGCGGGTGCTGCGCGAGCGGCTGGAGCGCGTCATCGGCTGGAGCATGGGCCTGGCCCTGGTGCTGGGCCTGATGGGCGGCCTGGCCATGAGCCGCGTCTGGCTGCGCCGCCTGGACGGCGTGACCCGCACGGCGGAGGCCATCCGCGAGGGTATGCTGGTCAGCCGCGTGCCCCTGACGGGCAGCGGCGACGAGTTCGACCAGTTGGCCCACACCCTGAACGCCATGCTGGACCGCATCGAAGCGCTGGTGGCCGGCATCCGCCATGTCAGCCAAGGCATCGCCCACGACCTGCGCACCCCCCTCACCCGCCTGCGCACGCGCCTGGAACTGGCCCTGATGCACGACACGGTGGAGAACCCGCGCGAGGTGCTGGAGGCCGCGATCGAGGAGGTGGACCATCTGCTGGCCACCTTCCGCGCCCTGCTGGCCATCGCCGAGGTGGAGTCGGGCGGCAACCTGCCCATCGCCCCCGTGCCGCTGGACACCCTGGCGCTCAGCACCGGCGAGCTGTACGACGCGGTGGCGGAGGACCAGGGCATCACCTTCACCATGGCCGTGGAGGCGACCGGCCCGGCCGCCACGGTCCAGGGCAACCGCCAGCTGCTGGGCCAGGCGCTGGCCAACCTGCTGGACAACGCCCTGAAATATACGCCCGAGGGTGGCCATGTCAGCCTGACCGTCACCGCCGATGGCCCATTCCGCGTGAAGGTGACCGTGGCCGACAACGGCCCCGGCATCCCGGCGGAGGACCGCGAGCGGGTGCGCGAGCGCTTCTTCCGCCTGGACCGCGACCAAGCCCGCCCCGGCAGCGGCCTGGGCCTCAGCCTGGTGGACGCGGTGGCCCAGCGCCACGGCGGCACCCTGGTGCTGAGCGACAACGGCCCGGGCCTGAAGGCCCAGCTGCTGCTGCCGGTGGGGTGAGGTGTCCCACCCGGGGAACCGGCGGCCTCAGGTGAGCTGCAGGGTGGCCAGGGCGTTGGTCATCGTCAGGGTGACGGTCCCCCCGCTGAGGATCACCCCCTGGTCGGGGCCCGTCCATGGCCCCTCCGCCGCCGTGACCGCCACCGCCTGCGACGGCGCCAGGCCGGCACCCAGCGCCAGGGCGACGTCCTGCGACTGGTTGGCGGGTGTGTAGAGCCGCAGCACGACGCTGTCCGAATTGGCGGCGAAGCTGCCGGGTTTGGCGGCGGTCAGGATGGCGGTGCCGGTGGTGACAGTGGCGACGCTGTCCCGGCTGGGCAGGCCCTTGGTGACCCCGGTCTTGCTGGGCAGCAGGGCGCCCTGCAGCGGCGTGTTGTACGACAGCGCCTCCTGCAAGGGCGCGCCGCTGTCCGGCGTGCCCAAACCACTGGGCACTCGCAGCGCATAGGCCTGGGTGTGGACGGCGGTGTCCGTCCCGTCCGCGCCGTGGCCGCCGCTGGTGGGCGTGTTGCGCATCAGGCAGCCGATCAGCGCGCCGTCCGCGTCATAGGCCCAGGCCGGAATGCCTCCATGGTAGAGGGCCGCCAGGGTGGCGCCGCCCTGGTCCTGGGGCAGCACGAAGTTATGGGTGGCCTGGAAGGTGGGCGGTCCCCAGAAGGGCTGGCCCTTGCCGTTCTGCAGCGGCTGCTGGCTGGTCCAATGATAGGGTGTGCCATGCACTAGGCCGGTCACCGCCGCCGACAGGGGGAAGCGGGTCATGACGGAATAAAGGGAGGGCGCCGGCCCCGTGGTGACCATGCGCAGGAAGGGTTCCCCGGCCACCAGTTCATAATCACGGCTATAGCGCACCGTGGCGCCGTTGACCGTGTAGGCCACGACCGTGCGCAGCCGCACCCGCACGGGCCCCGTCTCCAATATCACGGCGCCCAGGCATGGGCCGGAGGTGGCGACCGTGACGCCGGTGTCGATGTGGAAAGGATAGTCGCCGTCCACATATTCGTTGCCGAATTGGTAGAGGCCGCCGCCGTCGGCGTAAAAGGCGATGTCGTTGCCCGTGCCGGACAGAATGTCAGTGCTGGTCGACTGGTCGACCAGCGATTCCACACCCCAGTTGGCGGCGGGCGAAATGGTGGCGATCAGATAGTCGTTCTGCAGCACGTAACCGCCGCCGCTGGTGGCCGGTGTGATGCTGACGGGGGGCGTGCCCTTCGTCCCAGCCCCGCTGGAGACGGCGGCGGACAGGCTGCCGCTGGCGTCATAGCCCAGGCTGTCGACCGTGGCGATGAACAACATCTCCCCCTCCGAGGAGATCTGGGCCGCGCCCTGCATGCCGTCGAAGGTGACCTGGTCCAGGCCGGGCACGGCCACGTCGGATATGGCGACCAGGCCCGTGCGGGCGAAACCCAGGGAATTGGCCACCAGCACAGGATAGGTCTCGTCACTGGGCGCCATCATCGAGGCCAGGGCGTTCAGGGCCGTGGCGCGCAGGCCGGCGGCGGTCCCCGCCACGCCGCGCAGCAGGGGCAGCTGTTCGGTGGCGTAGACGGCGTCGTTGGCCGTGCCGCAGACATAGTCATGATGCGTGCTGGGCAGGAAGGCCATCCAGGCCGCCGCCACATCGTCCCAGAAACCGGTGGGCAGGGCGTTGTTGTAGGTGGTGTCGTTGGGCCGGGTCAGCAGCCCGAACACCTCGGCCGCCACCAGCGCGCGCAGTGCCCGGTTGTGCAGCGTCTTCAGCGCCATGCGGCTGGCGTAATAGCCGGTCCAATACGGTGTGCCGTTGTAGGGCGCCAACAGCGGCAGAGGATAGCTGTCCTGGTTCTGCCGCAGCTGGGTGATGAAGGTATCGAACGTGCCCAGCGTCACCTGCGTGTTGGTCGCCTGGGCGCCGCCGCCGAACACCTGGTTGTCGTTCCACTGGGTGACGGCCGCCTGCAGCCCCGTCAGCGGCATGCTGAAATCGTTGTCGATGGGGATGTAGAGATAAGGGGTGGCCGCCGCACCGTACTGGACCGGGTCGCTGTCCTGGGTCGGCAAATAGGCGTTGGTGAACAGCGAGATTTGGGTGGCCTGGGCGGGACTGCCCAATTGGTTGCCGAAGGCGTAACTGTCGGGCATCCAATGCGTGATGGCGGTCGATCCGTCCGAGGCCTGCCAGGTGAAGTCGAAATGGGTGGCCGGCCAGTCCTGGCCGGCGGGCGACTGGGTCGGGTCGGGCACCGGGCAGGTGCTGTTGCTTCCCGGCAGGCGGGAGAAACCGATACCGGTGAAGCCCAGCGCCTGGGTCAGCACCGGCAGTTCCGGATCCTGACCGAAATCGTCCGGGATCCAGCAGTGCGGCTTGGGCGTGATGAAGGGAAGCGCCTGTGACAGCCACACATGGCCCATCAGGTAGTTGCGCAGAAAGGCTTCCCCCGCGCAGACCAGGCAATCCGGCGAGGTGATGCCGCCGCCCAGTACCTGGAAGGTGTCGCCGCTCTCCAGCACCTGCTGCAGCGCGCTGACCTGGTCCGGCGAAACGTCGATGTAGCGCTTGAAATACCCCATTTCGCAGATGGTGTAATAATAGGTGACGTCATCGACCGTGGGGGCGGACACATTGGCGATGGCTTGGTCCAGGATGGCTTTCACCCCCTGCCCATACTTGTAGTACCAGAAGTTCTGTTCGAAGGTGTAAAGCCAGTCCCAGTCCAGGTGGGCTGACTGGTCGAGATACAGGGTGTAGGGCGAAATCGACATGGGGGGCCTCCACCGCCAAACGGCGCCCTCTTCGGGGCGTCTGATCCTGACCAGCAGACCACAACCCAGAGTCGATATTCTGTTAATTTATTGCAGCTCTACCTTCAGGATATCCAGCGTCGCCGCACGGAACCGCACCCCTGCCCGGCCGACGTACCCAATAAACGCTACCCCGTTTCCCGGAACGAGATCATGAGCGACGCCGACCGCATCATCGACCTGTACCGGCGCCACGGCCTGGCGTGGGAGGCCGACCGCCAGGCCAGCCAGCGGCACCGCCCCGACATGGAGGGCCCCTGGCTGGACCGTTTCCTGGCCCTGGCGCCGCCCGGACCGATATTGGACCTGGGCTGCGGCGGGGGTGATCCCATGGCCAGCTACTTGGTGGCCCGGGGCCGCGCCGTCACCGGCGTGGACGCCGCGCCCGCCCTGCTGGACCTGGCCCGCGACCGCATGCCGGACCAGGACTGGCGGCTGGCCGACATGCGCGGGCTGGATCTGGGCCAGCGCTACGCCGGCATCCTGGCCTGGAACAGCTTCTTCCACCTGGACTTCGACGACCAGCGGGCCCTGTTCGCCACCTTCCAAGGACACGCCCTGCCCGGTGCAGCCCTGATGTTCACCAGCGGCCCCCGCCACGGCGTGGCCATGGGCCGCTATGCCGGCGAACCGCTGTACCACGCCAGCCTGGACCCGGCCGAATACCGCGCCCTGCTGGATGCGCACGGCTTCGACGTCGTGGACTATCGCGCCGAGGACCCGGACTGCGGCCGGCACACCGTGTGGCTGGCGCGGGGGCGGTAGCCTTCGGTGGCGGCGGCCGGGCCTCCCCTTGCCGCGATATACAAGATTCTATATAAACACATCCATGAGAGACGTTGGGACCCGTCAACCAAGCACCCCGAAAGATGTGGAGTTCCTGGGAGATTCCCTGGAGGCGCTACGGAGCTTCCCTTTGGCCGCAAAAAGGGAGGCGGGTCACCAGATCGACAGTCTTCAGCATGGAAGATTGCCAGATGATTGGAAGCCGATGAAAACGGTCGGCCCCGGCGTTCAGGAAATCAGGATCAACGACCCGGCCGGCATCTTCCGCGTGCTTTACGTGACGAAGTTCGAAGACGCCATTTACGTGCTGCATTGTTTCCAGAAAAAATCCCAGAAGACGGATCCGGCGGACGTCGCAATAGCGAGGGACCGCTACAATACCCTCGTTGATCGGCTCAAACGCCACAAGGCTGACGAACGGAAAGGCAAACGCACATGACCGACGAGCGCTTCTCCAGCGTCTGGGACGCCTTGGAGGACACGCCTGCCGAAGCTGAGAACATGAAGCTCCGCTCGAAACTGGCGATGACCTTGAAGGACTACATCACCCGCCAGGGCCTGACCCAGGCGGAAGCCGCAAAGGCCTTCGGCGTGACGCAGCCCCGCATCTCCGATTTGGTGCGGGGCAAGATCGACCTCTTCGGATTGGACGCCTTGGTGACCATGGCCAGCGCCGCCGGCCTGCGCATTGAGATGACCATCCTGGAAGCGGCTTGAGTGGTTTCCCGGCCACCGTTTGCCCGGCAAACCGCCCTCCCCACTCACCCCTCCGCATGCCGCTTGGCGAAGCGCGCGCTGACCGGCACGGCGACCAAGCCGCAGAACGCCGCCGCCGACAGCCACAGGCCCGGCATGGCGGCGTTGCCGCCGTGCTTCACCAGGTAGGTGCTGACGAAGGGGGTGAAGCCGCCGGCCGCCGTGGCCAGGCTGTAGGCGAGCGAAAAGCCCGCCGTGCGCACGGCCGCGGGCACGATTTCGGTCAGGTAGACCACCATGGCGCCGTTGTAGCAGGCGTAGAGGAAGGACAGCCACAGCTCCACCCCCAGCAGGCGGCCGAAGCTGGGCGCGTCGGCCAGCCAACTCAAGGCTGGATAGGCGGTGGCCAGCGCCAGCACGGTGCAGGCCACCAGGATGGGCCGACGCCCGATGCGGTCGGACAGCGCGCCGGACAGGGGCAGCCACAACAGGTTGCTGGCGCCCACGGCCAAGGTCACCAGCAGGGCGTCCATGTCGCTGAGGTGCAGGGCGTCGCGGCCGAAGGTGGGAGTGTAGGCGGTGATGAAATAGAAGGACACGGTGGTCATCAGCACCAGGCCCACACCCGTCAGCACCACCCCCCAGTTGGCCGCCAGGGAGGCCAGGATTTCCCCCACCGTGGGCCGGTGCTTGCGCGCCAGGAAGACCTCCGTCTCGGTCAGGGACCGGCGGATATGGAACAGAAAGGGCACGATCAGGCAGCCCACCACCAGGGGGATGCGCCAGCCCCAGGCCTGCATGGTGTCGGGTGGAAGGTAGAAGGTCAGCGCCACGCCGATCAGCGCCGCCACCATGACCGCCACCTGCTGGCTGGCCGACTGCCAGCTGACGTAGAAACCCTTGTGGCCCGGCGTCGCGATCTCCGACAGGTAGACGGAAACGCCGCCCAGTTCCACCCCCGCCAACAGGCCCTGCACCAGACGGCCCAGCAGCACCAGCAGGGGCGACAACAGGCCGATGGTGGCGTAGCCCGGCATGAGCGCGATAGTGATGGTGCCCACCGACATCAGGCCCAGGGTCAGCAACAGGCCGTCGCGCCGCCCCTTGCGGTCGATATAGGCGCCCAGCGCCAGGGCCCCGATGGGCCGCATGAGGAAGCCGGCGCCGAAGGTGGCGAAGGTCAGCAGCAAGCCGGCGGTGTCACTGCCCTTGGGAAAGTAGGCCCGGCTGATGGCGCCGGCGAAATAGCCGAACACCATGAAGTCGTACATTTCCAGGAAGTTGCCGCTGGCGACCCGCACCACCGTCATCACCTGGTGCCACCGGCCCGCGTCCACCGACATCATCCCCATTTCGCACCGCCAACCATTCCTTCACCACCCCACCCTGCCACGACGACCCCGCCACCGCCAAGGGGTGCAACGTCGCGGGCGACAGTGGCGTCCGTTTCCGTACAGTGTCCGCGCGCGCACACCGCCAACTACCGATGACATCCTTCGTAAACAAGAACTTATACGCGGCCCGCTTATTGCGTAGCATGCGTGCAAAACAGGAAACCGAAACAACCGGCACGCCGCGATGCCGAAGGGGTGGTTGGTGAGGCACTATCTGACTATGGCCTTGCGGGTCCTGGCCCGGCACAAATTGTACGCGGCCCTGAACGTGCTGGGACTGGGCACGGGGCTGGCGGCGGCCATCCTGATCCTGCTGTTCGTGCGGCATGAGCTGTCCTACGACGCCTTCTTCGCCAACGCCGACCGCCTCTACCAGATCGACACCGAGGTCCATGACCTGGGCCAGGCGCCACGGCGCATCGCCAAGACCGGCCGCGCCCTGGGCCCAGCCTTCGCCCAGGGTCACGCCCAGGTGGAGGCGGTAACGCGCATTACCGGCGAACGGGTGGCGGTGCGTCAGGGCGACCGCCTGTTTCAGGAGATCATCGGCGTGGCCGATCCCAATTTCCTGGAAATGTTCCAGCGCGCGATGCTGGCTGGCGACGCGCGCACGGCACTGGCCGACCCCGCGTCCGTCGTGCTGACGCGGGACAGCGCCCACCGCTATTTCGGCGACCGCCCCGCCGTCGGCCAGATCCTGGTGGTCAACAGCCATGACCTGACGGTCAGCGCCGTCGTCGCCGACCTGCCGGAGAATACCCACTTCGGCCCCTACGCGATGATGGTGCCCACCCATTCGGTCATCCTGTCCCAGCCGGAGCCGGACGGCGACTGGTTCGAGCTGGACTGGCGCACCTACATCCGACTGGCGCCGGGCGTTCCCGCCGCCGGCGTGGCCCGCGACTTGGCCGAATGGTACCGCCGCACCGCCCCGGACGCCCAAACGCCGCAGGGCCCCCTACGCCTGGCGGACTTGTACGCGCCCCAACTACGGGCGCTGCGCGCCATCCACACCGACCCCATCGAGGACGACGCCAAGCCGGGCACGGACGCGGATACCCTGTCGCTGCTGTCCCTGGTGGCGGTGCTGATCCTGGCAGTCGCCGTCATCAACTTCACCAACATGGCCACCGCCCGCGCCTCCCTGCACGCACGGAAAGTGGGGGTGCGCAAAACGGTGGGCGCCAGCCGGCGGCGCCTGATGACCCAATTCATGACGGAGGCCTTGCTGCTGACCCTCATGGGCATGGTGCCGGCCATCGCCCTGGTGGAGATGTCCCTGCCCGTCTATTCAAGCCTGGTGGGTGTCTCACTGGTGTTGGACTACCGCGACCCGGCCCTGGCGAGCCTGCTGGTGGGCATCGGGCTTGTCACAGGTGCGGCCAGCGGCGCCTATCCCGCCTTCGTCCTGTCCGGCGTCGCCCCGGCCACGGCGCTGAAGGGTGCGTCGGGTGCCACCGGCGCCGGGCGGCTGCGCGCCCTGCTGGTGGTGTTCCAATTCGCCGTGTCCATCGGCCTGCTGGTCACGGCGGCGGTGGTGCACAGCCAATACCTCTACGCCCAGCACAAGGCCCTGGGCTTCCAGCGCGACGACATGGTCATGGTGTCACTGGGCCAGACGCTGGGCGCGCCGGGCAAATGGCCGGCCTTCATGGACATGCTGCGGCGCGAACCCGCCATCGCCGACGTGGCGGCCAGCACCATCGCCCTGGGCGATCCAGACGAGGGGGAAGATGAGCTGGTGCGCCGGCCCGGGGATGCCGCCCCGGTCACAATGCGCGGCGAAGGGGTCAGCTTCGGCTACATCCAGACCATGGGCTTGCGTCTGATCGCCGGCCGCGCCTTTGACCCAGGCCGGCCGTCCGACAAGGTGCACCGGCCGGCGTGGATGCTGGCCGGTGAGCCGCCCCCGCCCGGCGTGACCGATGTGGAACTGCCGGCCGCCGTGGTGCTGAACCGCTCCGGCGTCCGCCGCCTTGGCTTCACCAGCCCGGAGGCCGCCATCGGTCAGGTGGTGCTGAAGACCGTGGGCTCGGTCGGGTCCAGACTGACCATCCGGGGGACCGTCATCGGCGTGGTGGAGGATTTCCACTTCCGGTCCATCCACCGACCGGTGTCGCCCGCCATCTTCCATGTCGGTGACGGCTTTTCCGTCATGATGGTGCGCCTGCGGGCCGGCGAGACTGCCCAGGGTCTGACCGCCCTCGACCGCGACTGGGCCGCCCTGGTCCCCGACGCGCCCATCCGTCGCTGGTTCGTGTCCGACCGGTATCGACACCTGTATGACCAGGAGCGCCGGATGGGCGAAATCTTCGCCCTGTTCTCCGGCCTTGCCATCTTCATCTCCTGCCTCGGCCTTTACGGCCTGGCCGCCTTCACGGCGGAACGGCGTACCAAGGAGATCGGCATCCGCAAGATCATGGGCGCCACACTGCCGCAAATCCTGCGCTTGCTGCTGTGGCAGTTTTTCAAGCCTGTCGGCCTGGCCTGTCTGATCGCCTGGCCCGTCAGCTGGTGGGCCCTGCGGCGCTGGCTCCAGGGCTACGCCTATCGCGTGGACATCGATCCGCTTTGGTTCCTGGCCGCCAGCGCCCTGGCACTGGCGCTGGCCTGGGCGACCGTGGCCGGCCACCTGGCCCACATCGCCCGCGAACGGCCGGTGCGGGCGCTAAGATATGAATGAGCCATGGCGCCCCGCCGAACCATCTCAGTAGCCTCCCTCCGACACACCCCTCTCACCAGAGGGATCACCGGGGCCTTGTTTCACGAAGGGAGTAAAGATGGGCGCCCGGTTCGCCGCCCCCGGTTCATCCAGCAGCGTGAGGTAGGCGCGGCCACGGCCGTTGGCCAGGTAGATGTGATGGGCGCGGATGAAATCCAGGCCCAGCAGCATGCCGTGGAATTCCGCGCGCTGCACATCCTCACAGCCGCCGAAATCACCCACACGCAGACGGACTGGGCGCAACACCTCGTCGCCCACGGTCAAGCGGTCGAAGGTGCCGACCCAGGTGGGCACGGCCTTCTTGCCGATGCCGTGGCTGTCGGCCCCCGCCACAACGCCGGGGTCCGTCTCGTGTACCCCGGCCAAGTGGGCGACACAGGCCTGGACGCTGCTGCTGGGCGCGCCCGTGTCCAGCTTGGCCCAGAACTCATAGCCGTTCAGGGCGACACGCAATTCGTTGCCGGTGCGCCGCCCCTGAGGCAGGCGCATCGGCACCTCGGCATAATGGTCCGACCAATAGGCCAGCGGCACATCCTCGCAATTCTCCGGGCGCAGCATGCGGACCATGCCATGAGCCACGTCCAGCTCCAGATCCGCCTGGCTGAAGAAGTCCTGGCCCAGCAGGAGGTCCGCGTTCGGGCCCAAATCCTTGTCCAGGATCTGCATATTCATGGCGTCGGCCCGCCAGTCGCCGATGGTCAGCGAGCGTACCGGCACCGACCCCATGGCCGCCGTCCCGCCGATACCCTTGCCGTGACCTACTGAGGCCAGCAGCTCGGGATCCAGGTCCAGGCGGCGGGCGGCCGGCAGGGGAATCAGGGTCTTGTAGGACCCGGTGTCGAGGATGATGTGGATAGGCTTGCCGTTGATTGTGCCATCGGCCACCACCCGTCCGCCCTCCAGGCGCACGGGAAGTTCCATCACCTTGGCGAGGGTACAGTGGGCCGCATCCGCCGCCGGACTCGGCATCGGGACGGTCAGGACACCCGTCAGAATGGCCGTGGCCAAGGCGACCAGCCGCATTCCCTGCCCCCTCAGTTCGCGACCGCCGGCTGCGGCGGTGCGAAGACGGGCCGGGACACGTTGGTGAAATAGATCTTGCCCTGGCTGTTGGCGATGTAGATGCGGTGCGCCTTGATGAAATCCATGCCCAGCATCATGCCGAACATCTCGGCGGCGTCGGGGTCGAAGCCGGTGGAAAAGTCGCCGAAATCCAAACGGACACCCCGGATCGTCTCCTCACCGATGGTGAATGTGTCGAAGCTGCCGACCCAGGTGGACACCGACTTCCCGCCCACGCCGTGAAAGGTGGGGCCCCGCGTGATGCCGGCCCCGTCCTCATTGACATTGGCGCGGTGCGCGGTGCGGGTAAACAGTTGGGTGGCCATGGCGCCGGTGTCCAGCAAGGCCCAGGTCTCATAGCCGTTGATGGCCACCCGCACCTGGTTGTGACGGCGCACACCCCCGTTAAGGACGCGCAGGGGCGCCTGGACGTAGGTCTGGGCCCAATAGGCCAGCGGCACGCCGGCGCAATCCCGGGGCTGGAAGAAGCGAACGGCACCGTCGGCCACGTCCAGATCGATATCGTACTGGGCGAAGATGTCCTGGCCCAGGATCATTTCGACCCCCGCCGCCGGGTCGTCATGCTCCGCGACGTGAATGATGGTATTGGCCGCCCACCAGTCGCCCGCCGCCAGTTTTGAAACCATCACCATGCCCATCCGCACCTCACCGCCAATGCCGTGCACACGCTCATTGCCGGTAAGCTCCAGGCCAAGCCGTTCCGCACCAGACTTCGATACCGTGGTGAGGTCGGCGCCGGTGTCCAACAGCGCCCGTACCGGCTGGCCGTTGATGGTGGTTTCCACCAACGCCTGGTTGTGTTCCAGGCGCAGCGGCAGTTCGGCCACCTTCGCCAGTTTGCAATCGGCAGGATCGGCCGATGCCGCCGGCGCAGCCAGCGCCAAGGCCGACATCAGAAAGACACCTAAAAGGGTGAATCGCATGCCGACCGTCCCATAAGGTTGTGGGTTCCTTATCTCAGAATTGCGCCCCGGTCGGCAAGGCGGCCCCTGGCGGTGTCAGGAACCGAATCGGAGGATTGGAAGGCCTGCGCCATTCCGCCGCGGCGCCTCAGGCCAGGCTGGCCCACAGATGGGCGGTGGCCAGGCTGCGCCAGGGAGCGTGGGGGCGCATCAGGGTGGCCTGCTCCTCCGCCGTGGGGCGGCGGTCCATGGCGTGGAAGCGTTGCAGCGCGGCCGTCAGGCCGGCGTCGCCCACCGGAACCCGGTCGGGCAGGCCGCAGCCGCGCATCAGGACGTAGTTGGTGGTCCACGGCCCGATGCCGCGCAGGGCCAGCAGCGCCGCCTCGGCCGCCGCCTCGCCGCTCGCGTCGGTGTCCAGCCGCTCCAGCGCCGCCAGGTCCAGCCGGCCGTCCACCGCCGCCTGCGCGGCGTCGATCAGGTAGCGCGCCTTGGAGCGGGAGAAGCGCCGGGCGGCCAGCAACGCCGGATCCAGCACCGCCACCGCCGCCGCCGCCGGGTGCGCGATCATGCCCGAGGGGTGCGGCCGGCCGGCCAGCAGGATCAGCTGGCGGCGCAAGTCGGCGGCGAAGGTCAGGTTGATCTGCTGGCCGATGATGGCCCAGGCCAGCGCCTCGAACACCGTGGCCGCCAGGGGCGGGCGGTAGCCCCAGCGGTTTCCCACCAGGCGCGCCGTCGTCGCATCACGGCTCGCCCGCGCCTCCAGCCCGGCGGCGGCATCGGCCAACGCCGGCGTCAGGCCCAGCATGCGCAAGGCCACCCGCTGGGCGCGGGCCAGGATCACGGGATCGTCGCTGTCCATGCCCATCACCAGGGGGCCGCCGCCGGCCGGCGCGGTGAGGGTCAGCAGGTAGGCCCGGCCGTCGAATTCCAGCGCCTTGGTCAACGCGGGGCCGGCCACCCGTTCCGCCGGGGCGTCACGGTCGCGGTACCAGTCGCGGCCGTGATAGCGCCAGGCGGCATCGGGGTCGAAGCCCGGCGGCAGGTCCAGAGTCAGTTGGCTCAAGACTCCACCAGCACGCCGTCCCGCAGTTCCACAACCCGGTCCATGCGGGCCGCCAGGTCCAGGTTATGGGTGGCGACCAGGGCGCCGAAGCCGTCCTTGCGTCCGCCCGGGCCGGTGCCGCTGCCCCGCACCAGGCGGGTCAGCAGGGCGAACACATCGTCAGAGGTGTGGTGGTCCAGGTTGCCCGTGGGCTCATCCGCGATCAGCAGGCTGGGCCGGTTGGCCAGGGCGCGGGCGATGGCCACGCGCTGCTGCTCGCCACCCGACAGGCGGGCCGGGCGATGGCTGCCCCGCGCGGCCAGGCCCACCTGGGCCAGCAGCTCCCGGGCCCGTTCCCGCGCGGCGGCCTTGGAGACGCCGGCGATCATCTGCGGCAGGATGATGTTCTCCTCCGCGCTGAATTCCGGCAGCAGGTGGTGGAACTGGTAGACGAAGCCGATGGTCTCCCTTCGCAGGGCGGTGCGGCCGGCATCGTCCAGCGTGGCGGCGTCGCGTCCGTCGATGCGGATGACGCCGCCGTCGGCATGCTCCAGCAGCCCGGCGATGTGCAGCAGGGTGGACTTGCCCGCACCGCTGGGCCCCACCAGGGCCACGATCTCCCCCCGGCGCACCGAACAGGCGGCACCGCGCAGCACCTCCAGCACCGCGCCCGCCTGCTGGAAGCGGCGCACGACACCGGACAGTTCCAACACGGTATCGCCGGTGGCGGGGATGATGGGCTTTTCCATGACGGACACGTCACTCATAGCGCAGGGCCTCCACCGGATCGAGACGGGCAGCCCGCCAGGAGGGGTAGACGGTGGCGGCGAAGGACAGGAACAGCGCCATGACGCCCACCTGCGTCACCTCCATCCAGTCCAGCTTGGCCGGGATCTGGGTGAAGAAATAGATCTCGGCGTTGAACAGGTCGCGGCCGATGATGGCCTGCAGGAACTGGCGGATAGCCTCGATGTTCTTGGTGAACAGCACGCCCAGGACCATGCCGAAGACGGTGCCGACCACCCCGATGCTGGCGCCCGTCAGGAAGAAGATGCGCAGGACCATGCCCCGGCTGGCGCCCATGGTGCGCAGGATGGCGATGTCCCGACCCTTGTCCTTCACCAGCATGATCATGCTGCTGATGACGTTGAACGCCGCCACCAGGATGATCAGCGACAGGATCAGGAACATGACGTTGCGCTCCACGTCGATGGCGCTGACGAAGGCGGCGCTGCGCTGGCGCCAGTCATAGACGCGGTACTCCTGCCCCGCCGCGCGGGTGGCGGCGGCCAGGTAGGGGTCAATGTGGGTGGGGTCCTGCACAAAGACCTCGATGGAGGTGTAGCCGTTGGCCACGCCGAAGAAGGTCTGCGCCGCCGCCAGCGGCATGAAGATCAGGCTGTTGTCCACGTCGTACATGCCGACGTCGAAGATGGCGGCCACGGGATAGGTGCGCGCGCGGGGGATGGAGCCGAAGGCCGTCTGATTGAAGCGCGGACTCACCAGGCGCAGCTGGTCGCCGACGTGCAGGTTCAGGCGCTTGGCCATGCGGCTGCCGATGGCGATGCCGTCGCCCAGGTTCGCCTCGTCCCCCGTGGCGCCGGTGGCGGCGCCGAAGGCCTCGGCCGCGCCCTCGACCAGGTGGGTGGACACGATGGGCCGGCGGCGGAAATCCTCCGGCGTGATGCCGTGGACGTAGGCGGCGCTGGCCGTCCCGTCCTGAGTGATCAGGGCCTGCCCTTCCACCGTCGGCATGACGGTCGTGACACCCGGCACGGTCAACAGGCGCTGGGTGACCGCGTCGTTTTCCGGCATGGGGCCCAGCAGGGACTGAACTTCCAGATGGCTGTACAGGCCCAGCACGCGGCCCAGCAACTCGGTGCGGAAGCCGTTCATCACCGACATCACGATGATGAGGGTGGCCACGCCCAGGCCGATGCCCAGCAGGGAAAAGCCGGCGATGACGGAGATGAACCCCTCTTGCCGGCGCGCCCGGAGGTAGCGCATCGCGACCATGCGTTCAAAGGCGGAAAAGATCATGAAGGCCTGGCCGTCGAGGTGGGAAGTGATGAGGCAATGCGCGTGATGGGATGCGCGTGATTCTGGGCGGAAAAAAGGCGCCCGCTCCTACCACGCGCGCCAGGAGCGGGCGTCCCGTTTCTTGTCCTGGTCAGGCCTTGATCAGCTCGGCCAGCGCCGCCTCGACCGGCAGCTCGCGCTTCTCGCCGGTGGCGCGGCGCTTCAGCTCCACCACGCCGGCCTTCAGGCCGCGCGGGCCCACGGTCAGCTGCCAGGGCAAGCCGATCAGGTCCATGTCGGCGAACTTGGCGCCCGGCCGCTCGTTGCGGTCGTCGTACAGCGTCTCCACGCCGGCGGCGTTCAGCTTGGCATAGAGATCCTCGCACAGGCTGGCGCAAGCCGCGTCGTCGGCCTTCAGGTTGATCAGGCCGACCTGGAAGGGCGCGACGGCGTCCGGCCAGATGATGCCGTTCTCGTCATGGCTGGATTCGATGATGGCGCCCATCAGGCGCGACACGCCGATGCCGTAGCTGCCCATCTCCACCGCCACCGGTTCCCCGTCCGGGCCGGCCACGACGGCGCCCATGGGCTTGGAGTACTTGGTGCCGAAATAGAAGATGTGGCCGACCTCGATGCCGCGGGCGGAGACCAGCTGGTCCTCCGGCACCTCGCAGGTGGCGGGATCGTGCTTCTCGTCCGTCGCCGCATAGATGCTGGTGTACTTGGCGAAGAAGTCCTTAAGGTCGCTGCCGGCCTCCGGCGGGTTCTGCAGCACGTCCAGGTTCAGCCAATCCTTGTGGCAGAACACGCCGCTCTCGCCCGTCTCGGCCAGGATGATGAACTCATGGCTGAGGTCGCCGCCGATGGGGCCGGTGTCGGCGCGCATGGGAATGGCCTTCAGCCCCATGCGGGCGAAGGTGCGCAGATAGGCCAGGAACATCTTGCGGTAGGACAGCTTGGCGCCCTCGGCGTCCAAGTCGAAGGAGTAATTGTCCTTCATCAGGAACTCACGGCCGCGCATGACGCCGAAACGGGGGCGGATCTCGTCCCGGAACTTCCACTGGATGTGGTACAGGTTCTTCGGCAGGTCCTTATAGCTGCGCACGAACGTCTTGAAGATGTCGGTGATCATCTCCTCGTTCGTGGGGCCGTACAGCAGCTCGCGATCGTGACGGTCGGTGATGCGCAGCATCTCCTTGCCGTAATCGTCATAGCGGCCCGACTGGCGCCACAGCTCCGCCGACTGGATGGTGGGCATCAGCAGTTCCTGGGCGCCGGCGGCGTCCTGCTCCTCCCGCACGATCTGCGAAATCTTGCGCAGGACCTTCCAGCCCAGCGGCAACCAGGCGTAGATGCCGGCGCTGGTCTGCCGGATCATGCCGGCGCGCAGCATCAGCCGGTGCGAGGCGATCTGCGCCTCCGCCGGGGTTTCCTTCAGGGTGGGCAGGAAAAACTGGGAGGAGCGCATCGCGGGAACCCGTCGCCTTCATGAACTGGATTACGGAAATGGAGCCGCGACTTTAGGCAATGACGCCCCCCCTGTCCATGGCGGCGGGGCGCAAGGTGATTTCGGACATGTCCCGCCGATGGCCGCCCCACGCAAACGCATGGCGGGTATAACCGATCAATTCTCGCCGAATAGCCATGTCATGGCGCCCGCGATGTCAAAGCCCACGAGCCACGCCATCAGTACCAACACGTTCACAGGAAACTTTGCCGCTGGTTGTTTGCGATTTCCACTTTATTGGTCAATAACCGTTAAATTTGAGATCTGGAATACATCTAAATTATGCCTGACCAGCAATAATGAATGGGGGCTATGCGTTGACCTTGAAATCCGTCTTGTGATTTTTACCGGCAATTAACCAATCACTGTTATCACGCCGGGAAAGCCCGCCGCCCAAAGGACCGAAATCATGTTGGCCAACGCCAAAATCCTAACAAAGATTAACCTGGTCATCCTCGTCATGGCGCTTTCCGCCGTCGCCATCGGCGTCGCCGGCTACATCGGCATGTCGAAGCTGGCGGTCGCGACGCACCGCCTGGACGTCATGGGGACCAACCTGCACCAGGCGGCGCGGCTGAACGCCAACGTGATTTACATGAACCGCGGTGAATACCGCATGGCCGCCGATCCCAAGGACACCGAGGACGTCGCCAAGAACGTCGCCGGCCGGATCGACGAGTTCACCAAGAACATGACCCTGCTGGACCAGCAGGTGGAAGGCAAGTACCGCCCCATGCTGGCGGAAATCAGGACCGCCTTCGCCGCCTACAAGACGGAATTCGACGGCACGCTGGCCGCCAGCCGCAAGCATGCGGACCTGAAGAACGAGGCCGCCCGCCAGGAAATCCTGGACGAGGTCGCGCAATCCCGCACCGCCTCCACCGCGCTCAGCAACAAGATCAAGGTGTTGCAGGAGACCTTGGACGAGGACGGCGCCGCCGTCGCCCAGGACGCCCAGACCGTCGCACGCGACCTGACCATCATGATCGTCGCGGTCGCCGTCGTCGGCATCGCCATCGGCATCGTCGTCGGCATGCTGATCGCCCGCCGCGGCCTGATCGCCCCCATCACCCACATCGTGCGCAACCTGCAGGACCTCGCCCACGGCCGCCTGGCCATCGAGATCTTCGGCACCGAGCGCGGCGACGAAGTGGGCGACATCGCCAAGACCGCCCTGGTCTTCCGTGACAATGCCCGCGAGGCGGAACGCCTGCGCGCCGAACAGGAAAAGGAACAGGCGGCCCGCGTCGCCCGTGCCGCCACCCTGGAAAACCTGACCCGCACCTTCGACGTGCGGGCCGGCGACGTCATCGGCGCCGTCGCCTCCGCCGCGACGCAGATGCAGGCCACCGCCAGCTCGCTGTCCGCCTCGGCCGAGCAGACCACCCGCCAGTCCGCCACCGTGGCCGCCGGCGCCGTCGAGGCCTCGGCCAACGTGCAGACCGTCGCCGCCGCCGCCGAGGAACTCAGCTCCTCCATCCAGGAGATCAGCCGACAGGTGGCGCAATCGACCACGGTCGCCGGCGACGCCGTGCGCCAGGCCACCCACACCGGCACCATCGTGGCCGGCCTGGAGCAGACCGCCCAACGCATCGGCGACGTGGTGAAGCTGATCACCGACATCGCCAGCCAGACCAACCTGCTGGCCCTGAACGCCACCATCGAGGCGGCACGCGCCGGTGAGGCGGGCAAGGGCTTCGCCGTCGTGGCCAGCGAGGTGAAAAGCCTGGCCAACCAGACCTCCAAGGCCACCGAGGAGATCAGTACCCAGATCGCCCAGGTCCAGGAAGCGACGCGCGAGGCGGTGACCGCCATCGGCGCCATCTCCGGCACCATCGAGAACATCAACAGCATCGCCACCACCATCGCCTCGGCGGTGGAGGAGCAGGGTGCGGCGACGCAGGAAATCGCCCGCAACGTGCAGCAGGCGGCCGCCGGCGCCGACAGCGTCACCCACAACATCCAGGGCGTCTCGCAGGCCGCGGATGAGACGGGCCATTCCGCCCATGACGTGCTGACCGCGGCGACCTCGATGGCGCGGGAGGCCGAGAAGATGCGGGGCCTGGTGGAACAGTTCCTGGTGGACGCCAAGGCCGCCTGACCCCCGAAATCGACAACCAGGGCTCGGGGCTCCAACGTTCCGAGCCATTTTAATGAAGGAGGCAAACCTTCACGGTCTCAAAAAGGTGCAAATTTGCACCTAATGGGTTACCCTGATAGGGTTGGGCTGTGCTTATCGGGGAATGCCGCATGTCTTCCGCCGACGCGACGAAGTCTTACGTGCATTTATCGACGGCCGGATTGCCGCCCGGCGAAGCCAAGGCGTTCTGGGCTGATGAGGTAAGCGCTCGGCGGCCGGGCCTTTTGCTGGATTTTCCCCGGGAGGCGCCGTTCCAGGCGGCAGTCACGGCAGCGTCCCTAGGGCCGGCGCGATTGCTGGCCTTGAGCGTTGAACCCTATGTTGCCAATCGGCCCGGACGATACATCGCGCGCGATCTGGTCGATGACTTTTGCCTATTATATGTCGATGACGGATCCGTCGTCGTCTCCGACGCGACCGGCACCGACTTTCCGCTGAGCGCAGGGCAGTTCATTCTGTTGGACGATGCGGCAGGGTTTTCCCTGCGTTTCATGTCGCGCACCCAGGCGAAGGCGCTGAAGATGCCGCGGGCATGGCTTAGCGCCCGCATGCCCTGCGCGGAGGACCTGGCGCTAACCCGCATCGATCCGAGTACCGGCTGGGCGCGCGCCCTGGCTAGCGTGCTGAAGGAAGTCACACCGGCAACAATGGCGAATTTGCCCCTGCCCCTCGGGGAAGTAGCCGGCCAAATCGCAGCACTTCTGACGCTGGCGGCCGGTCGGGCATCGGGGGAAATGAAGCGCTATCAGCGGATGACATTCCACCGGCTGCGCCGCGCCATGCGCGAGGCGCTTCATGATCCGGCACTGACCCCCTCGCGCTTCGCCGAACAGCAGGGCATCGCCAAGCGGACCCTGCATGCCCTGTTCGCCGCCGCAGGCACCAGCTTCGGGCGTGAACTGACCGCCATGCGGCTGGACTACGCGCGGTCGCTGCTGTGCGACGCGCGCTTTTCCGCCAAAAGCATAACCGAGATCAGCGCCCTGGCGGGCTTCGCGAATCCCAGTCACTTCAGCCGCCGTTTCCTGGAAACATTCGCGCTGTCGCCAAGCGTGTATCGGCGCCTGCACCTGGATTAACCCCCAAAAATGCGCGATCAGGACCGCCGGCGTCATAGCCGGCCATGACATTATCCGCTCAGTGCAAGAAATATTGTCCCGGAATGCAGCCCCCCCGACCCAGCCGTGACCAGAATTGCCGGCTGCGGCGAATGACCCATATGCTGATTTGGCAACAAGGGCATGGTCACATTCGGACCCCCGGTTGCGTCAGGGCTTGGGCGGGTGGGGGAATGGATGAGTCGCCTGACTGATCAAGAGGTGGTGGCGCGGGCCCTGGTCCATGCCCCCTACTTCAGAAGCGTCGAGCATCCGGGCCACCTGAACATCCTGGCTTCCTGGCTGCGGGAAAAGGCCACCGGCGACGCATTGCCCACGTGGCCACGGTTCCTGGATCGGGTTTGCGCCTGCTATCACGATTTCCTGGCCATGGCCGATTTCTGGCGTGAGCCGCCGCGCTGGCATTATGTCGGGTGGAACGCCGGCGGCATTCTGGCCAATTGTTTCGACGCCGCTGTTTGCCAACCGATTTCCATATCCTACCTACGCAACGCGCGGTCATGGCCGGCCTATGACGAGGTGGCCCTCTCAGGACGGATCCACGGCCTTCTGTCCCTGCCTGTCCGCCACGGCGACAGCGACGCGATGACCACGGCCATCGGCATCTTCAGCCTGACGCCCGACACCGCGCCGGCACTGCCCTTCCTCCACGAGATGCCGCATTGATCCCGGTTGGGATGACGGCCCCTCCCCACCGCGCAGAAAAATCCGTCTGACGGCGCACTAGCGACTTGCGTGCTTCAAATTTTAATAAAAAGCACATTATCTAACCTAAAAATAAAGCCCGCTTTAGTGGAAATGATCAGGAAGACGCGTGCTAGTGATAGCTAACTAAATAAGGTCAAATCATGCTAGAGAATACCAAAATCATTGTTAAGTTCTGTTTGGTCATCGCCGTGATGTCGCTCTGCGCCATTGCTATCGCCGCCTCCAGCTACGTCGGTATGTCCAGTTTGTCGGCGACAGCCCGTCGCCTGGACGTGATGGGCACGAACCTGCAACAGGCCAGCGATCTGCGGGCCAATATCCTTAGGATGAACCGCGCCGAATACCGCATCGCTGCCAGCCCGGCGGAGGTGGAGGACGCGGTGGCCAACGCGCAAAAACGCATCACGGACTTCAACCAAACGATGGCGGCATTGGAAAGCCAAGCCGAAGAAAAATATCGCCCGGCCTTGGCTCAGATAAAATCGACGTTCCGCGTTTATGAACAAAACTTTCAATCCACCGTCGCCGTTGGCCGCCGTCACGCCAACCTGCAGAATGACACTGCGCGCCAGGAGGTTCTGGACCAGGTGAGCCGGGCCCGTGCCGCGGCAACGTCCCTTGCCGATCAGATCGAAGCCTTGGAGGAGGTGCTGGACAAGGACGGGACCGTCGTGGCGGATGACGGCCAGGCGTTGGCCCGCAAACTGTCCTGGATGGTGATCGGCGTGGCGGCGGGCGGCATCGCCCTCGGCATGGCCATAGGCCTGCTGATCGCCCGGCGCGGACTGGTGACGCCCATCGGCCACATCGTCCGCGATCTTCAGGACCTGGCCCACGGCCGGTTGGATATCACCATCCAGGGCACGGAGCGTCGCGACGAGGTCGGTGACATCGCCAAGACCGCCCTGGTCTTCCGCGACAACGCCCGCGAAGCCGAGCGCCTGCGCGCCGAACAGGAGAAGGAGCAGACTGCCAGGACTTCCCGCGCCGCCGTGCTGGAGCGCCTAACCCACAGCTTCGACGCGCAGGCCGAGGAGGTCATCGGCACCGTGGCCGCCGCCGCCGCCCAGATGCAGGCCAGCGCCAGTTCGTTGTCAGCCTCCGCCGAGCAAACGACCCGGCAGGCGACCACCGTGGCCGCCGCCGCCGTGGAGGCGACCAGCAACGTACAGACCGCCGCGGCCGCGACGGAAGAGCTGGCATCGTCCACGCAGGAAATCAGCCGCCAGGTGGCCGATGCCGCCAGCGTGGCCGGCGACGCGGTGCGCCAGGCGACCCACACCGGCACCATTGTGGCCGGCCTGGAGCAGAGCGCGCAGAAGATCGGGGAGATCGTGGGCCTGATCACCAACATCGCCAGCCAGACCAACCTGCTGGCGCTTAACGCCACCATCGAGGCCGCCCGGGCAGGAGAGGCCGGCAAAGGCTTCGCGGTCGTGGCCAGCGAAGTGAAAAGCCTGGCCAACCAAACCGCCAAGGCCACCGAGGAGATCAGTGCCCAGATCGCCACCGTCCAAGGCGCGACGCGAGAGGCGGTGGCCGCCATCGGTGCCATCTCCGACACCATCGAAACCATCAATGGCATCGCCACCACCATCGCGTCGGCGGTGGAGCAGCAGGGTGCCGCCACGCAGGAGATCGCCCGCAACGCGCAGCAGGCCGCCATGGGCGCCGACAGCGTCACCCGTAACATCCAGGGCGTCTCCACCGCCGCCGATGAAACGGGGCATTCCGCCCACGATGTCCTGATGGCCGCGACCTCCATGGCGCGGGAGGCGGAAAAGATGCGCGGCCTGGTGGAGACGTTCCTGGCGGATACCAAGGCGGCCTGAGACAGGCTCGACCCACCCGGCCAATCCGGGCCCGAACGCGACGGTCCGGGCCCGGGAACCGGGTCAGCCCCGCTGGACGCGGGCGATGTAATCGCCCACCATGGTCTGCAGCACGTCCAGCGGCACGGCGCCCGAGTTCAGGCCCACCTGGTGGAAGTCCGTGATGTCGAACTTGTCGCCCAGCGCGGTCTTGGCCTGGTCGCGCAGGCGGTTCCAGAGCGTGTGGCCGATCTTGTAGCTGCAGGCCTGGCCCGGCCAGGCGCAGTAGCGGTCGGTCTCGCGCGTCATGGCGCTTTCGGTGTCGCCCGTCAGATCCACCATGTACTTCACCGCCTGTTCCCGGCTCCACCGCTTGTGGTGCATGCCGGTGTCGATGACACAGCGGCCGGCGCGGAACAGCAGGAACTTCAGGAATCCGATGCGGCCCAGCGGGTCGGCGTCGTACATGCCCAGCTCGTCGGCCAGCTGCTCGGCATACAGCGCCCAGCCCTCGCCATAGCCGGAGAAGAACATGTTGGCGCGGTAGAGCGGGATGCCCTTGGTCTCCTGCGCGATGCAGCCCTGTAGGTGATGGCCGGGAATGCCCTCGTGGTAGACGGTGGTGGGCAGCGACCATTTGGGCCATTCGGCCGTGTCGTGCAGGTTGAAGTAGATGGTGCCCACCCGGTCGCCTTCCAGCGGCGGGGATTCGTAGTAGGCCAGCGGCGCGCCGGCCTCGATGGCCGCCGGCACGCGCTGCACCCGCGCCTTGGCCTTGGGGATGTCGCGGAACATGCGCGGCAGGCGCGACGCCATGTCGTCCAGCTTCACCTGCAGGTCGGCCACCAGCTGGGCCTTGCCCTCGTCGGTGTTGGGATAGGTGCTCTCGGGCCGTGCGCGCAGGGCCTTGATGCGTTCCGCCACCGTGCCCTGGGTCAGGCCCTGGGCCGCCAGCAGCGATTCCAGCCGCGCGCCGATCTCCTTGGCCTGGTCCAGGCCGATCTGGTGTACCTCATCCGGGGACAGGGTGGTGGTGGTGCTGGACTTCAGGCCCTGGGCGTACCAGGCCTCGCCGTCCTTGATGTGCCAGACGCCGGCGTCGTGCGTGGCCGTCTTGCGGGCAGCCTCCACCGCCGCGATCTGGCGGTCCAGCGCCGGGCCGACCTTGTCGGTGTAGATCTTGGCCGCCTGGGCGCCGTAGGCGTCGCCCAGCCCCTTGTCCTTGGCGCGCTTGGCCACCGACGACACCAGGCCGGACGCCCCCGCGTCCACCCGCAGGGCGCGCAGCTGGGTCAGCGTCGTGTCCAGCATGAAGTCGGCGGCCAGGATGCCCTGGGCGGCATCATGCCTGAACTGCGCCGTCTCGGTGTCCAGCGCGCCGGCAAAGGCCTCCAGCCGCGCCAGATAGGCATCGGCGTCGGCCTTGACCTCGATGGGGTGGTGCACGTCCAGGAAGTTTGGGATGGACTGATAGGCGCCCTGCAACTGGCACAGCTCATAAGGCGACCCGCCGGAGCCGAAGGGGAATTTGCGGTCGGTTTCCACCGCCTCCGCCAGGACATATTCCACACTGTCGTAGTTCACGGCGTCGATGCCGGTCAGCGCCTTGCGATCGATGGCCTTCAGGCGGCGCAGCTGGCTTTCCGTGGCGGCGGTGTCGGCCTTGCGCCCGGCGGGGCTGCGATCGTCCAGCTTGGCGCGCAGGCCGGCCAGCTTGCCGGTGTCCATGCCGGCCATGGTGGCGCTTTCGGGGCTGCGCCGCAGGTCTTCCTGGAAGAAGACGTCCAGCAGGTGGTTCAGGTCGGCGGCGGGCTTGGAGTTTTGGGCGGCGAAGCCGGGGCGGACCGTGGCCAGGGCGACCGAGGCGGCGCTGGCGGCCAGGAAGGCGCGACGATTGAACATGAAGTCCCCATTATAATTTGATGGACGAGACTACCGCCCCCGGGGACCGCGAAAAAGGCCCGGCCTGTAACGCGATGGTTACAGGCGGCGCCCGCGCCCCGCCGGAGGGGCCACGGGCGCCATGCCGCCGTCAGGAGTAGGCCTTGCCCCACTCCGCCATCAGTTCCTCCTTGCGGGCCTTCAGGCGCTCGCCCATCTCGTTCAGGTCCTCGTCGCCGCGCTTGGCCTGGGAAAACAGGCCGCCGGGCTGTTCCTCTTCCTTGACGTGGTGCTTGATGTATTCACCCAGCACCTTGACCTTGGCGTCATAGAACGCGTCGCCGGGCTTCATGGCCTCGATCTCGGCGATCAGCTTCTTGGCGCCGTCATGCTCGACATAGGCTTCGTCCAGCATGTCGTCCTCCACCTCGCCCCGTTCCTCGGGATAGAAAATCTCTTCCTCGATGGCGGTGTGGACCTTCAGGGCCAGGGCGATCTTGTTGAACAGCGCCAGCTTCTCATCATCGCCGTCCAACTGCTCGTATTCGTCGAACCAGCCTTCGACCTCGCGGTGGTCCTTCTTCAACAGGCTGACCGCCAGCGGATCACGCGTGGCGGTGCGCCGGGTGCGGCGCGGCTTGGTGCGGGTCTTGGCCTTGGTGTGGCTGCTGTGGGCGGCGGTCTTGTGGGCCGTGGCCATGGGTGCGCTCCTTCTGCGGATGGTTGGCGCCGTTGTCGGGCCCCTGAAACCCTCCGCGCGCGCCCAAGGTTCCGCTTCGGTGCGCCTCAGCGGCCCGAGAGCTCTTGCTGGCGGCACAGCGCCGCCAGTTCATCCGCCGCCGGATCGGTCAGGGGCTGGCCGTTGAACAGCACCTGGTCCCCCTCCACCGTCAGCAGGCCCAGATAGGCGTCGGCCCGGGGCCAAGCCGTGCCGGGGGCGCGCGGCAGCGCGCGGGCCAGGCGCGCCGTCAGCGGGATCTCGATGCGCTGGGGCGCCGGCAGGCGGACACCGCCGTCCAGATCGGCCGGCGCGACGGGATTGCCGTCCACATCCACGCCCGGCTGATAGGCGACATCGGGCGCCGGCTCATGCCGCACCGCCCATTGGCAGGCGGCGGGATCGACGGCGATGGTGGGGCCTTTCGACGTGCTCCTCTGTGGCGCCCCCTGCCCCCAGGCGGCACCGGCCGCCAGCATCAGCAGGCCGGTCATCACAGCAGCGATCCGCGGCATTGGCTTTGTCCTTGCTTGGCGAGGGCGTCCGCGCCGACCATGGGCGCGATCCTTGAGAATAACGCGGGGGCATCACGTGCTTGATCGTTTTTTCGGGCTGACGCCCCATGGCACCACCGTGCGTACGGAGATCCTGGCCGGGGTCACCACCTTCCTGACCATGGCCTACATCATCTTCGTGAACCCCCAGGTGCTGGGCAAGGCCGGCATGGATCCGGGGGCGGTGTTCGTGGCCACCTGTCTGGCCTCCGCCCTGGGCTGCTTCATCATGGGGCTGTACGCCAACTATCCCATCGCGCTGGCCCCGGGCATGGGGCTGAACGCCTACTTCGCCTATTCGGTGGTGGGCGGCATGGGCTATCCGTGGCCGGTGGCGCTGGGCGCCGTCTTCCTGTCGGGCGTGGGCTTCACCCTGCTGAGCCTGCTGCCGGTGCGCGAGGCCATCGTCAACGCCATCCCGACGGGGCTGAAGCACGCCATCTCCGCCGGCATCGGCCTGTTCCTGGGCCTGATCGCCCTGCAGAACGCCGGCATCGTCGCGGCCCATCCCGCCACCATGGTGACCCTGGGGCCCCTGGGCAAGCCGCAGGCGTTGCTGGCCTGCGCCGGCTTCCTGGCGCTGGTGGTGCTGGCGGCGCGCGGGGTCACCGGCGCCGTGGTCATCGCCATCATCGGCACGGCGCTGGCCGGCATGGCGCTGGGCGTCACGCCCCTGATCGGCAGCCCCGTCTCCCTGCCACCCAACCCGGCGCCCACGCTGTTGCGGATGGATGTGGCCGGCGCCTTCAACATGGGCCTGACCGCCATCATCTTCGCCTTCCTGTTCGTCGACCTGTTCGACACCGCCGGCACGCTGGTGGGCGTGTCCCACCGCGCCGGGCTGCTGGACGCCCAAGGCCGCCTGCCCCGGCTGAAGCGGGCCCTGCTGGCCGACAGCCTGGCCACCACCGCCGGCGCGGCCTTGGGCACCTCCACCGTCACCGCCTATATCGAGAGTGCCGCCGGCACCTTCGCCGGCGGGCGCACCGGCCTGACCGCCGTGGTGGTCGGCCTGCTGTTCCTGGCCGCCCTGTTCCTGTCGCCGCTGGCGGCCGCCATCCCGGGCTACGCCACCGCTCCGGCGCTGTTCTACGTCGCCTGCCTGATGGTGCGCGGCCTGGCGGAGATCGATTGGGACGACGTGACCGACTCGGTTCCGGCGGTGATCACGGCCCTGGCCATGCCCTTCACCTTCTCCATCGCCGACGGCATCGCCTTCGGCCTGATCGCCCACTGCGCCATCAAGCTGCTGACCGGCAAGGGGCGGGAATTGGGTTTGGCCCTGCCCATTCTGGCGGCACTCTTTGTGCTGCGCTTCGCCCTGGCTTAAATGCCAGGTCCTTGATCCGCCTGGGGAATCCCCTGGCTTTCGTTGAGTGAAATTTATGATTGGCCGCTGTTTTTGACCGAAAAGGCCGCCTTTCGGGCATCATGCCTCGAAAATGATCAAAAAACAGATGACGGAATGATTTCGTCTCCCTATACTCCACCCTCGTAAACACAAGGGCATAAAAAAGACCGCGCTCGCGATAGCGCGGCGCGGCCTTGAGTTTAGGGAGGAATCGCCACCAAGCGACTCAATGTCAGAGGGGGATGTACCCTCCAACGCTTGGATAATGCTACGCCGAGTTTTCGAAAGGCAAGCCCTAACGGTGGGCTGGCCTTTCTTTTTGTGCTTTTTCTGTGCTTTTGCATAATGATTAGTCAATTGCCCAGCTTGTGAGCTGACAATTGCTCAATATATAAGCTGACGCTACCCTGCGACGCTTCGCAAACGCTCCGCAGCGCAACAGAATCGGCCCCGAATCATCCCCTTTTCATGTTGCGCCGCCGAAGGCCGCGCCGCCGTCTATCCGTAATGGCGGAGATCGCCCCTGCCGGACGACCGCGCCAATCGATCGCGGCTAGCACCGTCGGCCGAGGCGAAATGCCCAGGACGACGGCAAAGCCCCCGTGGTTGCGGTATCAGCCTGAATAATAGGCAATCGGCCGCCCACATCGACGCCAAACCCCCTCCCATGGACGACCATCGGGATTTCCGTTTAAAATCCCAACGCCCTTTATTCATTGCCGCTTGTGATCATGACGACCACCACTGCCGCTTCCTTCCGGCCCCTGGACCTGGACGCCGTGCACGCCTTCGTGTTGGTGGCCACGCTGCGCAGCTTCACCCGCGCGGCGGAGGCGCTGGGCACCACCCAGTCGGCCATCAGCCTGAAGCTGAAACGGCTGGAGGACAGGCTGGGCCAGCGGCTGCTGGAACGCACGCCGCGCCAGGTGCGGCTGTCGTCGCAGGGTGCCGCCTTCCTGGAACCGGCGCGCCGGCTTCTGACGGCGCACGACCTGGCCCTGGCCGGGCTGGAGGAGGCGCCGCATCGCCTGGTCATCGGCATCAGCGACCACGTCGCCGGCCGCGATCTGCCCGGCCTGCTGGCCCGCCTGCAGGGCCGTGACCCCGCCCTGGTGATGGAGGTGCGCATCGCCGCCTCGCGCGACCTGGGCGGCCTGCTGGAACGCGGAGAACTGGATGCCGCCATCCTGCGGCTGGAACCACCCCTGGACGGACGCCCGGCGGAACTGGCGGCCGAGGCGGGGGAGCCGCTGTTCATCGACCCGCTGTGCTGGTTCGCTGCCCCGGGCTGGGAGCCGCCGCCGGCCGCCCCGCTGCCCATCGCCACCCTGTCCGCCCCGTGCGGTGTGCGCGGCCATGCCGTGCGGGCGCTGGACGCCGCCGGCATCGCGTGGACGGAAGTGTTCGTGGGCGGCGGTGTGGCCGCGGTGGGCGCCGCCGTGCTGGCGGGCCTGGGCGTCGCGGCCCTGGCGCCGCGCGCGGCGCCCCTGGGCGCCATCGAGGTGGGCGGGCGCTTCGGCCTGCCGCCCCTGCCCAGCGCGCCGGTCGTGCTGCGCTCTGCCGTCAGCGACCGGCGCAGCCGCGCAGCCTTGGCGACACTGGTCGCGACGTTCAAAGCGACAGGCTGAAGGTAAACCAGCGCATGCTGGCACCGGCACCTGAGGACCACATACTAATATGCAAACCCCTCGGCCACGGCCTTGCGCCAGGGCTGGCCCAGCGCGGCCAGCTCATGATCCACAGGGCAGTCCTCGGCATGGGCCAGCGGCAGATAGCCGATGCTCATCAGGAATTCGCCCACGATCTCGCCGCCGGTGAAGCGGAAGGTGCGGCGGAACAGCTTCACCCACGCCGCCTTGGTCAGGGGATGGTGCGCGGCGATCCAGGCGGCGAAGCCGCCGTGGCTGGCGCGCAGACCCTGGATGACCCGGGCGTTGTGGATGGCGGCCTCGATCTTCAGGCGGTTGCGCACGATGCCGGCGTCCTGCATCAGGCGTTCCACGTCACTGGGTCCGAGGGCGGCCACCTTATCGACGTCGAAGCCATGGAAGGCGGCGTTGAAGGCCTGCCGCTTGCGCAGCACCACCAGCCAGGACAGGCCGGCCTGGTTGACCTCCAGCATCAGGCGCTCGAACAGCACCGCCTCATCCGTCGTTGGGAAACCATGTTCCCGCTCATGGTAAGGCCCGTGGAAGGGATGGCCCGGGGCGATGACGCAATATCCCGACATGGGCTGAAATCCTGTGGTGAAGGGTAGGAGGATGACGCGGGCGGATGCTAGAAGGGGACGCGGCAGGAGGAAACCCCAAATGACCCCAGCGATCACCGACGCCCATCACACCGACTTCACGTTCGAGACCACGCCCCGCATCCTGGCCCAGGTGGGTGGGGCCGGGCGGCTGGGGGAACTGGCGCGCGACCTTGGGGTGGGGCGCGTCTTCGTGGTGACCGATCCCGGCCTGGTGAAGGCCGGGGTGGTGGAACCGGCCTTGGCCGGCCTGCGTGCCGCCGGCATCGAGACCGTGCTGTACACCGAGGTACAGGCTGACCCGCCGGAGGCGGTGGTGCTGCACGCCGTGGCCACCGCCCGCGCGGCCCAGGCGGATGCCGTCATCGGCCTGGGCGGCGGCAGTTCCCTGGACACGGCCAAGCTGGTAGCCCTGTTGGCCGGCCATCCGCAGAACCTGCCCGACATTTACGGCATCAACCTGGCGCGTGGCCCCCGGCTGAAGCTGATCCAGGTGCCGACCACGGCGGGCACGGGCTCAGAGGTGACGGCCATCGCCATCGTCACCACGCCCAGCCATGAGAAGAAGGGCGTGGTCAGTCCTCTGCTCTACCCTGACGCCGCCGTGCTGGACGCGACGCTGACCCTGGGCCTGCCCCCGGCGGTGACGGCCATGACCGGCATCGACGCCATGGTGCATGCCATCGAGGCCTACACCAGCCGGCTTAAGAAAAACCCCCTGTCCGACAGCCTGGCCACCCGGGCGCTGACGCTGCTGTATGCCAACCTGCCCCGTGTGCTGGCCGACGGCCGCGACGTGGCGGCCCGCGCCGCCATGCTGCAGGGCTCGCTTCTGGCCGGCATGGCCTTCGCCAACGCGCCGGTGGCGGCGGTGCACGCCCTGGCCTATCCCCTGGGCGGCCATTTCCATGTGCCGCACGGCCACAGCAACGCCCTGGTGCTGGCCCCGATCCTGGCCTTCAATCGCGGCCATGCGGAGCGGGCCTATGCCGAGTTGGGCCGCCTGATCGACCCGGCGTTGAGCGGCGCCGACGATACGGCCGCTTCCCACGGTTTCGTGGACGCCATGACCCGGCTGATGGGCGCCATGCCCTTCGGCCGGCGCCTGGCGGACGTGGGCGTCACCGCCGATCACATCCCCCTGCTGGCGGCGGACGCGATGAAGGTGCAGCGCCTGCTGGTCAACAACCCCCGCCCCGTCACCCTGGACGATGCCGTGGCCCTGTACAGCGCCGTCCTCTGATCCCCTGGCCTCTGATCCGCTGGCCTCTGATCCCCCATCCTCTGATCCGCTGAGAGCGTCCCCTCCGCCCATGACCCCGACCCTGTCGCCCGCCGCCCGCCGCCGCCTGTTCCGCAACGTGCTGGCCTTTTTCGTCACCCTGGCCGCCGTCAGCGTGGCGGCGGGGTTCATCGGCGGCACCATGGCCGTGGTGCTGGTGCTGCGCCTGGTGTTCGGCATCGGCGCGCTGTGTTCCGGCGTGTGGATGTTTTTCCTGCTGGCGCGCCAAATGATCCGCAACGGCCGCCCGCCCCATCCCTTCTTCTATGGCGGCTACGCCATCATCCTGGGCTGCCTGGGCGGCGTGGCGGTATTGGGCGCCCTGATGCTGCTTCAGGTGGCGCAGCAGTTTTCTTGGGCCACGCCCTGATCCATCCAAATGGCGGCAAAACGCCTCAACCGGACTGGATAGCCCGGACGACATAGCCACCGGTGGACATATGAACATTTTCCAGTAGAGCGGACAAAATGTGGAGCCGGCGGCGACACTATTTTGCCATCAATCCTTGGCCTCATTGGCGGTGATGGCCGGGTGATTGGCGTTTACCTGCGTTAAATGCGACGGGACCTTGCCGTCTTCTTCGTAACAACGGTGGCGCCAATGATATCGGCCCGATCAAACCAAGAGGTGACCCCATGAAGTCCGTCATGAAGTCCGCCCGCGTCACCGTCAGCGCCGCCGCCCTGGCCGTGGCCCTGACCGGTGGCCTGTTCATCGCCGGCGCCGGCACGGCCAACGCCCAGGTGGGCGTGGACCTGTGGGTGCGCGAGGCCCCGCCGCCGCCGCGTCACGAGGTGATTCCCCCGCCGCCGGAACCCGGCCATGTCTGGGTGGGCGGCCACTGGGCCTGGCATGATCGCTGGGACTGGGAGGAAGGCCATTACGCCGCCCCGCCCCATCCCCATGCCCATTGGGTGCCCGGCCACTGGCGGACCCGCCCCGACGGCCGCCATATGTGGGTCGAGGGCCACTGGCGCTAACCACGGCCAGGGCTGAATGAAAAAGGGCGGCATCGGGTCCACCGGTGCCGCCCCTTCCTTATGCGTATTCAGGGGTCTTCAACGCCGGCGGAAAGCCACGGCGCCCAGGACCCGGTATCCCATGGAGGCGCTGAAGCGCTGGGCGGCGCGCTTGGTCGCCTCCTCCGCCGTATCGGCCCCCACCAGGTAGACGCGGCCGGACACCCAATCGTCGACATAATCGGACGGCGCCATGCGGGCGGTCGCCGTCTCGCCGAAATCGGGGTTGGAGATGGTCAGTTCCCAGAAGTGCTGCGCATTCAAGGTCTGGCGGTCCAGCAGGACCAGGGGCTGCAGCCGCCGTTCGCGCAGGGCCTTGCGCTCCTTGTCCAGGTTGTCCAGCTCCTCGCGCAGTTCCTCCAGCGTGGTGTCCACCGTGTCCATGGTGTTGGTGATCTGTTCCAGCTCACCGGAGGTGCCGTCGATCTCCTGCCGGAACTGGGCCACCAGGGCCTCGCGCTTTTCCAGCTGGCGGCTCAGTTCCAGCCGGCGCACCGTCAGTTCCCGCCACTGGCGGAACAGCAGCGCCGCCAGCAGGCCGATCATCAACAGCATCAACCAACCCAGTTCCATCACGCCCCCCGACGGAAGCCGGTGGGGCGCAAGGGGCCCTTTTCCGGGAAGTGCATTTCAATCTGGCGCCGGGCGGCGGCCTCCGATTCAGCCCAGATGCTGCCGCGGTGGTCGATGCCACGCAGGGCGGCCGGCAGCTCGCGCCCCGGTTCCACCGTGGCCGAGGGCATGAGGGTGCAGGCGTACTCCTCCTTATCCTTCGAGGGCTCGCCGATCTGGTGCAGGACGTAGAAGTCGCGGGCGCGCATGTCGTTGTTGTCGATGCGCAGCTGGGAAATGGCCATGCGCATCTTGGCCGCGTCCGACCGCTTCGAGCCCAGCGCCATACGCTGCTGCTCCAGGAAGGACAGAACTTGCGTCTTCTCGTTGGAAACGGCGCGCATCTTGTCGGTGGAAGATCCCAGCGACTTACGCAGGCGCAATTCCACGGTCTGCCGCCACAGCCACAGCAGAATGGCGGCCAGCAGCAGCAGGGCGGAAAACCCCATCAGGATTTGGATCAGCATTCCCCAGACGACCGTACCGGCCCGGACCAACCGCGACCGGCCGCGCCAACCCCGCTCGCCTCAAGAAGGCGCATTCCCCGGGGGATCGAACAGCTGGTCGTAGTTAATGAGGCCAAAATGAAAAACAGCCCAGACGAGCCCGAGAATTACCGCTGAAATCAGGCTCGTCCATATGAATTTGCGCTTGAGGTCGGGAAATACCGGGGCACCGGGATCATTGCCCTTTTGCGGGCTGTCATCGCGCCGCACGCCAATGGGCAGCACCGCGAACAGAACCACCCACCACAGCGTGAAATAGATCGCGACCAGCGTGACCAGGCTCATGACGCTTCCCATCCCCAGGGCCCGCGGTCAGCGCGCGGAAAGGCGCGCACCCGGGCCGTTTTGGCGGCGTCCCAGGGGCGCCGCTTCCCCTGTCGGCCTAAACCCGTACCAGGTGCACCTCGGTCACCGGCTTGCGGCCCTGGGCCGCGTGGAAGGTGCGGCGCACGGCCAGGCGCGCGGCCTCGGTCACGGCCGCGTCATCCCGCCGCTCCGCCTCGGCCAGCTTGTCCACCGCCTGGCCGATGCCCTTGACGAGGCCCTCGATGAACAGCGCGTCCTCTTCCCCGTCCAGCAGGCCGATGACCGACAGCTTGGGGTCCGCCAGCAGCTCGGTATCGTCCATCACCAGGGTGACGACCGCCGCGCCGTTGAAGACCATGCGGTTGCGCGTGCGCAGCAGAGTGCCCCCCAGGGGCACGAGGCGGCGACCGTCCAGGCACAGCTTGCCCGAAGGCACGGTGCCGATGATCTCCGGCTCTCCCGGGCCGATGCGGATGACGACGCCATTCTCCGGCACCAGGGCGCGTGGCACCTGGCATTCCAGCGCCAGGTCGGCGTGGGCCTTCAGGTGGCGCTGCTCACCATGCACCGGCACGGCCAGGAAAGGACGCACCCACTGGTACATCTGCGCCAGCTCATCCCGCGCCGGATGGCCGGAGACGTGGACATCGGCGTCGCTGGCCGTCACCACCTCGATGCCCCGGCGGATCAGGCCGTTCTGCACCTTGGCGATGGCCTTTTCGTTGCCCGGAATCTCGCGGGAGGAGAAGACCACCACGTCGCCCGGCTCCAGGTCGATCTCGGGGTGGTCGCCATCGGCGATACGGGCCAGGGCGGCGCGCGGCTCCCCCTGGCTGCCGGTGCAGATCAACACCTGGGCCTCGCGCGGCAGATAGCCCACGTCATGCTCGGTGACGAAGGGTGGCAGATCCTTGAGGTAGCCGGTGGCGCGCGCCGCCCCATTGATGCGGCGCAGGCTGCGGCCCACCAGGGCCACCTGGCGGTCGTGCGCGGCGGCGGCCTTGGCAATGGAATGCAGGCGGGCGACGTTGGTGGCGAAGCAGGCCACGGCCACGCGGCGGCCGGGGTAACGGCCGATCAGCTCCTCCAGCCCCACGGCGACGGTGCCCTCCGACCCCGAGGTGCCGGGCACGGTGGCGTTGGTGCTGTCGCAGACCAAGGCGGTGACCCCCTGGTGCCCCAGGGCGATCAGCGCCGCCTCGTCCACCGGCGCGCCCACGCGGGGGTCGGGGTCCAGCTTCCAGTCGCCGGTGTGCAGGACGGTGCCGCCGGGGGTGCGGATGACCAGGGCGTTGGGCTCGGGAATGGAATGGGTGAGGCTGATCAGCTCGATATCGAAGGGGCCGACCTGGAAGCGGCCGGACAGCGGCACCTCGATGATCTGCACCAGGCCGCTGAACTCCGTCTCGCGCAACTTGGCGCGCAGCACGGCGGCGGTGAAGGGCGTGGCGTAGACGGGGCAGCGCAGCTCAGTCCATAGGTACTGCACGGCACCCAAATGGTCCTCATGCGCGTGGGTCAGCACCAGGCCGGCCAGGTCTTCCCGGCGCTCGGCGATGAACTCGGGATCGGGCATGACCACGTCCACGCCCGGCGCGGCGTCATCGCCGAAGCTGACGCCCAGGTCGACCATCAGCCACTTGCCGGCGTGACGATAGAGGTTGAGGTTCATACCAATTTCGCCGGACCCACCCAACGGCAGGAAATACAGGGCGTCGGGGGACAGCAAATCGTCGATCATGGAAACCTGGAAAACGGGAAACGGCGGGATGGGCGAACGGGGCGTCAGCCCCCTGATTTGGCGTTGCGGCGATGGATGAGCAAGAGGCCGCGTAGGGTCAGGTCGGCATCGATGTGATCGACCATGCCCGTTTCCTCCGCGAACACCCGCACCATACCGCCCGTGCCGATGACGGTGACGGGGGGTGTGCCGCTGGGCGACAGCTCTGCCTTGATACGGCGCAGCAGGCCCTCGATCATCGCGGTATAGCCCCAATACATGCCGGATTGCATGGCGCCCACTGTGCCGCGGCCGATGACGCGGTCGGGCTTGGCGATGTCCACCTTGGGCAATTGGGCGGCCACGCGGTGCAGGGCATCCAGCGACAGGGTGGGCCCGGGGGCGATGATGCCGCCGGCAAAGGCGCCGTCGGCATCGACCACGTCGAAGGTGGTGCCGGTGCCGATATCCAGGACGACCAGCGGCGCCGGATATCGTTCCGTTGCCGCAACGGCGTTGACCAGGCGGTCGGCGCCGGCCTCACGCGGGTTGTCGATGCGGATCTCGATGCCCACGTCCACCGCCGGGTCGCCGATGCGCATGGGTACGCAGCCGAAATGATCCATGCACAGCCGGATCAGGTCGGGTGTGGCCGCCGGGACGACGGAGGACAGGATGGCGGCGTTGACATCCTGGGCCGCCAGCCCCTTCAGGGCCATGGCCGATGTCAGCCACACCGCGTACTCGTCGGAGGTGCGGCGGCTGTCGGTGGAAATGCGCCAACGGCCCCGGGGCGTGTCGCCGTCATAGATGGCGAAGACCACGTTGGTGTTGCCGGCGTCGATGGCGAGCAGCATGGGGCGGGCTCCCTATCTCAGGCGGTGGACTGGACAGCGTGGGGGAAGAAGACGTCGCCGGCCGTGACCTTCACCGTGCCGCCGGCGGTTTCCACCAGCAGGGCGCCATCGGCGTCCAGATCGACCAGGCGTCCCTCGAACGCGCGGTCATGCAGGCGGACGGCGACGGGACCGCCGATACCCTGGGCAGCGTTCAGCCAGGCGGCGCGCACGGGCGCGAAACCATAATTCTGCCAGCGGCGGTACCAACGGTCAAAGGCGCGGGCATAGGCGGCCATGACCAGGTCGGGCTCCACATCCGCGCCCTGGGTCAGCAGGGACGTGGTGGCGTAGCCCGGGGTGTCCGGATGGTGTCGCACGTTCATGCCCATGCCGACGGCCACCCAGGCGACGCTACCGTCCGCCTCCGCCTCGGATTCCAGCAGGATACCAGCGATCTTGGCGCCCTCGACCAGGACGTCGTTGGGCCATTTCAGCTTGGGCGCGGCGGCGATGAGGCCGTCCACCGCCTCCCCCGCCGCGAGCGCGGTGACGAAGGACAGCTCGGCCGCCCGTTGGGGCGTGCCGCCGGGGCGCAGCAACAGGGTACAGTAGAGATTGCCAGGCTCCGAGGTCCAGGAGCGGCCGCGCCGGCCACGCCCCGCCTCTTGGCGAACGGCCCGCACCAGCGTGCCTTCCGGCGCGCCAGCACGGGCCATGTCCTTGACGATATCATTGGTGCTGCCGCAGCGCTCCAGCACCGTCGGCCGGATCCACTCCGGCAGACGGTGGGACGGGGTGCTGGGGGTCAGCGCCCGCCCGCTCAATGGAACAGGCTGGCGGCGGCGGCGGCGGCGCCGTTCAGCACCGGGGTGCCGATCACCAGGGCCACCGGGAACACCACCAAGGCGGTGGCGGTGACGATCCAGGACAAGCCGGCCGTGGGACGGTCCAGCGGCTCCTTGACGTCGTCGAACCAGGAGACCTTACAGATCTTCAGGTAGTAGTAGAGGCTGATGCCGCTGGTCAGCGCCATGATGATGGACAGCGGGTACAGCCCGGCCTTCCATGCGGCCATGAACACCAGCAGCTTGCCGAAGAAGCCGGCCGCCGGCGGAACGCCCGCCATGGAGAACATGAAGACGGCCAGGGCCAGGGCCAGCATGGGGTTGGTCTTGGAGAGGCCCGCCAGATCGGCGATCTCTTCCACGGCCTTACCCTTCTGGCGCATGCCGATGATGATGGCGAAGGTGCCGACGGTCATCACCAGGTAGATCGCCATGTAGATCAGCACGGCCTGCACGCCCTCGGCGGTGCCCGCCGCCACGCCGACCAGGGCGTAGCCGATGTTGGCGATGGAGCTGTAGGCCATCAGGCGCTTGATGTTGCTCTGGCGGATGGCCGCCAGGGAGCCCACCACCATGGAGGCGACGGAGCAGAACTCGATCACCTGGCGCCATTGCGGCAGCAGGGAACCGAAGGGCCCCTCCAGCACGCGGATGAACAGGCAGATGGCGGCCACCTTGGGCGCCACGGCGAAGAAGGCCGTAACCGGGGTGGGGGCGCCCTCGTACACGTCCGGCGTCCACATATGGAAGGGCACGGCGGAAATCTTGAAGGCCAGGCCGGCGGCGACGAAGACCAAGCCGACGATGACGCCCAGAGATGCCGGACCGGCCTGCAGAACCTGGGCGATGGTGATGAAGTTGGTGGTGCCGGCGAAGCCGTAGATCAGGCTGATGCCATACAGCAGCATGCCGGAGGACAAGGCACCCAGCACGAAGTACTTCAGGCCGGCCTCGGTGCTCTTGGCGGAATCGCGGCGGAAGGACGCGATGACGTAGAGCGACAGGCTCTGCAGTTCCAGGCCGACATACAGGGTCAGCAGGTCGTTGGCCGACACCATCATCATCATGCCGACGGTGGCCAGCAGCATGAGCACCGGATATTCGAACCGGTCCATGTCCTCGCGGGCGATGAAGTTCTGGGCGATGATGATGGAAAGGCCGGTACCCAGCAGGACCAGCAGCTTGGAGAAGACGGCGAAGCCATCGGTGATGAACAGGCCGGAGAAGGCCACGTCGTAGCCTTCCTGGCGGAACAGCAGCACGGCGGTGACCACCAGCGCCACCACAGCCAGGCCACTGACCAGGCGGGTGCCGTTCTTGCCGCTGAACACACCCAGCATCAGCAGCGCCAGCGCCGCCACGGCCAGGAAGATCTCAGGCAGGGCCGGGATCAGATCGGTAAGGACAGGTTGCATGGATCGTTTCCCGCTGGATCAGTGGCCGGCGTCGGGGTTGGCGTCCGCCTTGGGCTCGCTCTGGGCGGGCGCTTCGGCGGGCGTTTCAGAAGTGGTCGGCTCAACCGCCGGCTCGGTGCCCGGCGTCTCGCTGGTCGCCGGATGGGCCGAGAGGGTCCCGGCGTTGGCGGCCGGGACGAAGGCGGAGGCCGGGTTGGCGACCGGCGGGGTCAGACCCTCGGCGGCCAGGGCCTCGCGGTGGTGCGACAGGATGTGGTCCAGCGACGCGGCGTACACGCTGCTGAAGCTCTTCGGGTAGACGCCCATCATGATGACGATGGCGACCAGCGGGGCGAAGTAGAGGATCTCCTTCCCGTTCAGGTCGGGCATGGCGATCACGTCCGGCTTCTCCAGCTTGCCGTAGAACAGCTTGCGATAGAGCAGCAGCATGTAGGCGGCGCCGAACACCAGGCCGGTGGAGGCGAACAGGCCCACCCAGGTGTTAGCCTCGTACGCGCCCAGCATGGACAGGAACTCACCCACGAAACCCGAGGTGCCGGGCAGGCCGACCGAGGCCAGCATGAACAGCATGAACACCACGGCGTACTTGGGCATGTTGTGCGCCATGCCGCCGTAGCGCGCGATCTCACGGGTGTGCAGGCGGTTGTAGACCACGCCGATGCAGAGGAAGAGGGCCGCCGACACCACGGTATGCGACAGCATCTGGAACATGGCGCCGTCCAGGCCCTGGGCGTTGGCGGAGAAGATGCCCATACTGACGTAGCCCATGTGGGCCACGGAGGAATAGGCGATCATCTTCTTCATGTCGGTCTGCGCCAGCGCCACCAGCGAGGTGTAGATGATGGCGACGACCGACATCACGAACACCAGGTTGGTGTAGGTGGCCGAGCCGATGGGCAGCATCTGCAGGTTGGCGCGGATCAGACCGTAACCGCCCATCTTCAGCATGACGCCAGCCAGCATGACCGAACCGGCGGTCGGCGCCTCCACGTGGGCGAAGGGCAGCCAGGTGTGGAACGGCCACATCGGGGTCTTCACCGCGAAGGCGGCGAAGAAGGCCAGCCACAGGATCTTCTGCATGGACGGGTCGAAGGTGTGGTCCAGCATCACCCGCATGTCCATCGTGCCGACCTGCAGGTACATGGCGACGATGGCCAGCAGCATCAGGACGGAGCCGACGAAGGTGTAGATGAAGAACTTGTAGGCGGCATAGATGCGGCCCGGACCACCCCACACGCCGATCATCAGGAACATCGGCAGCAGGACACCTTCGAAGAAGATGTAGAACAGGATGAAGTCCAGCGCGGTGAACATGCCGACCAGCATGGTCTCCAGCAGCAGGAGCGCCATCATGAACTCCTTCACGCGCTTCTCGATGCTGTCCCAGGAGGCCAGCACGCAGACGGGCGTGAGGAAGGTCGAGGCCAGCACGAACCAGACGGACACGCCGTCGATACCGCGCAGGTACTGGATGCCCAAGGCGGGGATCCAGCTGTGTTCCTCCACCAGCTGGAAGCCGGCGCTGGAGGGGTCGAACTTCACCAGGATGAACAGCGAAACGATGAAGGTGAGAAGCGAGGTCGCGAGGGCGATCGCCTTCGCGTTTCGCGCCACGGCCTGTTCTTCGCCGCGCACCAGCAGGATGAGTAGGGCGCCAATCGACGGAAGGAACGTCGTCAGCGACAGGATCGGCCAATCAGCCATCTTAGATGCCTCGTCCTGCTCAGGGCTTGAAGTAGAACCAGCCGACCAGCGCGACCACGCCGATCACCATGGCGAATGCGTAGTGGTAGACGTACCCGGACTGCAAACGGCTGACGCCGGCGGCCACGCCGCGGGTGGTCTTGGCGACACCATCGGGGCCCAGGCCGTCGATGATGGCGCCGTCACCGGCCTTCCACAGGCCGAAGCCGAGGACCTGGGCCGGTTTCACGAACAGCACGTCGTAAATCTGGTCGAAGAAGTACTTGTTGAAGACCAGCACATGCAGCGGCTTCACGATCTTGGTGAAGGTCGCCGGGATGCCGGGCACGAACATGTAGCAGACGTACGCCAGGCCGATGCCGGCTAGGCCGACGATCAGCGGCAGGAGGCCCACCCACTCCGGCCCCTCATGGGCGGCGTGGATGCTGTCATGGGCGTGCAGGACCTGGATGGCGCCGCGCCAGAATTCGGCGCGGGCGGCATGGCCCACGAACCACTCGTAGCCGCCGATACCGGCGACCAGGGCGCCGATGGCCAGCACGGTCAGCGGACCGGTCATGACCAGCGGGCTTTCATGCACGTGGTCCATGACCTCCTTGGAGGCGCGCGGCTTGCCATGGAAGGTCATGATCAGCAGGCGCCAGGAGTAGAAGGCGGTCATGAAGGCGGCGGCGATGCCCAGCCAGTAGGCGAAGTGGCCGACGGCGGTGCCGGAGCCATAGGCCGCCTCCAGGACGATGTCCTTGGAGTAGAAGCCCGCAAAGCCGTACACGCCGGGAATGCCGACACCGGCCAGGGCCAGGTTGCCGATCCACATCACCACATAGGTGAAGGGGATGAGCCTGGCGATGCCGCCCATTTTGCGCATGTCCTGCTCGCCCGACATGGCGTGGATGACGGAACCGGCGCCCAGGAACAGCAGGGCCTTGAAAAAGGCGTGGGTCATCAGGTGGAAGACGGCGGCCTGGTAGGCCGACACGCCGATGGCGAAGAACATGTAGCCCAGCTGGCTCATCGTCGAATAGGCGATGACGCGCTTGATGTCGAACTGGGTCATGCCGATCGTCGCGGCGACGAAGGCGGTCAGGGCGCCCAGCACGGTCACCACGGCCAGCGCGGTGGGGGCGTACTCGAACACCGGGCTCATGCGGGCCAGCATGAAGACGCCGGCGGTCACCATGGTGGCGGCGTGGATGAGGGCCGACACCGGGGTCGGGCCTTCCATCGCGTCCGGCAGCCAGGTGTGCAGGCCCAGCTGGGCCGACTTGCCCATGGCGCCGACGAACAGCAGCAAGCAGGCGCAGTCCAGCGCCGACACATGCCAACCCAGGAAGTTGAAGGTGGCGTGGGCCTTGCCGGCGGCGGCCGGGAAGATCGTGCCGAATTCGACGCTGCCGAAGATGATGAAGATCGAGAAGATGCCCAGCGCGAAGCCGAAGTCGCCCACGCGGTTCACCAGGAACGCCTTCATGGAGGCGTCGTTGGCGCTCTTCTTCTCGAACCAGAAGTTGATCAGCAGGTACGAGGCGACACCGACGCCCTCCCAGCCGAAGAACATCTGCAGCAGGTTGTCCGAGGTCACCAGCATGAGCATCATGAAGGTGAACAGGCTGAGGTAGGACATGAACCGGGGCTTGTCCGGGTCATGGCTCATGTAGCCGACGGAGTAGATGTGGACCATGGTCGATACGCCGTTGACCACGATCAGCATGACCGCGGTCAGGGTATCGACGCGCAGGGCCCAATCGACGTGGAAGTCGCCGCTGGCAACCCAGTTGGCCAGCGGAACCACGGTGGCGTGTCCGTTCACGGCCACGTCGATGAACAGGATGACGGAGAGGATCAGTGCCACCACCATGGCGCCGCAGGTGACGAGCTGAGAGCCCAGGTCACCGATGCGACGGCCGAAGAAGCCGGCGATGAACGCCGCGAGGAGCGGCAGGAAGATTGCTGCGATAACGGCCATGGCCCTCAACCCTTCATCAGGTTGATGTCCTCAACCGCGATCGAGCCACGGTTGCGGAAGTAGATGACGAGGATGGCGAGGCCGATGGCGGCCTCGGCAGCCGCAACGGTCAGGATGAACAGGGCGAACACCTGTCCCACCAGATCGTGCAGGAAGACCGAGAAGGCGACGAGGTTGATGTTGACGGCGAGCAGGATCAGCTCGATCGACATCAGGATGATGATGACGTTGCGGCGGTTCAGGAAAATGCCGAACACACCCAGGATGAACAGGATGGCCGCCACCGACAGGTAGTGGCCCAGGCCGATATCCATCATGTTTCCCATGGTTTACACGCCCTCCCCGGTCTGGACCTTGACCACGGCCACCACGTCCTCGCGGCGGCGGGCCAACTGGTCGGCGATGACCTGGCGGCGCACGCCCTTGCGCGAGCGCAGGGTCAGCACGATGGCGCCGATCATGGCGACCAGCAGCACCAGGCCGGAGGCCTCGAAGATGAAGGCGTACTGGGTGTAGAGCAGGTCGCCCAGGGCCTGGGCGTTGCCCACGCTTTCCGGCGTCGGCGCCGCGCGGACGCTGTCCGCCGGGCCGGCGTAGACCCAGCCGGAGATCACCAGGCCCAGTTCCGCCAGCAGGGCCGCCCCCACGGCGAGGCCCGCCGGCAGGTAGCGCAGGAAGCCCTTGCGCAGTTCCTGGAAGTTGATGTCCAGCATCATGACGACGAAGAGGAACAGCACCGCCACGGCACCCACGTAGACGATGACCAGGATCATCGCCACGAATTCCGCCCCGATCAGCACGAACAGGCCGGCCGCGTTGAAGAAGGCCAGGATCAGGAACAGGACGGAGTGCACCGGGTTGCGCGCCGTGATCACCAGCATGCCGGCCAGCACCAGCACGGCGGCGAACAGATAGAAGGCGAGAGCGGGCAGTATCATCGGCGGCTCTCCTTCCGGTGCGGGTTGCGGACGTTGGCGATCAAGATTTCTCTCCGGTAACCGGGCCCATCGTCTGGGTCCCTGACTCGACGTCGGGGGCGCGGGCGATCCCGCGCGCGGGTGTCACGGGGTTAGGCGTCAGAAGGCGTTAAAGGCGCACTCAAGGCTTAGCGGTAGGGCGCATCCGCGGCGATGTTGGCCGCCAGCAGGGGTTCCCAGCGGTCGCCGTTCGCCAGCAGCTTTTCCTTGTTGTAGAAAAGCTCCTCGCGCGTCTCGGTGGCGAACTCGATGTTCGGCCCCTCGACGATGGCGTCCACGGGGCAGGCCTCCTGGCAGAGACCGCAGTAGATGCACTTGGTCATGTCGATGTCGTAGCGGGTGGTCCGGCGCGAGCCGTCCTCACGGGGTTCCGCTTCGATGGTGATGGCCAGGGCCGGGCACACCGCTTCGCACAGCTTGCAGGCGATGCAGCGCTCTTCCCCATTTGGGTAGCGGCGCAGCGCATGTTCGCCGCGGAAGCGGGGGCTGAGCGGGCTGCGCTCATACGGGTAGTTGAGCGTCACCCGGGGCTTGAACATGTAGCTGAAGGTCAGGGCGAAGCCCTTCACCAGCTCGGTCATGAACAGGCCGCGCGCCGTACGGTCGAGCCAGGCCATGTCGTCACCTCATTCCTTGATGCGGGGGGCGGCTCCCCCCGCGGTCACAAGTCAGTACCAAAGTCCCGCCCCGGGGCGGGGACGCATCGCTCAGTGCGGCAGCTTGTCGAAGTAGACAAGGAAGCCGGAGGTCAGGATCACCCAGACCAGGGAGAACGGCAGAAAGACCTTCCAGCCCAGGCGCATCAGCTGGTCATAGCGGTAGCGGGGCAGCGTGCCGCGCACCCAGATGAACACGAACATCAGCAGGCAGATCTTGATGATCAGGTTCAGCGGGCCGGGGATGAAGCCCAGGAGGGGGAACGGCTGCCAGCCGCCCAGGAACAGGATGGAGGTCATCCCGCTCATCAGGAGCATGCTGATGTACTCGCCCAGGAAGAACAGGGCGAAGGTCATGGCCGAGTATTCGGTGTGGAAACCGCCCACCAGTTCGGACTCGCCTTCCGGCAGGTCGAAGGGGGCGCGGTTGGTTTCCGCCAGCGCCGAGATGAAGAACACGACGAACATGGGGAACAGCGGGATGCAGAACCACAGGTGGGTCTGCGCCCGGACGATGTCCGACAGGTTCAGCGAGCCGACGCACAGCAGCACGGTGATGATGACGAAGCCGATGGAAACCTCGTAGGACACCATCTGCGCGGCGGAGCGCAAGCCGCCCAGGAAGGCGTACTTCGAGTTGGACGCCCAGCCCGACATGATGATGCCGTAGACGCCCAGCGAGCTGATGGCGAAGAGGTAGAGCACGCCGACGTTGATGTCGGACAGCACCAGGCCCTCGCCGAAGGGGATGACCGCCCAGGCCACCAGCGCCAGGATGAAGGTGATCATCGGCGCGACCAGGAACACGGCGCGGTTGGCGCCGGCCGGGATGATGGTTTCCTTGGTCATCAGCTTCAGGCCGTCGGCGAACGGCTGCAGCAGACCGAAGGGGCCGACCAGGATCGGGCCCTGGCGCAGCTGGATGGCGGCCAGCACCTTGCGTTCCATATAGGTCATCATGGCCATCGCGATCAGCAACGGCACCGTGATCACCAGGATCTTCAGGATGATCGCCACCAGGGTCGCCCAGGTGAGGGGCAGCCCCAGGTGCAGGGCGAGGAAATCAGCCATGGGTACCGGTCCTCTCGGCAACGGCGGGCGACACGAAGGCCTCCGTGCATTCGGCCATGGTGGCCGAGGCGCGGCTGATCGCGTCGGTCATGTAGAAGTTCTCCACCGGCAGGGTGAAGGGGGCGGCGGCCACGGCACCGGCGGTGCCAAAGGCACCCCAGGCGGCCGGCGTGGCGCGGTCGATCTGGGCGAACACCGGGTTGGCGTCGGCCAGCCGCTTGCGCAGCTGCTGCAGGGTGTCATACGGCAGGGGCTTGCCCAGGGCGCCCGACAGCGCGCGGACGATCTTCCAATCCTCGCGCGCCTCGCCCACCGGGAAGGTGGCCTGGCGGGTATGCTGGGCGCGGCCCTCGGTGTTGACGTAGGTCGCGTTCTTCTCGGTGTAGGCGGCACCCGGCAGGATGACATCGGCGCGATGGGCGCCCCGGTCGCCGTGGTGGCCCTGGTAGATCACGAAGGCGCGGCCGAAGTTCTGGGCGTCGATCTCGTCGGCGCCCAGCAGGTAGACCACCTCGACCTCGCCCTTGCGGGCGCCGTCCAGGATGCCGGCCAGGTCGCGGCCGCCCTTGGCGGGCAGGAAGCCCAGGTCCAGGGCGCCTACGCGGGAGGCCGCGCGGTGCAGGACGTTGAAGCCGTTCCAATCCTCGCGCACCAGGCCGCAAGCCTCGGCCACCGCGCGGGCGGCGGCCCAGACGGCGGCGCCGTCCGGACGGGCCAGGGCGCCGGAGCCCAGGATCAGCAGGGGCTTCTTGGCGGCCTTCAGCGTCTCGGCGTAGGGGTGGCTGCCGTCGGCGATGGCGTTCAGCAGCGTGGCGTCGTTGCCCAGGTGCTCGATGGGGAAGGTCAGGTCGACGCGCGGGCCCAGCACGGTGACGGTCAGGCCACCCTGCAGGTAGCGCTTGCGGATGCGGGCGTTGACCAGGCTGCCTTCCCAGCGCGGGTTGGTGCCGATCAGGAGGATCTGGTCCGCCTGCTCGATGCCCGCGATGGTGCTGTTGAAGATGTAGCCGGCGCGGTCGGCGGCGTCGATGGCGCTGCCGTCCTGGCGGCTTTCCAGGCTGGCCACACCCATGCCGCCCAGCAGGTCCTTCAGGGCCAGCAGGCTTTCGGCATCGGCCAGGTCGCCGGCGATGGCGGCGATCTTCTCCGGCGCGGCACCCTTCAGCTTGGAGGCGGTCAGGGCCAAGGCCTCTTCCCATGAAGCGGCGCGCAGCTTGCCGTTCTCGCGGATGTAGGGGCGGTCCAGGCGCTGGCGCTTCAGGCCGTCATGGGCGTAGCGGGTCTTGTCGCTGATCCATTCCTCGTTCACCGCCTCGTTCAGGCGGGGAAGGATGCGCAGCACTTCGCCGCCGCGGGTGTCGATGCGGATGTTGGAACCGACGGCGTCCAGGACGTCCACCGATTCCGTCTTGCGCAGTTCCCAGGGGCGGGCGGTGTAGGCGTAGGGCTTGGAGGTCAGCGCGCCCACCGGGCACACGTCCACCAGGTTGCCCGACAGCTCGGACGAGACGGCAGCCTCGACGTAGGTGCCGATCTCCATGTGCTCGCCACGGCCGGTGGCGCCCATCACGGACACGCCCGCGATCTCATCGCTGAAGCGGATGCAGCGCGTGCAGTGGATGCAGCGCGTCATGATCGTCTTGATCAGCGGGCCCAGGTTCTTGTCCTTGACCGCGCGCTTTTCCTCGCCATAGCGGCCCCGGTCGAAACCATAGCCCACGGCCTGGTCCTGCAGGTCGCATTCGCCGCCCTGGTCGCAGATGGGGCAGTCCAGCGGGTGGTTGATGAGCAGGAACTCCATCACCCCCTTGCGCGCCTTGTGCACGGTCTCGGTGTCAGTCTTGATCACCATGCCTTCGCCGCAGGGCATGGCGCAGCTGGCGATGGGCTTGGGCGCCTTCTCCATCTCCACCAGGCACATGCGGCAGTTGGCCGGGACCGACAGCTTCTCATGATAGCAGAAGCGCGGAACCTCGATGCCCAGCTGCTCGCAGGCCTGCAGCACGGAGGTGCCAGGCGCCACTTCAAGCTCGATACCGTCGATGGTCAGTTTCGGCATGTCTCAAATCCTTCCACCGATCACTCGGCAGCGATGCTCTGGCGATAATCGGCGATGCGGCGTTCCATCTCCGGACGGAAATGCCGGATCAGGCCCTGCACGGGCCAGGCGGCGGCATCGCCCAGGGCGCAGATGGTGCGGCCTTCGATCTGCTTGGTGACGTCCTGCAGCATGTCGATCTCTTCCAGGCGGGCCTGGCCGCGAACCATGCGGTCCATGACGCGGGCCAGCCAGCCGGTGCCTTCGCGGCAGGGCGTGCACTGGCCGCAGCTCTCATGCATGTAGAACTTCGACAGGCGGGCAATGGCGCGGACGATATCGGTGGACTTGTCCATGACGATCACGGCGGCCGTACCCAGACCGGACCCGACCTCGCGCAGGCTGTCGAAGTCCATCAGCACGGTGTCACAGACGCTCTTGGGCATCACTGGCACGGAGGAGCCGCCGGGGATGATGGCCAGCAGGTTGTCCCAGCCGCCGCGCACGCCGCCCGCATGGCGCTCGATGAGCTCCTTCAGGGGGATGCCCATCTCCTCTTCCACGTTGCACGGCTTGTTCACGTGGCCGGAGATGCAGAACAGCTTGGTGCCCACGTTCTTGGGGCGGCCGATGCCGGCGAACCAGGCGGGGCCGCGACGCAGGATGGTGGGAACGCCCGCGATGCTTTCCACGTTGTTGACCGTGGTCGGGCGGGAATACAGGCCGGCGTTGGCGGGGAACGGCGGCTTGTTGCGCGGCTGGCCCTTCTTGCCCTCGATGGACTCGATGAGCGCAGTTTCCTCGCCGCAGATGTAGGCGCCCGCACCCTTGTGCAGGTAGATGTCGTAGTCGTAGCCGCTGCCGCAGGCGTTCTTGCCGATCAGGCCGGCGGCGTAGGCCTCGTCGATGGCGACCTGGACGTTGGACGCCTCGTTGTAGAACTCGCCGCGGATGTAGATGTAGCAGGCGGTGGCGCCGATGGCGAAACCGGCGATCAGGCAGCCTTCGATCAGCTTGTGCGGATCGTGGCGCAGGATCTCGCGGTCCTTGCAGGTGCCGGGCTCGCCCTCGTCGGCGTTGATCACCAGGTAGACGGGACCGTCCACCTTCTTGGGCATGAAGGACCACTTCAGGCCGGTGGAGAAACCGGCGCCGCCGCGGCCGCGCATGCCCGATTCCTTCACCTGCTCGATGATGGTGTCGCGACCACGGGCCAGGATGTCCTTGGTACCATCCCAGTCGCCGCGCTTGCGGGCGGCGTCCAGGCGGAAGTCCTCATAGCCGTAGAGGTTGGTGTAGATGCGGTCTTCGTCGCGCAACATCGGCCTTACTCCTGCGACGCCGGCTTGACGCCGTTACGCTGCGCCATCTCGATCAGGGTCGTCGGACCGCCGATGGGCGCGGAATTGATGCGGCCGTTCTGCGGGCCGGGCTTGGGCGTCTCGCCCCGGATCAGGGTGTCCAGCAGCGCCTCGGTGGAGGGGCCGTCCAGATCCTCGTAATAGATGTCGTTGAGCGCGATGACGGGTGCGTTGACGCAGGCGCCGGCGCACTCCACCTCGACCACCGTGAACTGGCCGTCGGCCGTGGTCTCGCCCGGGCCGATGCCCAGCTTGCGCTTGCACGCCGCCAACACCTCGTCCGAGCCGCGCAGCCAGCAGGGCGTGGTCGTGCAGACCTGCACGAAGTGCTTACCCACCGGCTTCAGGTTGTACATGGTGTAGAAGCTGGCGACCTCGTACACGCGGATGGGGGCCATGCCCAGCATGCCGGCGACGTAGTCCATGGCGGCGCGGGGCAGCCAGTTGTCGTGCTGGCGCTGGGCCAGGTCCAACAGCGGCATCACGGCGCTCGCCTGGCGGCCTTCCGGATACTTGGCGATGATCCGCTGGGCCAGGGCCAGGTTGTCGGCGGTGAATTCGAAGGTCGCCGGACCGGCAGGGGTCTCGGAAGCGCTCATCGGTCGATCTCTCCGAACACGACATCGATGGAGCCGATGATCGCGACGGCGTCGGCGAGCATGTGGCCCCGGGACATGAAATCAACACCCTGCAGATGGGCGATGCCCGTCGGCCGGATCTTGCAGCGATAAGGACGGTTGGACCCGTCGGAAACCAGGTACACGCCAAACTCGCCCTTGGGCGATTCCGTGGCGGTGTAGGTCTCGCCGGCGGGGACGTGGTAGCCCTCGGTGTACAGCTTGAAGTGATGGATCAGCGATTCCATCGAGCGCTTCATATCGCCGCGCGGCGGCGGGGCGATCTTGCGGTCGTCCACCTTCACCGCACCCGGGGTCTGGCGCAGCTTGGCCACGGCCTGCTGCACGATCCGGTTGGACTGCCGCATCTCCTCCACGCGCACCAGGTAGCGGGCGTAGCAGTCGCCGGTCTTGCCCACGGCGACGTCGAAGTCATACTCGGCGTAGGTGTCGTAGGGCTGGGCCTTGCGCAGGTCCCACGGGATGCCGGAGGCGCGCAGCACCGGGCCGGTGAAGCCCCAGGCCAGCGCCTCGTCACCCGAGACGATGCCGATGTCGACCAGGCGCTGCTTGAAGATGCGGTTGGCCGTCAGCAAGCCTTCCACGTCGTCGACGAACTTCTCGAACTTGGCCGCGTAGACCTCGATGTCGTCCAGCATGCCGGCCGGCAGGTCCTGATGGACGCCGCCCACGCGGAAGTAGTTGGCGTGCATGCGGGCACCCGACACCCGCTCGTAGAACTCCATGAGCAGCTCGCGCTCCTCGAAGCCCCACAGGGCCGGGGTCAGCGCGCCCACGTCCATGGCGAACGTCGTGACGTTCAGCAGGTGGTTCAGGATGCGGGTCAGCTCGGCGAACAGCACGCGGATGTGCTGCGCGCGCTTGGGCGGGGTGATGCCCAACAGCTTCTCCGCGGCCAGGACGAAGCTGTGCTCCTCCGACATCGGGGACACGTAGTCCAGCCGGTCGAAGTAGGGCATCGCCTGGATGTAGGTCTTGTACTCAATGAGCTTCTCGGTGCCGCGATGCAGCAGACCGATGTGCGGGTCCGCCCGCTCCACGATCTCGCCGTCCATCTCCAGAACCAGGCGCAACACGCCGTGGGCGGCAGGGTGCTGCGGCCCGAAGTTCATCGTGTAGGGTTTGATTTGGCTTTCGACAGGATTGGCCATGGCCGATCTCACTTCTTCACGCTGCCGTCGCGCAGCGACGCGCCCAGCGGGATGACCGCCTTCTCGTCGCCCGGCAGCTGCACATCGGTCATCGCCTCCCAGGGCGACATGAAATCAAAGGCCCGGAAGTCCTGCGTCAGCTTCACCGGCTCATAGACGACGCGCTTCTGCTCGTCGTCGTAGCGGACCTCGACGTAGCCCGTCAGGGGGAAGTCCTTGCGCAGGGGGTGACCCTCGAAACCGTAGTCGGTCAGGATGCGGCGCAGGTCGGGGTGACCCGCGAAGAACACGCCGAACATGTCCCAGGTCTCGCGCTCATACCAGCCGGCGGCCGGGAACAGCGGGACGCAGGACGGGACGGGCGTGTCCTCATCCGTGGTGACCTTCACCCGCGCGCGCAGGTTCTTGGACACCGACAGCAGCATGTAGTTGACCTCGAACCGCTCCGGCTTGGACGGCCAGTCCACCGCGGTGATGTCCACCAGCTGGGTGCAGCGGCAGCCGGCGTCGTCGCGCAGCACCGTCAGGGTCTGCAGCAAGCCCTCACGCGTGGTGCGAACCACCAGCTCGCCGTTCTGGACCTCAGTGCCGGTCACGGCGCCCGGCAGGGCCGCCGCGATCTTGGCGCCCAGCGCCTGTAGGGTTTCTTCGTTCATTCCCGATCCCTCGAGGGCCGCTTAGCGCCGAACCAGGCGGTTACCGCCCTTGATCTTCTTCTGCAACTGCAGCACGCCGTAGACCAGCGCCTCAGCCGTGGGCGGGCAGCCCGGAACGTAGATGTCCACGGGCACGATGCGGTCGCAGCCGCGCACCACGGAATAGCTGTAGTGGTAATAGCCGCCGCCGTTGGCGCAGGAGCCCATGGAGATGACCCAGCGCGGCTCCGCCATCTGGTCGTAGACCTTGCGCAGGGCCGGGGCCATCTTGTTGCACAGGGTGCCGGCCACGATCATCACGTCCGACTGGCGCGGGCTGGGGCGTGGGATCACACCGAACCGGTCCAGGTCGAAGCGGCTCATGTAGGCGTGGATCATTTCCACGGCGCAGCAGGCCAGACCGAAGGTCATGGGCCACAGCGACCCGGTGCGCGCCCATTCCTGCAGGGCGTCCAGCTTGGCGACGACGAAGCCCTTGTCCTGCAACTCCGTCGTCACGGCCTTGATGTAGGCGTCCTGGGCGGGGCCCGGCGGCAGGGGCGCGCCCGCACCGGCGGGAACACCGGCGGGGGAAACGGAAGAGTGGGTTGGCAAAGACGTCACGGGTCTGGCTCCGGTGTGAACGGGCAGCGATGCAAAGGAACGAGGGAAAAGGCTCAAGCGCCGGGCTGGGGTCCCCCCCCCCGGGGGATCACTCCCAGTCCAGCGCGCCCTTCTTCCATTCGTAGATGAAGCCGATGGTCAGGATGCCCAGGAAGGCCATCATGGACCAGAAGCCGAACAGGCCGATGCGACCCAGCGACACGGCCCAGGGGAACAGGAAAGCCACTTCCAGGTCGAAGATGATGAACAGGATGGCGACCAGGTAGAAGCGCACGTCGAACTTGCTGCGGGCGTCGTTGAACGGCTCGAAGCCGCATTCGTACGCCGACAGCTTCTCGCTATCCGGTTTCTGCTTGGCGACCAGCATGGAGCCGAAGACCATCGCCGCCGCGATCACCCCGGCGATGGCCAGGAAGATGATGATCGGCAGATACTGGCTCAGCAGCTCGGTGGACATAACCTGACTGGACATGAGTGTGCCCCAAATTTCGTCCCGGTTGGCCCGACGGGGCTTGCGGAAGGTGCCAGCCGCAACCAAGTGCATGAAGCCCAGGCCCACACATCTGATTGTCGGTTTTTGGCCCCACCCGGCCTGCCCGCCGGTTCTGGACATAACCTCCGGACCCATGCGGAGGTCCGGACGCCTGCAACAAAAGCCCGGCTTGGGGCCGGGCGTGTTGGAATATAGGCGGGTGCCGTGCCCAAGGAAAGCAAATTACGCCATGCGTCCCGCAGGGGCCAAGGCGCTGAAAATATGGGGGAAATGTCCGGAAACGGAGTTGTTGAGAGCCACTCTCAACCGCCACTCTACCGCAGGTGCGAGAACCCGGAAAGCAAGCAGGCCGCGCTGTTGCCAGCGCGGCCTTGCTAACGCATCGAACCTTCTGTCCAGGCTCGATGAAGTGGCGCGAGTGACGGGACTTGAACCCGCGGCCTCCGGCGTGACAGGCCGGCGCTCTAACCAACTGAGCTACACCCGCGTCGTTCGCAACTTTGCTTTCTGGCCTTATTTCGCGCCGTCCGTTTCATCGTTCGGTGCGTTTCGCGCCGTCAGCGTCGCTGCGGTGCGCGGTTTGTAGTAAAAACGCCCACCCCTTGTCAAACAAGAAAAACGCGGCGGCGGCGATTTTTTTGATTTTTTTATAAGTAACTGATTTTAGGCGACTTTCTGCGCGCGACGCAGGTTGTCCAGCTGGTCAAGCGCGTCCAGCAGGCGTATCGGCACGCCGCGATGGTCCACGGCATCGGGCCCGCCGAAGGCCGTCATGCTCAGTTCCAGGGCCTGGGCCAGCGGCTCCGCCACCGTAAGGTTGCCCTGCTCCACCGCCAGTTCCAGCGCGCTCAGAATCCGATCGCCCAGGCGGCGCCCATCACTCTCCATGATCCTATGCTCCGGTTCGTTGCCAGGCAGGCCCCCCGGACTCATGCGTCCGGGGCTGGTCCAAGGGTAGCACTTTCCGGGGAGGCGCCCGACGGGAAAACGACCACTGCTGTTGGATAGGGGCAGCCATGTGCCCCGCGGCCAGCCTGGACGCCACCGCAAGTGGCGGCGCGGCGCCGTTTCCGGGATCTACAGGACCCGGGAGCGGCCCAGCGAGGCTTCCATCATGTCCAGGCTGTGCATCATGCGGCGCCAGGTCTCGTCGCTGATGGCGTGGGTGCGGTGCAGACGCGCCAGCTCGTCGCGCTTGGCCCGGACCGCCGCCAGCCGCAGCTCCGCTTCGATGGCCAGGCGCCGCCGGTTCTGGGCCCGCGCACCCACCGGCATGTCCGGGTCCTCCACCTGCCGGCGGTAAAACTCCATCAGGCGCAGCGCCGCCTCGATATAAAGGTCGGCCTCCGACGCGGCGGGGGAGACGGCATGGTGGGCCTGCTCCAGCCGGCGCAGGGCCGCGCGGGCCAAGGCCGCCTCCGCCACCCTCTCCTCCTCCACCGCCGCATCCTCCTCCGGCATGTTCAGGCCCCGCAGCAGCCAGGGCAGCGTCAGGCTGGCCAAGAGCAGCGACACCAGGATCACGCCCGAGGCCAGGAAGATGGCGACGTCGCGCCCGGGGAAGGGCACCCCCTCGCGCAACCATTGCGGCAGGGACAGTACGCCGGCCAGGGTGACGGCCCCGCGCACGCCCGCGACGGCGGTGACGCCGATCAGGCGCCGGATGGAGCCGGATGGCCCGCCGGGGCGGCCGCGCCCCCGCCGCCGGCCCAGAACCCGCCCGATGGCCAGCGACAGCCAGACCCAGACCACCCTCAGGCCCATCAGCGCGCCGCAGATGATGAGGACATGCAGGCCCAGCCATCCCAGGCCGACCTGCGTTTCCATGGGGCCGGTGTGCGGCGCGCCCGCCTGCATGGCGATCATGGGCGCCTGGACCAGGATGCCGGGCAGCTGCCAGCCCAGCAGCACGAAGATGACGCCGTTGAGGGTGAACTGGATCATGTCGCCCACCGCCGTGCCCTGCAGGCGGGTGGCCACCTCGCCCGACTCCTCCAGCGGCAGCAGGTTCAGCGTCATGCCGGCGGCCACGGCCGCCAGGATGCCGGACATGTCCAGATGCTCCGCCGCCAGATAGGCGGCCAAGGGCACCAGCAGCATGGTCAGGATGGTGGCGCCGGGGGAATCGCCCCGCGCGCGGACGATCCAGCCCTGGGCCAAGCGCACGGCGGCGACCACCACCAACCCCACCAGCAGGCCACCCCCCGCCGCCCAGAGGAAGGCGGCGGTCGCGGCCCCGATGGAAAAGGTACCGGTCAGCGCCGCGGTCACCGCGAACTGCAGGCACACCAGGCCGGAGGCGTCGTTCAGCAGCGCCTCCCCCTCCAATATGTGCTTCAGGCGGCGGGGCATGCCGCCACCGCCCGTCATTCCGGAAACGGCCACGGCGTCGGTGGGTGACAGCACGGCGGCCAGGGCGAAGGCGGTGGACAGGGGAATCGCCGGTAGCAGCCAGTGGATGACATGGCCCGCCCCCACCACCGTGAACACCACCAGGCCCACCGCCAGGGTCAGGATGATGCCGCCCAGGCGCCGCAATTCCGTCGCCGGGAATCGCCAGGCGTCCAGGAACAGCAATGGCGGAATGAACACCAGCAGGAAGAGGTCGGGGTTAAGGACGATGGGCACGCCCGACGCCCAACCCAGGGCCGCCCCCAGCGCCACCTGGATCAGGGGCTGGGGCACCCGCGTCACGAACCGGCTGATGACGCCGGAAACCGCCACGGTCAGCAGCAGGATCAGGACGGCGGTCATCGTTTCCATGGGGCGGGTCTAGTCCAGGCGCGGGGGCGGGTGGGCGTTTCCAGGTGGAGCGAATTAGCGTCCGGAACCGCCCCGGCCCGCCAGCAGGGCCGCCGCCAGGACGACGGCGCCCAGGAGGATGACCAGGACGTTCATCCATGGGCCAGCGCTGCGATCATGGTTCATATCCCAGACGCGCCCGCCGATCATGGCCAGGCCCAGGATGATCAGCAAGATACGATGCTGGCGGGTTAGTCCCCCGGCCCCGTCAGGCGGCAGGAGACCCATCACCGCCCCTGGCCACCCGCGGCCGGCAGGACCAGGGCGGCCGTGCCGTCCTGGCTCAAGGCCCGGTGCGCCCGGGCCAGGGCCACGCCCAGCAAGGCGACGCAGATGAAATTCACCACAGCCATGGCCAAGGTCCACAAGAGGCTGACGACCACGTCGGGGGGCGAGGTGGTGCTGGCGGTCAGCCAATCCCCCATCAGCAGGCGGTTGATGAGGAAGCAGGGCACCTGCAGCACCGCCTGGCTGATGAGCACCACGCCGGTCAGGCGCCAGCCCAGGACGGACGAGGCGCCCCAATAGCGGCTGAAGGCCGGCGTCTCTCCCGCCAGGACGGCCATCAGGCCTATACCGAGGCGCACCGTGACGTGCAGGGCCAGGACGCCCACCGCTATGGCCCCGGCCAGGACGGCGAGCCACACACCCGGGCCCGCCTGATCCTCCACCGAGGAATCCGTGACCAGGGCGCGGGCGAACATCAGCACCATCAAGGCGATAAGCAGCATGAAAAAATAAAGGATTTGCCAGCCGGTGGCGGCCCATTCGTTGCGGCCAAATCCCGGCTGCAGGAAGGTCACCGGTTCCTGCCCCGTGCGGACCCAGCGCCCCCAGGCGGAGAGGGAGCGCATGTGCGCCCAGGTCTGGAAGACGACCAGAACCAGAAAGATGAAGCCGAACTCGCCCCACTGTTCCTGGTCGGGCTCATGGCCCAGGTACTGGATGCTGCGGAACTGGAAAAACAGGGCGGCGGCCAGACTGAAGACCGCCGGCATGCCCAGGAAACGGGCGATACGCACGGGGGCGGCGAACACCTCGCGATAAAGGTCGATCACTTCCCCCCAGATCGACTGCCCGTTCGACGCCATGCCCCCTCCAAAACCGGACGCCGTCGCCGCCGTCCTCAAATACGCGGCCGCCACCGTCCCCACCGCATAAAGGTGACGATGGGAAGGCTCCGCGCGCGCTGCCAGTCACAGAAATGCCCCGTGCCGCCGGATCGCCCCTATATAGGCAACCCGGGGCGATGATTACAGGTTTGCCCCGCCGGTCAAAGTGACAATCCGGGGCCAAACGGCGTAGCGGCCCCCGCTATCGACCCGGCCGTCGACCCGTTCGGCGCCCCGCCGCGGGCGTCCGGGCGAAAGACTGGCGGCATGCCGTTCTGAGCCTGTGGCGATGGTGGGCGGTGAGGGATTTGAACCCCCGGCCCGATGCGTGTAAAGCACCTGCTCTACCCCTGAGCTAACCGCCCGTCGCGTCCAACCAGCCCCCGCCGTCAAGCGGGGCGCCGGGAGATGAGGCTTTAGCCGCACGGGGCGCGTTTGGGAACCCCTTTTGCGAAAGGGGGGCTGGAAAAATAAATTACGCCGCGGAAACAAAAAAGACGGGAACACCCATCGGTGTCCCGCCTTTTATATGCACTGGGCTCGGGACTGTGGCCGGCCATGGCCGGTGTCCCCCCGAGCGCGCCCCGCCCCGTCGTTGGAGCGGCGTGCCTGAACATCCGGAACTGGGGGCGGGCCGCAGGCTGCGGCGACCAGCCCCCCAAGACCGGCGTAAAACGGCGCTTAGCCGTTCTTAGTTCAGCGCGTCCTTCAGGCCCTTGCCGGGCTTGAACTTCGGCTGCTTGCTGGCGGCGATGGAGATCGCCTCACCGGTGCGCGGGTTGCGGCCTTCCGAAGCGGCGCGCTCGGCAACGGCGAAGGTGCCGAAACCAACCAGGCGAACCTCATCACCCTTCTTGAGGGCTTCGGTGATGCCCTCGAACACCGCATCGACCGCCTTGTTCGCATCAGCCTTGGACAGCTCCGCACTAGCGGCGACGGCGGCAACGAGATCGTTCTTATTCACTTAAGGCCCCCCTTCTTGAAGCAGGATCTGATCTTGGATTTCGTCCCGGTCGCGGGGCACGCGCCGGGATTGGGATTCGGTTCGGACGTACGGCCCCGGGGTTATCCGCCCCGGGGCCGTCGCGTCAGGCCTTCAATTCACACGATTTCGGTTCGTACTTCAATGCCGAATCACGTCGTCCTTACCGTCTTCCGCGGCTTTCGCGGCAACAGGCTCAACGACTTCCGGCTCCGACCACTCGATCGGCACCAGCGGCTGCACCAGGGCGTTGGCCAATACCTCGTCCGCCGTCGACACCGGGATGATGGTCAGGCCGCGCTTGACGTTATCGGGAATGTCAGCGAGATCCTTCTCATTATCCTTTGGAATCAACACGGTCTTGATGCCGCCGCGCAAAGCCGCCAGCATTTTCTCCTTCAGGCCCCCGATGGGCAGAACCCGGCCGCGCAGGGTGATTTCGCCGGTCATGGCGACATCCTTGCGCACGGGAATGCCCGTCAGCACCGACACGATGGACGTGGTCATCGCGACGCCGGCGGAAGGACCGTCCTTAGGCGTAGCTCCTTCGGGCACGTGGACGTGGATGTCCTTGCGCTCAAAAAGCGTCGGTTTGATGCCGAACTGGGCGGAGCGGGACTTCACGAAGCTCTCGGCGGCCTGCACCGATTCCTTCATAACGTCGCCCAGCTTGCCCGTGGTGGTGACGCGGCCCTTGCCGCGCAACATCACCGCCTCGATGGTCAGCAGCTCGCCGCCCACCTCGGTCCAGGCAAGGCCGGTGGTGCAGCCCACCAGATCCTCCTTCTCCGCCTCGCCATAGTGGTACCGGCGCACGCCGGCATACTTGTCGAGGTTGCGACGGGTGACCGACACCTTGTCGACACCCTTCATCAAGATCTCCTTGATGGCCTTGCGGGCCAGGTTGGCGATCTCACGCTCCAGGCTGCGCACGCCGGCTTCCCGGGTGTAGTAGCGGATGAGGTCGCGCAACGCGTCGTCGGAGATGGTGAACTCACCCGCCTTCAGGCCGTGGGCCTTCAGCTCCTTGTCGATCAGGTGGCCGCGGGTGATCTCGATCTTCTCGTCCTCGGTGTAGCCCGACAGCCGGATCACCTCCATGCGGTCCAGCAGGGGCTGGGGCATGCGCAGGGTGTTGGCCGTGCAGACGAACATCACGTCGGAGAGGTCGTAGTCCACCTCCAGGTAATGATCGTTGAAGGTGCCGTTCTGCTCGGGATCCAGGACCTCCAGCAGGGCGGAGGACGGGTCGCCCCGCCAATCGGCGCCCAGCTTGTCGATCTCGTCCAGCAGGAACAGCGGATTCGACGACTTCGCCTTCTTCATACCCTGGATGACCTTGCCGGGCATGGAGCCGATGTAGGTGCGGCGATGGCCGCGCACCTCGGCCTCATCCCGCACGCCGCCCAGCGACACGCGGACGAAGTTGCGGCCCGTGGCCTTGGCGATGGACTTGCCGAGCGAGGTCTTGCCGACGCCGGGCGGGCCGACCAGGCACAGGATGGGACCCTTCACCTTGTCCATGCGCTGCTGCACGGCCAAGTACTCCAGGATGCGCTCCTTGACCTTCTCCAGACCGTAGTGATCGGCATCCAGGATGGCCTCGGCCCCCTTGATGTCCTTCTTCACCTTGGTGCGCTTCTTCCACGGAATGGACAGCATCCAGTCCAGGTAGTTGCGCACGACGGTCGCCTCGGCGGACATGGGGCTCATGGTCCGCAGCTTCTTGACCTCGGCCAGCGCCTTTTCCCGGGCTTCCTTGCTGAAGCGGGTCTTGGCGATGCGCTCCTCAAGCTCGGCGACCTCGTCCTTGCCATCCTCGGACTCGCCGAGTTCCTTCTGGATGGCCTTCATCTGCTCGTTCAGATAGTACTCACGCTGGGTCTTCTCCATCTGCCGCTTGACGCGGTTGCGGATGCGCTTTTCCACCTGCAGCACGCCGATCTCGCCTTCCATGAAGGCGTAGACCTTCTCCAGCCGCTCCCCCACCGTCGCCGCTTCCAGAAGCTGCTGCTTCTCCGGAATCTTCAGCGCCAGGTGCGAGGCGATGGTGTCGGCCAGCTTGCCCGGCTCCTCGATCTGGTTGACCGAGACCAGGACCTCCGGCGGGATCTTCTTGTTCAGCTTGATGTACTGTTCGAACTGGGCCACCGCGGCGCGGGCCAGGGCCTCCGCCTCCTGCGCTTCGCCCGTCTTTTCCTCGATGGGCTCGGCATAGGCCTGGAAGAAGTCCTCGTTGCGCTCGAAACTGACGATGCGCGCGCGCTGCCCGCCTTCGACCAGCACCTTCACCGTCCCATCGGGCAGCTTCAGCAGCTGCAGCACGGTGCCGATGGTGCCGACGGAATAGATGTCGTCGGGCGTGGGATCGTCCTGGGCGGCGTTCTTCTGGGTGACCAGCAGGATCTGCTTGTCATCCTTCATCACGTCTTCCAGCGCGCGCACCGACTTTTCGCGCCCCACGAACAGGGGCACGATCATGTGCGGGAACACCACGATGTCGCGCAGGGGGAGGACCGGGTAAAGGGTTCCTCGGGTGGCTTCCAACATAGATCTGACCTTCCACTCAGAATCTCAGCGGCCAGCCCGTAATGGGCCTGGCCCGCCATCCACCAGCCGCCCCGTCATGGGCACGGCGTCGGGAGGTCGCCCTGGTAACGTGGCACACCGACACACCCCCTTCAAGGGCTTGAACCCGACGAAATCTGCGCTACGGAAGGACCGCGCGGCGGGAAAATCGCGCTTTTGCAAGCATGCGCGCCGGCGTATGGGGCCTGAGCGTTCCCAAGTGCCTGGATTCCGGGCCAATTAGGCGGCGAAGGCAAAATAAAACCCGGGAAACCCCCACGATCAGGGGTTTCCCGGGTCTCAAAACTATCCGAACTGGCTATCGCGGATGCACGGGGGCCGTCAGGCGACGGGTGCCGCCTCCGCCTTCCGGTCGGCGTAGATGTACAGCGGCTGGGCGCGGCCTTCGACCACCTCGCCATTGATGACGATCTCGTCCACGCCCTGCAGGCCCGGCAGATCGAACATCGACTCCAGCAGGATGGACTCCATGATGGAGCGCAGGCCACGGGCGCCGGTCTTGCGCTGGATGGCCTTGTTGGCGATGGACTTCAGGGCCTCTTCGGCGAAGGACAGCTTCACGTCCTCCATCTCGAACAGGCGCTGATATTGCTTCACCAGCGCGTTCTTGGGCTTGGTCAGGATCTCGATCAGCGCTTCCTCATCCAGATCGTTCAGCGTCGCCACCACGGGCAGACGGCCGACGAATTCCGGGATGAGGCCGAACTTCAGCAGATCCTCGGGCTCCACCTCGCGCAGCACGTCGCCCGTGCGGCGGTCGTCCGGACCCTTCACATCGGCCCCGAAGCCGATGGACGTGCCCTTGCCACGAGCGGCGATGATCTTCTCCAGACCGGCGAAGGCGCCGCCGCAGATGAACAGGATGTTGGTCGTGTCCACCTGCAGGAATTCCTGCTGCGGATGCTTGCGCCCGCCCTGGGGCGGCACGGAGGCGACGGTGCCTTCCATGATCTTCAGCAAGGCCTGCTGCACGCCCTCGCCCGACACGTCGCGGGTGATGGACGGGTTGTCGGACTTGCGGCTGATCTTGTCGACCTCGTCGATATAGACGATGCCGCGCTGCGCCCGCTCGACATTGTAGTCAGCGGCCTGCAGCAGCTTGAGGATGATGTTCTCCACGTCCTCGCCCACGTAACCGGCTTCGGTCAGCGTGGTGGCGTCGGCCATGGTGAAGGGAACGTCGATGATGCGGGCGAGCGTCTGGGCCAACAGGGTCTTGCCGCAGCCCGTGGGGCCGATCAGCAGGATGTTGGATTTCGCCAGTTCGACGTCGCTGTGCTTGGTGCCGTGTGCCAGCCGCTTGTAGTGGTTGTGCACGGCGACCGAGAGCACGCGCTTGGCGTGGCTCTGCCCGATGACGTAGTCATCCAGCACCGCGCAGATGTCGCGCGGGGTGGGAACGCCGTCGCGGGACTTCACCAGCGTCGTCTTGTTCTCTTCGCGGATGATGTCCATGCACAATTCCACGCATTCATCGCAGATGAACACCGTGGGGCCGGCAATGAGCTTCCGCACCTCGTGCTGGCTCTTCCCGCAGAAGGAGCAGTAGAGGGTATTCTTCGAATCGCTGCCGGTCGACTTGGTCATAAAAGCTCCGTACATCACCGGGACAGTCACCCGGAGCCATCACGATGACGGAACCGGGGCCCGATCCTCCCGGGATCGGCCGGCGGGACAAGGGGATGAAACACCGCTCACCCGCCACTGCCTGCCCATTCAACACCACGGAACGCTGGGCTTTCAACCCCCCGTGTGTCTCTTCGTGTCCGAACACCCATACCGGGGTATCCCGGTGGGGCGTTCCGGCGGAAGGTCAGTCCCGCCGGAGCCCGGACGCTAAACCGTTGGCACCTTAGGCCGCCTGGGCGGTCCCGCCGGCGCCGGGACGGGTGGCGATGACGTCGTCGATCAGACCGAACGCCTTGGCCTCGTCCGCGGTCATGAAGTTGTCACGCTCCATCGCCCGCTCGATCTTGTCGATCGGCTGGCCGGTGTGGCGCACGTAGATTTCATTGAGGCGGTGCCGGATCTTCAGGATCTCGCGCGCCTGGATTTCGATGTCCGCCGCCTGGCCCTGGGCGCCGCCGGAGGGCTGATGGATCATGATGCGGCTGTTGGGCAGCGAGTAGCGCCGGCCCTCGGAGCCGCCCGCCAGCAGCAGCGAGCCCATGGAGGCCGCCTGGCCGATGCACAGGGTCGCCACCGGGCAGCGGATGTACTGCATGGTGTCGTAGATCGCCAGGCCCGAGGTCACGATGCCGCCCGGCGAATTGATGTAGAAGGAGATTTCCTTCGTCGGGTTTTCCGCTTCCAGGAACAGAAGCTGGGCGCAGATCAGGCTGGACACCGCGTCGTTCACGCCACCGACGAGGAAGATGATCCGTTCCTTCAACAGGCGCGAATAGATGTCGTAGGCGCGCTCACCCCGATTGGTCTGCTCGACCACCATGGGGACCAGCGTGTTCATCTGCGGCTCAAAGTCGATCATGCCTGCTCCAGCGCTGCGTCCGACCCGGGGGCCATCCCCGGGCCCGTTGCCGGTCCGGGGGAGGGACGATCCCTCCCCCATTCCGTTTGAATACCGAGGCCCGTCAGAAACCGAAGACGGGAGACGCGACCTTAGGCCGCCTCTTCCTCATCGGGGTCCTGCATCAGCTCTTCAGCCGACACGGGCTTCTCCGTCACCTTAACCTGTCCCAGGATGAAGTCGACAACCTTGTCTTCAAAAACCGGGGCCCGCAGGCTTTCCACCGCCTGGGGGTTGTTCTTGAAGAAGTCGAAAACCTCACGCTCCTGGCCCGGGTAGCGCCGCACCTCGGCCAGCACGGCCTGGTTCAGCTCTTCCCTCGCCACCGTTATATTGTTCTTCTGACCGATCTCGGAAAGGACCAGCCCCAAACGAACACGCCGGACGGCGATGTCGCGGTACTCCTTCCGGAGCTCCTCCTCGTCCTTGCCGGCGTCCTCGCCCGCGTCGCCGGCCTTCAGCTCGTCCTGCAGGCGCTTCCAGATCTGGTCGAACTCGATATCGACCATGCCCTGCGGCACCTCGAAGCTGTGCAGCTCGGCCAGCTGGTCCAGCAGAGCGCGCTTGGCGCGCAGGCGGCTCATGACGGTGTAGTCGCCGCCCAGGCGATCCCGGATCACGGTCTTCAGCGCGGCCAGGTCGTCAAAGCCCAGGCCCTTGGCGAACTCGTCGTCGATGGTCGCCTCGACCGCCTGCTTCACTTCCTTCACGTCCACCTCGAACACGGCGGCCTTACCGGCCAGCTCGGCGGCGTGGTAGCCCTCGGGGAAGGTGACGTTGACGGTGCGGTGGTCACCGGCGCGGGTGCCCTCCAGCTGTTCCTCGAAGGTATCGATGAAGCTGCCGGAGCCCAGCTCCAGCTCATGGCCTTCGCCCTTCATGCCCGGGCGCTTCTCACCGTCGACCGAACCGTCGAAGTCGATGACGACGATGTCGCCCTTGGCGGCCGGACGGTCCTCGGTCAGCGGCGCGGAGGTCTTGCGGCCGGCGGCGATGCGGCCCACGGCCTCGTCCACCTGCTCGTCGGTGATCTCGACCACCGGCTTCTCGATGGCGACGCCGCTGAGGTCGGCGGGCTCGAATTCCGGCAACACCTCGTAGGCCAGCTTGAACTCCAGGTCGCTGGCGGCGTTCTCGACCTCGAACTTCACGATCTCGACCTTGGGCTGCAGGGCGGGACGCAGGCTGTGCTGCTCGACCACCTTGGCGGCGCTGTCGGACATGGCCTTGTCCAGCACCTCACCCATCACCGACTGCCCATAGCGCTGCTTCAGCACCGACATCGGCACCTTGCCCGGGCGGAAGCCCGGCATGCGCACCGTCTTGCCAATTTCCTTCAACTGGGCGTCCACGCGGCCGGCCACGTCGGCGGCGGGGATGACGACCGTGTATTCGCGGCGCAGGCCTTCGGTGCTGGTCTCGGTGATGTTCATGGGACTATTCGAACCTGTCTCTTTGATCGGCCCCGGATGCCGGCGTTCCCGGCCCCTGGGTGCCCGGGGCCGGACGGACCACGGGCGGTTGGGTTGATATCTCGTGCTTGGTGCGGGCGAAGGGACTCGAACCCCCACGACTTTCGTCACCGGAACCTAAATCCGGCGCGTCTACCAGTTCCGCCACGCCCGCGGCCAAACCCGGCTCTAGGATCGCTTGGACGCCCCTTCCCGAGAGCCAGTCCCCACCGGCGCCGGCGGCGCCAATAGGGAATAGGCATGGGAATAGCGCCCGGATCCTTCCAGGCGCCGTCCGATCTATAGCACCCGCGCACCCGCGTAAATAGGAATCTAGGCCAAGGGTGGAGCCTATCAAAGGGCCGAGCGCCGCCCGCCCCACCGGTCAGCCCCGCCGGCCAGCCCCGCCGGCCAGACCGAAAGTGGCGGCCATTCCGGAACTCATGGAGCAATCACCCCATGAAGCCGGCTATCGGCGGCAACGAAGTGCTTGTTATGCTGTACTTCCCCAAAGCTACCCGCGCCAACCGAGGTTCCCCGCCGCATGACCGCCGCCACCATGACCGCCCCATCGCCGCCGCCCCTCACCCCCGACCTGCCCCGCCCTGCCCTGACCGCCGACCGGCTGCCCGGCCGGACGGTGGATCTGGAACGGATCGACCTGGACCGTCACGCGCAGGGACTGTGGCTGGCGATCGGCCGGCACGCCGGCCTGTGGGACCACATTCCCGGCGGCCCCTTCACGGACGAGGCGGCCTTCACCCAGTGGCTGCGCGACCGCCTGCCCCGGCCGGGGCAGACCATGTACGCGGTGATGGACAAGACGGGCGGCGCGCCGGTGGCCGCCGGCCTGCTGCTGCTGCTGAACGCCAACCCCGACATGGGAACGGTGGAAATGGGCCTGGTCTACGGCCCCCTCCTCAGCCGCAAGGTGACGGGGACGGAGGGCGTGTTCCTGCTGATCGACTACGCGCTGGGCCAAGGGGCGGGCCAATCGGGCTACCGCCGCCTGGAATGGCGCTGCGGCCCGCCCAATGTCGCCTCCGTCAAGGCGGCCCTGCGCTATGGCTTCACCCATGAGGGGCTGCTGCGCCAGACCCTGTGGCTGAAGGGCCGCAACTGGGACAGCAACGTCTTTTCCATTCTGGATGCGGAATGGCCCGCGCGCCGCCAGCGTTTGGCGGCCTGGCTCGCGCCGGAGAACTTCACCAGCGACGGGACTCAGATCAAGGCGCTGGGAGAATTTTGAGGGGCCGGGAGCCACCGGCGCGGAACCTCAGGCCGGCGGCTCCCCTCTCTTTACCTATCCCAGCAAGACCTTGGCGCAGGCATCGACGATGGCGTCGGCGTCCAGGCCCTGGACCCGGTACAGGTCAGGGATGTCGGCGGACTGGCCGAACGTCTCCACCCCCAGGGCCGCCACGGTCTGGCCGCGCACCGAGCCCAGCCAGGATAGGGTGGCGGGGTGACCGTCGACGACGGTCACCAGCTTGGCACCGGCCGGCAGGACCGACAGCAGGCGGTGGACATGGGCGTCGCCGCCCTTGCCCTCCCGTTGCGCCGCCGTCCAGCCGGCGTGCAGCCGGTCGGGGGAGGTCACGGCCAGCAGGCCGGCGCCGGGGCAGTCCTCCAGCACCTGGGCATGTGCCTCCAGCGCCTCGGGCGCCAAGGCGCCGCAATAGACGATGGCGAACTCCGCGTCCGGCGCCGGCGGGCGCAGCCAGTACCCGCCCGCGATGACGGCGTCGCGATCCAGGCCCCGCTCCCGCTTGGGCTGGTCCACCTGGCGGGTGGTGAGGCGCAGGTAAAGGGAACCGCCGTCCGGCCGCTGCATGTGGTCGAAACCCCAGGCCATGATGGCCGCCAGCTCATCGACATAGGCGGGCTCATAGCTGGAAACGTTGGGCAGGCCCATGCCGATCAGCGGCGTGGCGATGGACTGGTGCGCCCCACCCTCCGGCGCCAGGGTGACGCCCGAGGGGGTGGCCACCACCATGAAGCGGGCGTCCTGGTAGGCCGCGTAGTTCATGGCGTCCAGGCCGCGCTTGATGAAGGGGTCGTAGAGCGTGCCGATGGGCAGCAGCCGGGCGCCGAACAGGTCATGGCTGAGGCCCAGGGCCGCCAGCATGAGGAACAGGTTGTGCTCTGCGATGCCCAGCTCGATGTGCTGGCCGCCGGGCGCGCCGTGCCAGCGCTGGGCGGAGACCACCTTCTGTTCGCGGAAGATGTCCTGCGTCTCGGTGCGGGCAAACAAGCCGCGCCGGTTCACCCAGGGGCCCAGGTTGGTGGAGACGGTGACATCGGGGGAGGTGGTGACGATGCGGGCGGCCAGGTCGTCATCGCCCTTGGCGATCTCACCCAAAATCTTGCCGAAGCCCTCCTGCGTGGACATGCGGGCGCCCAGGTCCACCGCCAGGGCGGGCGGCACCGGGACGACGGCGCCCTTCAGGCGGCGGCTGCCCTTGCCTGCACCCGTACCCTGCGCGAAGGGCACCTCCGCCAGGAAGGCGTCCAGCGCCGCCGGGTCGATGTCCAGGCCGGCGTGACGGTCCCATTCCTGGCCGTCGGCCAGCCCGCAGGCGGCCTTGAAGGCGGCCATCTGGTCGGGATTCATCAGGCCGGAATGGTTGTCCTTGTGCCCCTGGAAGGGCAGGCCCCGGCCCTTGACCGTATAGGCGATGAAACAGGCCGGGCGGTCGTCGGTGGCGCCGTGGAAGGTTTCCAGCAGGGTGGGCAGGTCATGGCCGGCCAGATTGGTCATGAGGCTGCCCAGGGCCGCGTCGTCATGGGCGTCCAGGATGTGCCGGATGCCGCGCGTGTCGCCCAAATCGTGGGTCAGCGCCTCGCGCCAGGCGGCCCCGCCCTTGAAGGTCAGGGCGGAATAGAGCTGGTTGGGGCAGGTGTCGATCCATCGGCGCAGGGCGTCGCCGCCCTCTTGCGCGAACGCGGCCTCCAGCTTCTTGCCGTACTTCAGGATCTGCACGTTCCAGTCCAGGGAGCGGAACATGCCCTCGATGGGCACCCACAGCCGGTCCGACACCACGCTGTCCAGGCTTTGGCGGTTGTAGTCGATGATCCACCAGGTGTTGCGCAGGTCGTGCTTCCACCCCTCCAGCATGGCTTCGAAGACGTTGCCCTCGTCCATCTCGGCGTCGCCCACCAGGGCGACCATGCGGCCCTCCGGCTGGTCCGACAGCCCCTTCAAGCGCACATAGTCCTGCACCAGCGAGGCGAAGGCGGTGACCGCCACCCCAAGGCCGACCGAACCGGTCGAAAAATCAACGTCTTCCGTGTCCTTGGTGCGCGAGGGGTAGCTCTGCGCCCCGCCCAGGGCGCGGAAGCGCTCCAGCTTTTCCCGCGTCTGGCGGCCCAGCATGTACTGAATGGCGTGGAAGACGGGGCTGGCGTGCGGCTTCACCGCCACCCGGTCCTGCGGCCGCAGGACGTCGAAGTACAGCGCCGTCATGATGCTGGCCAGCGAGGCGCTGGAGGCCTGGTGGCCACCTACCTTCAACCCGTCGCGGGAGGGGCGGACGTGATTGGCGTTGTGGATGGTCCAGGCCGACAGCCAGAGCACCTTGCGCTCCAGCGCCTCCAGCAGGCGGATCTTGTCGGCCGGGGCGGCCGTAACGGTCGAGGCGGCGTCGGGCATACCGTGGTTCTTCCCTAAGGGCGGGGCGCGCGCCGCCACGGAGGGGAAGCGGTGCCCGATCATTGCCCAGGGTTATAGACCCGGCCGCACTGGGCCTGAAGTCCGGTATTTAAAAATCTGCCCCTTGAAAATTTTGGCGCCGTTTCGCCGCAGGGGGGCCGTCAGGCGTCCAGCGCCCCCGCCTGCCCATCCCCCGCTTGGGATCCCCCCTCGTCCACCCCGCGCAGTGCCTCCTCAATGGCGGCACGCAGCACCTCGGGCAGGTAGGGCTTGTGAATCAGGACGCAGCCGGTGGCCGACGCCTCCTGGATGCGGGCGGGGTCGGTGTCGCCGGTGACGATGATGCCGGGCAGATGGCGCCGCACCTCGTTGCCTAAGCGGGCCACCAGTTGCACGCCGTTGAGGGGACCGGGCAAGCGGAAGTCGCTGATCACCAGGCCCGGCAGGCGCACGGCATCGCGCAGGGCGGCCAGGGCGTCGTCGGACCCGGCGGCGGTGATGACGCGATAGCCCCAACTTTCAATGATGGCGCCCAGGGCCATGCGCTGCAGGGCGTCGTCCTCCACCGCCAGGATGGTACGCGGGTCGCTCGCGCGCTGGGCCGGGCGCTGGCCATCGCGGGGGAAGGGCAGAAGACCGTCGGGAGTGGCGGGGTCGGCCGCCGCCCCCGCGGCCGCTGGCGCGCACGGCACCAGGACCGAGAAGACGGAGCCGCGGCCCGGCCGCGAGCGCACGGTGACGCTGGTGCCCAACAGGCGGGCCATGCGGCGAACGATGCCCAGCCCCAGTCCCAGGCCCTTGGTCCGGTCCCGCTCGGGATTGTTCAGCTGGACGAAATCCTCGAACACCGTGCCCAGTTGATCGGCGGCGATGCCCACGCCGGTATCCCACACCTGGACCAGCATGGATCGGCCCCGGCGGCGGGTGGAAACCAGGACGCGTCCGCCCCGGCCGGTGTAGCGGATGGCGTTCGTCAGCAGGTTGCGCAGGACGCATTTCAGCAGGACGGGATCGGTATCCGCCACATCCAGCGCCGCCTGCGGGCCGGTCTTGGCGGCCGTGCGCAGGCGGATCTCCACCCCCGCCTTCTCGGCATCGCCCCGGACGGCGCTGACCAGGCCGGCCACCATCGCCCCCAGGCCGAAGCGCTGCGGGTTCGCCGTCACCGTGCCGGCATCCAGCACCGACACGTCCAGCAGGGCGCGCAGCAGTTCCTCCCCCGCCGACAGCGCCTCACCCATGCCGCCGATGAGCTTGCGGTCCAGCGCGGTGGCAAGACCGTTGGCGGGCGCCGCGTTGGGGAGGCCGCCGGCGCCGACCGCGACGGCGGCGCGGCCGTTGGCCGCCCGCTCGCTCAGCATGTTGTGGTAAAGCCGCATGGTCTGCAGCGGCTGGCGCAAATCATGGCTGATCGCCGCCAGGAAGACGGACTTGGCGCGGTTGGCCCTTTCCGCCTCATCCGCCCGCGCCTGGCTTTCGGCCACGGCGGCGCGAAGCGACTCGTAAAGCTGGACGTTGGTCAGGGCCACGGCGGTGGAATGGGCGACCGCCTGCAGCAACGCCACCTCCTCCGCCTTCGGCATGCCCACCGTGGCCCAATAGGCGCCGATGGCGGCCACCGGCTCATCCGCGCGCACCGGCACCATCACCAGGCTTTTCACGAAGGTGGGGCGGTAAGCGTCATGGGGAATGCGATCATCCTGGTAGATGTCGGGAATGACCGCCGGCTGGCGGTTCAGCATGACCCAGCCGGAAATGCAGGTGGACAAGGGGAAGCGCCGGCCCTTCCACAGGGGGCCGATGGCATCCTCATCCGCGTAGTGGCACAGGTCGCCATCGCGCAGGACGAAGGTGACGCCGTCGGCGCCGCTCAGCGCCCTGGCCGCCAGGCGCACCACGGCCATGACGCTGGGCACGTCGCGGCAAAAGGACAAGGCCTGGACCAGATCCACCAGGTCGCCCACAGAGCCGGTGAAGGTCACGGGAGGGAACGGAGCCGAGGCGGAAGGCGCGTCCGGAATGGGCGCCGGCCTCACCGGGGCCGCCTCAGAGGACATCGCGTCTTTCCATCCCATACCGACCGTCCCTGACACGCCTTTGGAGGCATACCGGTATGGCGAAATGCCAGCCGGCCTGGCCACCAGCGAGAGTAGCCCAAGTGGACGATATGGGGGATTCCACTAACTGTTCCAGGCCGTTCCCGGGGACTACCACCTCCGGTTAGTAACATGCGGCCGGTTCGGTGGGGCCCTCCCGACCCTGTCCACCGCCGGCCTGGTGATGACCTGAAGGGTGCCTGGCCTGGGTGGGGCCGGGTTGGAAAGGACGGTTCCGCCGGAAGGGGTGTGGGCCCGTCGGGGCAGGCTGCCGCCGTCAGCTGGCGACCCGCTCGTTGAACAGGCGGCTGAAGCTTTCGGCCGACAGGGTACGCTGGTCCGGGGCGCAGCTGCCCTCGGGCAGGTTGTTGCGCACCATGAAGCGCACGTGCGGGATGTGGAAACTATCCGTGGTGATGGTCAGGACCTCCGCCGTTTCCGTCACGCTGCCGGAAACGACCCGACGATACTGCGCGCCAACCTGCAACGGATCGTCCAGGCGCGACCGGCGGAAAAGAGAGAAGCCCACACTCGCCCCCCAAATAAAGCAGGCCCGGCACTCCGCCTAATGAATAGGACGTATTGGCGCCGACGCCAGACGTTCGGGATAAAGGCCCCGTCGCCTTGCCCCCGCCCGCGGTATCTCGACATGGGTCGGCGCCGCTACCACAGTTCCCAATACTTCGGGAAGCTGGCCCTCTCCAGGCCCCGGACCACATACGAGTGCCGGAAGCCCATTGGGGCGGAAATGGTTATTGTGCCGGCCAGTCATGCCCCAGATCGGGGCAAATGCCGCGAAGCAGTTTGAATCTATATCAAGAGTATCCCATTGTTTTAGTGCGGGCAATGCTTTTGCCATATGGCAAATACGGCATTTTGAATATTCCCGACGCAACGGGTATGGCGGTTGGTCTGCGCGGAAGGGGAGGCTTAGTCAGCGGTGCGAAGGACGGCAGGTTTATCTACAATTTTATGGGATTTTTATTTGACATCTCACCGTCCGCCCCGCCGTCACGCCGCCGCCAGGTCCGCCAACAGGGCCGGCACTTGTTCGGGCAAGTCCTCGGCCACCAGGCCGGGACCGAAGCGCAGGGCGGCCTGGGCGTGCAGCCAGGCGGCGGCCAAGGCGGCATGCCAGGCGTCCATGCCGCCGGCCAGCAGGCCCAGGCACAGGCCCGCCAGGACGTCGCCCGCCCCTGCAGTGGCGAGCGTGGGCGGGCCGCCGGCCTCGATGGCGGCGCGGCCGTCGGGGTGGGCGATGACCGTGTCCGGCCCCTTCAGCAGGATGACCGCGCCCAGGTGGCGGGCGGCGGCCCGGGCGCGCATCAGCTTATCCCCCACCAGTACGGCATGCCCGGGCCCGAAGAGGCGGGCGAATTCGCCCTCGTGCGGGGTCAGCACGACCCGGCCCGCCAGATGGCCCCCCAGCGTGTCCGCCTGACCGGCGAAGGCGGTGAAGATGTCGGCGTCCAGCACGAGGCCGAAACCGGCGCCCACTCGGCTGGCGTCTTCTGGACCGCCCTCGCGCCGGCCGGCGGCGGCGACCAGGGCGCGCAGCAGCGCCTGGCCATCGTCGTCCGTGCCGGCGCCCGGGCCCAGCACGGCGGCCGTGATGCGGGGGTCGGCCAGGATCGCCTCGGCGGCGTGCAGATCCGCCATGGGGCGCACGATCTGGCTGGGACTGGAAAGGCGATAGACCAGTTCCGCCGCGGGTGGGCTGGCCACCGTCACCAGGCCGGCACCGGCCCGCTGCGCCGCGCGCGCCGCCAGGCGCGCCGCCCCGGTCATGACCGCCCCGCCCAGCACCAGCGCATGGCCCCGCCGGTATTTGTGGTCATCGATGCGGGGGCGCGGCAGGTGGCCGCTGAACAAGGCCGGCCCGTTCTCCCACACGTCCGTGGCCACCGCCGGATCCGCCAGCACGGTATCGGGAATGCCGATGTCGGCCACGATGGAGGCGCCGCAGGCCACGCGGCCGGGCAACAGCAGATGCCCCGGCTTTTTGCGGAAGAAGGTGACGGTGACGTCGGCCCGGACCATGACGTCGCCCACCGGCGCGCCGGTATCGGCGTTCAGCCCGCTGGGCACATCCACCGCCAGCACGACGGCCCCGCCCCGGCGCGCATCCGCCATGGCGGCCACCAACTCCGCCGCCCGGCCGCCCAGGGGACGCGACAGTCCCACGCCGAACATGGCGTCGATCACCACCGCCGCCCCGGCCAGCGCGGCCGGCGCGGCCTCCAGCACCGACTCCCGTCCCCAAATCTCCATCCAACCGGCCGCCGCCAGGGCGGCATCGCCCGTCAGCCGATCCAGATCACCCAGCAGGGCCAGGCGTACGGGCCAGCCGGCGGCGGCCAGATGGCGTGCCGCCACGAAACCATCGCCGCCATTGTTGCCGGGCCCGCACAGCACCGTCACCGGACCCAGGCCGAAGCGCGCCATCACCACGCCGGCCACCGCGCGGCCCGCATGCTCCATCAAGGTGATGCCCGGCACGCCCCCCGCGATGGCGGCGGCATCGGCGGCACGCATGTGGGCCACGGACAGCAGGGCGAGGGCGGAAGCGGCGGTCGGCACCATGGGCGGACACTCGGGCGATGGAACGGCCAGGGGTTGATGCCGGCGGCGGCAAGACAGCGCCTCACTGGCGGCGGCGGGATTTCCCGAGTACAATGGCGCCGTCCGTAACCACCCGTCGAGGGCTTATGTCCACCATTTGGGGACCGGGTACGTTGATCCTGGCCAGTTGGGCCACCATAGCCGCCTGGGGCGGCCACCTTCTCAATAAACGACAAAAACGCCCGCGGGCCGTGTTCGCCCATGACCTGTCCTTGGCGACGGAGCGCTTCCGCAGGCGGCATGACCTGGACGCCGCCGGCGCCGCCTTCTGGGAACGGGAGTTCCGGCGTTATTTCGGTCTGTTGGCCGCCCCGCCGAGCTGGACGGCGAAACAGCCCTTAGGCGCGCCCGACACCCTGGTCGACGACTATTGGCATGAACTGGTGCTGTGCACCGCCCTGTATGCCGCCTACTGCCAGGCCTCGGCCGGCCGCTTCATCCATCATCATGTCGGCGCCGGCAGCGCGGAGGCTTATGCCCGGACGTGGATCGCCTATAAGGAGTGCTACGGGACGCCCGATCCCTTGGCATGGCCGGCGCCCAGCCTCCTTGCCATGGCCTGGGTGGACAAGACGCGAGGCGGCGGCGCGACCGACTCGTCCTCCACCGGCTGGGATGGTGGCGACAGCCAGGGCCACCATCACGGCGGCGGGGACGGGCATGGCCATTGCGGCGGCGGGCACGGCGGATGTGGCGGCCATGGCGGGTGCGGGGGCGGCAGCTGCGGCGGGCACTGACATCCGCCGCAGATCCGATTATACCGAACCAGCCGCGTCGAACCGCCGCACCAGGGTCTTGGGCGCCACCGCCCGCCATTGGCGATGCAGCAGGCCCATCACCTTGTCCAAAGAACCCTGGTCGGGGATGGCGGACAAGCGCGCCAGCACGATGGGCCAGCCCACGTAATGGTCGGTCAGATGATAGACGGCCGGTTCGAAAGCCATCAACAGGGCGCGCTCGTCCGTGTCCACGCCGGTGACGACCAGGGTGTCGTCATCCTCGCGCAGGCGGGTCAAGAGCTTGCCGCGCACCTTCAGCGCCGGCGTGCCATAGGAGGTGCCGTCCTCCACACCGGGCCAAGCCAGGGCCCGGGCGCGGATGTCGTCGAACGTGAAGCTCATGGGAACGTGAAGCTCATGGCGCGCCGCCCGGATGCCTGTCGGGCGGGCAGTTTAGCGCCGCCGCATGATGAAAGGGCCCGGAAAAGCAAAAAGGCGCCCGGTGAGGGCGCCTTTGCTGTCCTTATACATAGTATAAGGAGGATGGGGCGATGGATGGGACTCGAACCCACGACCGCTCGGACCACAACCGAGAGCTCTACCAGCTGAGCTACCACCGCCGCCGTGAGGCGGGTTTCTGCACCACCTGCCCCCACCCCGTCAAGCATTCTGATAAGATAATCTTCACATGCCGGGGTCGCGCCCCGCGATAGGCTGCAATCGAGGCACTGGCATCCCCTCAAATCAGCCGCACCGGCACCTCAAAGGACAAAATGCAGGCTGTTGATTAATTTTTGTGCTGTCGTTTGCATAGGAAGCGCGCATACGTTGGGGCCACCGGGGCCGGAGGGCCGGCCCCGCCCCATCCGCCGGGTTGGCATGGGGCGTGCTATCCTGTTGCCCCGGTCCGGCCGGGCCACATGGGGGCGGCGACGCCTGTTGCAGGATGCGCCCCACCCGTGTTGTCTATGGGCCAGACACCGAATTGAAAATCGTGGGGGGTTTCCGGCATCAGTTTCCAGGCAAGCGGCCCCGTTGGGTTCCGCAATCCCGGCACCGGCGCCGATATATTCCCCGCCCTTGAAGCGAAGGCGTGGCCGTAAGCGATGAAAAAGATCGAAGCCATCATCAAACCGTTCAAGCTGGACGAGGTGAAGGAAGCGCTGCACGAAGTCGGCATCAAGGGCATCACCGTGACCGAGGCCAAGGGCTTCGGCCGGCAGAAGGGCCATACCGAGCTGTATCGCGGCGCGGAGTACGTCGTGGACTTCCTGCCCAAGGTGAAGATCGAGATCGTGATGGACGATCAGTTGGTCGATCGCGCCATTGAGGCCATCCAACAGGCGGCGCACACCGGCCGCATTGGCGACGGCAAGATTTTCGTGACCCCGGTGGAGGATGTCATCCGCATCCGCACCGGCGAACGGGGGCCGGATGCCGTCTGACGCCGGTTCGCCGGATGCCGCCCCGCGCCGGCTGGCATAGACGGGAACGGCCGGGCGCGTCGCCGTCCGGGATATCAATGGTCATCGATCATTGATCATACGTTTGGGGCTGGCGGCCCAGGATGGGAGTAACCCCGGGCGCCGGAACATTATGGGATGGGGGGCGCAGCCATGTTCCCGCCCATGCACGCGAAGTCAGTAGTCACCCAACATCTCCCAGAACTTTAGGGAACCCATCAAGATGTCCGATATCGCGAAGTTCTTCGACCTGGTTAAGGAGCACGACGTCAAGTACGTCGATTTCCGTTTCACCGATCCGCGCGGCAAGCTGCAGCACACCGCCCAGCACATCAGCACCGTGAACGAGGAGATGTTCACCGACGGCGTGATGTTCGACGGGTCGTCGATCGCCGGTTGGAAGGCCATCAACGAGTCGGACATGATCCTGATGCCCGACCCCGCCACCGCCGTCCTGGATCCGTTCGCCGCCCAGCCGCTGCTGACCGTGTTCTGCGACGTGCTGGAGCCGTCCACCGGCCAGCCCTACAAGCGCGACCCGCGCTCCATCGCCAAGGCCGCTGAGAACTACATGGCCAGCGCCGGCATCGGCGACACCGCCTACTTCGGTCCCGAGGCCGAGTTCTTCGTGTTCGACGACGTGAAGTTCGAAGTCTCGATGAACCGCGTCATGTACGAGTTCGACAGCGAGGAAGGCCCCTACACCTCCGGCAAGGCTTATCCGGAAGGCAACCTGGGCCACCGTCCGGCCGTCAAGGGCGGCTACTTCCCGGTCGCCCCGATCGACGCCGGCCAGGACCTGCGCGCCGAGATGGTGACCGTGATGGCCGACATGGGCGTCGAGGTGGAGAAGCACCACCACGAGGTGGCCGCCTCGCAGCACGAACTGGGTATCAAGTTCGGCACCCTGGTCAGCATGGCCGACACCATGCAGATCTTTAAGTACGTGGTGCACAACGTCGCCCACGCCTACGGCAAGACCGCCACGTTCATGCCGAAGCCCGTTTTCGGCGACAACGGTTCGGGCATGCACTGCCACCAGTCCATCTGGAAGGACGGCAAGCCCCTGTTCGCGGGTTCCGGCTACGCCGACCTGTCCGAGACCGCCCTGTACTACATCGGCGGCATCATTAAGCACGCCCGCGCCCTGAACGCCTTCACCAACCCGTTGACCAACAGCTACAAGCGTCTGGTCCCGGGCTATGAGGCGCCGGTGCTGCTGGCCTACTCCTCGCGCAACCGGTCGGCTTCCTGCCGCATCCCGTACGTGAACAGCCCGAAGGGCAAGCGCGTGGAAGTCCGCTTCCCGGACCCGGGTGCGAACCCCTACCTGGCCTTCGCCGCCATGCTGATGGCTGGTCTGGACGGCATCCAGAACAAGATCCACCCTGGCGACGCGATGGACAAGAACCTGTACGACCTGCCGCCGGAAGAGCTGAAGGAAGTGCCGACCGTCTGCCGTTCGCTGCGCGAAGCCTTGGAGTCCCTGGCCGCCGACAGCGCCTTCCTGAAGAAGGGCGATGTCTTCACCGAGGACTTCATCAACAGCTACATCGACCTGAAGATGGAAGAAGTGCTGGCGTTCGAAACCTCGCCGCACCCCATCGAATACAAGATGTACTACTCCGTCTGATTGGACCGGCTTCCCCCGGGAAGCCTCCTCTCGGGAAAGGGCCGTCCAGCAGGGCGGCCCTTTTTCTTTTGCGCGGGGCGCGCCGCTTCTTTTGCGCGGGGGCGCCGCCGCCCCCTCTTTCGCACCCTTGCCCACCGCCGTCCTGTACCGGAGGATAGAGTGAGGCCCCTGTCCGCCGCCGATGGCAGACGTTAAGCTTGGGGGACGAGGTGTATTTTCCCGGCCGGGGCGCCGTCTGGACAGCGGTTGCCGCCCGGACATCAGGGGCCCGGATGCCGGGAGTGGCCCGACGGCAGATCGCAAGCGGAAGCATGGCTCATGGCACAGTCCTCCGGCCCCCGGTCGCTTGAAATGGGAACGGCGGAAATGACCGCCACCGCCCTGCTCCTGCCCCCGGCCGATTTGTCCAGCCGGATCGCGCGCACCGCCGGCGGGTTGACCTTGCGGCTGCGCCTCCTGCTGGCCTTTGGCCTGCTAACCCTGGGCGTGGCGCTGGTGGGCGGGCTGGCCATGGACCGGCTGGGCGCGCTCAACGACAAGGCGGCCGTCATCCGGGACAACTGGCTGCCCAGCACGGCGGTGAACGGGCAGATGATCTCGGCCATAAAAAGCCGCCGCCTGGCGGAGGCGCGGCTGCTGTTCGCCCCCGAGGCCGACCTGGAGCGCAGCCTGCAGGCGCTGGACCAGCGCAACCAGGATGTGGAGATCGCCCGCCGCGATTATCAGCAATATATCGTGATGAACACGGAGGATGAGCAGCGCCTGAACGCCTTCGACCAGGCCTGGGCCGCCGGCCAGCAGTACCAGATGCGCCTGCGCGAGCTGGTGCGGGAGCATAACCGGGACGAGGCCATGGCCCTTTACAACGGGCCGCTGCGGGATGCCGACACCCAGGCGACCGACGCCATCCTGCGCGACCTGGCCTTCAACGTGAATCAGGGCCGGGCCACGGCCCGAGAAGGCAACACCATCTATGCCGCCACGCGCCTGCTGCTGTGGTCCGCCATCGGCCTGGCGGTGGTGGCGGGCGCCACCCTGGCCTGGCTGGCCATCCGCACCATCGCCGCCCCCATCCAGGCCATGACCCTGGCCACCGAGGCCTTCGCCCAAGGCCATTACGACCATCCCCTGCCCTGCACCGACCGGCGTGACGAGATCGCCGGCCTGGCCGCCGCCCTGGCCGTGCTGCGTGACAAAAGCGCGGAGCGCGACCGGTTGATCGCCGCCCGCACCAATGAGGCGCAGACCCTGTCCGCCGCCAAGACCGAGGCGGAGACCAACCTGGCCACGCTCCGCCAGCTGCAGGACCAGCTGGTGGAATCGGAGAAGCTGGCCGCCTTGGGGGCCCTGGTCGCCGGGGTGGCGCACGAGGTGAACTCCCCCCTGGGCGTGGCTGTCAGCGCCAGCAGCACCCTGGCGCTGGAGACCAAGCGCTTTCTGGCGGCCATCGAGGCCGGACAATTGCGGCAGAGCACGGTGGACCGCTTCGCCCGGGTGGCGCGTGACAGTACCGACCTGCTGGAGCGCAATTTGGACCGCGCGACCACCCTGGTGCAACACTTCAAGCAGGTGGCGGTGGACCGCGCCAGTTCTCAGCGCCGCCGCTTCAACCTGGGCGAAATGGTTTCCGACACCCTGACCACACTGGGCCCCATGCTGCGGCGTGCCTCTTTCAGGGTGGAAACCGCCATCCCGGATGGCATCGACCTGGACAGCTACCCCGGCCCCCTGGGCCAGGTGTTGACCAACCTGATCCAGAACGCGGAACTCCACGCCTTCGACGCGGCCGTGCCGGCGCGGGAACGCCAGACCACCGGGCAGCTGCTGCGCATAGAGGCCAGCCGCAGCGCGCGGGATGTAACCCTGCGCGTGCAGGACAACGGCGCGGGGATGGGCGAAGATGTGCGGCGACGCTTGTTCGAACCGTTTTTCACCACCAAGATGGGCCAGGGGGGATCGGGCCTGGGCATGCACATCGTCTACAACATCGTCACGGGCATCCTGGGCGGGGCCATCGCCGTTTCCTCCACACCCGGTAAAGGAACGACCGTGACGCTGACGGTGCCCCTGATGGCGCCCCACAACACCGACGGCGCGCCGTCATCCCCACCGGGAGAATCCGGCTGATGGCGAACCCGGCTGAGGCCCTGATCCATATCGAGGACGACCGGGGGACCGCCCGGCAAAGCGGGCCGGGCTGGCGCATCCTGGTTGTCGACGATGATGAACAGGTGCACCTGGCCACCCGCCTGGCGCTGGAGGGTATGGACTTTCGCGGCCGGCCGCTGACGCTGGACAGCTGCTACACCGCCTGGGAGGCGTTCGAGTACCTGGCCGGCACGCCCGACATCGCCGTCGTGTTGCTGGACGTGGTGATGGAGGATGAACGCGCCGGCCTGGATCTGGTGCGCCGCATCCGGGAGGAATTGCGCAACGACCAGGTGCGCATTGTGCTGCGCACCGGCCAGCCGGGCTATGCCCCGGAGCTGGAGGTCATCCGCCAATACGACATCAACGATTATAAGGCCAAGACCGAGCTGACGGTCACCCGCCTGGCCTCCAGCATCATCACTGCCCTCAGGTCCTATGAGCAGATCGTGGCCCTGGACCGGCATCGCCGGGGGCTTGAGCAGGTGATCAAGGCCTCTGCCGACCTGTTCAGCGAGCGCAGCCTGAACGAGTTCAGCGCCGGCGTCCTGATCCAGCTGGCGGCCCAGATGGGCATAGAGCCCGAGGGCCTGTTGTGCGCCCAGGGCACGGTGGACGGCCCTGTCATCGTGGCCGCCGCGGGCCGCTTCGCCGGCCACATCCGCAAGCCCCTGGCCAGCCTGGGCAATATGGAGATCGAGGCCGCCTTGCTGGAGGCGTTCTCCCGCCGCGAGGGGTTCAAGAGCCGGGGCGGTGACATCCTGTACCTGCAATCGGGCAGCGCCCACCCGGCGGCCATCTACATGTCCACCCCCACGCCGGTGGACGAGCAGAAGCGCGACCTGGTGCGCCTGTTCACCATCAACGTGGCGCTGGGCTTCGAAACGGCGACCCTGTTCGAGCACCTGCGGTCCGTCGCCTTCACCGACCCCCTGACGGCCCTGCCCAACCGCGCCGGCTTTATCGCGGCGTTGGACCGGGCAGCGTTGGACCGGGCGGCGCCCGGCCAGAACCTGGTGGTCATCCTGCTGGACCTGGACCAGTTCCACTTCATCAATGCGCGCCTGGGCTTCCAGGTGGCGGACGCCTTGCTGCGCGCCGTTGGGCACCGCCTGGTGGCCAATTTCCCCGAAGCCGTGGCCATCAGCCGCTTCGGCGGCGACCGCTTCGCCCTGGCCCTGCCGGCCCCGGCGCAGGCGGACCTGTCTCTGGCCCTGCTGGAAAGCCGGCTGGAGGTGGCGTTCGAGACGGGATTCGATGTCGCCGGCCGCCACGCCAGCCTGTCGGCCACCAGCGGCTGCACGTTCACCGTCACCGGCGCGGCCGGCGGCGCTGACGGCCAGCTGGCCGGCGACCTGCTGGTGCAGCAGGCGTCATTGGCCTTGAAGGATGCGAAGTTGCGCGCCCGTGGCCGGCTGATTGCCTTCAATCCGGAGCTGGAGCGGCGCAACCACGCCGGCCTGGCGCTGCTGGCCGAATTCCGCGCCGCCCTGCGCAACCGCGAACTGGTGCTGCACTACCAGCCCAAGCTGGACCTGATGACCGGCCGGCCGGTGGGGGTGGAGGCGCTGGTGCGCTGGCAATCCCCCCGGCATGGCCTGCTGATGCCGGCCCAGTTCCTGGATCTGGCGGAGGCCAGCGGCCTGGTGCTGCCCATGGGCCTGCAGGTGCTGGAAATGGCCATCCGCCAGCGCCGCGCCTGGCGGATGGAGGGATTGGACATCCCGGTCGCGGTCAACGTCTGCGCCTTGCAGGTGCAGCAGGCGGATTTTCTACAAGGTATCGACGGCGTGCTGATGGCGCAGGAGGCTACGGCCGAGGGCATCGAGATGGAAATCACCGAGTCCGTCTTCGTCGGCGATGATGCGCGCACGTTCGACCATATCCAGGGCTTGCGGGACCGGGGCTTCGGCGTGGCCCTGGACGATTTCGGCACCGGTTATTCCTCGCTGAGCTACCTTAACCGCCTGCCCGCCACGACGGTGAAGATAGACCGACGCTTCGTCCAAGGCATGAACCGGGACGCCAAGTCGGACATGCTGGTGCGCGCCATCATCCAGGTGGCAGCCGTCATCGACGCCAAGGTCGTGGCCGAGGGCGTGGAGACGGAGGACCAGGCCGAGCGGCTGCGCGCCCTGGGCGTGCCCGTGGCCCAAGGCTTCCTCTATAGCCCCGGCCTGCCGTCCGAGGAACTGGCCATCTGGTGGCTGAAGCAGGACGCGCCGGGCGTCAGGAACTAGGTTCGGTTCTTGGCGGACGCGCGTCAGCAGCTATTTCCTTTTTCGGGGCCGTGTCGGCGCAACTATTTCTTTTTCCGGGGCCGTGTCGGCCCCAGGGCCATCGCCAGCCGCCACGCCGCCGCCACCGCGCCGGCCAGCGTGGCCTCGTCGGCGGCCGCCAAGGCCACATGGGTGGCGCCAGTCCGGCCCCAGCCGCCCGGGACCGGCTGGAAAACGGCCGGCACCGCCGCCACCCGCATCTCCTGCTCCTCCACCGCCAGCTTGACCATGCCCCGCCCGAGGTCCGGGTCCAGGGTGGCGAAGATGCGGTTCCCCACGCGGAAATCGGCATGGCCCATGTGCGCGCCTTCCTCCACCCCGGCCAGCGAGCACGCGATGCGGCGGAAATCATCTGGCGTCATGGCGGCAATTCCCCAAAGCGACGGGACAGGCGGCGATGCCAGTGTATCATCAACAGCTTAAGGCATGGATCGAGGATGGGAGGGGGACACGGTGGCCTACACATTGCGCAAGGCGACATTGGCGGACAAGCCGGCATTGCAGGCCTTGATCCAAGCCTCCGCCCGGGGTCTCAGCGGGGAGCACTACACGCCCGAGGTGGTGGAGGGCGCGCTTGCCGGCGCCTTCGGCGTGGACAGCGACCTGATCCATGACCAGACCTATTTCGTGGCGGAGGAGGCGGACGGCCTGTTCGTCGGCTGCGGCGGGTGGAGCCGGCGCATGACCCTGTTCGGTGGCGACGCCCGCCCCGACCGCAGCCCGCAGATGCTGGATCCGGCCCGCGACCCCGCCCGCATCCGCGCCTTTTTCGTCCATCCCCAGCGCGCGCGTCAGGGCATCGGCCGCGCCCTGTTGGAAGCCTGCGAGGCGGAGGCGCGGGCGGCCGGCTTCCAGGCGTTGGAACTGATGGGCACCCTGCCGGGCGTGCCGCTCTACCGCGCCCTGGGCTTCCACCCCACGGGCGAGGTGCTCCACCCCCTGCCCAACGGGCAGACCATTGCCTTCGTGCCCATGCGCAAGGAGCTGGTGGCTTAACCCTGGCGGATCGCCGCAGCCAGGATGCGCACGGCGGGACCCATCGCCGCCTCCGCCGTGCCGGCGAAGCCCAGGACGAAGCCGCCGGCGGGTGCGGAACCGTGGTAATAGGAGGAAAGGGGCGCCGCTTTCACGCCCCGCGCCAGGACGGCCTTCGCGATGGCCGCGTCGTCGCCCGGCACCCGCAGCCGCGCCACCAGATGCAGGCCGGCCTCAGGATTGCCGGCGGCATCCAGCACATCGGCGGCATGTTCGGCCAGGGCCATCATCAGGGCCTGCCGCCGGGCGCGATAGAGGGGGCGCATGCGCCGCACGTGAGCGGCAAGGCGACCCTGGGTGATGAAGCGCGCCAGGATCTGTTGCGTCAGGCCCGGCGCCCCCCGGTCCTGCATCCACTTCCCATTGGCGAACCGGTCCACCAGGGCCGGTGGCACAATGAGGTAGCCCAGGCGCAGGCCCGGGGCCAGAACCTTGCTGAAGGTCCCCAGGTAGAGAACCCGCCGCCCGCCGTCCAGGGTGTGCAGCGGCGTCAGCGGCCGGCCGCCATAGCGATATTCCCCATCGTAATCGTCCTCCAGCACCCAAGCATCGGCCCCCTCGGCCCAATCAAGCAGCGCCAGGCGGCGCCCCAGGCTGAGCGTCGCGCCCAAGGGATATTGGTGGGTTGGGGCGACCAGGGCCAGGCGCGCGCCGGGCCAGGCGGCCAAGCCGGCGGCGACATCCATGCCGTCGCCATCCACCGGCACCGGCACGATCTCCAGCCCCGCCGCCGCCAGGGCGCACCGGCCGGCGACATAGCCCGGCTCCTCGAACCAGACGGCGTCACCGGGGGACAGCAGGGTGCGGGCCACGAGGTCGATGCCCTGCTGGGCGCCGCTGACGATGATGACCTGGCCGGGGGTGCAGGCGATGCCGCGGGCCACCGCAACATAGTCGGCGATGGCGGCCCGCAGCTCCGCCGTGCCGCACGGATCCCCATAGGCCAGCAGGTGCGCCGGACGTCCGCGCTGGGCCGCCATCGCCGCTTTGGCCCAATCGGCCCAGGGGAACTGATCCAGGGCGGGGATGCCGACGGCCAGGGGCATTGGGGGCGCCGTCGGCGCTGTGGGGCTGCCGGACGCCGGGGCGCCAGGTACGGCGCGGGGTGCCGTCGTGGCCACACCCTCCGCCACGTACATCCCGGCCCCGACACGGCCCAGCACATAGCCCTCGGCCACCAGTCGATCATATGCCTGGACGACGGTGATGCGGGCCAGCCCCTGGTCGCGCGCCAGTTCCCGGCTGGACGGCAGCCGCGTGCCGGCGGGCAGGCGGCCGGACAGGGCCGCGTCGCGGAAATAGGCGACGATCTGGTCCTGCAGCGATGTGGACGCCTGCCGGTCCAGCATCAGGCTGTTCCAGAGGGGGGCGATGGCGCACATGGACGGGGCGGTCCCAGATATCAAACAGGCCAACTGGACTTATCAGAGCGCGACAATTGGCGCTATGGGGCAATCCAGTTTGGCGGGAAACTGCGCGCTATTCCGCAGCATGGAAAGCCAGCCGCCATGTACCGCCCGACGCATTTCAAGGAAGACCGCTTGCCCGTGCTGCACCAGGCCATGGCGGCCATCGGCCTGGCCAACCTGGTCACGGTGGGGGTGGACGGCATACCCCAGGCCAGCCCCCTACCCCTGCTGCTGCGCGCGGATGAGGGACCTTACGGCACGCTCTATGGACACGTTGCCAGGGCCAATCCGCAATGGCGGGAGACACCGGCGGGCAGCCCGGCGCTGGCCATCTTCATGGGGCCCGACGCCTATATCACCCCGTCCTGGTACGCCACCAAGGCGGAAACCGGCAAGGTGGTGCCCACCTGGAACTACGCCACCATCCACGCCCGGGGACCCATCACCTTCTTCGAGGACACCGGCGCCCTGTTGGATCTGGTGACCAGCCTGACCGACCGGCATGAAGGGGGCCGCGCCGCGCCCTGGGCGGTCGCTGACGCGCCCGCCGATTTCATCCAGGCGCAACTGCGCGGCATCGTCGGCTTCCGCCTGATGCTCACAAGCGTGGCAGGCAAGTGGAAGATGAGCCAGAACCGCCCCGCCGCCGACCGCGACGGCACGGCGAACGGGCTGGCCAGGGATGGGGCCGCCAGTGTCGCCGCCCTGGTGCAGGCGGGTGGTGCCAATCCGCCTGGATGAGGACCACAGCCAGCCGTGTTCAATCGGAACCACAACAGCCGGCTATAGCGGCGTCTGTCCGCGAGCGGATCCACGCCTAAACGCGATCCCGCCTTTAGGCGATCCGCTCTAATGGGCCCCCTCGAACAACGCGTCGATTTCCTGCTGGGTGCGCAAAGCATCAGCCGACAGGCCGGTGGTGCTGGGGATGACCACATCCTTCACCGGCGCGGCCGGCTGCGCCGCCACCGCTTGCGTGGGCGAAACGGCACTGAACAGGGCATCGATGGTGGTCTGCGACGGCGCCTGCAGGGCGGGACCATGCAGCAGATGGGCATCGGGCCGGGCGTCGTCATGCTTATACGGCAGCAGCACCTCGCGCGGGGCATCCGCCGGCGGCATGGCCGGCGTGGTTGAAGCCTGAGGCAGGGTGCGCCACAGGCCGGTGATCACGCCCACGCGCTCCTCGATATAGCTCAGGGTGTTCACCACCTTGGCGGTGCGCTGGCCGCAGATGTCCTGGAACGAGCAGGCCATCATCACGTCCATGCAGGCGTTCTCCAGCGCCGTCAGCAACTGACCATCGACCATGCGGCCCGGGCGCAGACGACGCAGGGCACCGGTCATGCGTTCCACCGTGGTCAGGATGCGGTTGGTCGCCTCCTCCGTCGCGGTGACGATGGCATCCAGCTCCGAGGTGGCGGCGCTGATGCGGTCGGCCTTGGGATCGCTGGGCTTGATGGCCGCGATTTCACGTTTCACCAAACGGATGGTGTTGGCCATGGCCTCCACCTCCGCCTTCAGGAAAGCGATCTCCGGATTGCCCAGCTGGCCGCCGGTTGCGGCCGGCGCCGCGTCATTGCGCGAGGCCGCGATCAACCGCTGGACGCTGGCGACGGTGCGCCGAAGTTCATCAGCCTCCACCGAGCGGGCGCGGCGCTGAACCTCATAGAAGAAATCACGGCCCTTGGCCGTGGCCAGCAGGGATTCCTCCATCTGCCGGTATTCATCCAGCGTTAGGCCGGAACCCCGGGTCGTCTGCATACCCATAACGCCCTCTCGCAAATATGCCGCGCGGCCGGCCTGCCCCGGCTTACGGTGCTCAATCCTAAGTTCCTCATGAGCATGACTTTTCCGTCAATATAGGCTTCCTCCGTAGACGTATGTATTTCAGATGAGTTTTACCTTACGCAATGTGGGTAGTTCTCGTCACATTTGTGATAAAAGCCATTACGTCTGCCCGAAATTTACCCCCTAAGAAATATAAGTGTCGCCCTCTTGCGTAGAAGCGCGGCCCTGGTTGGGGCGACGGCCGAACGCCTGCCACCACCGTGACGGCGGCCGCTCGCCGGTGGTACCATCGCGCTCGATGACAGGACGCCCGTTCCCAGGACGGCCCCTCCCCGAGACGAGTGACAGATGCGGACCTTCCTCCACAGCCTTTCCCGCCCTGCGAGGCGGATGGTCGTCCTGTTACTGGCCGCCCTGTTACTGACCGGTGTGGTGACGGGGACGGCCGGCGGCGCTCTGGCGGCGGAATCGGAGGCGGAGGCCAAATCGGTGGCGCTGGAGGCCAGTTGCAAGCCGAACAAGGTGGAGGCGGTGCAGCGCTTCGTCGGCAACAATCCCGACATCGTCTACAAGATCACCTGCCAGAACGGGAAGGACCTGGCGGTTTACGTCCGCTGCCAGGGCCGCACCTGCTTCCTGGTGCGCTGATGCCCATGCGGTGGTGGTTGGTCCCCCTGGCCCTGGCCGGTCTGCTGGCCGCGACGGCACCGGCGGGCGCCACCTTCTCCATCATCGCCTGCGACCAAGACCGCTGCGGCGTGGCCGTCGTCACGCAGTTCGAAACCAACCCGGCCATGGGCCCCAAGGGCCTGGCCCTGATGGCCGCCGGCCATGCCCCGGCCGATGCGCTGGCCATCCTGCTGCGGGAGGATGGCGATTTCGATGATGAGGGGGTGGAAGCGCGCCAGGTGGCTCTGGTCGACGCCCAAGGACGCACCGCCGTCTTCACCGGACGCGATGCGATGGCGTCCGCTTACGCTGGAGACAGGCGCGGGCCAGGTTATGCCGTGCAGGGCAACGGTTTGGCGGGCCCCGCCGTGCTGACGGCCATGGAGGATGCCTACAAGGCCACGCGGGGCGGGTTGGAGGATAGGCTGCTGGCGGCGCTGGAGGCTGGCCAGGCGGCGGGTGGCCAGAGCATCGGCAAACTGTCCGCCGCCTTGGTGGTGCGCACACCCAGTGGCTTCCCCTTGGATTTGGACTACCGCGTGGACGCCAGCAGCCAACCTCTGCCCGACTTGCGAGCTCTGGTGGAACGCCACCATGCCTGGCAAGCGGTGATTCTCGCTGACAGGGCAGCCCGCAAGGGCGACACCACCGGGGCGCGGAAGGCGCTCGCCGAAGCAACCCAATTGGCCCATGGCTGGGATCGGGTGTGGCGCCGCGCCGCCCGGGTGGCACTGGCGCTGGGCGACACCATCGCCGTGCACGATTACCTGGCGCGCATGGCCGCGGCTAATCCGGTTTGGGGCCGGCAAGAGGCCGCCGATCCGGCATACCGCGACCTGGCGTCCCCGGTTGACGCGGCTAGCGCCCCCAACCCCGCCAAGTGAAGGTAGGCCGGCGCTTGGCCAGGAAGGCCTGGCGTCCCTCCTCGAAATCCACGTTGCGGGCGGCCTCTTCCAGGAAAGTGGCGGCACCGGCATCGGTGGCGGCCGTGGCGCCATCCTGGACGGCCTGGATGATGCGCTTGGCCGCCTGGATGGAGAATTGCGATAGGCCGCACAGGGTCGCCGCGTATTCGCGCACCGCGTCCGCCAGCGCGGCGTCCTCCACCACCCGGTCCACCAGGCCGATAGCCAGCGCTTCCTCCGCCCGGACCATCCGGCCGCTGAACAGCAGATCCTTGGCACGGGCGGGCCCGACATGGTCGACCAGGCGCCTCGTGTCTTCGAACGGGTAGACGAACCCCAGCTTGGCCGGGGTGATGCCGAAGCGGGCGCCAGCCCCGGCGAAGCGCAGATCGCAATGCAGCGCCAAGCCGCAGCCGCCACCCACGCATAGTCCCCGCACCATGGCGATGGTGGGCTTCGGGCAGCGCTCCAGCGCCTGGTTGGCGGATCGCACCGCGGCGTTGAAACGGGCGGTGCCTTCCGCCGTGGCGAAAAGCTCGGCGAATTCGGCAATATCGGCCCCAGCGGAAAACGCGGTGCCACCGGCACCGGTCAGTACCACCACCCGTACCTCGGGATCGGTCCCCAGCCCATGAATGAAGCCGGGCAGGGCCAGCCACATCTCCAGCGACAGCGCGTTGTGCTTGTCAGGGCGATCCACCGTCAGGGTGGCCACCCCCTCATGTACCGACAGGCTAAAGCCCGGAACCTCCTCATCCATCCTGTCCACCGGTGTTAAACCAACCGCCGGGGCATAGTGGCCGGGATCGACCGGCCCAGGCAATGACCTTAGCCCCTTAAGGGACGGAAATAGCGCAGGACGGACTGCAGCTCCGTACGCAGGCCGGAATCCTCGCGCAACCGCGCCTGCAGGGCATTGTCGCGCTTAGCCAGGTAGACCACGTGGTCCTTGGGTGGCAGGGAACGGTAGGAGGGCTTGGCGGCCAGCGTGCCATCATCCTGCACCGTCGATAGAAAAAAAGAAGATCGCATGAATTTTGAGAACAACTTGTTCGCCCCTTCCGCCGGCTCCCGCGAAATGATCGAGCATATATAGAATAGACGGAAATAATAATAATTGTCATAGATGCGCTGAACGATGAAGAACTGTTCGCTAGGGGCGGAGACTTTTGAGATCAACTGTTGATCTTTGAATCCAGCGTAGAAGTAGTTCGATGCCTCGCGGGCAAACAGTAGAGGCTTTTCTCGCTCCTGGCTGATGCGCTTGCGATAATCGATCAGCGCACGACCCACCAGGGTCTGGATCATACGCCGCTCCACATCCAGATCCGGCGGCAAGCCCATCAGGAATTCCATCGCGGGCAGCAACTGCACGGGATGCGTGATGGCGACGCGCTTGGCCCGCCCCTTGCCGAGCAGAGAAGCCTGCAGCCACTCGATAGTGTCATGCGCCTGCCAGCGCAGCCGGGTCATCATGGGGATGGTGGACAGGCCGCTGGCCTGCAGAAACAGGCGGAACTGATCCCGCCACGATTTCTGCGGCAGGGTGAAATATTCCACGTCGGTCAGGCGAAGGGGCGAGGCGACGCTTTCCCCCGCCACCGGTTCCGGCCGGTGGTTGAGGCTGCGTCCGAAGATGACGCCCTTGGTCTTCCGTTCCCGCTCCGCCAAGCTCATGACAGCAGTCCGTCCGCCCGCACCGCCCCGTCCCTGTCCGTTCCACGCCCCACCCGTCCGCGACGCTTCGCCCGGTAATCTTCATGCGCGGGAAAGGTATCATATTTGATCACATTGATTAACTAATAGCGCGCACCACTTTCGCGAGCAGACATACAAAATGATATTGACCGCCGCCTGTCCGTTCTGTCGCACCCCTAGATAGCGCAGGGTTGTCCGATAGCCTGACGTACCATAGCCAAGTTTGTGTCACAGGCGTAGACGGCTTTTCAGGTGGCGCCACCACTTGACCTTCCCTCCACCGTCTGCGGCCGCACAACCTAAACAGGCAAAATCCGCAAGGGATGCCGTCCCCATGTCCCCATCTTTCCCTTCCCGCAGTTCGACCGTCACAGCTGTGCCCTCATCCGGCGGGCAGGGCTACGCCTATGGCCTCTCTGGCGCAAAGGCCGCGATTGGTCTAACTACGCGAGTGGGCGGCCTGATGGGGCTTCCCTTCACCCGGGACGGCAAAGGCGACCCTGTGCAGCGGAGCGATGGCCAGAACCTGGCCACCAGCAGTGATGAATACCTGGTCGGCCGGGTTGCCCAGGGCGACGCGCAAGCCTTCCGGGTGCTGACGGATCGGCATTTGGACCGGACGGTCACGTTGGCGCGCCGCGTCCTGGGTGGGGCGGCCGAGGCGGAGGACGTGGCGCAGGAAGCCTTCCTGCGCTTGTGGCAACATGCTGAGCGTTTCCGGCCGGCCGAGGCCCGCTTTTCCACGTGGTTCTACCGAATCACCGTGAACCTATGCCTGGACCGCAAACGCCGGCCGGTACACGACACGCTCGAAAACGTACCCGAACCGGTGGACCCATCCCTTGACGCCGTCGCCCTGGTGGAGCGCTCGGAACTCGGTCGGTTGGTGGCGCGAGCGGTCGATGATCTGCCCGAACGGCAACGGGCCGCCATTTCCTTGTGCTATGATGCGGGCCTGAGCAACGCCGAAGCCGCTGCCGCTATGGAAGTAAGCGTTGGCGCGCTGGAAACCCTGTTGGTGCGGGCCCGGCGCGCCTTGCGAGCGACATTGGCGCCCCTGGCGCCATCCGATGCCCAGGACGGTCGACGCTCACGGACGGGAGGGCCGCGATGATGGACGGTATGATGACGATCGCGGAATTCGAGGATCTGGTCGACCTGCACGGCCCGGACCCGGAGTTGTGGCCGGTGGCGGACCGCCCCCGAGCAGCCGGCCTGTTGGCCCAATCGGATGCGGCGCGGGTCGTGCTGACCCAGGCTGGCTTGGCCGAACGGGCGCTGACGGTTATGCCCCTTGATCAGGCCAGCGCCGAACTGCGTCGCGCCATTCTGGCCATTCCCAACACCGCGACCGGGGGGCGGCCAGCCACCCGAATGACAGGCCGTAGGTTGCCCGGCCCGCGAGCAGAACTGCCCGGCCGAACCCCAACCTTCGCCGGCGGAAGCCGCGCGGTCTGGGCGGGCGGTATTCCCGCCGCCCTGGTGTCCGGACTGGCGGCAGCCGTGGTCGGCGTCGTGTTGGGGGTGCATGGCGTTTCCCCCTTGGCTTTGCCATTCAGCGACTCGCGAACCTCCGCCACGACCGAATACATGAAGGCCATGACTGAAATCGATACGGAGATTGGACAGTGACCGAGGGGCGTGCGCATTCCGACCCGGGCACTTCCCCTGGAAGCCCCACCTTGTCCAAGCTGGTGATTGTCCTGCTGGCCATTTCCATCTCAATCAATCTGCTGGTCGCGGGCATGGTCGTGGGTCAGCGCCTGGATGGCGTCCGCCCGCTGGGCCGGGTGAATGTTGTCCGTGGTGATGCCAACCCCAATAACAACACCCGCCCGGGCCCCTATGACCTGTTCGTGAAGAACGCGCCGGAGCAAGTGCTGCCCTTCCTGAAGGATGCCATCGCGGCCCACCAGGATCTGTCGCAGGTCCAACTGCAACAACTGCGGGATGCCCGCCGCGAGGCGGTGCAGCAGTTGAAAGCGCAGCCCTTCGATGCGGGGGCCGCCAATGCGGCCTTCGCCCGTGTGCGCGGTTTGATCGCTGAAATTCAGCAGAATGTGCACGAGACAGCACTGGGCGCTTATGCCCGCGCCTATGGCCAGACGCCACCTTCCGTCAACCCCGACAAGCCGCAGTAAGGGGGCGCGGTTCCACGTCCACCTATAACGCGGCTTGCCCAAGCCCACCGACCATCGTCTATGATCGCCCAGCGCATGTCCTGAGGACGACGGAAGGATGGCCACATGGCCGAGGATAATAAGGAAGTGATGGCGCCCAGCGTCGTCATGACAACGCCCCCCGGGGAAACCGCTCAGGCCTGGCCCCCGGCGGACGCCGTTGGTCGATGGACCGACGTCTATTTCAAGCGCACCCGTACCATCGTGGAGCGGCACGGCGACGTTCCCGTCACCTACGCCGTTTTCATGCGGCGGCCCGTGGTGTTCGCCCCCCGGCTGGCGCTGGACTGGCTTAAATTGGTGGCGGCGGACCGGGGCTTCACACCGGAAATCGAGGTCCGCTACCACGAAGGGCAGTGGGTGGGTGCTGGCGAACCCATGATGTGGATCACGGGGCCCTTCTCACAGCTCGCGGAGTTGGAAACCCTGTTCTTGATGAAGCTGGGCCCCGCTTGTGTCGCTGCTCATAACGCCTTCGTAATGAGCGCGGGCCTGCCTAAATCCGCCTTCCTGGCCATGGACGCCCGCCATTGCGCCGGTACCGAAATGGCCGACCTGATGGCCTATGCCGCCAGCGTCGGCTCCGAACGGGCCAAGCGCAAGGTCGGCGCCATCGGCTTCATCGGCAACGCCACCGATGCGACCGCCCACTATTTCGGCCAAACCCACGGCTTCGGTACCATGCCGCACGCGCTGATCGGCTACGCCGGTTCCACCGTCAAGGCAGCCGAGCTTTATCACGATACCTTCCCCGGCGAAGCGATGACCGTGCTGGTGGATTATTTCGGCCGTGAGGTCAGCGACACGCTCACGGTATGCCGGCGTTTCCCTGAGCTGGCCGCCGCGGGCAGGCTGTCGGTACGCCTGGACACACCCGGCGGACGCTTTATCGAGGGCTTGGATCCTCCGCAAAGCTACGCAGTGTTGGAGCGCCGCGCACCGGACAGCATCCGGGGATACCGGGATGAAACCGAGCTGCGCTACCTGATCGGTGCAGGCGTTTCCGCCGCCGGTCTGCACTGGGTACGCGAGAACCTGGACCAAGCTGGCTTCACGAAGGTGCGCATCGTCGCCTCAAGCGGTTTCAGCCCCGCCAAGTGCCGGGTCATGGCTGATGCCCAGGCGCCCATCGACGTGGTGGGCACTGGCAGCTTCTTGCCCGAACATTGGGGGGAAACCTATGCCACCGCCGACATTGTCGCTTATGATGGCGTGGCCCGCGTCAAAATGGGACGCGAGTTCTTACTGAAACGCTAATTTCCCAAGCAAAAAGCCCCCGGGGTGGCCTTTCCGAATCACTCGGGAAGGCCACCCCGGGGGGCTTTGTCGACATGGTGTGGAGACGTTACTTGACGCCTTTGACCTTTTCCAAGGTCCTCAGGCCGCCAAGGCCCAGCATACCGAGTAAAATTGTTGTCAACTGATCATCAAGCTTGGGGGGCTGAATCACGGCATGGCCAGCAGCCAATCCAGCCACCCAGACGAGCAGCGGCATGGCGATGTACTGATAGGCCAGCGCGGCGCCACACACCCAACCGATGAAGGGACGCCACCCAGCGACAAAAACGCTGTTGTTGCCAGCTTCGGCACGATTGACCTCCAACTGGGCCAGATCCAATTGCTGGATCCGGTCGGCGGCCTCTTTGTAAGCGGCGGCCTCGGCTTGTGCGCGGGCGGTCGGATCCGGAATGAAGTTCAGCAGCTTGGTCACAACCGGACCGATCACGCCGCTGGCCGGCGATAGGATGTCCTGTAAAATACCCATAGGCGAGACTCCCATGACGTCACTCAGCCGGCCTTGAGCAGCGCCGCGACGCGGCTGGCCCTGGCGCCGACTTGGCCGGCCCAACGAGAGGCAAGGGCGGATTCCGCCGCCGCGTCGAACCGGCCCGCCTGGAGATGACCCAGGGTCGTATGAAAAGTAAGCAGGGTGGGGACGCCCATGTTGAATGCCATATTGGCCAGGGCGCGCTGCCGCGCCTCGGAAAGGGTGCGCCACCAGGGCAAAGCGCGGCCCAGCTCCGCTATAACGCGGGCTATGTCGTTTGCCAGCAGGGCATCGACTTCAGCGGCCGACAAGCCGACATCGCTCAGGTTGCGGCCAACACCGATGGTCAGCTTTCCAACAGTGTCCGTGTAAGGTTTGAGGCGAACGCCTTCGTCACGGCGCAGGTCGGCAGCCAGCGCCATCGTATCCAAGGTCATCGATGTCATCCTATCGTTCGGATGGTTGAAAGGGACGCAACCTCGGGTCAGACCACCCCTTGCGCAAATTGGTTGGCGGCCAAGCGGTGCAAATCGTCAATGCGCTCATGCGCGCGGGTCAGGTTCTGGCTTTGCCTGTCCAGCTTGGTGCCCAAGGCCTCAATCTGGGTGGCCAGCGCCGCCAGCTGGACGACGACAGCTTTCATTTCGCCCTGAGCTGCGGCGAAGGCCTGCCGTCCCTGCTTGTCATTGGCGATATCACGCTCCGCCCGTTCCAAGCGGCTGGCCAAGACCGCTACCCGTTCCGCCAGGCCACCGTCTTCTTCCTCTTCGGCCCGCCGTCGGCGCGAGCTGCGGTGAGCCAGGGCGGAAACAGCGATGGCCAGCGTGGAGCCCAAGGTGGCGCTGATCGCCAAGGGGGTTTCTCCTGCGGCGATGTCCATGTGCTCACCGATCCTTATCAGAATAAAAAGCCGCCAAAGGCGGGCGGACGACGGATGGGGGATAACCGATTCTCAAGCCAGGCGCTCGCCCGCCAGGATGGCCTTCACCCGCTCGGGTGAGAGCAGCCCCGCCATCTGAAACACCTGGAGCGCGGCCGCGGTAGCGGGATTGTCGAGATCAACCGTATTGGCGCCCAGCGCCGCCTGGCGGGTCGCCCGCACATCGGCATCCGAGCTTGTGGAAATGGCTAGCCATTCCTCCGGTGTCAGCAGGAAGACGATGACATCCCGCGGGGTCATGGTGCGCGGCCAGCGGACGCGCATCAAAGCGTGCCAATTGGCCGCTTCCTCGGTCGACATGCCCCGGGCCTCGGACCATGCCTCGCCCATCAAGTCGATGGTTTGGGTCGCCGGATCGAAAATCGGCGGTGGCGGTATCAGCCAAACATATGGCGCCTCGACCGGCAGATCCGTGGCCGGATCCCTTTCCAACATCTGGTCTCGGGTGCGGACTAGATGCTTGAGCCCAACGGACGCGCCGGCAACCAGGGCGCCGGCAGCGACCCAGGCGGCATGGAGGGGATTAAGCGACCTAGCGGGCAAATCCCCAGCGCCGTCCTGTTCCGGTACGGTGGCGTCCGGCTCCGGGCGAAGGCTGAGGGCGAGGGCATCGTCATAGGCGTCCAACTCTGCCTGAATCAGCCGGGCAGCCCGGTTGATGGCCAGTTGGCCGGCCAAATCGGCTAGATCAGCCGTGGCCACGTCCACCGGGGGGTCGGCACAGCGCGGTAAGCCGGCCGCGAAGCCCCAGCGGTAAACCAAACTATTGCCCTTGTAGGCGTCGATCATGTCGGTCGCACGGATCATGGTTGGCCCCTCCTATCAGGCGGCGTAGCGGGTGGCACCGCTGCGGTTAACGTGTACCAGGGCGGACCAGGCCAAGCGCTTGGCAGCCACGCCGGTGGCTTGGACGCAGACCGTCTGCGAGGTGGTGTCGGCCACTACCGTCACGTCGCAGGTGGTGGTGGCGCTTTCATAGTCCGTGCCCAGCGTCTGGACGGTGGCCACCGTAACGTTGCCGTTGGGCAGGCGGTAGACACGGGCCCGGCGCTGATAGCCCATGCGCTCAGTCGGCGTGGCACCGTACTCGGTAGCCTCGACGTCGACGAACAGCTGCAGCTCATCGCCCTCGGCCAACGGCAGACGAGCGACCACCGTGGGCGTGGCGTCGGTAGTGGCGACGGCCGGGAAGGCCACGCGGTTGGGGTCGATTGGCGCCACCGGCACCCGGTCCGCCAGGATACGGTCGCGGAAGGTGATGGCCGGCTGGCTGGCCACAGCCTGGTTGGCCGTGGCGATGACATACCCGCCCTGGCGGGCGGACACCGCCGTGTGGTTGTCGCTGTTGCTCGTGGTCGCGAGACCGGTCAGGTGCGCGATCCGGACCAGTCCCTGGAACACCGACGTGCCGTCGCCCTTGGCGGCATAAAGCGCGCCGGTGTCGGGATCATGCGCCAGGCCCTGGACGGCGGCGGAGGTGCCGCCCAGCACGCACTTGGCGCCCGGCTGGAACAGGGGCCGCTCGTCCGCGTACATCCGGGCGATCTGCTCGGGGGTGGCGGCGGTGGCGCTGATGCGCAGCAGGGTGATGGCGCTGCTGTCGGCAATTTGGCTGCCATCATAGAGCGCCCCGACGGTGAAAGGCGCCGACGTGGAGCTTAGCGAGCCGAAGGTGGAATAGGAGAACGCGACATCGCGCACCCCATCGATCCAAATCTCAGCCGTGCGGGCGCGCATCACGAAAACCAGCTGATGCCATACGCCATCCGCCACTCCCCGGCTGGACGTCGTGTTGGCGAAGCTGGTGCCGTCGTTGATGCCCAGCCTGACCTGCCCCGTGGAATTGAGCAAATACCCCTGCCACCAGGCGCCGGTGGCGCCACGGCGGCCAAACAGCAACTGCACATTGGCCGCAGATGTGCATTTTACCCAGAGGGCCACGCTGAAATCCCCGGCACCGAAATCCAGCCCGGAGTTGTAGGGCTGGTACAGATAATTTGATGTCGAGAACCCACTCCAAGCCGACAGGTCGGTCGTGGTGGCCACCAGAGCCTTGGTCAGGGTGCCGGCCACGCGCATGCCCACGGCCTTTGCGGACCGGTCAGGCTCGGCAAGCTGTAAAGAAACCTGACTGACCAGGACTGTCTGCCCAGATAGGAACCCCGTCGCGCCGCCGACCTGTATATAGGCCGTGCCGGCAGATGTGGCCGTGACTTGCGCCAGGACCGAGACGGGCCGGGCGGCTATGCTGTCCATGTAGCCATAGCTGTCGTCGCCGGGGGCAGTGCCGACCCCTATCCGCACAGCGCCGGCGTAGGTGCCCGCGCCGATGGCGACCTGCACCAGGTACGTTTTCCCCGCCGCCAGGCCGGTCAGCGTCTGATAGGCCCCGCCCCAATCGGTACCGGTACTGGTGATCGTCAGGGTGCCACCGCTGGCCGTCAGGGTGGCGCCATTGGCGGCAATCCAGCCGGTGGTCGAGGTGAACGTGCCATTGCTGACCAGCTCCCCGCTGGCTGCCATGCTGGCCGTACTGGTCGAGGACAGCGCCAGGCGGCAATCGCCCACGATCATGCCCGTGTTGAAGGCGCCGCCGCCGTTGGCGGTGTTGGCAGGGGCGGTGATAAAGGCAACCATGCCGGCGGCAGGGTTAACCGGGTCCTCGGACACCAGTGTCAAAGGTGCCGTGCCATCAGGGGCCCCAAGCGCAAATCCGCCCGGCAGTGGCGCCAACGGCTTCGACCATGCGATGCCGATAGTAGGGATGGATGCGGTTGAATATCGAATGGCTCGCCAAGCCGACGCTGTTGTCGTCACGTATGGGATAGGGCCTACATTAACGCCCTGATTTCCGGCTTCCGCGAAGCGGAGCAGTCCGGCCGCGCCGTCAAGTGACAGCGATGACGCCGCCACGCCAGTTAAGGACACCACCTGTCCCGACGCGTGGATGACGCTGATGCCGGAGGTGGTCGCCACGGCGACTGTGGGCTTGGGCAAGCCGGTGGCGCGGTCGATGGGAGCACCGGAAAGCGTCACCGCCGCGACGGCAGTCACCGTGTTTCCCACGAGGGCGGCCGCGCCAGGAACATTGACCTCCGTCATCGACGCGGCATTGGCATTGGCCACGCCGTAGGCGCGGGGCGCCGTCCCGCCAGCCGTTGACCGCGTGATCATTTCGGAACCGACGAACGGCACCGTAAACAAGCCGTTGGCACCCCCAACCCACATTACCCCGTTAAATGCCCAGATCGCAGCGACGCCCCCCGAGAGATCGACCGCCTTTCCGGGCCCTCCGATTTTCGCCCACATAGCAGGCGTCGACTGGTCGCAGTCGTAGAGCGTGACGATATTGTTGCTATCCACGACAAACAGCGCCTGCGCCGGAAAATCCGCCCGACTGCCGCGGGTGGAGGTGCCGAGCGCCATCGTCGCCCAACTCTTGGCCGCGCAGCGCTTTCGCCAAGCCCCACCGTCGCTGTCCCGCGTGGTGTCGTACCAGAACACCGCCACAGGCGCGGACGCCTGGATCTGGCCCAGGAAGCCGTTGAGGTTGGAAAGTCCGCTGACCGCCGCGGCCGCCGCCTGGGCAGTCTGGGCGGCGGTAGCCGACGACGCGGCGGTGGTGACGGCCGCCTGGGCCGTGGTGGCGCTGGTGCCGGCGGCGCTGACAGAAGCGTCCAGGGTAGCCTTGGCCACGTTCACGGCGCTGGTCAGCGCGTTGACGCTGGTGGTGAGGCCGGCGACTTGGGTGGCGAGATCGGTCATGGGCGGGCCCCTTATCGGAAGGCGATGGCGGTGACGTAGCGGGTCTGGCTGTCGGTGAAGGCCGTGGCCATGCTGACCAGCAGCCCGTCGATGCTGTCGGCGGTGGATTGCGCGGCGGCGGCGCTGCCGGCGGCGGCTGTCGCCTGGGTGGCGGCAATGCCGGCCTGCGAGGTGGCCGTGGCGGCGGCGGCCTGGGCCGCCTGGACGTTGACATAGGCGTTGACCGCCGTGGCCGTCTGCTTGCCCAGCGCCAGGATGGCGCGGTTCACCACCACGTTGGTGTTGCGCAGGCCGTGCGACAGCAGGGGCGCGCCGGTGGAGGGGTCGAAGTCCCGCACCGCCTCATAGGCCGTGTTGGTGTAGGAGGCGCCGGGCCAGGGCATCTCCAACGTCAGGCTGCCGTCGGCCGTGACGGCGGCGACGACGCCCACGGGATCGTCCTCGCTGACGGTCAGCAGGGCGCCCGGCGCCAGGTTGGCCAGCCAGGCCGTGCCCGTGCCGGTGACCGTGGCGCTACCGTTGGTGAGGGTAATGGTGCCGGTGGTGTATTGGGTCATGGGGACCTCAGCTCTTGGGGTAGCGGGCTTTCACGGCCCGCCGTTCAGCCAGGACCGCCAGCGTCTTCGCCGAAAGCGGCCGGCTACCTGCCAGCGCCTCGATGCCCTCGCACAGGGCGTCGATCACGTCGCCTTGATCGGGATAGGCGATGGCACGGGCAGCCCGCACCCTCTCATCGGTCGGGCGGTGATCAAGCCGGGACATGGGCGGTTATCTCCAGCGTCAGGTCACGGTAAGGCCAGCAAGTCACGGAAACCTGATGCCGACCCGGCAATGTGGTGGTGATGGCCATGGTGGCGCCATCGGCCGTCGCCGATTGGGCATCCAGCGTGACAATGGCCCCCGTCGGCAACCCTGTGAGGGTCACCGCGTCGATGCCGTCGGCGGCGATCTGCACCTTGTCAGCCGTCATGGGCAGCGACGGCCGCTCTTCAATCGCGCCGTCCACGACATGATGGGTATCTGGATGCCCCATACCGTGCATGGCCTTCAGGCCATCGCGGGCCTGCGCGGCAATGTTCTGGTCCACAAGATCATCCGGGACAGCCAAATCGCCCCAGGCATGGATCCGGCCGGTGGCGTCATAGGTCACGAAAGGGGTCATACCCGGAACTCCGAGATGGTCATGATCGGGCTGATGAAGGTCATGTCCGACGGCTTGGACAGAGTTGCCGTCACCACGGTGCCGGCGGACACCGTGGCCATCAGCCGCAGGACGTAAACGGACCGACGGGCACTGTTGGCCGCGTAAACGCCCGGCGCCTGCACGGTCGCCAACACGTTTCCGTTCTGGTTGGTAACGTTCAGGGTCCCCTGCGACCCCTCGTTCGAGCTGTCGAACACGGCGGTGAAGATGATAAGCATCGTGCCGCCGTAAACGCTGGTCAGGGAGGCGCTTAGGCTGTTGTTGGCCACGGCATGGTTGGTAACGGCGCCCCCGCTGACCTGGGGGGTGTTGACCACATTGTTTCCAAGGCTGCCGCCCTGGATCACAAGGTTGCCGGCCGGGTCCCAGACATCGAAGCCATAATCTCCGCCAATGTCACCGAAACGTGCTCGCTGGCGATGCCCATCCGATACCCAGATGGCCCGGTTGATGCCGTCGATATAAATGCCTGCCGATCCATCGTTTTTATCGTTGGCCGTGGCCCAGATCACCTTGCCGCCGATGCTGCTGGAATTGATCTGCTGGGCACTAATGGTTCCCGCATAGACGATGCTGGCACCGATGGTGCCACTGGTCAGGACGTTGGCCGATAGGTTCTGGATGAAGGCGTTGTTGATCACCACCTGGCCGCCCGACACGAAGAACGGCGACTGCGTCGTGGTGCTGTTGGGCGGCACCAGGGCCAGGCTGTCGGTGCGGATGACGAAGGTACTGCTGCTGCCACTGTTGGCCAGCCCGATCCCGGCCACATAGCCGTTCACGTCGGTCTTGAGCACCCACTGGGCGCTCAGGCCGTTGACGCTGCTTTGCAGGGTGGAGATCGACGCGGTGTTGCCGTTCACCGTGCTGGTCAGGGAGCTGATGGACGACGCGGTGGCGCTGTTGATCGACGCCTGCGCCGATTGGAAGGATTGCAGGCCGGCGTAGGTGGCGGGCAGGCCTGTGGTGCTGTTGTTGACCTGGGCGGACAGATTGGTGATGGATGTGGCGTTGGCGCTGTCGCCATTGGCCCGGGCCGTCACCTCGCTTTGTAGGTCCGCCCGTGTCTTGGGCAGGCCGGTGGCGCTGTCATTCACCTGGGCCGACAGGCTGCTGATGGAGGCCGACAGGGCGCTATCCCCATTGGCCCGGGCCGTCTGCTCCGTCTGGATGGCGGCGGACGTGGCCAGGGCCTGGCCTTCCTGGGTGTAGACCGTGGCGACGGCGCCGCCTTCCACCTTCACCTGCCGGAAGGCGATGGCCGTGCAGTTGCTCAGGCCGCTGGCCACGAACCGGGCCACCATCTGGGTGGTGCCGGCCGGCGCCGTGGCGCTGACGGCATGGGCCGCCCGCGTGCCGGGCGCGCCCAGGCCGTGACTGGTGCCGATGGGGTTTTGCGGACCATCCAGCAGGACGTTACCGGCCGCGTCCCTGAAAATCAGGTCGAAGTAGACCTGGCCGGCCCCGCCCGGGTTCAGGATCATATGGCTGTCGCCGGTGATGGTGTAGGTCGCGCCGGCCGTGCAGTACATCGAGGGGCTGGACACCGCCACCACCCCCGATGGGTTGGCCAGGTAGCCGATCAGGCCGGCCGTGGCCTCTGTGACGGCCGACATGGCGCCCAGCGTCCAACTCCCGATGTCGGGACACAGATTGGGATTGGGCCCGACATAGGCCGTCAGGCTGGTGATGGAGGTCGACAAGGCGCTGTCGGCATTGGCCCGGGCCGTCTGCTCGGCTACCAAGTCCGCCCGCGTCTTCGCCAAGCCGGTGTTGCTGTCGTTCACCTGGGCCGCCAAGGCGCTGGTGGCGCTGGCGTTGGCGCTGTCGGCGGTGGCGCGGGTGTTGGCCTCGTTGCTGATGGCGGCGAAGGCCGCCGCCAGACCGGTGGTGGGGTCGTTGACCTTGCTGGCCAGGGTGGTGATGGATTGGGCGTTGGCGCTGTCGCCGTTGGCCCGGGCGGTCTGTTCCGTCTGGATGGCGGCGGCGTTGCCGTTGATCGCCGCCGTCAGGGTGGTGGTGGTGGTGGCCAGGCTGCTGGCGGTGGTCTGCTGCGCCTGGCTGACGGTGTCGATATGGGCCTGCAACTGGCCGGCGCTGTCCAGGATGGCCTGCGCCCGCGTGGCCGCCTCCAGTTGGATGGCCTGTACGCGGGCCGCCGCCTCCGCCGCCACCTGGGCCGCGACGCTGCCGGCCACGTCGGTGCCGCCGGTCACCAGGCCCAGCGTGTTCACCAGGTCCGTCACCAGCTTGTCCTTGCCGATGGTGTTGGCGGCGATCTGGGCCGAGGTCACATAGGGCACCAGGAACTGCAAGGGCGCGCTGATGGGGCAGCCGGCCGTGCCGAAGGTGTCGAAGGTCTGGCACACGACGTAATAGGTCTGCCCCGCCGTCAGGCCAGCCACCACCAGCGGCGCGGTGCTGCCGCTGGCCGCCGGCACCCCGCTGGTATCGACCGTCGCGGCAGGCCCCACCCAGACATTGACTCCGGCGAAGTCCAGCGCGTCCTGGCCCGTGGGCGCGATGAAGCCGAACAGGGTGCTGGCCGTGGTGGGCAGTGCCGTCAGCTGCACCTGTGCCGGAACGGGGTTGTTGACCGTGAGGGTGGTGGCCTTGCTCTCGCCGCCCAGCTTGTCGCGGATGGTGACGCTGAAGGTCAGGCGGCGGTGCGGGCCGCCGGCGTCCTTCGCGTTCATCTCGAAGGTGTAGTAGTACTCCTCGACCGTGACCGGGTCGGTGCGCAGGACAGCGCCGCTGTCCGGCTCGATGACGGTGACGGCGTAGGCCTGGAAATACGGGTTCACATAGCCGGACCCGGCGCCATAGGGCTGGTTGCCCAGGCTGGCGCTGGTGGCGGGGAAGTTGCCCTGCCACACCAGGTGGATGTCCCGGCCCACGAACTCGGTATCCAGGCCCTGGCCGTACAGCTCCAGGTGGGTGACGCTGGCGCCGCCCAGGACACCGCCCACCTCGATGCTGACGGCGGGGCCCCAGGCGGAGCGCACATCGGTGCCGATGCCGCTGGCCGCCTGCACGGTATAGGTCACCGCCTGCGTCACGGGCATCAGCAGGGTGTCGGTCGATCCGGCCGGCACCTTGACCTGCTGCCAGTCGGTGACGCCGCCGCTGCCGGCCACGCCCCAGCGCAGCACGGTGTCCGTGGACATGCCGGCGTTAGCTGGCGTCCAGCGGGCACGGATACCCAGCTGCACCGTGCCGTCGGCCAGCACGGCGTTCTCCACCGCCAGGGTCAGGTCCGTGGGCACCGGGAGCACGCCCACCGCCCCAACCGGGTTATAGAGGTAGGCGTCCACCTCCGCCAGGCTGCGCTCCGCCGCCTGGAAGATGTTGAAGCTGGTCAGCTTGATGTACAGCGTCTGGCCGATATAGGCGGCGGGCAGGTCGTACTTGAAGACGGCCTCGTCCAGCCGCAGGAAGGGCGTGCCCGCCGGGTGGTCCACAGCCCCGGTACCGTACAGGCCCCGGCTAAGGTCAGCGAGATGATAGGCGGCGCTGCCTGTCAGGATGGCCGGGCCGTAGGCGACCATCTCCGCCCCCACCAAGCTGAGCGTGCGCCCAGCGGCGGCATCGGCGGCGCTGCCGCCCGCGAGCTTCAGGCGGGTGGTGGCCAGGCTGACATAGGCATCCGTCGCCCCTACCGCCAGGTCCTGGCCCAGCGTGCCCAGCCGTGCCGGCGCCGTGATCTGCCCTACCCGCTGATAGGTCAGGTCATCGACCGACACCCAGACGGAACAGCCGCCCCAGTTGGGCGATAGGCCGGTGGCGCCGATCCACACCTGCTGCACGCCGCCAGAAAGGCCAGGCGACGGCTCGAAGATCACGGGGTCGGCCAGGTCGCCTGGGTCCACGCCGGTGTTCAGGGGCGTGTTGCTGGTCACGGGCGTGGGGTAGAGCGTTGCCGTGCCGATACCGGCCGGCAGTTCCTCCGCCGTGAAGGTCAGCAGGCCGTCTTCATCCTCATCGATCTGGGTGACACGAACGGGGAACTTGGCCAGGCCCAGGGCGGCGTCGGTCAGGGTGACGATGTCGCCCGGTTCCAGCAGGGCGAAGGTCCAGGCCAGCTTGAACTGGTAGGAGTTGCGGACGTAAAGCTGGCGCTGAAGGATCAGGGTGGCGATGGCCGATGCCGTGGCGGCGTTGCAGATCTCATGGGCCTGCACCGGGTCGCCGGTGCGCAGGCCGTAGGCGTCGATGGCCGCCAGGTCGCGCACCTCCGCCGTCGCGGTCTGATAAGAGTTGTCGCGGTCCTTGTATTCCACCTTGGCGGTGTTGGTGGCGTCGGCCGGGTCGGAGCGGCTGAGCGTCACCGGATCGTCGCCCGAACCGGCGATGAAGTCGTCATCGGTCAGGTCGTAGACGGGCGTCAGGTCGGGCGTGAAGGTGACGCCGTTGCCGGTCAGCGCCTGATCGCCCAGCGGCAGCGCCCGCACCTGGTCGCCGGACCAATAGATCAGGGTGTTGGTCAACTGGGCCCAGCGGTTAACGATATCGCTGGCGGCCTCCTGCTGCGCCAGCAGGGGCGACATCAGCAGGCCGGCGGCGGCGCAATAGCTGCGCCAGGCGCCGAGGTCCCCGATGCGATCGGGGGGCAGGCCCACGCCATAGCGCTCATTGGTCAGGAAATCGACCAGGATGTCGGCGGGGTTGGCATCGAAGGCGCTGGGGCCAGTGCGGGCCACGGCGTTCGACTGCACCTCGAAATTATGGTTGGGCAGGCTGGCGCTGCTGCCCAGGTCATAGGAGGGTGAGGCGACATAGGCGGTGTGCGGGTAGGACAGCGCCTCGTCCGGATGGCTGGTGTAGAGCGAGGCGAAGGGCGCCTGGCCAGCGGTGCCGGTGAACAGGGTCAGGTTCAGCTTGGCCAGGCTGGTGTCGGTCTTGTCCGCCCACACGCGTCCAATACCGGCAATCTCCCCCTCGCATAGGCCCATGGCCACGGCGCAGTTGTAGACCTGGGTGGTGGACTGCGACCCGCCGCCCTTGCCGCCGCCGGTGTCGCTGGCCACGGCCTTGGACGTGAAATCATTGTACCAGAACAGGTTGGGGGCAGCGCGTTGGGTGCCCCACAGCAAGGGGATGGGCAGGCCGGCGGCGCTGGTCTGCACCTGTAGGCCGGTGTAACTGGGCTTGGTGTCGGCATTGGTCTTGCCGCCGCCGAATAGGCCGGACATGGCATCAACCCCACAGGCTGTAGAAGATCAGGGGACGGTCGAGGAAAGGCAACTGGCGCAGGTCGCCCACCACGCAACGGCCGTCCCGGGCATAGGCGTGGACCAGCTCAAAGCGGCCGGTCATGACGGCGCCGTGGCTGAAGCACCGGCCGAAGCGCGCCAGCACTACGTCGCCGGCCTGCGGGGGCCGCTCCGCTGGATCGAAGGGCCGGCCGAAGCGCGCCGCCCAGTCGATATAGCGCTCATCGGAGCGGTGCAGGTGCCAGTCGGGCGGATAGGGGCGCGGGTCGAAGGGTGGCAAGACGCCGGTGTCCACGAACACGCGCACCAGCAGCATGGAACAATCGACGCCGGCCCCCTTCACATCGGCCAGTTGGTGATAAGGCGTGCCCACCCAGCTGAATGCCTCCGCGACCACGGCAGCGCGCTGGGCGGCTTCACCGCCGACAGCCGGAATGTCCGTCATGGCGGAGCCTCCATTCGGATTGATTTGACGCTCACACGCGCGGATGAACAGGCGTAGACTACGGCCTTGAAGTCGCCCGGCCATCCGGGCCTCCCTCTTCAGCGAGGACAGCCATGGCAGAGAAGACGCAAGGCTTCTGGAGCGATCTGCTGCTGGAAGAATTCGTGGAAAGCCTGGAGTGGGCACGATCGCCGCTACCCCTGATCATTCCCCCGCCGGATCAACTGGCGGACATGGCAGCGAACATGGTGCCGGCCAGCCTCAGGCGGCCCGGACGTGTTCACTTAACCCCGCCGGTGCTGCCCTATCATTGAGTGCAGCAGCACTCAAGCCGCCGTCTCCGCTGCCGGGATGTAGGGGAAGGCGCGGATGTTGGCCAGGTTGTTGAATCGGGCCTTGCAGGTGGTGGCGGTGTGGTCGCAGCCATAGGTGATGGTGAATGGGTCGCCCACAGCCGGGGCATGCGGCAGGGGATAAGCCAGGCCCATGTTGCCGCCGCTGACCGCCTTGATGGCTCGCACCACCCCGGCGTTGACGCCACCGGTGAAGCTGATGGCGCCCTGGACGAAGGCCTGGGGATCGACCGTGGCGCCGGCCCCATCTGGGACCAGGGCGGCCAGTGGCGTTGCCGGTACGATGGTGCCGACAATCGACCCCTGGCCCACGCTGTTGCTCCAGGTGTAGCGGGAGCGCAGCAGGGTGCAGCCGCTGTCGTACAGGGTGTGCAGGCAGTTGGCCTGGTAGAGGTTGCGCGGCATCTGCTGGTCCAGCAGCAGCAGGTCACCCTTGACCGTCAGCGTGGCCCGCGCCCGACCGGCCAGGGCGGTGGACACGCGGCCCTCGAACAGCGGAACGGTGCCGAAGGCGGCGGTGCTGGCGCTGGGCATCAGCGCCCGTTCCAGCCGGATGCGGGCGCCGTCGAAGCCACCGTTGTTGACGAAGGCGTTGACCGGCACGTCGCCCAGCAGCTCACTGGCGGCGCTGTCGATGGTGAGTTCCATCTGCGGCACCTCCAGTTGCGCCTTGCTGGACCAGGTGGTGCGGGCGATGCGGGGCCCGGTGGCCAGCCAGGTGTTGCCGCCGTAGCTGATGGCCCGGTCGGTGTTCGTCCAGCGCCAGACCGTGCCGGTGGGGGCGCTGGGGTTGCTGACCTGGGCCGTCAGGGTGACGGTGAACAGGTCCGCCGACCACAGGTTGGGCGTGGTCCGCAGCCATTGGATGAAGGCGGTGTCGGTGGAGCGCATGGCTCAGGCCCTCACGCTGATCAGGTTGACCTGTTTCGCCTGCCACAGCTGGGCGGCGAACTTCTCGAACTCCAGGCCGTCTTCCTTGAAGCGGCACAGGAAGGCGTATTGGAAATCGGCGGTGATGACGGCACCGTTGGCCGGCGGGCTGCTGAAGGTCAGGACGTTGCCGGCGACGCTGTAGCCGGAGGTCTGGCGGGCGCCGCCGACATAGACCGTGACGCCGCCGATGACGCCGCCCACCGGCTCGACATAGCCGCCGAAGGTGCGGACCAGGGTGAACGACGTGGACACACCGTCACCCACCGCGATGGTCTGGGCCGTCGCTTGGCTGTCATCCGGATCCTGGAACAGGAAGGGCGTGAACGCGCCCTGCATCTGGAGATAGAAGCCCAGCAGCTGCCTCAGCTCGTTGGCCGTCGCCGTGTCCCGCAGGAAGTCGTAGGTCAGCACGAATTCCCAGATGGGCGCCGACCACATGGCCATGCGCGTCTCCCGGCCGGACGCCGCCGTGGCGATCTTGGTCGAGAAGGTGGGCTTCTTGGTAACGGAATATCCCAGGCCCGCCAGGGCCGGATAGATCGCGGTCATGACGCAGCCTCGTTCAATATTTTGGCCTGAAAGCAACCGCAAAACTGAATTTTAGTAACAGGGCGGATTCGCTTTGTTTTAAAGAACAATTTTTATCTATAAATGAAATTCAATTTATAGATATCGGCAATATATTCAATCTCCATAGGCCATTGACAATATATTATTCAATAATCCTCCGTTATTATAAATTTCTTTTCTTCGTATTTAACGTTTACGCCACATATTTTTTGAAAATATCCGTAATTAGTATAATTCTTAATGATCTTGTTGTATATAAAATCGTTTAAATAATTCTCCGACAAATTTGGACACGCGGTTGTCAGAATGGGGTAAAATATCCTGTACAATCTAAAAATTCTAATTTCATCAGGAGATTTTACATGCTCCAGTAAAATTGCAAGATCTCTGAGATCAATACTGATGCTATCGACGTAACGATATTCCGAATCATCAGTAGTTAACGTAACGCCAAAAATATCCAAATATGGCTTGTCGTTCACAGATGCGTTCACGTAAATTATGGTCTTTGGTCTTATTCTGGCACCAGGGGCCACAGGATCATCACCTAAAAGTGATTGGCCTTGCGACCGTGTGAACGTAAGATCTGTGAACATCGTCATGCCAAGACTGGCTATGCATTGGACAGCTGGCAAATTGATACAGCCCGGCCGTTCCCTGCCACTGCGTATCGCGTCTTGATGCCGGAGCAGAGCGAGCCTCTGCGGATCCCTGGTCAGGAACGATTCAGGGGAAACATCTCCGGAACCGGAGGGTGCAATGGCGGCGGACGCTTGCCTCGACCAAGCCGGCGCGCATGCTGCGATAAAAATCACCAAACCCATCATGATGATTTCTTTATTTATCATTTATTTATTCCCCAACTGCTTTACCACTATATATTCGCTAATTTCAGAAAGTGGGCGCCAGTGTTTCTCGGCCCAATATCTCTCCTGTCTATTTAATTTTATTTTGCGCACTTCCACCTCTTTGTACACAGCGTATCCACAAAATCCCCCCGGGACATGATTTGCGGTGGGGCGACTGGCGCTGGCACCCACATTGTAGGAATCAAACACATCCAGATACAGAAACTCGTAAAGCTTTTTCCGATCAAGGCCAGGACAGGTGCGCGCAAAAATGAGCCGGAAAAGATCATAAATCTGGTAGCGGTCGAATTCCTCTTCGGTCCTTGCCCCAAACAACATCACCTGAGCATCAACCATTGTGATTCGTATACTTTGAACATTCCGCTCCGTCCCTTCATCGACAATAAGCGAAACGCCATAATTTGTGCCCTTGGCAGGCCCCTTGTGCGTGGAAGAACCATTCGTGAGAACATCCAGTTCAATCGACGCCGCCAAGCCCGGCCGTCCCGTAAGGTCAGGCGGCGTATCCCCGAACAGGGTTTGCTCGGGGCGGGGAAACATTCGGACACGCGCAATCGTCGCCAAACTCGCCAGACAACGGGCCGCTGGCACATTCATGCAGGCCATCGTCTCTTGGCCCGATTGGATCAGTCCTTGATGACGTCGAACCTCCAACAACTGGGCGTCCTGGGGCTTGATCTCCTCAGGCTCCCCATAGGCCGTCTGCGCATCCCGCAGCTGTAATCCGGTCGGAGCTTGGCGCGGGGGTGCGATAGAGACAACTGCGTCCGCCCGAGGCGGAGGGGGGAACGTGAACGGTGGTGGAGGGGGCGGCGAACCGCACCCTGCCAACGCCAAGCTCAATCCCACCACCGCCATCCTATACTGCACTTTATTGGCTCCTCTCCATGATGCCGCCGGCAAAGGCCCGGGCCCGTCCACTAGAAGGAAAAGTTCCGCTTCTGGCCGCGCAGGGCCGATACCAGCTTGTCGCCATGGCGGTTGAAGAAGCTGGCCACGTCGCGGCTGTCCATGGCCTGGACGGTGAAGGTCACGTTGGCACCGCCCCCGATGCCGGAAACGCCATTCGTGTTGGCCGCCCCGCCGCCGGGCAAATTCAGGTTGGCGGCGGCATAGGCCGGTACGGCCAGGCTAGGCACTGTCTGGGCCGCCAGCGCGGACCGCAGGGGCGAGGCGATGCTGGCCGGCAATACCATCTCGTCCTTATGCAACTCCGTCAGCATACCGTCCGCCGGCACCCGCCCCCAGCCTCCGGCGGCGCTGGACAGGCTGCTGGTCAGGCCGGAGATCGCCAGTTGCACAGCGGCGGAAATGGCTGGCGCTATCCACCACTCAGGCCCGGCACTGGCGGAAGCATAGGCATTGGCGGCACCTGTGGCGGCCGCATCGTTGATCTGGGCGGTCGCCGTCTCCACCGACTGCGCCATGGCCTTGGTGGCCGTGTCCTGGTCGGAGTCTTGCTTGAGCAGGTTGCTCTCTATCCAGGTGCTGGCCTGCTTCTCGGCCATGCCCACCAGCTCCGACAATGCGGATTTCGCCATGTCGCCGACCGCCTGGCGCACCGTCTTGGTGCCGGTAACCAACCCCTGGACCATGGTGCCCATGGATTTGGTGATACCGCTGACCGTCTGCTGGTATTCCTTCTGCTTGTCACGCTCCAGTTGATGGACGATCTCCCGGTCTTGCTGTTCAGCAGCACGTTTGATCTTGTCTATTTTATCGTCGTAGTCCTTCGCAACGCGGGCTTCCTCTTTGGATGCGGCGGCCGCGGCGAGTGCCTGCTGCTTGTATCCTTCAAGAATCTTCACCGTCGCGTCATTCTGCGCCTTGACCTCGGCCCGCTTGGCGCTGGCGACTTCCGCCAAGGACATGTTCTGAAGCTGGCGTTTCTGCTCCTGGTCCTTCGCGTACCGCTGCCAGTCCTCGTTGCTTTGGTCGATATCCTCCTTAGCCTTGTCATCGAGGTACTTGCGCACCGTGGTCAGGTCAGTCTCCTGAGCCTTCCTCAAAGCCGAGGAATCGCTGCCGTAGCGCGCTCGTTGTTTCTCCGAGATCTGGGCAAGGACATCGTCGCGAACCTTCATGCTCTGAAGATTGGCCCCTAGGTCTTCGCGCAGGTGCGCCACCTCGGCGTCCAGGGTCGCCTTCTGGGCGGCCGTGATCTCCTGCTCAACCCGTCGCGCTTCGGCTGACCGCGCACCATAGTTTGCTTTGACGTAGGCCAATTCCCCGGCAAGGGCCTCTTCCCGTTCCTTGCTGCCTTCTCGGGTGGCAGCCACCTGATCCTTGATCCCCGTCACATGGTCCGCAACCGTCTGCCGGGCCAAACCCGCCTCGGCTATCGCCAATTCGCGCTCAACGGCCTCCCGCTCGCGACCGATGAGCTGTTGGTTCTTCAATAATGCCTGGTATCCGGCCACCTCTCCCTGCAGCGTGGCGCCCCTGTCAGTTCCTGCCAAGGCTTGTTGCGCCGCCAGCCGGGACCGGAGTTGCGCCAATAAATCCGCGGAGGTTTCGCGAGCCAACTGAGTTTGCGCATCAGCCAAATGTTCCTGGGCCGCCTTCAGCGCACCGCCTTGTAAGTTTTGAGCGGCGATCAGGTCCTTCCAGGTGTCCACCTCGGACTGCACCATTGCCCGACCTGTCTGGTCGACAATGGCATTGCGCTTCTGCAGGGCCTCCTGCGTGTTGGCAACTAGGGCCACTTGGCGGTCGCGTTCGTCAATTGCCGCGCTATCGGGCAGCTTGACGTTCCTTACGGCCTCTTCGGTTTTCCGATGTGCTTCCTGGAACTTGGCATTGTTTTCGCCAAGCTGGGCATTCCTGGCGTATTTGCTGCCGGCACCAGGTAGGCGAGCCGCCTCATTCTCCGCGATTTTGGCCTTGGTGTAGTCATTGGTTCGAGTGATCAAGGCCTCTAGGATGACAATCGCCGCCTTTTTGCGATCAACGTCATGCTCATCTTTCGCTAATGCGTCCAGTTGATCGGCATCAAGGAGATGATATTCTTGGTTCAAGGCCCTTATCGCGGCAATATCGCCCGTCATCGCCTGGGCCACGGCCTTGCCAATTTCAGCGGTTGCTTTCGGGTCGGTGACTTTCCCCATGGAAGCCAGCGCCATGGAAATTTCATGCGCCTGTTTCTGCACTTCGGCCGACGCCGTCGGCATGGCGCTGGCGATGGCGTCAATCAGCCCGACCGCCTGCTCCTTGGTGCCGCCCAAGCTGTGGACAATGCCATCCGCCATGGAACGAATGGCCTCGGGTGCCGCCCGTGCCCCCTGCCCCAGGACAGCAAGGTGTCCTGACGTAACCCGAACCTGCTCATCAAACGCGCGCATCTTGGCAAATGCTGCATAGGCTTCCGTCCCGATAACGGTCAGGGCGCCCCCGACCGCCATGCCAACCGGCGAGAACCCGGATAGGGCTCCCACAATCGTGGGCACTTGGTCGATAAGGGTCATCAGGGGGTCAGCGCCTTGATTGACAGCGGTCCCCATCTTAATGGCGGCGTCGCCTAGCTTCCCAAAAGCATCGGCGGACTCCTTCAGCTTTCCGCCAAGCGCACCATGAGCGTCGCCAGCCTTTTGGGCACTGTCCGCGACATCTTTGAGAGTGCGTACCGCCTCACTGCCGTCCGCCGTCACGCTGATGGTTGGACCACTGGTCATGACACCCTCCAAGAACGCGCGCCCCCTCCGGGTCCTGAATACCCGGATCGACATCCAAACGCCGAAGTAGAGGCCGTTTAAATTACGTATCTACACTGTTTATGGATAATAATATCCACTATTATTTGACGCCATAGGCGGCCTTCATTTCCGAGACGATCGGTTCCTTGATGCCAAGCAAGCTCACCAGTTGGCTCTCATCCATATCAATCATCTCCATCGCTCCGGAAATAAGCTCAAGCTCCCCCTTCATTTCGTCGCGAGCGCACGCAGGGTGCAGCTTCGCGCCTGACTTTATAGCCGACATGCATTTGAAGTTTTCGTTCACGATATAAATATCAGTGATGTAGAATCCCAAGTCATGAGAGGTACCGACCATGACCACTAGGGTTTCTTTTGATTTAAGAAAGTTCGCAGGTTGCTGGGCCTGATCCAATCTCGCCGAAGCGATGCAAGGCCATAGAGCCGCGGTTCCTTTCTTTTCCATACATTTCAGCAAGGGTAACGCCCCTACCACCATGGACTTTTGCACAGCGCTAGCCAGATCGGCGGCGCTGGCAGTCATATTCCCGAGGGCAAGCAGCAGCGCGATGGCCATGGCGCTCATCTGCATTAAAGAATGTGGACGCATGTTACCCTTCCTGGCTTTGTTGCTCATCGAGCATTCTCTTGATCGAACAAAATAGCAACAGAATTATGCAACTTTCAGCCGATATTCTCATCGCCAAACATCGCCAGCAAGTCTGCCAACCCAACCTCGTCAACCGGCGGCGGCCCCTCCGGCTTGATGCCCAGATAGGCCGCCACCATCAGGTGAACGGGCGGATGGTGGCGCCAATAGCGCCACAGCGCCTGGTAGCGCGGCAGGGTGAACTGCCGCTCCACCTCGTCCCAGGCGCCACAGCCTGACGCCACCAGCTCCGCAGTCAGGTCGTCGATGTCATCGACGATCCCGCCTGCGGTATCGGCTCCCCCGTCGGGATCAGCCCCGACTCGCGCAGGATGCCCACTACAGCCGAGACCAGGGCGGGGAACTCGGTGGCGGCCAGTTTCTGCTCAATGGCCTCGGCCGTCAGGTCGGGCGCGGTGCTTTTCAGGGCGGCCGCCACGATGCGGATGCCGGCGGACGCCTGGTCCACCGGATCGGTCAGCATCGGCAAGCCCTTGATGTCAGCCCAAGCGGCCTTCAGGGCGGCAAAGTTCATGGGCGGCACGGGATAGTCCGTGCCGCCGATCACCACATTGGCGCCCATGGCCTTAGCCCTGCACGCTGAGCTTGCCCACCGTGCCGGAGGCATCAGCGAAAGCCATGAAGTCCAGTTCCGGCTGCATGTAATCGCCCTGCTTGGTCGCCAGTTGCAGCTTGCTGGAGGTGCAGGCGTTCAGGCTGAGCACGAAGTTCTGGCCACCGAAAGGCGTGGTCAGCACGCAGGAGAAGGTGGGCGCCACCCCCTGCAGCTGGTTGGAAATGGTGGTGACGGTGCCACCGGTGGCGCTGGTGTAGCTGTAGCTGATCAGCAGGCCAACGCCAGTGTCGGCGGCGGCGAAGGTGTAGGTGCCACCCGACTGGCTGTACTGCCCAGTGGCGGGTGCGCTGGCGACCTTCGCCAGCGGCACGCCGGTGGCGGCGAACACCACGCCCTGGTCAGCCTGGAAGCCGGTGCTGTTGGCCACCGTGACGGTGTAGGGGTTGGTGGCCGGCACGCTGGCCGCCTCGTTCAGGGCCACGAGCTGCTGTCCCGTGGACTGGCTGCCGCCGAAGAACAGGTTGTTGAACAGGGCGCCCTGGATCTGGCCGGTCTTGGCCTTGCCCTGGATCTTGGCCTGGCCCCGGGCGACGGACACCGGGAACTGGTTCTGGCCGTACAGCTCCTTGAGCGTGAAATCGATATCCACGGAGACGGACTGCAGGGTGCCGAACTGGACAGGGGTCGCGTTGGCCACGCCGACGGGCGTGCCGAACAGGGAGCCGGCACCGAAGGAATATTGGGGCATGGGATCAGATCTCCTGCAGGATGCGGGCCTTCAGCCCGTCCAGGGTGGTGACAAGGTGGTTGTAGGCGTCGGTCACCCGCGCCACGGGCGAGTTGTGGATTTCCTCCGCCAGCCAGGCGGCCACCGCCCGCTCCAGCCGTTCCGGCCAGTTACAGGGGACCGGCGCGGAAACGGGCAAGGGTTCAGCGGCGGCGGCCGTATCGGCCGGCGCATCGGCATCGGTCATGGCAAGCATCCTTGATAACGATTAGGGAATAAGCAGGTGCAGCGGCACGATGGCCACCGCCTGGGAACCCAGGGCCCCCTCGTCCGTGGTCACCTGCCCTTCAATCCAGCAGTCGTGGACCAACCCGCCCAGGGTCTGCTTATCCTGGCCGGGCGGCGGGCGCAGGGCCGCCTCCACCGCGTCCAACAGGGGGTTCAACACCACGGCGCCGGCGGTCTCGTCATCCGGCGCCTGGGCGTAGAGCAGGATGTCCACCCGCAGCACGCGGTGGGCGGGCAGGGTGTCGCGGCGCGTCACCTCCTCCCCCCGGCTCATCAGGAACAGGGCCGGCTGCTGCGCCGGTGACAGGTCGTTCCACAGCCGTACGCGGCGGCTGGCGGTGGCGAAAGGGGCCGCCGCCGTCAGCCGGGCGAACAGGGCGGCGTGGATATCCTCACGGGCCATGATGGATCCTGGTTTCAAGAACTGAGCTGATTGGTGACGGCCGCGCTGATGGCATCGGCCACGGCGGCACGCATGCTGTCCGTGTGATCCGCTAGGGTCGGCGCCAGGAAGGGATGGCCGTCATAGTCCACCCGGCGGTCGTAGGCGTGGACCGGGACGCTGACCGGGGCGATGGACCGGCCGAAGGCCTGGGTGATGGTCCGCAGGTGGGCGCGCACGGATTCCGTGCCGTGAAAGCCATATTCCTGGAAGGCGGCGTAAGCGGCGGCGGGCGAGGCCTCGTCCACTGTCACGCCCGCCGTCGCCGCCAGGCCGTTGACCGTCAGCGTGGGAATGAGGGCCCGGCTGAGTGTGCCGGTCCCCCCCTTCACCTGGCCATCCAAGCGGGCACCCGCGGCGGCGGCCAGCGCTTGCGCCTGGACCCGCATACCGTCCGCCAGGGTAGCCGCGATCACTGCGGGCAGGCCGGCCAAGCGGTCCCGCAGCCGCTCCAGCCCACCGGCGTCAACAAGTCCGCCGCTCACAGCGGCACCACGCGGCGGTAGGGGGTCAAGGCGGCCACCAGGCTGTCCGGCATTTCCTTTTGCAGGTAGCTGGTGGTTTCCCCGCCGTGGGCCTTGGAGACCAGGCCGACCCGGTCGCGTTCGCGATAGCGCAGGGCCACCAGTTCCACGCAGGCCTGTTGCAGGATGGCCGGCAGGGGATCGTAGCCGGCCGTCCAGGTAACGACGACCCGCCGGCGCCCCCGGGGGAAGATGCCACCGGTCAGCACCAGGCCGGTGTCGTCATAGGCATAGCCGTAGGCCAGGGGCTGGCCCGCCGGCTGGGCCGGGACCGGCACCCCATCCACCGCCACCGCCATTACCCCGGTCACGGGGTAATGGGGCAGCGGCAGCACGGCGTTGCCGCTGCCGTCCAGGGTTTGGGTATAGGTGGCCAACGATGGGTCACGCCCCAGCCAGGCGCGGATGAAGCCGCTTTCCGCCTGGATCAACCGCGTCAACAGGGCATCGTCCGCCGTGCTGGTCAAGGGCGGGCTGAACCAAGCCTTGACCGTGGCCACGTCGGTTAGGGACACGTCAGTAAACGGCGTGGTGTCGTCCATGGGCAGCAACCTCCGAAGGGGCGGGGCTGGTGTGTCGGCCCCGCCCGGCCCGCGTCAGCCGTTGGCAATGTTGGTGATGACGCCGAAAGCGGGCGGGAAGTAGTTCTGCAGCACGCCATCGCAATAGACGCCGTACTCGTACCGCCGGGTGCGCAGCGGCCATTCGATCTGGTAGTAGTCGCGCCGCATGCGCATCTGCGTCACGTTGGTGACGTTGGCCAGGGGATAGGGCAGTCGCATGGTGCGGAACAGGATGGTGCCGGCCGGCATGTTGGGGTGCACCTTGATGTCCAGCGTCTGGCCGCCCACCATGCTGTAACGGTTGAGGTAGGTGCGCACCATGACGCCGCCGCCCAGCAGGGCCTGATCGGTGTTGAAGACGAAGCGCTGGGCCGAATTGGCGGTGCCGGTCAGGATCTTGCGGCTGATGGTCTGCGCCTCCTGGCTGCTGACCCAGATTTCCTGGGGAGACAGGCGGTAATTGTCCCAGAAGGCCTTCAGCGCCGCCTCGATCTCCACGATACCGCCGGCGCCGTCCGCGGTCAGCGGCGTGCCGGTACCGGCCGCGCCCGTGGGCATGACCTGGACATAGGCGTTGGAGCCGCCCTTGAACGCCTGGTACAGCAGACCGTCGAAGGACAGGCTGTTCTGGCTGTTGTCACCGCCACCCAGGCTGGCGGCCGTCTGGGTGCCCGCCGCCAGGTCGGTGATGACAACGGAGTTGATGGTGGTGATGGCGCCCAGCTTCTCCGCCCCGGCGGCCCCCCAGAACCAGGCATAGGCAACCGCACCCGCCAGCGGCGCCACGGTGACCGCCAGACTGCCGGCCGAGCCGGTGGTGGTGCCGCTGGCGGCGGTGGACGGCTTGGCGGCACCACCGCCGAACTGGTCGCTGGAACCGTCGGCATTGGTGCGGGTCATCTGGCCCTGGATGCCGCCGATGACCGAGCCATTCAGATAGCCTTCCAGCGTCAAGCCGACGGCGATGACGGACCAAGTGCCGGCCGCCAGCGCGCCGCCGCCGTTGGCCGCGGTGACCAGCGGCGTGGCCGTGGTGCCCAGCGCCACCGAGGCGTTGCCGCCCAGGATCATCTGCTCTTCCTGGATCATCAGGCTTTCCAGCAGGTTCTGCACCGCCAGCGCCCGAACATCGTCCAGGCCCTCGGCGGCGTAGTCGGCCTCGAAGTCGACGCTGGCCTCCAGGCCCAGGCCGCGATAGACGGCGTTCATGTCCTGGGTACGGACGGCGATGACGCCACCCCGGTTGCCGCCGGACACACCGGCCCGCACGCCGGTGGTGTTGACGCCGGTGATGGCTTTCCAGTTGGCCTGGATGCCGCCCCGACCAGAGACGCGGGGGATGCTGTTGCGCAGTGGCGTCAGCACCGGGTAGAGCAGCTTCGCCCCGGGCTCCAGGTCATAGAAGGTGAGGCCCGAGGTGGGGTTGCCGGACTGGGTGAAGGTGGACTTGGCGAGGTCGTCGCCAGCCAGGCGCTGGCCCTGCGCGGCCTTGAAGGCCGCCAGGGTGTCCCCGGTGACGGTGTGGGGGGCGGCGGTGGGAATGCCGGTCATCGATGTCTCCAACAGGGTGAAAAAGGCGTGCGGCAGCCCACGCCGCCGTCAGGTGACGGGGCGGGCAAACCAGCCGGGGAGGGATCAGGTCGGAAGGAAGGGATCAGAAGGCCGGGGTCATGTGCGCCGGATAGCGCTGTGCCTTCTTGATGGCATCCAGCGCGGTGGCCGGGCCATCCAGGGCGGTCTTGGCATCGGCGACGCCCGCCACGGCGGTTTTCAGGACATAGTCCTCGGCGCGCGGCTGGGCCTCCAGCGCCCTCACCCGGGCGGCCAGCGCGTCGCGCTGGCGCAGCAGGCCGGCGCGGTCGGCCCGGGCGCGGTCCAGCGCCTTGCGCAGGGTGTCGACGCCCAGGCCGGCAGTCTTGTCGTCCGTCGGCTCATCCTCTTCATCGGCGTCGGCATCATCCGGCGCCTCATCGGTGTTGGCCGCCTGCAGGGTGGACAGAAGCTCTTCCATGTCCTTGGACGACAGGCCAGCCACGGCGGCGCTCAGCGCCTTAAGGATGGTGGCCAGTGGCGCGCAATCGGCCAGGGCATCGCAGCTGTCGTCGCCGTCCGACTTCTTGGGCGGGGTGTCGGTCTCGGTCATGTCGGTATCCTCCAGCTTGACCAGGGTGATGACGGCGTCGGGGTTGGCCGGGCGGTCGACCAGGCTGATTTCCGTCAGGCGCAGGGCGGTGATGGTGTTGCGGTCGTCCGGGTCGCGGGCCACGACCTTGCCGCCGATGGAAAAGCCCTTGTAGACGCCGGCCTTGACCTTGCGGATGGCCACTGGGTCCACCACCGTGGCGGTGATGCGGGTGCGGCGGTCGGCGCCCACGGCCGCCGCGTCCACCCGGCCGGCGGCCAGAGGCTGGTGCATCTCGCGCAAGGGCCCGGACCCAAGGCGCAGGAAGTCGGGCAGCGCGGCCTTCACGGCATCGGCCTCCACCACCTCACCATCGCCGTCCACGGTCTCGGTGGTGGCGATGCCCTCCACCATCAGGGTGCCGTCGGCGCCCTCCTCCACCTTGGTGAAATTGCCGAACAGGCGCATGGCGTCAGGTCTCCTCTTCAGGGGGCGGGTTAGGGGACGTTTCGGGTTCCTGGCCCGGCAGACCTTGCGTTGCCTGCTCCAGCGGCACGGCCCCGCCGCCGGTGTAGATCAGCGGCCGGTCGCCGCCAGGCACGGGGGGATAGCCGATGTCGGCCCGCACCTCGTTCAGGGTCTTGATGCCGGCGCGCACATGGATGTTGGCGATGGTGGCGGCCTTGACGGGGTCGACTTCACGGGTGTCGTTCCAGGCGAATTCCAGGTCGGCGGCGTCGAACTCGCGATCCAGCACGTCGTCGATCAACTCCTTGACCCACAACATGGTGGGCCCCAGCCCTTCCTCATGCGCCGCATCCTGAGCGGTCTGGGCCGTGGCGCGGTTCATCTGTGCCACGAAGGCCTGCGGGCTGATGGAGAAGGCGAAGCAGGCCACCCGTGCCAGCCACTCGTCGAACACACCCTTCAACTCCGGTTCCTTGATGGGAATGAAGGTGCGGGCGACACCGCCGGGCACGAACTTGGCATGGCGGCGGCTGGCGGTGTCGCCCTCATGCAGCGCGTCCCAATAGGTCTGGAACTGGCGGATCTGGTCGGGCGTCCATGCATCGGGCACGCCGATCAGCGCTTCGGGAATGTTGCCCTCGGTATAGTATTGCAGCTGCCAGATCTGGCGACGCAGCGCGATGTTGACCGTGGTCTCGATCTGCTCCACCGGGCTCAGCCCATAGACCCGGTGCGGTCGCAGGTTGCGGGGGGCGTAGATCAAATCATCGGTGGTGTAGTCCACCGCCGGCAGGCCCTTCAGTTCCTGCTGATACGCCACGGCCGGCGGCATGGGCGTGCGGCCAAAGGGGTCGATCACCCGCTTTATGGTGGCGCCGTCCATGACCTGCAGCGCTCGCGCCCGGCCGCCCAGGGTGCGCGCCACATAGAGCGTGGGCGCGTCGATGACCAGCAGATCCTCCAGCAGCAGGCGCAGCCAGCGCGACCAGGAATGCACGCCATCCGGCCGGCGCAGGAAGGCGGTCAGCGCCGCGATGCGGGCGTCGGGCCGGACATCGGCGGCGTTGCTGGTGGGCGCCGCCCCGCGCACCCGGATGGTCCAGGTCAGGCCCGCCATCTGGTCCTTGCGGGTCTCGATCAGCAGGCGCAGCAGGTCCCAGCTGTCGGCGAGCGCGCGCAGCGCCTCGAACCGCGTGCCCTCGTAGGCTTTGGGCCGCTGCAGCAGGTTGTAGCCGGAGGGGAAGTCGAACTGCCGCCCCGCCACCTCGGGCGCCGAGGGCGGCAACGGGTCCAAGGGACCGAACCAGGAGGAGGCGTCACCCGTCACCGTGTAGGAGACGGCCGCCCCCAGGGCGCGGCTGGCGCGGGCAAGAATCCCCGGCGCCACCGCGCGCCCCTTGCTGTCGCGGTTGCTTGACATGCGTTTCGTCTTTCTTGAGGGGGAGGCGGGCATATAGCGCCGCGCCGCAGCTATGAGGCGGCGGCGTGTTTGATCTGAGCTGGAAGGATAGACCGGTGGTTAATGAACAACGTTGGGGCCGCGCGCCGGCCCAACCAGCTGCTTAGACAAGGGCAAGAGCGCCGCGATCGACTGCAAACCCGCCCGGCATCTCTTCAAAAGTGCTCCCACCATAATCAGTGAGAGCCTCCCTTACCGCAGGGGTCGCCTGGCACCCAAACACACTTAGTCGCCGCCACGCGGGATGATGCCGGTCAATCGTATCCAGAAGGGAGATGAACGCGTTCTCCGGTGACGACATATCCGCTCTGGTGAAGACCGTGACCTGGTGAGCATGATTACCCTTGGCCCACAGTTGCTCGGCGGCTTCCCCATTCGCGGGTGATTGACATACCCAAACAGGATGCAGCCCGGCGATTTCGCTGAGCCGCTCACCGAAATCAGGATCGAAGGCCAGGACAACGTCGTCGTCTAAAAATGACATCTGCTCAGTCCCCTTCCGAGGCGCCTCTTTCCATCCTCGTCGCATCGAAACAGGTCGCCCGCCGCCCAAGCCTTCACCTGGGCCAAGGCTTGTTCCCCATTCGAGCCCGAATCCTGGACTCCAGCGCTGATGGGATTCTGAACCGAATCCCGATCCAAGGCCTGGAGAATGGCGACATGTTGAAAACTGAGCCCGACCATACTATGAGCTTGCCTCAAAGAACTTCGTATTCCCGTGCCGCCACCACCGCGTCACAACCCCAGGAGGGATTAAGAACACACAACAGGATGTCGCCCTTCTTTATTTTACTAACGTAATCATCGATTGTTCTTTTCGGAATCAAGTCCTGGAAAACCCATCTGGCCGCTGACCGCACCTCGTGCTCCACGGCCACCGCCAACCAGTTCCGGCTGTTTCTACACGCCGGAGCTCATTGGCTGATGTGGTCCTTGCGCTCGATGATGCCCGAGCGCTCATCCTGGCGCGTCGCCCAATTCGACACCTTGCGCCTGCGCCTGATCAAAATCGCCGCGCGGGTCATCGAGATGAAGACGCAGATCAAGGTTCATCTGCTCTCCGCCACGCCTTATCATATCAGGACATCCTGCGGCTCATCCTCGGACGCCTGCCGCGATTGGTCACCTGACCGCCAGGGCTATGTGCCCTCCCGCAAGAAACCCCGTGCCTTCAACCCGCCAGACCAATGCTCTCAACCTCGCCGTTTGCGGCGGGAGGCGGAATGGCACGCCTGAAAACAACAAAAAGGGGATGAATCGCCACACACCATTCCGTCCGGCAGCAGCGCGGTGCATAATGGCGGTTAGGATTACACCTGCGCATAACTTATGCACATTTTATCACGTAAGCCGGTTAGGGCTTTGATTCGGAAGGGATAAAATCGCCTTTTCCCATTCAGCTTTGAACTGACGACTCCACTCCGCTAGCAGCCCATAGTAACCCTCAAGCTCAATCTCAACGCTCTCAATAGTACCGATAAAGTCCTCATCATCTTCCAGATTTTTGAACGCAACTATCCGCACCATATCTCCATAGTCAAACTGCAAAACAATACTACTATCATCGAAAGCGGCGTCACCATCAGGTGCCCAAATTATAGAATTATCCGAAAGAGAAGCGCGCAGATCCTCCGCCGACAGCCCATCAAAGAATATATCATCTTGGCGATTCTCATCGAATTCTGCCGCCCTAACGGCGTCGGCCACCTTATAAGCTTCCTCTGAACAAAAGGGCGCCAGATGACTCCCCCGCTGCTTTATCCTGTCTTGCACAGAATAGAATGAGCAACCCAAGACAGTCGCCTCCGGTGAATGGACGCCGTACACTTGCCCATTTATGTGAAGGACGAAGTAGCCAATGCCCAGCTGAGATTTCCGAGCCAAAGGAGTTGTTATGCTCGATTCAATGGCAAAACTTGAAATATCTCCAATAATCATTTGCCCGCCTTTGGCTCTAACAGCCGCCTAATTTTGATGGGAATATCATGCGCCTTAATAGGATCAGTTCCGCCCGTGGAGCCATTCCAGTGCGTCTCTCCGTTTCTCGACGCGCTAAATCGATGGATAATGCCATCATTATCTTTCTCCCACCTCACACCTTTATTATCCGGAATCGAATTCTCATAAAGCTCTCCGGCGTTCTTTGGCTCCGGGCTTACCGAGTTTTGATGATGCTTCGGGTTAGTTGCGCGGTTAGGCTTTTCCTTTCCATCATCATTTTCCGGACCCGGCGGCGTCGCACTATTGGCTTCAGCTTGGTTGCGCTGAGAAGCCGCTGGTGACTTCTTGCCGTTCTTTATTCTATCTGCAGGCGACCCTGTCTGCCCGTCCTGAGCACTCTGGCCAGGGTTGATTGCCCAGGTTCCAGGCTCTCCTTCGTTAGGCGTCTTCGTCTTCTGCGAGAAAACCCTGTCGCCACCGGCCAGCGCAGCGATGGCTCCCGGGGCCATCGCCAGACCATCCGGGCCTGCCTGTGCAAGTAGGACACCCTCGGGGGTTCGATATTGTCCATTAAGATCACCGCTGCCATCGTAGATCAGGCGCGTGTGCCCGTCACCGTCCTTGACCGTCAAAGTCAACTGGCCTTCCGCGTAGCCGTAGTCCACGTCGGTACCTGGAACCTGGCCGCTGCGTGTCTGGCCGATATTGCCGGGGATGAGGATGGCGCCCACAAGCGTGGCACGGCCCGCCATCGTCCGCGCCACCGCCATGGCGGCGTCCAGGGCCGCTGTTCCACCGGCGCCGATGGAAGTCCAGGTACCGGGCTTCGCGTCCTGGGCACCGGCGGGAATCCGGGGCTGGGTCAGATAATTGGCGGCTATCTGCTTGGCCAGACCATTCTGGTTCGCTCTCACAACAACCGCCCGTTCCGGCAATGGCGGTAGGCGGGCATGCAGCAGGGCAATGTGGGCACGGACCACATCACCCTCAGTCAAGGCTCTCGCGACGGCCGCGAACGCAGGCATGCGGCCGACCAAGTCCACAGGCTCGCCAAAGTGACGCGACAGCGTGCTTTCCAGCGCCGCACGGTCGCGGGGCCGCCAGACGCCGGACGGCGACCGATCCAGCAACGGCAGGTCGCCTAGGCAGGCACCGGCCCTGCCATCCACGGACGCGTGCCGCCTGTCACCGCCCGGCGGCGCCAAGCGGTATTCGGTGATCCAGGGATGCGTAGGGGCTTTCCTCAGGCCTAGGCGTGGGATGCTGTGGCGGAGGGAACAAGCCCCGCCGCCATCTCGGCGTAGACGGCCAGCAGGCCGGTGCCGTCGCCGGCGGGTTGGGCGTGGGCCAGCACAACGGCGTCGCCCTTGTCAGGGCTGCGGCCGATGCGGGCCTTGATGTCGTCCTTGGCCTCGATCTGGATGCCGCGCGCCGTCATCTTCCAGCGCGGCGCCACCAGATCCGCCAGCAGTTCGCGATCCGGCGGCAGGGCCAGGTCGGCGCCCAGCGCGGGCTCCAGGGCCTCGCGCAGGCTCCAGTACCATTCGGCGCGGCGGTTGACGAAGCCCAGGCGGCCGCCCCGGTCGCGGGCGCCACTGGCCGCCGCGGCATTCATCGCCACCATGCGCAAGCCGTGCAGCACGCCCAGGTCCTGGACGGAGGCGCCGACGCCGATGGCGTCCACCTGCACCGCGACGCCGCCGGGCGTCTCCGCGCCAACGACACCGGCCAGGCGCCGCAGGATGAGGCCGACGACGGCGGCGCCATCGGGTGTGTCGCGTCCCGGCACCATGTCCAGCGGAGCGAACCAGGCGCCATGGCGGGCCGCCAGGACGGTTCGATCCCGCCCACCGCGCGCCACGTCCACGCCCAAAGCCACCAGCGGCGGGGCGGCCGCATCGGCCGGCTGCCAGCGGGCCATGGCGGCCTCCACCCAGGCGGTGGGGATGACCTGCCAGGGATGGTCCTCACGCCCCGCGCCGAAGTCGCCGCGCAGCATCTTGCTGCGCAGCGGTTCCGGCAGGGATTGCAGGGTAGCGATGTAGCCCGCCCGCATCATGACCGGATTGTCCTCCACCCGCGCCGGGATAAAGGTGCGTGACTTAGGCGTCAGCACGTCGCCATCGGCCAAGGCCACAGGCTCCGGTCCCGGCACCTCACGATCCTGGCCCTGGCCGTCCGTCACAAACCAGCGCAGCTCGCCCGGCTCGGCCGGGTTGGGATACGTCGGATCCAGCCAGGGCGCCCAGAAGCGGATGACCCAGGCGCCTTCGGCATCGGTGGGCGGGTTGCCGGCACCAATGACACGACAGCGCTGGGCCGGGTCCACGCCCGGGCCCGGACGGTTCCACCCCACCAGGAAGCGGAATTGCGCCTCGGTGAAGTGCGGCAGTTCGTCAAAGGCGATCAGGTCGTGGGGGCGGCCCTGGTACTTGTGCACATCGTCAGCGTGCTGCACGGCACCGAATTCGATGACCCGGCCGTCGTCCAGGCGCCAGGTCCAGTCCGACTTGGACCAGCGACCCCGGCCCCGGAACAGCTGCTGGGCTCGGTCGCTGATGCCCTTCAGCTGCGGAAATTCGCGACGGAAGATGATGGACAGGCGGTGGCGGGTGTGGGCAGCACCCAGCAGCAGGTCGGTCTTGCCGCCGCCAGCGGCCCCACCGTAGTAGAGGAAATCGGCGTCGCTGGTCAGCGCCTGGGTCTGTGGCCCGGGAAAGGGCACCCAGCGTGTGGCCGCCCGCCGCTCAATCTCCGCCCGAACCACCGTCAGGGCCCGGGTCAAGACCCGCCGCTTCCAGGCGGCGGAGAAGGGCTTCGAGTTGGGCATCGTTCAGGCTTTCCAAGGCCACGGGGTCGATGGGCGGCGACGCGGCGCCACCACTGCGGGGGGACGGGCCGTAGCCCTCCCCCTCGCCTTCCAGCGGACCGCCATCATCGGCTTCACCTGGCTTGCCACCCCAGCCCAGGCGCACCCGGCACCAGAAGATGAGCGAGGGGGCGTGGCCCTCCAGCGCCTTGGCGTACAGGGTTTCCACGATACGGGCATGGGCGCGGGCAGCGCCCATCTCTAGCTCACGCCCGAAATGGCGGCGCAGCGTGCGCGGGCTGATTCCCAACATGCGGGCGATGACGCCCCGGGGGACCCCCTTGCCGGCCAGGTCCGCCACCTCCGCCCGGCGATCGTCGCTGATCACCAGGCGGGTGCGGACGGTGCGGGCGAGGACGGGCAGTGCCTGACTGTCGGTTGCGGGAGGAGAGGATAGGGTTTCAGGTTCCGCCCCCTGGACAAGGGACGGCATGGGCGGCGTCTTGCGCGTCGGCACGGCGGCGCACCTCTCGAAGGCTGCGATGTCTGATGGATGTGATGGATCAGGCCCGCCAGCGGCACCGGAGATCCAGCCTAAAAAACGAAGCGCCCGGCAAGGCGTTCAGCCTTCCGGGCGCAAATCGGCATTTCATATTTCGATATATACTGGGATCGGCAATCAGCGTCAAGTCTCTTTTACGCTAACGAAACACTTTTCTTTAACCGCAGGGCATACGGCTTACGCGGCCGTGAACCCGAGACGCATCCCGTTGATGTGCGGCCGCAATCTGTTGAAAAGGCGCATTGAGCGGGGAAAGCTCAAGACCATCAAGTTCTCCCCCCGGCGCATCAATCATCGTCGTGGTTCTCCCATGGGGGCCCATCATCAGCCCATGGACTGCCGCGATCCTTGGCCTTCTGCCAATATCTTTGCGCCAGCTCCGTTTTGCCCAACTGCCAATAAAGAAGGGACAAATTGCTGCACGCCGCAGAGCTTCCCGCCATGCAGGACTTTTTATAAAGGACCTCCGCCGTTTTGGCGTCTATGAAAGACGGGGGCGTACTCAGATAATCGGCAAGCATCGTTGTTATCCAGGTGTCCCCCAGGTGCGCGCCAATTTTCAAAAGCGAAACTGCGCCTGCTGTGTCACCGGATTCTTCTAGTTTCTGCGCAAGAATACCAAGATTCTCCAGATCCTTATCGTCAACATTGAGATTGAATCGTTCCTGATCCTCGCTCATTGCCATGCCTCATATTGAATCGGGCAAACATCTGCCGGGTGTGAATTGGCACATCTGCTCCTCTAGAAGCTTACCGGGCAGAATGGTGAATGGAAATAACCCGGGCACCCTCCGAAGGGCCCGATTAGCAAAATATTCCAACTCCTCCTTTGTCGAAGGGCGTTCTCGATCTTTACCATTCTGATCTTTCCACTGGGTCCATCCGGGTTTGTCGGGATGCGGCCGCAGCTTCTTAAACTGATTCCCACTTCCCGCTTTGCTGCTGGACCAATTGCGTTCACCGTCATATCCGATGGGCACCACACCTGCGCGCCGCCCATCGCCTGCGAGATCATAGGGGGCGGAATCGATGGCCACAGCGCTATCACCACCTGCCGTCCAACGTCCGTGGGCATCCCTGGGCTGGTCGGGGCTGTATTTGACAAGCGGGATACCTGCGGCTTTGGCCAGGGCCTCCACCGCCATCCCTTCATCGAGCAGCGTTTCCGCCAGGAACAATCGATGGGCAGCGACATCAGCCTCTGGCATGACGCCCAGCCCAGCATGAGCCAAATGGATGGCGGCTTGCACAAGCTCATCTGCGGCAAGGGCACGGCCGGCGGCGTCGACCTTCGCCAGAAGGTGCCGGGCCTGCGCCGCCGTCGGGGAGCGACGATAGGCGACGGCCAGCAGGGTCAGCAAACGGTCGGCATCGACGTCCAAAGCCTGCGGCGCCCAGGCATCACCGGAGCGCTTGGCCAACAGGGTCCCGGCGCCCAGCACCAAGCCAGCCGGGGTCAGGACCGGGTATGGGTGAAGGCCCCGGCTGCGGCGATCGTGCCAGGCGACGACCAGGGTGGGGTGGCCGGAGGCCGCTTCGTCTCGGATGGGGAACAGGGTCATGGAATAGGCCCTTTCCGGCTATAGTCAGCCTCGGGAAGATACGGTGAATAAACGGTGATGATCAAAAGGCTTGGACCGGGGCCGGAAAGCCATAGCCCCATAAATCTGACCCGCGCCCGCTTCTCACAGGTCCTGAATAACCAATCAGCATGGGCCGAATGCGACCGCCTGGGCCAGGCTAGTCCGAAAAACGAAACGCCCGGCAAGGCGTTCAGCCTTCCGGGCACAAATTGGCATTTCATGTTTCGATATATAACCGAATCGGAAAGCAGGGTCAAGTGTCTTTTGCACTGCGTGGAAATTTTATGGGGTGGTTTCTCGCGTGAAGGTCTCGAACGTCACCGGTTCATAGCTGTAGCCGCTACCGGTCCAGGACAGCAGTTCATAATGCCTGGGATAGACACCATCTTTGCCCGGCCTGTCAGCGTTGGTGTCTTCGTAAATATGTATCAGCCGCCGATATCCCTTGTCAGATCGCCCCAGCACCAACAGGTCGCCCGGATCCGACCAGATCGGGGTGACAAAGGTCCATCGCTCACCCCGTTTCTGGTAGAGGTAGACGGTGCATCCGGCGCTACCGCAATGGTAGGCATCGGCCACCGCCAGCAACACTTCCGGCGTGCCGTCGTCATCCAGGTCGACTTCGGCATATCGCACCGACTTCCTGGGCGAGTCGACCTGGCCGGGCCGGTCGTCCTGCGGCGTGTTCAGCGCCAAAAGGTCACGTACGAACGCGATTTTCTTGCCACTGATCTCCTTGAAGACGATCAGATCCGCTCCAACCCGCGATTGCGCCCGATTCGCCCCCAGCAGGACCAGCGGCAGCGCGATGATAAGGCTTGCGGCATGCCACATGGACTTCATTTCTTGTCACCTTTCGCCGAGGGCTTTTTAGTGCCGTTCAAATCGGTGTAGGGGATGTTCTGGAAGCCCGCGAGACGGCGCTCCACCTGCTGGAAACGCGACGGCATGGCATCCGCCAAGCCTCGCGTATCTCTTCCATCATATGTTTGGAAATAGGCGATTACCGCGGCTGAGCCCACCCGCTGCGCCGCCCCTACCAGCCCCGCTTCCGTAATTTTGATGCTGACGCCAGCGCTACTGACAAAGGTCCGTCCTGCATATCGTTGAATAAGAGGGGCCAAAGCCACTTCCTGAAAGGCAAGAAGCGTGGAAAAAGCGCCTTCTTGGGCATCCTCATTATTAAGGAAATCATCGTCGCTCGAGAGATGGAACGCCTTGGCGAAATCTGTGCGCCCCCATCCATCACTTCCCCAACCGCGCTTCAACTCCAGCCCAATAAGGACACTACTGCGCAGCATGTAGCGCCCCAAGCTGGGATCATCAAACCGGGACTGGTCTGGATCGTTGGCCGCATCTACAGCCTTTCGCTTCGCAGCATAAGCCGGATAAACCGCCCCGGAGGCGATAACCCCAACCGACAAAGCACCAACCAGGATTATTCTAGCGCTATAACAGCTCATCGGTATCTCCCGCTCAGTCGAGCACTACTTATACGCAGCCCAGTACGGCACCGTATACATTAAGAATTATACCTCCTCCATGGAATCAATTTTCGTAAGGCACGTCCTGGAACAAGCGCAAACGCGTTTCCACCCATTTCTCATGATCGGTTAGTGGACGACCTTTAGTATCCTTTCCTTTGTATCTTCCTAAATAACTCTTGAGACCACCGATTCCCACTCGATGGTAGGCGGCAAATAAGCCGGATTTTGTTATCTTAATCGACTGCCCGTGCACGCCCACAAATTTTGACCCCTCATAATTAAGATAAATTTTATTTATCTGTCGATCAACATCCTTCTTATATAATGAAAATGCAGCCTCTTGTGCATCTTCATTATTTAGAAAATCCGTATCATTCTTTATTCCATATTTCCTTCCGAAATCTGAATCCCACTCATTGGCGTGACGACCGGTCTTAATGCCAAGGCCAACAAGGCTATCCTCCAAGAACTGATACCTCCCGAGAGCGTTATTATCCCCAGCATCTGGATTTTTCTTATTTCTGTTCGGATTATGCTTAAAAGCCTGATAACCAAAGGAATCTATATGTCCATTTTCGGACTCTTCCGCCGACGCCACAGCAGCTCGGAGCTGGCTATCCGGCTGTGTCTCCCAAGCGGAACGCCACTGCTTTCCGGACGTCGATGTCGATCCCACAGCCCGGGCCGCAAGCGGACGAGACAAGCCGCCATCTTCCGCATCTGGAGTGGCGATGAATCGGGGACCGGAGCTGGCGGATGCCGTGCCATGACCACCTTCCGATGTCCAGCGCCCGCGGTCGTCGCGGGGCTGGTCGGCCGTGTATTTGGCCACAGCGAAACCCGCCGCCTTCATCAAGGCTGCCGAACTTATCCCCTGGTCCAGCAGCGTTTCCGCCAGGAACAGACGCCATGCGGCGATGTCGGCATCCGGCAGGACGCCCAGGCCGGCATGGGCCAGGTGGATGGCCGCCTGAACGGGCTCATCCGCCGCCAGGGCGCGGCCGGCGGCCCGCACCTTGGCCAGGATGCGCCGCGCCTGCTCCGCCGTGTGGGGACGGTCATAGGCGATGGTAAGCAAGGCCAGCAGGCGGTCGGCATCGAAATCCAAGGCCTGCGGCGCCGGGGCATCATCGGCGCGCTTGGCCAACAAGGTGCCGGCGCCCAGGATCAGGCCAGCCGGTGCCAGGACGGGGTGCCGGACGATGCCTCGGCACCGGCGGTCGCGCCAGGCGATTGCCAGGGGGGAACGGTCGAACGCCAAATCATCAACGGAAGTGCGCAGGTTCATCGTGTGTTCTCCAAGGGCGATCAGTTACGGGGGATGCGGTAATGATCGGCCAAGGCGTCCAGCGCCGTGGTCAATGCCGCCCAGCCCTGGGGCCAATCGCCGGCCCAGGTGGCCTCGAACCGGCGGGGCATGACCTCGTCGGCACAGAGGCTTTCCACCAAGGTCAGGGCCAGCAGGCCATGGGGGCCGCTGGCGCGGATCAACGCGCGGGCCTGGGCCAGGCGGTCGTCAGTGCGGGCCCAGCGGTCGGGGTCGATATCCGGGCGGGCCACGCCGCTGCCGGACTCCGGCACATAGGCGTGGGGCTTGGGCGCCTCCGCCAAGGACAGCCAAGCGCGCCACAGGCCGCCCACGGCCTGCCCGGCATCGTGCTGCCGCTGGGTCAGGCGGCCACGCAGCAATAGCTGTCCCAAGGGCTGTCCCGCCCGCTGGTCCAGCAATTGAGCCATCGGCAGCGAAACCGGAGCCCCCAGGAGATCGGCCCGGCGCTCCAGCGCCTGGGGCAAGATGGCGGCGTCGGCGGCCTGCACCAGCTGGCCGCAGGCATGGCGGACACCGGCCTTGCGCGGACGGCCCGCCCGGCGGCGGGATGGCGCCTTGCGGGCGCCAGAAGCGGTGACCGTGGAAGCGGAGGCGGGCGTGGTCATTCCGAAGGCGTCCTTTTGCCGTAGAGGGACGTGGCGATGGCTTCCACCGCCAGGCGATCGAATTCGTTGGGCAGATCATCCAGCCGGATCATGGCCACGCCGCGCTTGTGCCAGGCGGCGGTGGCCATGGAGCGCAAGTCGTCGGGCGTGGAGGGCGTGCGACCCAGCCGGCCCTGCAAGCTGGTGGTGACGGGCGCGCCCGCGCCTGCCGCGCATGGACGGGGGGCGACGCCCCGGGAAGTGGGGGACATGGACTTCCTTTCCTATTTCGGGCTTCAGGACCGGCGGCCGCATTAGCCCCTGGTCATACCGCCAACGATAGGGTAAAATTCTCCCGATTTCTAGGGTATAATTCCCCCGCGACGCCGCTTCCGCCTCAGGGTAAATTTCCCCACATGAGCACCGCCGCCAAAATCATCCCGAACACCCCGGCACCCAGCCCGTTGGCTGAGCGGCTGGGCCGCCGCCTGTCGGCGCTGGGCCTGGGGTATGCGGAATTCGAACGGGCCGCCGGCCTGAACGAAGGCACCATCAAGGGCATCATGTACGGCAAGTCCGCCTCCCCCCGGGCGGACACCATCTATAAGATCGCCCGTGGCCTGGGCTGCCGAATCGAGGACCTGATCGGTGAAAGCCGGTTGGGCGGCGACTCGGGTGGTGATGACCACCATCTTGCCGCTCCAGCGTCCACGCCTTTTGCCGGACAGGAGCCGCCACCATTGCCCGAGCACGCGGTGTTGGACGCGGTGCTGGAAAAGGTGCGCGCGGCCTATCGCCAAGGGGACCTGGATCTGGCCGCCCAGCTGGCGCGCCTGTTCCAGCTGGATCTGGAAAAGCTGAAGATAGAACGCGAGATCGCGCGGCGTTGAGCCGCTATCGGCATCAATCCCATCCGTCTTCGCCGCGTGCATCAGCATGACACCCAGCCCAGGCTGGCCGCTAGACCGCGGCTGAGCAGCATATCGGCCGGCCCCCGGCTCGCCTCCGCCATCGCCGCAGGGTCGTCCGGCAAGGCATCCACCAGATAGAGACGCACGCGCAGGCCGCCCGGCCCGTCGACAAGGGCTGGCGACGTTTCCAGCGCCACCCAGGCGTCGGCGGCAATGGCCGCGCGCCCCGCCACCTGATGCAAGGAGGGCAGCATATCGACCTGCCGATGCCGGGCCAGCGACAACAACGTCCACGGCCAGGTGTCGCTGACCACCGCCACCACAGGCACGCCACCCACCACCACCCGCAAGCGTCGCCCGATGGGCGGCACTTCGGGCACGCCGGGATAAACCTCCCCGGCCAGGGGCAAGCGCCGTTGCGACACGCGACCCGACATTCCACTCCTCTATTCCGCAATGGCCCCCGGTCATGTTCCCGAGACGCCGTTCCTTGACGCTGGCCACCCTCTGGCTTGGTCGCCCTCTGGCTCGGTCGTCATGACAGCAAGCCGGGCCGTGGATCCTATGAAATCCATACAACATCGATAATTCTTAGCCTGAAACTCCCGATTAACGTGCGCCGTTGGACACAAGGCGCCTCTCAGCGCCGTGGCCATTTGTTCCCTGTACGTTCTCATTTCAGCGCAGGACGGTCAAGCGGCGGCGCCAGAGGCACCAACTGAGGATATTTTTACGCTAGGGTATTTTTACCCTATTTTCCTTGACGGGGTGTTTTTCCCCTGTCAGGGTACTTCTCACCGGCCGGCGCTTCCCCATCAGCGCCGGCCGGCGGCGGCAACCCGCCCCCTGCCCCTCCCGGGTGGGTCGCCTCTTCCCCGGGGCGGGCAGGCGCCGATTGGCCGCCACCGCCCCGGGGTTCCTTTTTTTATCAATGACGGAGCCCGCCCCATGTCGTCCGTGCCATCCGCCCCCCATACCCCCGTCGCCGCCCTTCCCGCGCGCGCCCCGGCCACGCCCGCCTTGGCCACACAGCTGCCGCCCCTGGCCCGCCAGGTGGCGCATGCCGCGTTGAGCGTTCGTCTGGCCAGCCGGCGGCTGGACCAGGGGCACAGTCAAGCGGCCCTGGATGAGCTGATGGATACGGCGGCGCCATCGCTGGAGCGGGTGCTGGAAGGCATGGGCCGGCTGGAAGCGGCGCTTGAGGCCCACGGCCATGTGCGGGAGGCGGATCTACGCCCAGCCGCCACCTTGCGCGTGCGCATGGAAGCGGCGGCCAGCTTGTTGAAACAGGCCGATGTGCTGGCCCGGGCCGGTCTGGCGGAGGAGGCGGGTGACAGCCGTGAGGCGGCGTTGTGGACGCTGGAGCGGGGCTTGGCCCTGGTGCCGCCCTTCAGCCCGGCGCCTGCGACAGATATTCCCATCCGCGCCCTACCACCCCGATATTTCACGGAAACCAGGGTGTCGCCCTAAGCTTGGCCGGAAAGAGCGTCAGCGGCGCACCACGGTGGTGCCGCCGCTGCCCCAGGCGCTGACCCCCAGCAAAAAGCCGAAATCATACCAGCGGCCAGGGTTAGGATAGGCGTAGACCCGGGTATCGGAGATCAGGCTGTACAGGAAGCTGAAGGGTGCAATGAGCCCGTGCAGCAGACCGTAGAGGAAACCGGGCAACTCACGGCCCGCCATGGGCGGCGGCTGGGTCGCGCAGGCGCTGAGCAACAGCCCCGCGCCCAGGATACCGGCCCCCACCAGCAGGGGCCTTAACCAGCGCCGGCGCCGCGGCTCGGCCGTAAGGGGCGAAATCGCGGGGGATGACGCGGACTGAACTGTGGGCTGTTCCATCTTGGCCTCCCGGCAAGGACTCTGTCCCGCCACTGTCCGGGTGCGGGCGCCGGAGGCCAAGGCCCCTAAAAGGCGGGCCGGGGCCCTAGACATTGGTCAGAAGGGGCCTTGCCACCGGGATCCGGAAGTCGGGGCCAAACGGCGGACCTCCGGCGCGCCTTTCAGCACATGCCCGCGCCACCAGGGCGTCGCCACATGGCCGCGAGAGCGGTCGGAGGCCGCCGCGTCGGCGAATGCCTGGAAGGTGATGAACACCGCCTCCCCCTCCCGCATCGGCAGGCGGGGGAAATTGTTGGGTTCAGAACTGATGACGAAGGCGGCCAGAACGGGGCCGTCCGCCGCAGACAGGGCCGGTGCGCCGGACGGCGCCAGCACGGGCGGCAGGGGCGCTGGGCGGGGCGTCACCGGCGTGGCATTGGCGAAACCTGAACCCGCAATCGCCGGCCGCAGCAGCAGGACGTTGTCGGAATCCAGCATGGTGGCGTTCGCGGCCTCACGGTGCGCCTGCCATACGGGTCCGCCATAGAAGGCCGCCAGGCCGGCGGTGCGCGCCGGCATGTCAGGGAAACGCCGCAGCCAGACGAAGCGGTCGGGATCATCCAAGTCGCGGAACTGGCCTACCACGCGCACGCCCACCGCCTCTTGCCCGGTCAAGAAATAGCGGTCGAACAGGTCGATCAACGCGTCCCGCTGACCAGGCTTCAGGGTGTACTGACGCAGTTCCAGGACAGCGCAACAGGCAGCGGCAGCGGGGACCATGGTCGGCGAAACCTTGGCCTTCGGCGCCGGCGCCTCCGCCCGCAGCGCCACCTTCAGGGGCAGGGCGTCAGCCGGCATCAGGTCGGGGGGCCAGGCCAGCGCCCGGTCGGCGACGCCAGCGCCGACCAACAGGGTCAGGGCCAGCAATACGGCGGTCTGCAGTCTCATGGTGGCTTTCCTTGTTCTTGTCGTTTGAGCTGTCGGTCACGCTAAAACCTCAAGTAAAGCTGAGGTCAAGCCCCTTCGGGCGCCCCCCTTCAAGCGCGGGTGAAGACCAGGATCCAATTGGTTTCCCAGCTGTGGCCCTCATCGGCCGACCACGCCTGCTCCCACAGGGCGGAGGTGGCGGTGATGCGGGACCAGATCACCCGCGCCTGAACCGGCCGGCCCAGCAACGGATCGAAATCCAAGCCGCGAAAGTCACCCCGCCGGCCGGCGAACAGGCCGCCGGTGAAACGCCCGGTCAGGGGGGCCTGCAGGGTGCCGGTGCGCCCGTCCACCCGGTGGAGGGCCCAATGCCGGGCCGCCGGATCGTACAGGCGGAAGGTGACGGCGGCGCTGGACTGGTCCGCCGGGGCCGGCAGTTCCAGTTCGTCCAGGCAGGCCAGACCGCCCAGCATGATTTGCCCGTGGGCGCTGGCCCGCGCCTCGTCCCAGCGGTCATCGCCCACCCAGCGGTTCAGCCGCCGCCGGCTCAGCACCGACCAGCGGCCGGCCAGAAAATCGAAGTCGCCCACCCCTGACCCGCCGGTCAGCAGGTCGGGTTGGTCCGGATCGGCCGGGCGCCGATCGACGGTGGACAGGTGCTCCGCCCGTGCCGGGGCGGCGGTGAAGGCCATGAGGCCGGCACCCAGCAGGGCGGCGCGGCGGGTGGGGATAAGGGTGCTGGTGGCGTGCATGGAAACGGTCCTCCGCGATGGGAAAACCGGGCGTTTTGTCCGGTGAAGGCACTTTACCGGACAAAACCTGACATCCTTTGTCAGGTATAATCTGCTAGTTTGAAATTCATGCGCGCCAGCCGTCTTCTTTCCCTGCTCATGCTGCTTCAGACCCGGGGCCGCCAGACCGCCCAGGCCTTGGCCGATGAGCTTGAGGTCACCGTCCGCACCATCTACCGCGATATCGACGATCTGAGCGCCGCCGGCATCCCCGTCTACGGCGATCGGGGCCGCGCCGGCGGATTCCAGCTGCTGGATGGCTACCGCACCCGTCTGACCGGCATGACGGCGCAGGAGGCGGAGAGCCTGTTCCTGGCGGGCCTGCCGGGGCCGGCGGCGGAACTGGGCCTGGGCGACACCCTGGCCGCCGCCCAGCTGAAGCTGTTGGCGGCCCTGCCCGAACAGGGGCGCCAGACGGCATCGCGCCTGAACGCCCGCATCCATCTGGACCCGGTGGGCTGGTTCCAGGAGCCGGGCAAGATCGACATCCTGCCCGACATCGCCCGGGCGGTGTGGAACGAGCAAGTCATCCGCATGCGCTATGAACGCTGGGCCGGCATCGTGGAGCGCACGGTGGAACCGCTGGGCCTGGTCCTGAAAGGGGGCATCTGGTACCTGGTGGCCCAGTCCCACGTGGAGACGGCGCAGGCGAAGGCCCGCAAACCGACGGGCGGCCCGCGCACCTACCGCGTTTCCAACATCCTGGCCCATACCGTGCTGGACCGGCGCTTCGCCCGGCCGGCGGATTTCAACCTGCCGGCCCATTGGCAGGAATCGCTGCAAAGCTTCGAGGCCGGCCTATACACCGGCACGGCGCGGGTGAAGGCCACGGCGGCCGGCCTGAAATCCCTGCGCAATTTGGGCCCGGCCTTCAACGAACGCATCACCGCCACCCAGCGGCCGCCCGACGCGGATGGCTGGGCCGAGGCCGACATCCCCCTGGAGGCGGTGGAATGGACCGCCCGCCAATTGCTGGGCCTGGGCCTGACGGTAGAGGTCCTGAGCCCGCCGGCATTGCGCGCCCACATGGGGGAAATGGCGGCGGAGTTGCACCGCCGCTATGCCGCGCCCTGAAAGGAAAAGGGCACCGGCGTCGCCACCGGACCGGTGCCCCTTCCAGACTTATGCGTCCACGATCAGTAGGTGACCGTCATCTTGGCGGAGATGAAGCGCGGCGGCGCCGGCTGATAGCTGGGCAGGTTGGCCGCGACGCCATTGTAGGGTTGGGCGTTGTTGCCGAAATTGATGCCGCCCAGGTAGCGCTTGTCGAACAGGTTGGTGACCGACAGCACCAGCTTGGTCGCGAACCGGCCGGTCAGCGCTTCCGGCAGGGTGTACCCGGCCGCGACGTCGAAAGTGTAGAAGGACGGCACCTCTTCATCATTGGTCAGGGTGCTGAAGCGGTGGGCCGTGTACTTGCCCTGGATCTGGGCAAAGTAGCTGTCCCGCTCATACCGCAGCAGGGAAGATACCAGCCATTCCGGCGTGTCCGTCAGCTGCTTGCCCGCCGTGGGCAGCGGCACCGTCGAGCCGTTGGCCAGGCCGACGTACAGATCGTTCTTCAGGTGGCTCTGGGTGTAAGCCGTCGACAGATAGGCGGAGAAGCCGTCGATGGGCTTGGTGCCGACCTCGGCCTCCAGGCCCTTGATGATGACGCCGCCGATGTTCTTCGACACCGTGGTGTTGGCGGTGACGTCAAACAGCGACTGCTGCCGGTTGGAGTAGTTGGTGTTGAACACGGTGACGGAGCTGATGAACCATTCCCCGGCGTAGCGGTAGCCCGCTTCCAGATCCACCGTGGTTTCCGGCTGGATGGTGGAGAGGTTCACGCCCGGTGTGTAGAGGGCGGAGTTGTCGGTGGCGCGGAAGGTCTGCGTCGCCGACGCGAAGATCTGGTTGCTGTCGTCGATATGGTAGACCGCACCGGCGCTGGGCACGAATTTGCCCTGGTCCAGTTCCGGATGGGTCGGGGCGATGGCGTTGGCGTTCGCGGTGCGCAGGCTGAGCGGCAGATAGTTGATGCCGCTGCGGTTGATCTGCGAATGCTGCAGGCCGACGCTCAGCGCCAGCTTGTCATCGAACAGGTTCAGGGTGTCGACCACGAAGGGGCGCACCACTTCCGTCGTCGTCTTCTGGTCCTGGGTGCGGACCACGCTGCCGTCGGCGCGGAACACATGCTCGTTATAGAGGTCGGGCCACAGGCTGACCGGGTTGCCGTTGGCGTCGACCGACAGCAGCGGCTTCCATTCGCGCAGCTTGCCCGTTTCGTACTGGAAGCCCACCACCAGCTCATTGTGGCCATAGGTCCACTTGCCACGGGTGACGAAGCCCGGGCGCATCTGCTGCTGGGCGAAGAGATTGTAGAACAGCTTGTTGTCCAGCGTGTCGTGGTCGCCGTTCAGGTCGATGCCCTTGAACGCCTGGCCTGGAACGCCGAACTGCGCCGCGTTGGTCTCGGAGAAATAGCCGGCGGTGCCGCCGCCGCCAAAGCCGTACCAGAGATAGGGCTGGACATCGAGGCGCAGGCTGTCGGTCAGGGCGAAGTTGCCCTTCACCGACACCACCAGGTTTTCGAACGGGTTGGTCGCCAGCTTGTAGTAGTTGGAGCGCTGGGTCAGCAGCGGGCCGTTGTTGTCGTTCTGCACCGTGCCGGTCGCCGCCGGGGCGGTGGGGGCGAAGGCGGTGGCGAAATTGAAGTCATAGCCGTACTGGGCGATCTGCGCCTTGGTCAGCGCCTGGTACGAATAGGTTTCAGCCGTGTTGTAGAACGCGCTGAGCGCGATGCGGCTGCTGTCACCAATGTCGTGCGCGATGGAGGCGTCGACATGCTGGCGCTTGGTCGTGCCCTCGCCACGCCACACGTCCACCTCGGCATTGGAGTAGGAGATGAAGGCCTTGGTGCGGAAGCCGAGGTCGCCCGTATCCACGCGCACGAATTCGCGGCGCAGGTTGTTGTCGCCCAGCGCCTGCTGCAGCGTCACATGGAAATCGTCGGACGGCTTCTGGATGACCATGCCGATGTTGCCGCCCGTCTCACCCACGTTGGGTGTGTCGGCGTCGCCGGCACCCTGCATGATGTAGACCTGGGACAGGTTCTCGGCGTCGATGTATTCCTGCGGGTAGACGTTGAAGGTGCCGCTGTCGTTGACCGGCACGCCGTCCAGGATCAGGCCGATCTGGTTGGACTGGAAGCCGCGGACGGAGATGGCGCCACGGCCGGTGCCGGTGGCGTCACGGCCGTTGGAGTTCACGCCCGGCGCCAAGTTGATCAGCTGGAAGGGGTTGGCCGCCGCGGGCTGGTCCTGGATGAACTTCTGCGTGACGGAAGACGCGGACTTCGGCGCCTCCTGCATCGTGATCTGGCCGGTGGCGCTCACGGGGCGGCCGCCGGTGATCAGGATGGTTTCCACGTCGCCGGCCGACGAGGCCTCCTGCGCCATGGCGCCCCCGCACACCATCACGTTGAGGGCGGCCCCCGCCAGCAGGATGCGGCGCAGGCGCGAGCGTTCGCGGGCGGCGACGCCGCCCGGCGTGAAAGTCGTCATGAGAATCCCCCGATCTTTTCCTACCGGCGCCCTGCTTCCCAAGAGGCCGCCAACCAATGTTTGTGCATCTGCACTAACATTGGAGTGTTGCAGTTTCAAGGCGTTGGGAGAAAAGGTCGGTTGCAGTACGTCCTTTGCGCTTCGCAGTGGCGAATTCGCCCAGAACTTGATCAAATGGTCAGGTTTTGTGACTGTTTTCTGACCGTCCGGACAGACAAATTGTCGCACCACCTGGGTGCGCCCAGCGCACGGAAAAGGCGAATCGGGGCAAAAACGCGACGGTTGCCGAATTGGAGGCGATGGGCGCCGGTCATCCCGCCTTTTTTCCCTTGGCCTTGCGCGGCAGATCCGCCACTTCCAGCCGGCCATCGGCCACGGCCTGGTTCAACGCGCCATGGTCAGCGGCGCTGATCTCGGCATAGCCGGCGGCGAAGTCGGCCACCGCGTTGTCGAAAGTACCGGAATTGCCGAGGTAGCCCGCGATCAACGCCGCATCACCGGACCGGGCGTGGGCGCGCGCCAGCGTGGCACCGCACAGGGTGGCGTAGAAATCCAGCCGGTCGTCTTCCATCAGCGTGCCGGCCGACGCCAGCCGCCGGTCCTTCAGCTGGCGGATATAGAAATGGCGTCCGGCCTCATCCGCCGCCCATCCCAGGAACCCGTCGCTGACCGTCTGCAGGGTCCGCTGGCCCACCACCACCCGTTGGCCCTGGTTGGCGTATGGCGAGGCGCCGGCGTAGGGCGCCAGCACCGACGCGGTTGCCTCCTTCACCTGCAGGAACAAAGGGTGTCCATCCGGATCGACAAACAGGCCGATGGCGCAGAAGGTGCCGACGGAGCCGACCCCCACGACCTTGAAGGCCACATCGGCCAGCTGATAACGGTCGATGAGGAAGCGGCGCTCCTCCGGCAGGGTGTCCCGGTACCGGGTGAACAGGGCGCGGGCGCGCAGCGCCGCCTGGCCCTGGCGGTCCGTCTTTTCGTCAAAATGATAGATCAGCGGTGGGGCGTCACGGATGCGGGCCTGGCTTCCGTCGCCCTGGACCAGGCGGGGAAAGTCGTCGCCAGCGGACGGGGTGGCGGCCGCCTTGGCCAACAGGTCCATTTCCTTGGCGCGCGTGGCCTCATCGTTGATGCCCTGGACCATGGCGGTGATGTCCACCCGGCTGGACCATGCCGTCAGGGGATCCAGCCCCGCCAGTTCCCCCATGCGCAGGCGATAGGCGGTGACGGCGGCGCGCGCCATGTCCTTGGCAGCACCAGGCGTGTGCCCTGCGTCCCGCGCCGCCAGGACCAGCGAAGCGGCAAGCCGCTTTACATCCCATTCAAAGGGCGCCGACAGCGTCTCGTCAAAGTCGTTGAGGTCGAAGACGGGCCGGCCTTCAGGACTGGCGTAGATGCCGAAGTTCATCAGATGGCAGTCACCGGAGGCTTGGACGCGAATGCCGCTGACGGGCAGTTGAGCCAGGTCGCGGGCCATGACCGCCGCCGCCCCGCGCAGGAAGGTGAAGGGGCTGGCCACCATGCGGGCCCAGCGCACGGGCAGCAGCGACTGGATGCGCGTGGCGGAGGTCGCCACCAGCAGCGCGATAGGATCGCCCCGGCCTTTCAGCGGCGGCAGGGTCGCATTGCCGGAACGGGGGGCGGCGTCGCGCAAGGCCTTGCCGGCCTCCTTACGCTTGTCGGCGGGCAGGGCGCGCAGGGCAGCGAGATCGGGCATGGATGTCTCCGGGCTGATGAAGGCTCGGGAAAGCGGCAGGTGCCGCCGAGGAACGTCCGAAGTGTCGGAAGCGATTATGGCACCGATGTGAACCTTTCCCACCATCGGCCCGGCGGCATGGGGGGGACTCACAGGGGCACGGATTTTCCACCAGGATACCGGCGCCGTTCCATGACTGTTCATGGGAAACGACGATTGGCCGCACCTTCGCCCCGATGGACGATGCGGACATAAGTATCTGATTTTAAGGAAGTTCGGATGGTGCTGCCAGAGAGGATTGAACTCTCGACCTCTCCCTTACCAAGGGAGTGCTCTACCACTGAGCTACGGCAGCGCCCGTCCGGTGGGCGGGGTAATTGCCACAGGGGCGGAGGGGATGCAAGCCTTTTGAGCGAAGAAAATGAAAGAATTTTGATCGGGGGGTTCAACGCCCGACCGGCCGTCGGGGTCGAAGCCCTTGGCGTGCCGCCATTCTGCGCTTATTTTCGGGACCCCGCGATAGGGCAAAGGCCAGGGCGTCCACCATCAACCCGGCCCCTTAGGAGTAACACCGCCCCATGACCGACAAGCCGCCCGCGAAACCCGGCGCCGATAAGACCATGACCCGGGAGGAACGCCTGGCCGCCGCCCTGCGCGAAAACCTGCGCCGCCGCAAGGCGCAGTCGCGCGAACGGGAAGACGCCGCCGACGCCCCGGTGGCCGAAACCGAGTGAGTTCCCACATGTGGTGGGTATGGCCACATACCCGCGCCCATTCCTGGTGCATATCCCCGCCAGGCAGGTGACAGAGTCACCTTGAGCGGCGGACGGGGAGGGTCTAAGAAAGGGAAGCGCACCGTTTGCGCACGTCCCATAGCCCCCCCCGACCGCAGGAGCGACGCCCATGGCCATCATGCCCGACACCTGGATCCGCGACATGGCGCAGAACCGGGGCATGATCGAACCGTTCGTGGAGGCGCAGAAGCGCGAGGGTGTCATCTCCTACGGCCTGTCCTCCTATGGCTATGACGCGCGGGTGGCGGACGAGTTCAAGATTTTCACCAACGTCGATAGCGCCATCGTCGATCCCAAGCGGTTCGACGACGCCAGCTTCGTGGACCGCAAGACCGACGTCTGCGTCATCCCGCCCAACAGCTTCGCGCTGGCCCGCACGGTGGAGTATTTCCGCGTGCCCCGCGACGTGCTGGTGATCTGTCTGGGCAAGAGCACCTACGCCCGCTGCGGCCTGATCGTGAACGTCACGCCGCTGGAGCCGGAGTGGGAGGGCCACGTGACGCTGGAGATCAGCAACACCACGCCCCTGCCCGCCAAGGTCTACGCCAACGAGGGCCTGTGCCAGTTCCTGTTCCTGAAGGGCGACACCATCTGCGAGACGTCCTACGCCGACCGGTCGGGCAAATACATGGGCCAGCGCGGCGTGACCCTGCCCCGCCTGTGAGCCCCGTCCGGCATTGACATCGGGCGGCGGAAAGCCGCCCCAATTCCGCCATACGCCTACGCCATCACCCAATCAGCCGGCACCGCCCCCAAGACAGGGACCAAAGCCGGCACGTTCGAACCGATCGGCCCTTCCCCATGGACAAGTTACGCATACGCGGCGGCGCGCCGCTGAACGGCAGTATCCGCATCAGCGGCGCCAAGAACGCGGCCCTGCCGCTGATGGCCGCGTGTCTCCTGACCGAGGGGACGCTGACGCTGGACAACCTGCCCCACCTGGCCGACATCACCACCATGGCCAACCTGCTGGCCCAGCACGGTGTGGACATGGTGTACGAGGGTGGCGCCACCTCCTGCGCCCAGCGCGCGGTGAACCTGACCGCGGCCACCATCACCTCCACCGAGGCGCCCTACGATCTGGTGCGCAAGATGCGCGCCAGCGTGCTGGTGCTGGGCCCGCTGGTGGCCCGCTTCGGCCAGGCCAAGGTGTCGTTGCCCGGCGGCTGCGCCATCGGTACCCGCCCCGTCGATCTGCACATCAAGGGCCTGCAGGCCATGGGCGCCAGGATCGAGCTTGAGGCCGGTTATATCCATGCCTCCGCGCCCGAGGGGCTGCGGGGGGCGGAGTTCGTCTTCCCCCAGGTGTCGGTGGGCGCCACCGAGAACCTGCTGATGGCCGCCTGCCTGGCCAAGGGCGAGACCGTCCTGATCAACGCCGCGCGTGAGCCGGAAATCACCGACCTAGCCCACTGCCTGGTGGCCATGGGCGCCGAAATCGGCGGCATCGGCACCGACCGCCTGCACATCGTGGGCAAGCCGTCGCTGCACGGCGCCCGCCACCGCATCGTGTCCGACCGCATCGAGACCGGCACCTATGTCATGGCCGCCGCCATTACCGGTGGTGAACTGGAACTGGTGGGTGGCGAGTTGGAGCACATCCAGGCCGTGGCCACGGCCCTGACCGGCGCGGAGGTGGTCTTCACCCCCACCGACAGCGGCTTCAAGGTGCGCCGCGCCAATGGCGAAGTGCTGGGCGTGGACGTGATGACGGAGCCCTTCCCCGGCTTTCCCACCGACCTGCAGGCGCAGATGATGGCGCTGATGTGCACGGCCAAGGGCGCATCGATGATCACCGAGACCATCTTCGAGAACCGCTTCATGCACGTGCCGGAACTGGCGCGCATGGGCGCCAACATCACGGTCCACGGCTCGTCCGCCCTGGTGCGCGGCGTGCCGCGCCTGACCGGCGCGCCGGTGATGGCCACGGACCTTCGCGCCTCGGTCTCGCTGGTGCTGGCCGGGCTGGCCGCGCAGGGCGAAACGACGGTCAACCGCATCTATCACCTGGATCGCGGCTATGAGCGCATCGAGGACAAGCTGAACGCCTGCGGCGCCCAGATGGAGCGCCTGAAGGGCGACTGAGCCGGAAGGGAATTCGTGGGCGCGGTGGCGTGCCGCCCCACGGATGAACTATCCTCATCCGAAAATGGATGAGCCGCCGCCATGCCCTACCATCTGCCGCCGCTGAGCACCCTGCGCCCTTTCGAGGCCGCGGGGCGCCATCTCAGCTTCAAGCAGGCGGCGGAGGAATTGAACCTCACCCCCAGCGCCATCAGCCATGCCCTGCAGACGCTGGAGGATTGGCTGGGCACGCCGCTGTTCACGCGGGGGCACCGCAGCCTGGCCTTGACGCCGGCGGGTGCTGCCTATCTGCCCGAGGTGCGCGGCATGCTGGAACGGCTGGCCGTGGCCACGGCCGCCTTGCCCGGCCGCGCGCCCAGCGGCCGGCTGGTGGTCAGCGTGGCGCCCACCTTCGGCCTGCGCTGGCTGGTGCCACGCCTGCCCCGCTTCCGCGACCAGCACCCGGACATCACCCTGACCCTGGACACGAGCCAGCGCCCGGCGGACCTGCCGCGCGACGGCGTGGACGTGGCCATTCGCATGCGCCAGGACGACTGGCGGCCCGACGAGGGGGCCGACCTGCACGCCGCCTGCCTGGTGCGCGAGGCGTTGATACCGGTCTGCGCCCCCGCCCTGGCGGCGCGTGTGACCGCCCCGGCCGACCTGGAGTCCCTGCCCCTGCTGCACGTCGACAGCGTGACGGAGGAATGGGCCGCGTGGGCGGTGCTGACCGGGGTGGATTTAAGCGCCCTGACCGGGGGCGCCCGGTTCGACACGGTGCACATGGCGCTGGAGGCGGCGGCCAACGGCCTGGGCGTGGCCATGGGCCGCCTGCCCCTGGTGGACACCGACTTGGCCACCGGCCGCCTGGTGGCCGTGCTGGGCCCGCCCAGGCCCATCCGCACCGGCTACTGGCTCATCACCAGCCGGGCCGGCCGCAACCGGCCGGAGGTGGCGGCCTTCCGCGCCTGGGTCAAGGCGGAGCTGGCCGCGTCCCCGATAGCGTAGTCAGGTGCCGGTGTAAACGGCGGGACGGCGGGCGATCCAGGCGTCCAGCCCTTCCTCCAGGTCGTGGCCGGGGACCAGGGTGGCGAAGGCGGCGCTTTCAGCCGCCAAGCCCTCCGCGATCGGCATATTCACCCCGCGTGTTACGGCGGCCAGGATGGCGGCCACCGCGCCGGGCGCGTGGCGGATGATACGGTGGGCGAGGTCACGGGCGGCGGGCATGAGTTGATCATGCGGCACCACCCGGTTGACCAGCCCCAAGTCCAGCGCCCGGTCGGCGGAAAAACTGTCGCCGGTCAGCAGCAGGTCCAGCGCCCGCTTGCGCCCCGCCAGACGCGGCAGGCGCTGGGTCCCGCCGAAGGTGGGCGGCATCGCCAGTTTGATCTCCGGCTTGGCGAAAACGGCGCGGTCGCTGGCCACCGCCAGGGGTGCGGCCTCCGTGATCTCGCAGCCGCCGCCGTAGGCCAGGCCGTTGACGGCGACGATGACGGGTTTGGAGTAGGCCTCGATGCGGCTGGTCAGGGCCTGGCCCCGGCGCACGAAGTCACGCACCGCCACCGCCGCGCCCAGGCGTACGCTGCCGGCGAACTCCGGAATGTCGCCGCCGGCGGAAAAGGCGCGATCGCCGGCACCCGTGAGGATGACGGCGCGGACCGCGTCGTCCCCCTCCATCTCCTCCAACGCCTTCAGCAGGGCGTCGACCAGGGCGTAGCTGAGGGCGTTCAGCTTTTCCGGACGGTTCAGGGTCAGGGTGGCGATACCATCGTCATCGACGGCGCGCAACAGGACGAGGGTGGTCATGGGACACCTTTGCGAGGGAAGAGGTGCCCACTGTTCCCGTTTCCTTGTAGCCCGGACAAACGCGCCTTTCGCACTTTCACATGAGCAAAACTCACCTGGGCGATCAGGGCACCGGACCTGCGGGCTGGACGGGCGCGCCCAGATACCGTTCCACGATTTGGTCGAACACCCCCTCCGCGCGTAACTCGTCCGCCGCCCGCCGCAAATCCCGCGCCGCCTTGGTGGTGGCCGCGTCGCGGGAGCAGCTGAGCCATCCCTCCATGGCCCCCACCCGCAATTTACTGCCCAGCGTATCGGTCAGCCCCAGGCGGCCGACCAGCGCGTCCAGCATCACCTCCGCCCCCACCACGCCGTTGACCCGGCCGGCGCGCAGCATGCGCAGGGCGCTTTCCAGCGAGGGGGCCGGCACCACGAGAACGCCCAGCCGGTCCATGAGCCGGGCGACGCTGCCGCCGGTGGTGCGGGTGCTGGCTACAGGGCCCAGAGCCTGCACATCCTCCTGGCTGGCCAACCGGGTGCCGGTGCGGGCCACCACCGCCAACGGCATCTGCAGCACCGGCGCCAGGGGCACGAAGGCGATGGTGGACATCCCCTCGCGACCCGCGTCCGGGGTGCCTGACAGTTGGGCGCCCGGCAATTGGGTGCCTGATAGCCGGCTGTCGGGCGGATGATTGTCGGACAGGGCGAAAACCACCGTGCCCGCCCGCATCAGTTCATCGTACAGCCGTAACTGCGGCATCACTTCCAGGTGGCCAGGCTGGCCGGCACGGCGCAAGATCGTCCTGGCCATGTCGGGCATGGGGCCGGTCGCGCCATCCCCGTCCCCTTCCGTCCACAAGGGCAGGGCGGACAGTAGGAAGCGCACCGGTCCCGCCTCTGGGCCCGTATCCTCGGGCATAGCCCGCGAGGCGGAGACGCGCCCGGCCACGGCCAGCGCGGCGCCGCCTGATATGGCCCGAATGAACATGCGCCTGTCCAAGCCCATGGCCTACCCCCCGGCTTTTCCCGCCCCATCTTCACACGTGCGGGCCGGTCACGTTCCGGTCGCGTACTCCACCCGGTTGCGACCCAGGTGCTTGGCCCGATACAGGGCCTGGTCCGCCCGCTTGATGATTTCCGCCAGCGGCGGCACCCCCGTCGACCCATGGCTGGAGGTTGGCCCGACGGAGATCACGCCAAAGCTACAGGTCACCGTCACGCCCACGCCAAAGGCGTCGATGTGCACATCCGGCGCGGCCTCAGGCCGCCCTTCCTCATGGGCCTGGACCACGCCAGCAGGCACGTCACCTGCGGCGATGGGGGCCAAGGCAATGGGGGTGAGGGATATGGCACCATGCAGGCGGTGCAACACGTCCCCACAGTCGTCCCGCCCCAGGCCGGGCAACAGGATCAGGAATTCCTCGCCACCGTAGCGACCAACCGCGTCGTAGCTGCGCACGGCGGCGGACAGACGGCGCGACACCTCGACCAGCACGGCGTCGCCCGCGGGATGGCCATGGGTGTCATTGATGCGCTTGAAGTGGTCGACGTCGGCCAGCACCACGGTCAGCGATGCGTCCTCACGCCGCCGCGCCAGCTCCAACTCCAGCAAATCCAGAATGGCGCGGCGGTTCCACAGATGGGTCAGGCTGTCGTACATGGCCAACTGGCGCAGCTGCTCACGCGAGGCTTCCAACTCCCGGGTCCGCGCCTCCACCAGGATTTCCAGGGTGCGCCGCCGTTCCATGTCGGCATGGGAGCGCCAGCGGTAGATGGCGATACCGACCGCCACCACGGACAGGGCGCAGCCGGCGAAGAACAACTTGGTCTGCCACCAAGGTGGCCGGATGCTGAAAGGCACCAGGATGGAGGGGGCCATGGCTTGCAACGCCGTGTTGCGGGCCACGACCTCCAGCTCGTACATCCCCGACGGCAGGGCGGAGTAGCGGATTTCCTCCGCCGCCGTCACGTTCCAGTCGCTTTCCAGGCCGTTCAGGCGATAGCGGTAGATTTGCCCGCCGCGACTGCGGAAGCTGGGCGTGGTCAGGTGGAAGGTCAGGGGGGCCGTGTCCCAGGGCAATTCGAAATTGCCATCCGTGGGCAAGGCCATGCCGTTGCGTTCTATGCCCGTCACCCGCGTCACCAGCGCCGGCCGGTTGAACAGCAGGTCCGGCCGCGTGATGTGGGTCAGGCCCTTGCTGGTGCCCACCCACAGGGTTCCGTCATCATCCTCGATCAGGGCGCTCTGGTTGCAGTCGTTCCACACCAGGCCGGTGTCGTGGCTGTATTGGCGCAGGGCGCCGGCGCTCCACACCAGCACGCCGCTGTCGGTGGCCAGCCACATCCAGCCGCGCCGGTCCTCCAGGAGCCCCAGCACCTGGCGGTCGCCCACCAGATCCCCGGTCACGTCGCCCACAGGCTGCAGGACGCCGGTGCCGGTGCCCGGCGCGTTGCCTGGTGGCTCCTGCACATGGGCCAGGCGGACGGTCTCCCCGCCCAGCCACAGGCTGCCGTCACGGGCGCAGGCGATGACGTTGAAGCGCGTGACCGGGGGGACGCCGGTGATGGCCGGCGCCGTCCATTTGCCCTCGCCAAAGCGCAGCAGGCCGGCTTCCGTCGCGAACCACAGGGTACCGGAGGGCGCCTGGCAGGCGCTGGAAACCGAGCTGTCGGGCGGAATGGGCAGGGCCGCACCCAGGGGCGCCGCCTGGGGGTTCGGGCCTTCCGGCTTGTCGATGATGTAGAGGCCCTTCTTCCGGGTCATGACCCACAGCCGGCCCTGCGCATCGACAAAGACCTGGAAGATCAGGGGCAGGTGGGCCACGACCACGGCCGCCGGGGGCGGCGCCCCGTCCTTCCCCGGATCCTGGTAGAACAGCAGGCCCGAGAAGGTGCCGCCCCACAGGCGCCCGGACTTGTCCAACGTCAGGCTGCCGACCTGATGGTTCAGAACGGGCTGGCCGCCGGGCGCCGGAATGATGTGCGGGGGAGTATCGCCCCCCTCTTCCAGCCGGGCCAGGCCACCGTCGGTGCCGATGACCAGGCGTCCGGCGCCGTCACGGCGGAAGGACCAGACGGATTCATGGATCAACCCCTGGCGCGCCGTCCAATTGGCCCAACTGCGATAGCCGACCCAGTGGGTCAGGCCCAAGCCGGCCGATCCCACCCACAGGTCGCCGTCGTGATCGACCAACAGGGCGCTGACCTCCCGCGCCGGCAGTCCATTGGCGTCGCCCAGCTGCTCCCAGCGGCCCGGTGCTTGTCCATTGCCAGGGTGCGCCAGGCGCAGCAGGCCCTGGTCGCCGAAGGTGACGATGCTGCGATCCATATCCTGCAGCAGGGGCAGGAACACCCGGACGTTGGTGCGGGTCGAGGGCAGCGGCAGCTGCGCCGTGAAGCGCCCGCCATCGCCCTGGGCCGCCGTCGGCGCCAGCGCCAGCACCTGGTGTTCACCACGCGCCCACAACGTGCCGTCGACATCGCGCAGCACGTTGCCCCAGCGATCGGGAGCGACGCCCTGGTCGGGCCCCCACAGCTTCAGCCGGCCTTGGCGAGCCTCGCAGAGCGCCTGGCCGCAGCCCAGCCATATGTCGCCGCCGCCCTGCTCGCCCACACCGAACACCCGCACGCTCTGGATTCGGTTGAGCGCCGGCTGGGCGGCCTTCTGGTCCGGCGTGAAATAAGGGCGGGCGACCCAGGCGACGGCGGCGGTGGCGCCCGGCGCGGCCTCGGCCCTGTGCGCCTCCACCACCAGCAGGTCCTCGCGGCCCACCACCAGCAGGTGGCCCGCATCCAGCGATGCCAGCTTCTGGCCCTGCCATACGGGCACAGGCCGCCCGTCCTGGGACACGGGGGCGAAGGTGCGGCCGTCCCAGCGGTACAGGCCGCCGGTGGTACCCACCCACAGCACGCCCGACGGCGTCACATGGATCGCGCTGACGTAGGGTTCCTTCAACCCCTCGACGGGACCGAAGCGCTGGAACTTTCCGCCATCGAAACGATAGAGTCCGTTCTCCGTCCCCACCCAGAGGAAGCCCATGGCGTCTTGCGCCAGGGCGGTGATGGACAAGTTGGCGAGGCCGTCTTCCTGGGTGTAGGAGCGGAAGGCGTATTCCTGCGCCGCCGCGGGCGCCGGCAGGGCGCCAAGCCAGACCAGAACGCAGAGCAAGGCGGCCGCCAGCCGGCGCTGCACTCGCCCCCACCCCATGGCGGTCGTCCCTACGCTCACGACGGCGACTGATCCCAAAACGTTGCCTGTGCCTGTTCCCTCGGTACCGGCGGGGCTCCCCGAACGGCATACGCCCCAAGATGTGACGGGGTTAGGCGCAACAACGCAAGAGTCTTTAGGCGGCGACGCCCGGCGCGCAAGCCCCCGGGACGATCGCGCGCCCGATCAGCCGGCGCCTTTGCTGCGCAGTTCGCCCGGCATGACCTCGAACAACTCGACCTTGAAGATCAGGGTGGCGCCGGCGGGGATGACACCGTCACCCGAGCCCTTTTGGCCGTAGCCCATCTCTGCCGGGATGACCATTTCGATCTTGTCGCCGACATGCATGCGCGGGATCACCTCGACCCAGCCCTTCACCACCTTTTCCAGGGACATGACGGCCGTCTCATCCCGCTGGTATGAGCTGTCAAAGACGGTACCGTCGGTCAGCCTGCCCTCGTAATGCACCCGGATGCGGTTGCTGGGGTTGGGCTGCTGGCCGACCGCCGGCTCCTTCTTGCGGAGGAAACGATAGGCGACGCCGTTGGTCGACATTTCCACGCCGGGCTGCTTGGCATAATCCAGGATGAACTGGTGCTGGGCGTCGACCTGGCCGCCAATCGCGGGGCGGGCGTTCAGCGGCACCTGCGCCTGGGCGGTGCCGGCCGCGAACGGAAGGGCCAGCGTCGCCGCCAGCAGGGTGGAATAGATAAAGCTGTGCCCGCGCATCAAACCGCTCCTGCGAAGCCGGCCGCCCCTCCCGCCGCCCTTGAGATCAAGGTCGAACGCCGGACGGTGCCGGTTGTTTTGTCCTGGACGGTGGCTTCCCCCACCCGATAGGGCCACCCCAGGGGCCCACCCGCGGGGATAAGGATTACGGCTTGGGCGTATCCCCGCGCAAGCCTTCCGGAACGGGCGCGTCGATTGGGCCGAAGTTCATCATGGTGTAGCCCTTAGGCAACTCGAAAAGGGCCCCGTCCTGTCGGCCGCGCTTCAGGTCGGCCAGGTCCAGGCGAATGGTGACGGGGCCGTTGCCGTCGTTGGCCGTGCCCTCGACCCGCATGTAGATGCCGTCCACCGTGGACCAGACCTGGCCCTCGAAGCCGCCGCCCTGGTCATAGGTGTCGATGACGCGGTAGCGGACCACCGCCTCACCCCCCAGCGTGTCCCGGCCCAGCGCCTCGGCATCCAGCTGTGAAAGGCGGGTCAGGTCGGGGGCCGCCTCCGGATCCTGGGGAGACAGGGGGGCCGCCATGTGCGACTCCGGCTGCAGCACGAAGGCGGTATCGCGATCGGGACGCAGGATGAGGATGGTGCTGAGCTCCCCCTCCCTCATCTCGCGCCGTTCCCGCCCCTGGTCATGGAAGACGCGCAGGTCCTGGCGCACGCCGTTGACCGTCAAGGCCTCCGCCGCCTGGTAGTCGCCGCCCATCTTGGGCAGCCCCCCCGCGGGCAAGTTGGCCGCAGGCTTGGATGCGGCCGGCTTGGACGCGGGCGCCGATTGGGCCAGGGCGGCGGGCGACAGCAGCAGGGCTGCGATAAGGACGGCACGGCGCATGGGCGGGTAGCCCTTTCAACAGGAACGGGGTGGGCTGGGACCCTAGCGCCCGGGCGGGGGTCCAGGCAACGGCCAGCCGCCCTTATACGCCGGCGGACAAAGAACCCAGGCGCCCCTTGCCGCCACGCCGCCGCCAAGGTAAGCCCAGGTGATCGTCGTGGATAAGGGCGTTGGCATCCCGTGAGAATCCTGATCGTCGCCGCCGGATCGCATGGGGACGTGCTGCCCTTCATCGCCCTGGGCGCGGAATTGCGGCGGCGGGGGCATGAGCCCCACCTTTTCGCCATCGCGGTGTTCGAGCCGCTGGCACGCCAGGTGGGCCTGCCCTTCACCGCCTTGGGCAGCGCGGAATTCTACGGCAGCCTGCTGCGCCACCCCGACCTGAACCATCCCACCCGATCATTGCGCGTCATGGCCCAGGCCATGGAGCAGGTGGGTGAGATGGCCTGGGCCGCCCTGGACGCCGCCGTGGTGCCGGGGCGGACCCTGGTGGTGGGCAGCACGCTGGCCTTCGTCACCCGGTCGCTGGCGGAGCGCCACGGCCTGCCCACCGTCACCGTCCACCTGGCGCCCAATGTCCTGCGCACCCTGCATGCCCCGCCCCGCCACGGCGGCCCCGTGCCTGGCGCTCGCGCACCGCGCTGGCTGAAGCGGTTGTTCTGGCGCCTGATCGACGATCTGGTGGTGGCGCCCACCCTGGGCACGGCGCTGAATCGCCATCGCCGGGCGGTGGGCCTGCCGCCGGTACGCCGGCCCATGCACGACTGGCTGAACCAGGCCGACCTGGTCATCGGGCTGTTTCCGGACTGGTTCGCGCCGCGCCAGCCGGATTGGCCCGCCGGCCTGGCCTTGCCCGGTTTCCCCTTGTACGACAGCGCGCCCGGCACGGTCCTGCCACCGGCGCTGGAGGCTTTCCTGGCCGACGGTCCGCCACCCGTGGCCTTCACCTCGGGCACCGCCACGGCCCGGGCGCTGGACTTCTTCACCGCCTCGGTGGCGGCCTGTCGCCTGTCGAACCGTCGCGGCGTGTTGCTGACCCGTCATCCCGACCAGGTGCCCGACCCGCTGCCGCCCGGCATGATCCGGGTGGATTACGCGCCCTTCAGCCGCCTGCTGCCCCGCTGCGCCGCCTTCGTCCACCATGGCGGCATCGGCACCACCAGCCAGGCCCTGGCGGCCGGCCTGCCCCAGTTGATCCGTCCCATGGCCCATGACCAGTTCGACAACGCCGCCCGCGCCGTGGCCCTGGGTGTAGGCATGCGGATCGCCATGCGCCACTACCGCCCCGCCACCGTGGCGGCGGCCTTGGAACGCCTGACCAACGACGGGGCGATGAAACGGCGCTGTGCCGAGGTGGCCACCCGTCTCGACACCAACACCGCGATCACCGAGGCGTGCGACCGCATCCTGGCCTTGGTCCAGCACCCCTGAGAGCGCCCGGGAGTTGCAGGGCGCTCAAGCCCTTGGGGTCGGCTATTGGTGATTCCGGCAAAGAGACAAGCTATCCCGGGGCGATGCTTGACAACCGTTTGGGCGCCTTCCAAAGTGCCGCGCGGCGCCGTTCAGAAGGGACGCGCCGGGGAGTGTTTTCATGTCCCGGAACGGGCAGAACGCCCACCCGGCAGGATTTCCTGACCGGCCACCGGATCGGAGGGGGCACTCTCCCGCGCCCTGTTTCCATCCTCCGCTCAACTTTTGGCACTTGGGGGTTTGCGTGTCCTTGAATATCCAGGTCCTCGTCGTCGACGATTACGCGACGATGCGGCGCATCATCAGGAACCTGCTCACGCAGATCGGCTTCACCAAGATCGACGAGGCCGCCGACGGCGCCGAGGCGTTGGCCAAGCTGCGCGCGTCCACCTTCGGCCTGGTCATCTCGGACTGGAACATGGAGCCGATGACCGGCCTTCAACTCCTTAAGGAGGTGCGCGCGGACGTTCGCCTGAAGGGCACGCCCTTCATCATGGTGACCGCGGAGTCCAAGACCGAGAACGTCGTTGCCGCCAAGGAAGCCGGCGTCAACAACTACATCGTGAAACCTTTTAACGCCGACACGCTGAAGAAAAAGATCGAGAGCGTCATCGGCGCGCTGGGGTGATGCCTGTGTCGGATTTCTTTTCCGACCTGTCTGACGAGGAATACGCCCGTATCGAGGACGCGCTGCAGTCCACGGCGCGCGGGCGTGCCTTTCTGCGCATGCGGGACCGCCGGGGCCGCGTCGTCGCCATCGACGACGTGCGCCGCCTGTTGAAGGAAGCCAAGACGGGGGGCGAGGTCGACAGTTCCGGCGCCCACATCCGTATCCTGCGGCGGGAACTGCAGGAAATGGCGTCGCATATCGCCCAGACCCGGCGTGAGATCGCGGCCCTGAAGCCGGACGACCCCTCCGCCAATCGCATCATGCTGGCGACCGAGGAACTGGACGCGATCCTGCAGGCGACCGAGCACGCCACCACCGAGATCCTGAACGGGGCAGAGCGCATCCAGTCGGTGGCCGACCGCCTGCGCGGCGAGTCGCCGGCCGTAGCCAGCGAATTGGACAACGAGGTCATGGAGATCATGACCGCGTGCAGCTTCCAGGACATCACCGGCCAGCGCATGACCAAGGTCGTGAACACCATGCGCTATATCGAGCGCCGGGTGCACACCATGATCGAAATCTGGGGCCTGGAAACCGAAGCGGCCGAGGCCATCATGGACGACCCGCAGGATGTCCGGCCCGATTCCCACCTGATGCACGGCCCCGCCCTGCGCGGCGGCATCGACCAGAACATGGTCGACGCCCTGATGGACGGCGGTGGCTTCGCCCCGGTTGCCGCCCCCCCGCCACCTCCACCGCCGCCGCCCGCCCCGGTCGCGGCACCGCCACCGGTGGCGCCCCCGCCCCCGCCACCCAAGCCGGCAAAGGCGCCGGAGCCACCCAGCAGCGACGGCAAGCTGAGCCAGAGCGCCGTGGACGACATGTTCCCGTAAGACCGCCCCCGGATGCCCCACATCCGGGGGTTCGCTTTTGCGGCGACCACCGATCCGCGTTCGAAGACGCCCATGAAAGATTGCTGACGGGCCGAGAACCTTGGCGACAGCCCGACCATCCTTTGCCATCCTGCGCGGGAACGAATACCGCCGCCAACGGTGGGGCCGGCGGGCGGCCGGTCCGGGTGGGTGGGACCGGATGGGGCAAATGAGGATAACGGCAACCGGTGCGAACGACACCGCCGCCGGCGTGATCACGCGACGCGGGGTACTAGGCGGCGTCCTGGGCGCCGCCGCGCTCTGGGCCACGGCCGCGCGGCGGACTGACGCGCAAACGCCCGGCATCCGCATCGGCGGGAACCCGGCGTGGTTCCCCTATAGCTGGGAGGAGGGGGACCGGCTGCGCGGCCTGGGTGTCGAAAAGGCGCAGGCCGCCCTGGGCCACCTGGGGCTGGCGGCCGTGCCCATGGCGTTCGGCCGCTGGCAAAGGGCGCTGGCGGCGCTGGAGCACGGCCGGGTGGACCTGCTGGTCTCCGCCCTGTGGAACGCCGAGCGGACGGACCGCATGCTTTATACCGCCCCTTATGCCAGTGACGACGTGCGCGCCTTTGTGCGCAGTACCGATGTGGGGCGCTACCATACCGTTGCCGATTTGTTCGGCCGTGCGGGCGTGGCCCCGCTGGGCAGCGCGTATGGCGCCGAGATGGACGCGCTGGAGACACGGGGCCTGAACCTGGAACGCAGCGGCACGACGGAGGGCATGCTGCAGCGCGTGCGCTACGGCCGGGCAGACTTCTGCGTCCTGGTTCACCGCAACGGACTGCATCTGCTGGAGGCGCTGCATTTGGCGGGCGAGTTGGCGCCCCTGCCCTTCGCGCTGGCGCGCGTGCAAATCCGCATGCTGATCCGGCGCGACGGCCCCCTGGCCGACCGGCTGGACGCCCTGAACCCCCTGATCACCGCCGCGTGACACCGACGCCACGGCAACGACGTCGCCATGTCGCGCATACTTGTCTGGGTGAGCAAGCTGTCTGTATTCTCCGGGGGATAGCCCCCGCCCGCCTAACGGATCCCACCCATGCCCGGCAAACGCTATCTCATCGAATTCGTCGTCGCCCTGCTGGCCTATGGCCTGCTGATGACCCTCGCCCTCATGGCCCTGAACAACGGCTGGGTCCAGGGCGGCACCCGTACCGTGGTGGCCTTCGCCCCCATGGTGGCCTGTGCCGGCATCTGGTGGGCCGTGGTGCGCCACCTGCGCCGCAGCGGGCCGGAAGAGGGACGGGTGCAGCTGATCGCCATCGGCTTCGCCTTCGCCGGGACCGCCCTGCTGACCTTCACCTACGGCTTTCTGGAGGTCGCGGGCTTCCCGCGCCTGTCCATGTTCACGGTGTGGCCGCTGATGGTGCTGCTGCTGGTTGTCGGCCAATTCCTGGGCCGATGGTTGCAGATGCCGGAGGGGGATGAGAATGACGAGGAGTGATGCCGCCACCCGCCATCACAAGGGGCCGCCCGCATGAACAACCGCCTGCGTGAAATGCGCGCCCGCTATGGCTGGACCCAGGCGGACCTGGCCCGCCGGCTGGACGTGTCGCGCCAGACGGTCAATGCGCTGGAGACGGGGCGCTACGACCCCTCGCTGCCCCTGGCCTTCAAGATAGGGCGCCTGTTCGGCCTGCCCATCGAGATGATCTTCCGCGACGACGCGGCGTCCTGACCGGGCGGTTCAGAACCGGTGCCGCGGCACGGGATCAGGTCAGCGCCTCCGCCACGGCGCGCAGCACGTCCGGATTACGGCACATGGTGACATGGGCGCCATTCACGGCGACCACCCGGCCTTGCGGTTCCGTCACCCAGCAGCTTTGCCAGGCGACGACACCGTCGTCGCGGCTGTAGATGGCGGTGGTGGGCATGGGCAGGGGCTGGGACAGCCGCCCTGGCTCCAGATCCTCGGGATAATGGCGGGCGATCAGGCGGATCAGGGGTTCCAGGGGCGTGGCCGTGGGCAGGCGCACCGGGCTGCCAATGGTGACCACGCGGCGCACCTGGTCCGGCCTGTGCTGCGCCAGGTCCCGGGCCAGCAGGCCGCCCAGGCTGATGCCCACCACATCGATGGTCGTGCCCGTCTCGGAGCACAGCTCATCCAGTCGTTGGCGCAGGCCGGCACGCGCCGGCGCGGTCGGCCCCCAGTTGACGCCCAGCCCCCAGGTCTGGGGCGCATGGCCGCACCGGGCCAGGAACGTGCGCAGAGGCCGGGTGAAGGGATCGGCGGTCAGGAAGGCGGGTATGACCAGGACGGTGCGGTCGCCGGCCGGCAGGGGCGGCGGCGGCGCGGGACGATAGCTGGGCAGCGACCAGAGCTCGCCCCACAAGCCGCGATACGGCGGGCGCGCCACCGTCCCCGTCCGGTCAAAAACGTCCGTCAAATCCCGCATCACCACCTCACCCCTTAAACGATTGGCGGTGAGGCGGACCGGTTCAAGCGCCGAGACGGCACCCTAACCCAAAAGACTGGGCATCAGCTCAAGCTGCCCCGGGGACCGTCCCCACATAGGCGGACAGCGCGTCCGCCAGGGCGGCGACCACGCCGGGCCAATCGCCGGGGCGGGCCTGGCGAAACAGGGTGGCGGTGGGGTACCAGGGGCTGTCCGTCCGTCGGGTCAGCCAGCGCCATTCCGAGCCCGTGTCCAGCATCAGCCATAAGGGCCGGCCCAAGCCGCCGGCCAGATGGGCCACGGCGGTGTCCAGGGTAATGACCACATCCACCTGGGCCAGGATGGCGGCGGTGTCGGCGAAGTTGCGCAGGCCATCGCCCATGTCCAGGAAGTCCTCGCGCACCGCCAGAGGCAGATCCGCCGTTTCCAGATCCCGACGGCCGTCGTCGGTCTGCACCGACACCCAGCCCACGCGGCCGGCCAGGCGCGCATCGGTCAGCAGCGGCAGCAGGGGCGCCAGGCGGGGCGCCCTGTGGCGGTGATAAGGAAACAAGGTCGAGCCCGCCCAGCTGAGCGCCACCCGCACCGGCGGCAGGGTGTCCAGGACCCCGGCCCAGCGCGCGGCGGCATCGGCTGGCGGGGTCAGGTAGGGCACCGTGTCCGCCGCCCAGCCCAGGCCCGTGCCCGCCAGGGGCAGCAGGTCCATGCAGTCCGCCTGCACCCACTGGTACCCCGGCCAGGGCGACGGCAAAGGGTCGCGCAAGGTGCCGACGTCCTCCACCAGGCCGGAGGCCGCCAACAGGTCCTGCAGGATATCCATGCCCCGGAACACCACCCGCATGCCCGCCGCCCGCAGCGGCCGGGCATAGCGGATGAACTGCATCACATCGCCATGTCCCCGGGTGGCGGTGATGACCAGATGGGTGCCGGATCTCACCACGCCATCCCAGGGGGGCACATCGGCCAAACCCTGCCCCAGGCCGGGCATATGCCGGCGCCAGGCGAAATGGGGCGCGCCGCCCACCACGTCCCCCTGCTGCAGCAGGGCCATGCCCAGCCCCTGGTGCAGCACGGCGATGTTGGCGTCACGCGTGGGCGGATGATGGTCCAGCGCCGTGCGGAAACAGGATTCCGCCGTCACGGGATCCCCGCGCCGCAGCGCGAGGAAGCCCTGGTTGGCGTGCGCCTCGGCCGAGTGGGGGTCAAGATCCAGGGCGGCGGCCACCTGGGCGGCCGCCTCGTCCAGGCGGTTGGCGTCGATACAGGCGGCGGCCGCGGTCACGCGCAGATCCGCCCGTTCCGGCGCCGCCTCCACCGCCCGCAGGATGGGCGCCAGCGCGGCGTCCGGGTCATGGGCTGCCAGCAGGGTGATGGCCAGGTCGCGCCAGGCGTCCACCCCCGGCACCACCGCCGCCCGCGCCTGCGCCACGGCCACCGCGTCCCGCGCCAGGCCACAGGCGCACAACGCCCGGGCCAGGTTGCCCTGGACGCGGGGGGCGTCGATGCCGGAGATCACCCCCCGGGCCTGTTCCTGCGCCAGATAATCCAGCGCCAACCGATAAGCGGCGGCGGCGGCGACGCTGTCGCCCTGGGCGAAGCGGGCGTCACCCAACTGGGCCAACAGGCTGGCGCGCGCGCCGATGACCGTCAGGGCGTTGTTGATCACCTCGGCCGCCTCGGCCGGCCGACCCAGTTGATACAGGGCGGCGGCCTGGTTGCTGTGGTGGGCCACGTTCTGGGGTGCATGCCGCACCGCCGCCGCGAAGTGCCCGACAGCGGCTTCGTCCCGCACCTGCAGCGCCAGCACGCCCAGCATGTTCCAGGCGTCGGCGTACGTGCCGTCGGCGGCCAGGGCTTCGCGGCACAAGGCTTCCGCCGCACCCAGGTCGTCCGCGCGCAGCCGCTGCCGCGCCAGGGCCAGCAGGGCCACGGCATCCCCCTGCGGCGGCGGCGCGGGAACCACGGGCACGGCGGCCAGTCGCGCCGCAACCTCCGGCACCCAGGGTGTGCCGGGTGCCGCCAGCGCCAGGGCCCGCCGCCAGCTGGCCGCCGCGTCCTCCAGCCGTTCCAGGTCCGCCAGCACCAGGCCCAGGCTGGCGTGCAGGTCGGCCATGGCGTCGAAGCGCGTCAGGGCCTGACGGATGTGCGCCTCCGCCTCCCTCAGGCGGCCGGTCTGGGCCAGCAGCATGCCCAGCAGGTGGGCGGCGTCGCCCCGGCCGGGGTCGCGGGCCAGGACCTGGCGATAGATGGTCTCCGCCGCCTCGTGCTTGCCGGCCTTGTGCAGGCCCACGGCGTAACGGATCAGGTCATCGGTTTGGAAGGTGTCGGTCATAGGGGGCGGCTATCCTTCAGGCTTTCCCGTCTTTCGAGACCTGCACGCACGATACTATCCGTTTTGTCGCACGATCCGCGCTAAAGGCTGTTTTGCAAGTATCGCCGCCTGCCCTTATCTTCCCCCTAGCCGGAGGGGCCGATACGGCCGTCACCCGGTCCCAACAGGAGGAAGGCCCATGTCTCAATCCCGTGTTTCGTCCGCCGTCCGGCAGGCCGCCGACGTTCCTGCCACGCCGCAGACGGCCGTGACCGTCGCGGCCGCCCTGGCCGGCGCCCTGGCACTGGCGGCGTTCGCCGGTCCGGCCCACGCCGCCGACGCCACCGAGAAGTGCTACGGCATCTCCAAGGCCGGGCAGAACAGCTGCGCCAACAGCTCCGGCAGCCATTCCTGCGCCGGCCAGTCCACCAAGAATTACGACGGCCAGGACTGGAAGGCCGTGAAGGCCGGCACCTGCGCCAGCATGGGCGGCAAGACCGAAGCGTTCAACGGCACCGGCACGCCGAAGGACGGCAAGTAAGGTTCCGGCGGCGGGGACTGGCCATCAAGGCCCCCGCCGCTATTCCGTGACCTGGGCGCGCAACGCCGCCGCCATATCCGCGACCACGCCCGGCCAATCGCCGGGGCGCCGCTGCCGGAACAGACGGGCGGTCGGGTACCACGGGCTGTCCTCCCGCCCTGAGAACCAGCGCCATTCGCTGCCCGTATCCAGCATCAGCCACAGCGGGCGCCCCAGGGCCCCGGCCAGGTGGGCCACGCCCGTGTCCAGCGCGATGACCAGATCCGCCTGCGCCAGTATGGCCGCGGTATCCGCCAGGCTGTGCAGCCTATCACCCAAATCCAGGAAATCCGCCCGCTTAGCCAAGGCGGCACCCGCCGTGGCCAAGTCGCGCCGCCCGTCGTCGGTCTGGACGCAGACCCAGCCCACCCGGCCCGCCAGCACCGGATCGTTCAGCAGCGGCAGCAGCGGCGCCAGGCGCGGCGCCCGGTGGCGATGGTAGGACAGGCGGGTCGACCCCGCCCACACCAGCGCCACGCGGAACGCCGGCAGGCCATCCAGCACCCCGGCCCAGCGCTGAACGGCGTCCGCCGGCGGCGCCAGATAGGGCACGGTATCGGCCGCGAAACCCAGGGGCGTCGCCGCCAGGGGCAGCAGCGCCAGGCAATCCGCCTGTACCCAGCCGGCATCCGGCGGCAGCGGCTGGGCCAAAGGCCCCGCCCCTTCCACCAAGCCGGATGCGTTCAGCAGATCCACCAAGGCACCCATGCCCCGGAAGATGACCCGCATGTCCGCCTGGCGCAGAAACCGGGCATACCGGATGAAATGCATGACATCGCCCAGTCCCTGGGTTGCCGTCACCACCAGCGCGACACCGGGCCGGACCACGCCATCCCATACCGGGACGCCGGCCAGCGCCGGACCCAGCCCCGGGGTGCGGTAGCGCCAGGCGAAATGGGGGGCGCCGCCGGCGATGTCGCCCTGGCGCAGCAGGGCCGTGCCCAGGCCCTCATGCAGGGCGGCCAAGGGAAGGCCGCCGGCGGCCGGTGTGCCATCGAGGGCGGCGCGGAAAGCGGCGGCGGCCCCGGCGGCATCGTCACGGCGCAGCGCGATGAATCCGCGGTTGGCGTGAGCCTCGGCCATGTCCGGCGCCAGGGCCAGGGCGGCCGCCACCTGCGCCGCCGCCTCATCGATGCGGTTGGCGTCGATCAGCACGGCGGAGGCGATGACATGCAAATCGGCCCGGTCCGGCGCCAGCGCCACGGCGGCCAGCACGGGTTCCACCGCCGCGTCCGCCTGGCCGGCGGCCAGCAGGGTATTGGCCAGGTCACACCAGGTGAGGGCGCCGGGCGCCGCCGCCGTCCGTTCCCGCGCCACCGCCACCGCCTCATCCCACCAGCCGCAGGCGCACAGGGCACGCACGAGATTGCCCTGAACCCGTATCCTCTCAGCGCCAGGCGTCAGATGATCCAGCCCGGCGCGATAGGCCGTGACGGCGCCGGGCGCGTCGCTCTGCGCCATCCGCGCATCGCCCAGGGCCGCCAGCAGCCCGCCCTGGGGGCCCAGCAGGGACAGGGCGCGGCCGAGTGCCGTGGCCGCGTCCGCCGGGCGGCCCATCTGGTAAAGCGCACCGGCGAGGTTGCGGTGATGCTCCAGTACTTGGGGGCCATGGTGGGCGGCCCGGGCGAAGCACTCCGTCGCGGTCGCATCCCGACGCTGCAGCAACAGGGCGCCCAGCATGTTCCAGGCGGCGGCGCAGGCGGGATCCTGGGCCAGCGTGTCACGGCACAGCGCCTCCGCCCCCGCACCATCACCCGCGTCGAGCCGCGCGTGCGCCTGGGCCAGCAGCATACGGGCGCGCTCGTCGGCATCGGGCACGTCTGTCATGGGCGAACACGTCCTTGGAGGCACGAGGGTCTGTCAATTCGCCGCACCTTACAGCCAGCGGGCCCGATTGGCATCGGGCCGAATTGAAACCGCCACCGCGGGCCTGGACATTGCCATGGCCACCCACCCTCGAGGCCGCAGGCATGACATGCCAACGGTCCAGCGTTCACCTTATCAAGGGTAGGATCAGGTCGCCCCCCAGCGGATCATGGTCTAGGGTGCATCGACATCCTCACCGTCCCTCCAGATACGATTCCCCGAGAAGGCGCCCCGTCCCATGGCATTGGCAGCATACCGACGCACCCGCCGCCTGTGGCTTTCACGCGAGGGCTGGCAACGGCGGCTGGTGTTTTGGGGCGGCGGTGTGCTGGTGGGCCTGGCGGCGGTCGTCTTCGCCGCCCTGGCGGACAAGGCGCAGGAATTGTTCGGCGGCGCCATCGCCGGTCGGCCGTGGCTGCCCCTGCTGCTCACCCCCGCGGGGCTGGCGCTGTCGGCCTGGCTGACGCGGGCCTATTTCCCCAATGCCGGCGGCAGCGGCATCCCCCAGGCCATCGCCGCCCGCGAATTGCGCGACCAGCGGGAACGGACCGCCCTGGTCTCCATCCGCCTGGCGGTGGGCAAGATCGTGCTGACCCTGGTGGGGCTGGCGGTCGGCGCGTCCATCGGGCGCGAGGGGCCGACGGTGCAGGTGGGCGCCTCGCTCATGCACCGGGTGGGCGCCACCTTCGGCGGACGCTTCCCCGGACTGCTGCTGGCCGGCGGCGCCGCCGGCGTGGCCGCGGCCTTCAACACGCCCCTGGCCGGCATCGTCTTCGCCATCGAGGAGATGGGGCGCGGCTTCGATATGCGCACCGGCGCCCTGGTGCTGGCCGCCGTGACCGTGGCCGGTGCCGCCCCGCTGGCCATCCAGGGCGACTACCTCTATTTCGGGCAAAGCACGGCACACATGGCCACCTGGCAGGATTGGGCGCTGGTGCCGCTGTGCGGCATCATCGGTGGCCTGGCCGGCGGCGCCTTCAGCCGCGTGGTGGTCCGCATGGCCAAGGGTGTCGGCCACTGGCCCGGCCACGCCGGCCGCGCCGGGCGCTGGATCAAGGCCCACCCCATCCCCTTCGCCGCGCTGTGCGGCCTGGCGCTGGCCCTGCTGGGATTGGCCACCGGCGGCGACACCTACGGCACCGGCTATGCCCAGGCCAAGGCCCTGCTGGAGGCGGCGTCCCATCCGCAAGCCGCCGGCGCCGTCTCTCCCATCTTCGGGCCGGCCAAGTGGCTGGCCACGGCCCTGTCCTCCGTCAGCGGCATCCCCGGCGGCATCTTCTCCCCCTCGCTGGCCGTGGGCGCGGGTCTGGGTGCGGAACTGGGGCACCTGCTGCCCGGCGCCAATGCCGAGGTCGCGGTGCTGGTGGGCATGGTCGCCTATTTCGCCGGCGTGGTGCAGGCGCCCATCACCGCCTTCGTCATCGTGCTGGAGATGACGGGTAACCATGCCATGGCCGTGCCCATCATGGCCGGCAGCCTCATCGGTTGCGGCGCCGCCCGCATGATGGGGGCGGAGGCGGTGTACCACGCCCTGTCCCACGGCTTCCTGGACAAGGCGCACAAGGCCATCGCCGCCCGGGGACCGTCCGCCGCCCGCTGAACGCTTTCCCATCATATACGCCATGTCCGCTATAGCGAACATGATGTAACTTATCTTTGACATGGGGCCATGTCCGGTATATTTAACATCATGTCCGCTATTCCTTACCCATGAAGGGAGAGGCCGCATGTCGTTCCGGGAGAAAAGCGCGCTGGCGACCGCCCTCGCGCTGGCATTTGTTTATGGGTTTTATGCCTGGCGGGTATGGGGCGTGGGGGTCCCACCGGCAGCGGCGATGCCGGGCATGGTGGGTGTGGCCCTGGCGCAGGCCATCGTGGTGACTGCGGCCCATATCGCACTGGCCATCCACCGCCGGCCCGAACGGCCGGATGAGCGTGACCAGGCCGCCGCCCTGCGCGGCCAGCGCAACGCCTATTACGTGCTGCTGACGGGGGCCATCGGCGTGCTGTGGCTGGCGCTGCGCGGCATGCCCGGCCTGACCGTGGCCCACGCCATGTTGGCCTCGGTCGTGCTGGCGGAAATCGTCCGCCACGCCTCGCAGTTGGTGTTCTACCGGTGGGGATACTGAGCCCATGGGCCAGACCACCATCCGCAACACCATCCGCGCCCTGCGCTTCCAGAATGGCGAGATGACGCAACAGACCCTGGCCGACCGCGTGGGCGTCACCCGGCAGACCATCATCGCCATCGAACAGGGGCGCTACTCCCCCTCGCTGGAGGCCGCCTTCCGCATCGCCGCCGTCTTCGGCGTGCCGCTGGAAGCGGTGTTCCAGTACGATGGCGGCGGGGAAGGCTGACCATCCGCCTATACCAGGTTCGGCAGCCCTCACCGTATATTGCATACGATAAGAATCCCGCCTGGAGCCTTCACGCCATGATCCGATCCGCTGCCCGCGCCCTTTGCGCGCCCCTGCTGCTGGGCGCCGCCCTGCTGGCCGCCCCCGCCGCCCTGGCCGCCGAGCCGGTGAAGCCCGCCACCAAGGAGGGCGACGTGATGGTGAAGGATTTCACCTTCAAGACCGGTGAGATCCTGCCCGAGGTGCGGCTGCACTACACCACCCTGGGCGCGCCGCACCGCGACGCCAAGGGCCATGTCGACAACGCCATCCTGATCATGCACGGCACGGGCGGCACCGGCGCCCAGTTCCTGCGCCCGCAGTTCAGCGACGTGCTGTTCCAGCCGGGCGGCGTGCTGGACCCGGCGCGCTATTACATCATCCTGCCTGACGACGTGGGCCACGGTAAGTCCAGCAAGCCCAGCGACGGCCTGCACGCCCATTTCCCGCGGTATGACTACGACGACATGGTGGCGCTGGAACACCAGTTGGTGACCCGGCTGGGCGTGGACCACCTGCGCTTGGTCATGGGCACGTCCATGGGCTGCATGCACGCCTTCGTCTGGGGCGAGACCTACCCCGACGCCATGGACGCGCTGATGCCGCTGGCGTGCCTGCCTCAGACCATCGCCGGACGCAACCGTCTGTGGCGCCAGATGTCCATCGCCGCCATCAAGGCCGACCCCGCCTGGCAGGGGGGCGAGTACAAGGCCCAGCCCAAGGAGGGCCTGCGCACCGCCGCCGCCCTGCTGTCTATCGCCGGCAGCGCCCCCATCCAGATGCAGAAAACCTATCCCACCCGCGAGGCGGCCGACGCCGCGGTGGAGAAAATCCTGGACGTGAGCGGGATGGAGGCCAACGACCTGATCTATCAGCTGGACGCGTCACGCTTCTATGACCCGTCGCCCAAGCTGGAAACCATCAAGGCGCCGGTGCTGTGGATCAATTCCGGCGACGATTTCATCAATCCGCCGGAACTGGGCCTGGCCGAGCAACTGGCGAAGCGCATCCCCAAGGGCCAGTTCATCCTGATCCCGGCCAGCGACCAGACCCACGGTCACGGCAGCCACACCTGGGCGGTGCTGTGGCAGGATAAGCTGGCCGACCTGCTGGCCCGCACTGCCGCCAAGAACTGAGCGGCAAGGTTATGGAGCGGCAGGATTACAGGGCGTCCAGCGGGATCTTCAGGTAGCGGACGCCATTCCCCTCGGGCAAGGGCAGGTTCCCCGCCCGCACGTTGACCTGGACCGAAGGCAACAGCAGGCGGGGCGCGCCCAGGCCCGCGTCGCGCTGCCGCCGCAGGGTGACGAAGGCCATCTCGTCCACCCCATCGCGCAGGTGGATGTTGTGGGCGCGCTGGTCCGCCACCGTGCTTTCCCAGGCATAATGGTCGCGGCCCGGCGCCTTGTAATCATGGGCTGTGAACAGCCGCGTCTCAGGCGGCAGACTGAGCAGGCGGCGGACGGAACGGTAGAGGGTGGCGGCATCGCCCCCGGGGAAATCCGTGCGCGCGCTGCCGTAATCCGGCTGGAACAGCGTATCGCCCACGAAGGCCGCGTCACCGATCACATAGCTGACGTCGGCCGGCGTATGCCCGGGGGTATGCAGCGCCCGTAGGGTCAGCCAGCCCAGGGCCGCCGCCTCCCCATCCCGGCACAGATGGTCGAACTGGCGGCCGTCGGTCGCGAAGTCGCCCCCCAGGTTGAACAGGCGGCCGAAGATGGCCTGGGTCTGACGCACCTCCGCCCCGATGCCGGTCCGGCCGCCCAGCGCCCGCTGCAGGTAGGGGGCGGCGGACAGGTGATCGGCGTGGATATGGGTCTCCAGAATCCACTGGACCGACAGGCCCCGGGCCCGCACGGCGGCGATAATCCGGTCGGCCGAAGCCGTACCGGTGCGCCCCGACTTGGGATCGAAGTCCAGCACGCTGTCGATGATGGCGGCCGCCCCTGTGGCGGGGTCGACGACCAGATAGGTCACGGTGTTGGTGGCGTCATCGAAAAAGGCCTGCACGTCGGGGGCCATGGCCGCTGTCCCTTCCAAGAAGATGTCCGGCGAGCGCCGGAACGCTTGCCTGAAGCTGGTGCCATCCTATATATTAGTCAAGTCTAATTTATAAATTAGGAATGTATAATGGATCTGCCTGATTCCACCGCCCTTGAGGCCCGCGCAACGGAGGCGGAGGCTTTCCTGCGGTCGCTGGCCAGCCGGCACCGGCTGATGATCCTGTGCGCCCTGGTGCAGGGGGAGATGACGGTGGGCGCTCTGGCGCAGCACCTGGGACTGGCGCAGTCCAACCTGTCGCAGCACTTGGCGAAACTGCGGGATGAGGAGCTGGTGGCCACGCGGCGGGAGGGGACGGTGATCCACTACCGCATCGGGTCCGACAAGGTACGCCCTATGCTGGAGGCGTTGTACGCCCTGTTCTGCGCGCCGGAGGAACAACCATGAGCGGCTTCACCCCCACGCACGCCTTGGTGGGCGGCGCCTTGATCGGCGCGGCGACGGCCCTGCTGTGGCTGGGCCTGGGCCGCATCGCCGGCATCAGCGGCATCGTGGGCGGCCTGATGACCGCCGCGCGGGGCGACCGGATCTGGCGCCTGGCCTTCCTGGCCGGGATCATGGCGGCGCCGGTGATGTACCGGCTGGCGGGCGGCGCCGTGCCAACCGGCGCATCAGGGACCGGCCCCACGCTGGTCATCGTCGGCGGGCTGCTGGTGGGGGTGGGCACGCGGCTGGCGGGCGGCTGCACCAGCGGCCACGGCGTCTGCGGCCTGGCCCGGCTGTCGCCGCGTTCCGCGACAGCCACCGGGGTCTTCATGGCCGTGGCCGCGTTGACCGTCTTTCTCCACCGCCACGTCCTGGGGGGCTGATCCCATGCGCCGTCTCATCCTGGCCTTGGCGGCCGGCCTGGTGTTCGGGTTCGGCCTGACCGTGTCATCCATGATCAACCCGGCCAAGGTGCTGGCCTTCCTGGATGTGGCCGGCGGCTGGGATCCCAGTTTGGCCCTGGTCATGGCGGCGGCGGTGCCGGTGGCGGGGGCCGGCTTCGTCCTCGGGCGCCGCCGGCAGGCGCCCCTGGCCGCGCCCGCCTTCCAGCCCCCGGCCGTCCGCGCCATCGACCGACGGCTGGTGGCGGGGGCCGCCCTGTTCGGCGTGGGTTGGGGATTGGTGGGGTATTGCCCCGGTCCGGCATTGGCGGCCCTGGGCGTCACGGTGGCCGACCCCAAGGGGGTGGACCTGGCGGGCGCGCCCCTGTTCATCCTGGCCATGTTGGTCGGGATGGCCGCCGTCGCCTTCATCGATCGCCGCGTGACCAGGCAGAGAATGAATCGAGTGGGCGCCCCGGCGGAGCGCCCACAGGTCATCAAACGGCCGGACGCACCGTCACCATGACCACGCCGTGCGGCGCCACCTCGGCGGTGTAGCCACCTTTGGTCGTGCCCTGGTCCTTGGCCAGCCACAGGTCGCGCACCTTGGCGGGCAGCTTGGCCGGGTAGCCCAGATCCGCCCAGTTGACGGTGATCCTGGCCGGCACCGTGCCCCGGTTCAGCAGCACCACGGCGCGGTCGCCGCTGGCCAGCGGCCGGGCCCATATCTCCATGTCGCCCTGCTTGGCGATACGGCGACCCTGGGCCCCCAGGGCGTCCTGGTCCACGGCGATGACCTCGGCATTGGTCAGGGTGGCCTTGGTGGCTGGGCTCATGCTGGTCAGGTCGTTACCGGCGATCAAGGGGGCCGCCAACAGGGCCCACAGGCTGAAGTGCGCACGATATTCCGTGTCGGTCATGCCGCCGTTGCCGACCTCCAGCATGTCCGGATCGTTCCAATGTCCGGGGCCGGCATAGGGATAGAGGTCGGCCTCCAGATCCAGGATGTCCATGACACCCAGGGAATAGCCCTTCTTGCCCTGCCAGCCGTCATAGATGTCGCCGGTGCTGCGCCACAGGTTGCCCACGGCCTGTGCCCACAGCCAAGGCTTGGCCGTGCCCCATTCGCACATGCTGAAGACGATGTCGCGGCCGGATGCCCGAAGCGCGTCGCTCATCAGCGTATAGGCGGCCTTGGCGTCCAGCGTGCCGGTGGAGCACCAGTCGTATTTGAGGTAATCCACGCCCCAGGCGGCGTACTGGGCGGCGTCCTGGTATTCATGACCCAGGCTGCCCGGCCGCTTGCCGCAGGTTTCCTTGCCAGCGTCGGAATAGATACCGAACTTCAGGCCCTTGGAGTGGATGTAGTCGCCCAGGGCCTTGAGGCCGGAGGGGAAGCGGACCGGGTCGGGCTGTATGTCGCCATGGGCGTCACGGGCGCCGTGCCAGCAGTCGTCGATCACCACATACTTGTAGCCGGCACCCGCCATGCCGGAGGACACCATGGCGTCGGCCGCCCTGCGGATGACATCCTCATTGATCTCACAGGCGAACTTGTTCCACGTGTTCCAGCCCATGGGCGGGGTCAAGGCCAGGCCGTTGGGCTGGCGCGGCGGCTCCGCATCCTTGGGATCATCCGCCTTGGCCGGGTGGGCCAGCATCAGCAGCGGCACGACAAGCAAGGCCGCCAGGGCCAGGAGCATTCTTCGCATGGGACGTTCCTCGAGTGATCGGCCCCATAGCCGGGGGCCGTTTTTGGACGGTCGGCGCCGCCATGCGTAATTTATAGGATAAATAAGCCTTTTTGAAAAATCATTCGATGACATGTGGCTATGACAAAACCCCCGGGGACCGGGCCCCGGGGGTTTCGCACAACGCGCCTGAAGGGAGATGGACGGTTGCCTCGCAGGCGCGCGTCCGGCCGCACCTTACGGACGGGGATTGTCCGGCTGGCTGGTCGAGCCGGTGGTGCCGCTATCCGGACTGGACGGCGCCGGGGGCGGCGGCGCGGCCTCCTCCGGGCTCTGGCCCGGATCGGTCTTCTTCTGCGCCATATGTTTGGCCGACTTCTTGGCATGGGCCGACTTCGCGGCCTTGCCCTTGTCGTCGTTCGGGTCATGCGGCGGTAGCGGCTGCACCACCGGCGGCTTTTCCGTCACCGCCTGGCTGGACGAGGACGACGAGGACATGGAACCGCTCTGGTCCGACGGGGCCGGGGGCATGGTCGATGGCGACGAGACGTCCGGCTGGTTCATTCCTGGCTGCTGGCCCGGCTGCTGGCCCGGCTGCTGGCCCATCCCGGCGCGGTCGCCCGGCAGGCCGTGGGAATTGGACGGGCTGGGACTGGTGGCGTCCGGCCCCGGCGGCAGGGTCGACGGCGTGCCGCTGCGGGTGGTGTCTTCGGATTGCGGCGTGCCCGGCATGGGCGTGCCCTCGGGCGGCGCGGTCTGCGCCCAGGCGGCAGCGCTCAAGACAGGGGCGGACGCCAGGCCGGCGGCCAGGGTCAGCGCGGTCGCCGTGCGGGCCCAGCCCGCGGTGGTCAACTTCGTGAACATGGGTCGTCCTCCATTCCTCGTAAGAAAGGCGTGACATCAGGGGACCGCCCAATGGTGGCGAAAAAACGTCGCAACACCGCAAACAATGTGATCCGGGCGGGGGTATGCCCTTTGCCCCAACGGCACCCCTGAGATGGGCCGCCCCCAGGAACCGGGGCCGGCGGGTAGGCGGGGCGGAACGGATATGGAAACGCCCTGGGGACCGCAAAGTTCCGCCAGGACGTTCCATCAGAGGCGCGTGGCCGGCTGATTGGCGGGGATTACCCCACAAAAGTGAGCGGGCCCTGGCCCGCCGTCACCCGGCCTTAGCCATGGGGATGATGCACCGGGGCATGATGCGCCACATGGTGCACGTGGTGATGGTGGTGATGATGATGGCGGTGATGCACCACGCGGTGATGGACCACCTCGGCCTGGGCACTGCCGGCCGTCATGAACGGCGCCAACGCCAGGCCGAAGGCCAGGGCCAGGGCAGCGACCCCGCGACGGCGCCAGGATATGCCGATGGACGGGGAGGCGCTGGTGGTGGGGCGGGTCAGGACGGGCATGGTCTCGATCCTTTCGACATGAACAGGGCCCGGCCTCGCCGGGCACTTTCATGACACCGCCCAAAGGTGGCGAAAAAACGCCACCCCCCGGGATTTAATGAGACCTTCCCTGGGCGTGCTCACTCCCAGCCGACGCAATGCGGTTCCGGCGCCATGTCCTCGGGCGCAGCCGGCGGGGCGGCGGGGTACGGGTACTTCTGCTTGAAGGTGAAGGCATGCGGCGTGGCCCCGTGCCGTTCCAGATGGGCCAGGCGCTCCAACCCCTCCTGCGGGGTGGGGCGATGGCCGGCGGGAACCCACCACAGGACCTGGTACATGTCGATGGGCCGTTCGAACCATTCCCGCCGCCGCGCCATGACGGTGCGATGGGCGGATTTGTACACGTAATCGAACAGCGCCTCGGCCGACGCCCACACCGACATGTTCACCAGGAACCGCGGATTGTCGCTGACCAGGATGTCGGTGGCGTTGCCGCTGTCTGACTGTAGGCGCCAGACGAAGCCGGGGCTGCCTTCGGCCAGGGTGTTGATCTCGTCCAACTGGTTCACGAAATCGGCGATGCGCGGATCGTCCATGGCGTAGAGCGCCGTGCCGACGTTCATCTGCGCCAATTGCCAGCCGCCCGCCACGGCCCCCGTCTCTCCCCCGGCCTCCATGGACCACCTTCCGTAAATTTGGTTCAGGAAGGTCTGAATTTATGCATCGGCTGTTGCGGCTTCCAGCCCACGCGCGACCGTTTGTTATAAAAGCCCCTCATAATTTTCACTGACGGCGCTCGGCGGGGAACTGTACTGTCGGCCCGTCCGTGATCCCAAGGAGTGGCCATGTCCGGCGCCGAGCACCCTGCCCCCGCCATTCATCCCGAACTGAAGCGCCTGCGCGACAGCATCGACAACATAGACGCCGCCCTGATTTACATGCTGGCGGAACGGTTCAAGTGTACCCAGCAGGTCGGGGCGCTGAAGGCGCGCATCGACCTGCCCAGCAGCGACCCGGGCCGCGAGGCGGCCCAGATCGAGCGCTTGCGCCGCCTGGCAGAGGGCGCCCATCTGGATCCGGACTTCGCGGCCAAGTTCCTGAACTTCATCATCAAGGAAGTGATCCGCCATCACGACGGCTTCCGCGCGGCCGAACAGGCCTGAACCCCACCGCCGGCATCTATGACGGGCGCCGTCAGTTGCGGTGGGGCTGACCAGGGTCGTTGGGATGGCCCGGCGCCTGCTGATGCTGCGGTTCGGGATGCGCCGGATGCTGCTGCGGTTGTGGATGCTGCGGGGGCTGCGGATGCGGCGCCTCCGGCCGCGCCTGAGGCGGCGGCATGCGCTGCGGTTCCGGCCGGGGGGGCATGTCCATATGGGGCCGGGGCTCCGCCGGTGACTGTGGCCGGGGCTGCTGATGGAATTCATGCTGCGGCGGCGGGTGGTCGGCTTGGCGCGGCGGCTGCGGCGCCTGCGGCTGGCGCCGCTCCTCAAGGTTCGGCGCGTCCGGCCGATGACGTTCCCCACGCGGAGCCGCGGGCGCCCCTTGCGGACGTTCGGGACCGGCCTGGGCGGGACCGGCCTGGGCGGGGCCTGGCTGACCCTGCGGCGGATGGCCCGCCGGATGGGACATCCCGCCCGGCCCCCCTTCCTGATGGTTGGGGTGCTGGTTGGGGCCGCCGGGCTGAGAAACCCCAGCCTGGGGCACCGGGGATGGCGCTTGATTGGCCACGGGCCCGGGGCGTTCCTGCGTCGCTTGGTGCACCGGCGGCAGGCCGGGCGGCTGGCTATGGTCGCGCAGGGTGGGCAGCCCCCCGGGACCCCGGTTGGCCCAGGCGGCGCCCTCGGGCCGGTTGGGCCCTGCCTGGCCCGGATGGAACCCCGGCTCGTCCGGCCGACGGTCCGTCGGACGGAATCCGCCAGGGTGGTCCGCTCCGGGCCCGTTACCGTTGGGGCCGTTGCCGTTGGGCCGGTTGCCGTTGGGATGCGGGTCGCCGGGCCGGAACGCACCGGCCTGTGGCCCCCCGACTGGGGCGCCATTAGGCCCGCGCAGGTCCAGGTGCCGGGGACCGGCACCCTCGGCCCGTGGGTCGAACCGGGGGCCGGGGTTGGCGGGACGCGGGGCAGGCGTTCCACCCGGCGGGTCGGGCAGGTGCAGGCGCTGCGCCACCTGCGGCGTCACGCCGGCGGTGGCGACGGTGGGTTGCAATGGCGGTCGCCCCACAACGGCGCGGGCGTTGGCGAACTGGTGCTCGTCCCAAGGCCGGGCGCCGCCGTTATAGCGGCCGTAGTGGCCGGCGACCATGGCGTCCGCTGGCATCATCGAGGCGCCGCGTCGGTTGGCGTAATTGTTGATGGTGATATTGGTGACCTGGGTGACGTTGTTCACGACCGTCAGGTTGCGGACCACGGGCCGATTCACGTATTCCACATAGCGCGGGCTGGTCCGGTACCAGGGGTGGTACGGCTCCTGCCAGCCCAGGGGGCACCAGCCGACGGGCGGGTGTCCCCTATCGTCGTAATGGGGGCCGCCGATGCTGACGCCGATGGCGACGCCGGCCCCGAAAAAGGCGACCAGCGCCGGGGCGTAGACCGGCGGGGGCGGCGGCCCGCCGACCACGACGGCACCGCCGGGCGCCCAGGCCCAGCGGCCATGGATGTCCACCCAGCGCCCGTAGTGGAAGGGGGCGAACCCCCACGGCGCGTCATCGATCCAGGTCCATCCCCATGGGGCGACATAGGCCCAGTGGCCGTCGCGATAGGGCGCCCAGTCGGACTCGACCTGCGGATACCAGACCTGGCCATAGTCGGGCGTGGCCTGCCAGCTGCCATATTCGCCCAAATCGTCGGCGCCGGGCATGGCCATGACATCCGGCGGGGGTGTGGAAGACCCGACGCGGTCGGTGCGCAGCATGGCCGTCAGGAAGGGGTCGTGCTCGGCCGGCCGCACATTGACGTTGGGCGGATTGTCGCCTGTGATCTCCCCCGTCTGCCCGCCATTGATCCGCAGGGACAGGCCCTGGCCGCTGAGTTGCGCCGACCCTTCCAGCACGGTGACGCGGGTGGGGGTGTCGGTATCGCCGGCCGAAACCTCGTACCTGCCGGGCCCCTCCAGCGTGACCAGGCCACGCGGCGTGCGCAGGCTGTAGCGTTCGCCGGGCATAAGGCCCCGTATGCGCACATAGACCTGGCCCTGCGCCAAGTCGGCGGTGAAATCGCGGTCGTCCAGGCTGTCGATATCCAGCTCGGTGGTGCCGTCCATGACCAGCCGGGTGGTGGAGATATCGACCGTGGCGCTGGCCCCCGGCTCGGTCCATAGCGCGTTGCCGCTGGTCAGGGGGTAGTTGGGAGTGGCGGGGTCCCACTGGGTGCCGTCGGCGGTGTGGAAGGAAACGGTGCCCTGAACCCGTGCCAGCCGTCCCACCCGCGCCGGCGGATCGCCCGCGTATTGGTCGCCGCCATCGTCGTAGGTAGGGGCCCCCTCTTGGGCGCGCGCCAGATCGCCCATGAACGGGGATATGGTCATCAGCAGCGCCAGGGCCGTCATGGCGCCGTGGCGTAGGCCGAGGCGCCGGGCCATGGGGCGTTCAGGTACCGCATAACTGGGCATGATGGCAGGTTCCACCCTGGTTCTCATCGATCCATGCCAGGCTGCGCGCGCATGGTGGCATAACTGCGACGAATGATGGCCCCTATTTGGACGGGGGGCGAATCCTATTGCCCGGCGCCAAACGCCGCGCGCAGAGTGCGCCGGCCCCGGCAAGGAAGCCGGGGCGCGGAAGGGTTTTCAGATGATGCAGCAGTCCTTGGATGCCGTGCGCGGCGCGTTCGAGAGTGACAACGCCCCCTTGGTCCCCCGGGTCCGGAGCTTCCTGGCCGACGTGCTGCGCACGCCCGCGTCCCACGCCCGCTTCATGAACGAGCTGTCGTTGATGGAGCATATGGGCAGCAACAAGATCATGGCGACCCAGCATGGCGCCGGCATGGACCTGCCCACCCTGAAGCACCTGGCGGAAGAGGCGCGCCACGCCTTCTTCTTCAAGCGCCATGCCGAGGGCGTGGCCCGCCGCACCATGGATTATGTGCAGGCTGACCTTTTGTCGCCGGCCGCCGGCCGCCTGTATTTCCAGAAGCTGGATATCGCCGTGGAACAGGCCCTGGCAGGCGAACCGCCCCGCTCAAAGGTACTGTACCTGCACATGTCGCTGATCGTGGAATTCCGCGCCGTGTGGTTCTACCACCTTTATGAAGCGGCGCTGCGTCAGGCGGGGTCCAAGATCTCGCTGAAAAGCCTGTTGGCGGAAGAGCAGGGCCACCTGTCCGACATGGCGGAGCGGCTGGACGTCTTGGGCGCCTGGGACCCGACCCGCCTGGCGCTGATGTGCCGGGCGGAGACCGCCCTGTTCGGCACCCTGCTGGGCCGGCTGGAACGGGCGGTCGCAGCACCCGTTGCCGTGGCGGCCTAGGAAATACCGTCCAGCAACAACGGCCACGCCCGGGCATTGCGCTCGGCGAACAGGCGCAGATGGCCGATGGCCTTGGCCCCGGCCTCCGCCGGGGTGATGACCCGGTGGCGGATGGTGGCCGCCGGGTAGAAGTCCGCCAGGCGCCGGACACGTTCCGGCGGCATCATCTCATCATCCGCGATGCCCACCAGAGTGACGGCGCCGGTCATGCGATCCGGCGTGGGGTGGGGCATGGACTGTCCCCAATCCACCCGGTAGAAGCCGCGTGAGGTGCACCAGCGCCGCCATTGCCAGAACACGCCCTTGGGCAAGTCCGCCCCCAGGCCCAGCAGTCGCCCCGGCAGATAACCGCACAACAAGGTGGCCAGCGGCCCCAGCAGGAACCAGAAGGCGAGGACCGAGGGCATGTAGCTCAGCGGGTGCTTGGTCCAATGGGCGGGACCGGAGGCCACGGCGATGAGCCGCGCCACCCGCCCCGCATTGGCATGGAAGGGCAGGCACATGCCGCCCAGGGAATGGCCGACCACCCAAATCTCGGTCCCCGGATAACGATCGCACAGCCAGTCCAGGGCCGCCGCTTGGTCGATCACACCCCAGGCCGCCATGGTGGCGCCGGATCGGGTGATCGGCCCGGCGGCCGACGCGCCGAAGTCGCGGTAGTCATAGGTCAGCACCGCCGCGGCACGCGCCGCCGCCAGCCAGGCGGCGAAACGCGCGTAGTAGTCGCGCGGCACGCCGGTGGCGCCATGCAGCACCACGGCCAGCCGGGGCTCGCGCCCGTCTGGCGGCAGGGTCAGCCGGCCGGCCAGTTGGGCCCCGTCCGGGGTGGTGATGCGCACCGCCTGGTCGCCCGTATCTTCGGTCATCCCCCCCCTCCCCGTCCGCCGCGATCCGTTCTATGGTGATCGCCATAGAACGGGATATCACTAGACCGACCGACATACAATTGGCATTAAGGGGCATGCCGCGCCTGTCCGATGCCAAGAAGCATTTCGTCGATACCGCCGTGACCCTGTTCCGGCGCAAGGGCTACAATGGCGTGGGCCTGAACGAGATCATCGCCGTCAGCGGCGCGCCCAAGGGCTCGTTCTATCACCACTTTCCCGGCGGCAAGGAAGAGCTGGCGGAAGAGGCGGCCCGTCTGGCCGGGCACCGCATCGCCCGCCTGATCGACCAGGCCTTCACCGACGCGCCCACCTTCGCCGACGGCGTGCACGCCCTGGCCGACACCATCGCAGACTGGTTCGAGGCGTCGGACTGGCGTGACGGCTGCCCCGTCACCGCCCTGGTCATCGGCGCCATTCCCGACAGCACCCGTCTGTCCGCCGTGGTGGCGGAGGTGCTGGAGGATTGGGCCGTGCGCACGGCGGGCCACGCTGAACGCCTGGGCGTCGGCGACCCGCGTGAGCGGGCGGCGCGCTTTTTCATCGCGCTGGAGGGCGCCTGGCTGCTGGCCCGGGTGCAACGCACCCGTGCGCCGTTCAAGCTGGCGGCCGCCATGGTGCTGTGAGAGCGTTTCCCTCGCACGGAGCGAAAGGGGCATCCACCATGCGTATGCTAGGCCTGATCGGGGGGATGAGCTGGGAAAGCACCACGCTCTATTACCGGCATCTCAACACCATCGCCCGTGACCGGCTGGGCGGGCTGCATTCCGCCCGCCTGCTGCTGTGGTCGGTGGATTTCGCCGAGGTGGCGGCCAAGCAGCAGGCGGGCGACTGGGCCGGCGCCGGGGCCCTGATGGCCGATGCCGCGCGCCGCCTGCAGGACGCGGGCGCTGAGGCGCTGATGATCGGCGCCAACACCATGCACAAGACGGCGGACGCCGTGCGCGCCGCCACCAGCATCCCCCTGCTGCACATCGCCGACGCCACCGGCCGCGCCCTGAAGGCCGCCGGCAGCACCCGCCCGGCCCTGCTGGCCACGCGTTATACCATGGAGCAGGACTTCTACCGCGGCCACCTGGCCCAACACTACGGCGTGGATGCCCTGGTGCCGGACGCCGCCGGGCGGGACACCGTCCACCGCATCATCTACGAGGAACTGTGCCGGGGCATCGTGCTGCCCGACTCCAAGGCCGCCATCCTGGCGGAGGTGGATCGCCTGCGCGCGGCAGGTGCCGACGGCGTCATCCTGGGCTGCACGGAAATCGGCATGATCATGGGTCAGGGCGACAGTGATCTGCCGGTGTTCGATACAACGCGGCTGCACGCCGAGATGGCCATGGACTTCGCGTTAACAGATTAATATCAAAACGTTTTACGCCTATGGATTGCAATCCTCCATAGGAACGCTAGCATGGCGCCAGCGCGTCGGTTGGCGGGGTATGGGTGTTGTCCAAGTGGGTGAAGGGGGCCTTGGGCCTGGCCATCGTGGCCATCGTCGTTGCCGGATGGAATCTGGTCAGCGTCACCCTGCCCGTGGCCCGCGCGCTGGATCAGGATTCGCGCAACACCGCCGTCCATGTCGTCGCCTACCACCGGGCCCTGGTGCTGCCTGGCACTCTGGTGGTGGACGTCTGGGGGGCGGCGCCCACGACCACGCCGCTGGATGTGCTGCGTGTCCTGCTGCAAGCCGCCGCCACCTTGGATGAGCGCAGCTATGACACCGTAGTCCTGGCCTATCGCGGCCGGCCCCGCTTCACCCTGCCCGGTTTTTACTTCCGGCAGCTGGGTCATGATTACGGCCAGGGCGAGAACGCCACGGCCCTGATTCGCACCCTGCCGCAGAACGTGCGCACCCTGGATGGCAACGCCGCGTTCGAGACCTGGACCGGCGGCATGCTGGGCGTATTGGACCGGCAGATGGACGACGTGCTGACCTTCAGCCGGCGCTGGTGGATGGAACCCCACACCTCTTGAGGCTACCGCTCACGCACGAGATGCACGCCGCCAACGGTGCGCTGCAGATTGGCCAGCACGTCTGGAGGCAAGGGCCCTGCAGGCGCCTCCAGTCCCATCACACCGTAGCGGCCGGCCAACAGGCCCGGCGCCAGGCACCACCACACCTGGTCGCGCGCCACGCCGGGATGATCGGCCAGATAGGTGTCGGCCGCTTGGTCGATGTCATCCAGCAGGGCCGGGGCGACGCCCCACTCCCCATAGAGCGCCGCGATAGCCTGGCGCAGTCCGGTGGCGTTCTGGCGGCGGGCGGCCAGGATGGCCTCGACCGTGGCGCCCCCCAGGTCGGGCGGCGTCACGGTCACGCCGTCCTGGGCCAGGTTGGGGATCTGGCCACGGATAGCCGCCATCTGCGCCGCCAGGCGGGCGCGGGCATCGGCCGTGTCGCGCGGATCCAGGCTGTTGGTCGAATGGAATTCCACCACCCCGGCGGGCGCCACCGTCTTGCGCCGTCCCGCCAGGAAGGGCAGCAGGGCGCAGGCCGAGGCGCAGCGCCCCTCGACCACCACATCCAACTGCCGGCCATGGATCAGGCGGGCCATTTCCAGAGCGACCGCCACATCGCCGCCCCCGGAATCCAGCACCAGGGTCCGTGTCTCTGGCGTCAGGTTGCGGGCCAGCAGGTCCGCGTCCCCGAGCGGATGCTCGCCCGGCAGGAAGCGGCGGGGCAGGATTTCACCATGGAAGGCCAAGGTGGCGACGTCCACCCGCTGCCACGCCCTGTCCTGGTAGGCCTGGGCGCATACCGCCATTGGGTGCAGCAGGAATAGGGTCAGCAGGCTGATATATAAAAGCCGGCACCTCACAGGGCGGCCGGAGGAAAATACAAGCGGCGCGGAAGATGGTGCATGGACGGCCTGGAGTGGTTGCGATCAGCGCATCACGGGAGTCGCCGCATGGAACTGACACGATAGCTTGCTACTCTACCCCCAACGCCCAGGCCCTCGATAGAGCAGCCAACGGTGTAATCCATTGCATCAAGGAGGATCGTCATGGCCCAGTTGAAGCGCACCGCGAATGCCGTCTGGCATGGGACCGGCAAGGATGGCGACGGCACCCTGACGACGCAGAGCGCCACCCTGTCCAGCGTGCCCTATTCCTACGTCGCCCGCTTCGGCGACGGCAAAGGCACCAACCCCGAAGAACTGATCGCCGCCGCCCATGCCGGCTGCTTCAGCATGGCGCTGGCCTTCATGCTGTCCGGCGCCGGCTTCACCCCGGAGGAAATCAAGTCCGACGCGGTGCTGACAATGGAAGGCGAAGGTGGCGGCTGGCGCATCTCCGCCGTGAAGTTGACGGTGCGCGCCAAGATCCCGGGGATCGAGCCCGGCAAGTTCCAGGACCTGGCTGCCGAGGCCAAGGCCAACTGCCCGGTGTCGCGCGTGCTGAACGCCGAGATCACGCTGGATGCGGTCTTAGCCTGATGCGCCCTCAAGCGGCAGGCGCCGGCATCCGCCGGCTTGCCTTGTCCTCGATTTCCAGTTCGCTCCGCTCCCCGGAAATCTGCGGCGCCCGCGGTCGCGGGCTATCCCTGGGCGCGGTCGCCCGTACGCAGGGCCATTAGGTGCAGATCGGGTAGGGGGAAGGTTCACACCTCCCCCCTCCCACACCACCGTACGTACGGTTCCGTATACGGCGGTTCATGAAGCGTGGTTTAGGCG
>NZ_VITN01000005.1:208509-378635 GCF_007828045.1 Nitrospirillum amazonense | reverse complement strand
TGATCAATCATCCGGCGATTCTATAAGCTCCGTGTCAGCCGGAGAATCCCCAAACCGCAAAAAATCATTGATTCATTTATTTATCAACAGTCCCTTAGGATGTCGACGGCCAGGTCCTTGGCATAGACGGCGGCGCGGACGCGCGCGGCGAAGGGCGACAGGGCCAGGGAATAGAGTTTCATGGCGGCTCTCCACGGGAACGGGGGTCAGGCGGGACGATAGGCTTGGGGGATTTCGTGGGCTTGGAAAAACGCGACCGGGCCATCAAAAGCCCAATGGGGGAAAACCCATGCGCCCGGTGACGGCGGCGCCCAAGGGCGTGCTGGCGCCGGGCGCGGCGGCGCAGCGCTTCCGCCTGGGCCGCTATTTGCCGGCCCTGGAATCCGGGGGGGATCTGGCGGCGGTGGTGGAGCATTACTGGGTGGTGGCCTGGGACCTGACGGGCCAGCCGCCCTATGTCCAGCGCACCTTGCCCTATCCTGCCGTGAACCTCGTGTTCGAGCGGGGGCGCACCGCCATCTACGGCCCCATGCACGGCATCTTCGCTTATGAACTGCGGGGCGCCGGCCGCGTGCTGGGCATCCGCTTCCGCCCCGCCGGCTTCCGCGCCCTGCTGGGCGCCCCCCTGACCACCCTGGTCGACCGCACCTTGGCCCTGGAGGCCGTTTTCGGCGCGGCGGCGGAGGGGGCGGAGGCGGCGGTGCTGGCGGCGGAGGATGACGCCGGCATGGTGGCGGCGGCCGAGCCGCTGTTGCGCCGGAGGTTGATGGATGTGCCGCCGATGGTGATGGAGATCAACCGGCTGGTGGCGCTGGTGGAGGCCGATCGCGACATCCTGCGGGTGGATGACCTGGTCGCCCGCGCCGGCCTGGGCGTGCGCGCGCTGCAACGGCTGTTCGCCGACCTGGTGGGCATGACGCCCAAATGGGTCATCCGCCGCGCCCGCCTGCATGAGGCGGCGCACCGCCTGGGCCAGGGCGAGGTGGTGGATTTGACCACGCTGGCCCAGGATCTGGGCTATTTCGACCATGCCCATTTCACCCAGGATTTCAAACAGGTCATCGGCCAGTCACCCTCCGCCTATCGCGAGGCCTGCGCCCGAAAGAACGACAGCGGGGATAAGCCGGAATGAGTGTGCCAAGTACGAATGTTCATGAGCGGCTGCGCTGGCTGGTGCCGTCGGCGCTTGTCTGGTTCGCGGCGGACCAGGCGACCAAGGCCTGGCTGAAACAGGCGCTGACCCCGGGGGTGGAGCTGACGGCGCTGAACGGCGCCATTCTGGTGACGCCGGTCAACAACCCGGGCGCTTTCCTGAGCATCGGCGCCGGGCTGGACGACCACGCCCGGGGCCTGGTCTTCACCGTTGGCGTGGCCCTGGTCCTGGCCGCCCTGCTGGCGTGGAGCCTGCGGGCGAAATCCCTCAGCCGCATGGAACTGCTGGGTGCCGGCAGCTTCCTGGGCGGGGGCCTGGGCAACCTGCTCGACCGGTTGGTCCAGGGCGGCACCGTGTTCGACTTCCTGAATCTCGGCATCGGATCCGTGCGCACCGGCATCTTCAACGTGGCCGACGTGGGCCTGATGGTGGGCGTGGCCCTGTTCGTGGTCGGCGGCCTGCTGGGCGGTCAACGTCGAACATAGCCGCGCAAATTTAGTTATTGTCAGCAACTTTTCTGGACATCCACCGTTCCCGCGCGCACCTTGTTCCCGACCGATAAGAATAAACGGGAGAGGAACGTGCTGAACCATGACGCGGTGGCCGCCCCGGCGCATGCCCCGATCGCGGCGCCACAGGCCCCGGCGGGCGGCCTGATCAACCGCACCACGCTGCTGTGCCTGCTCGTGGCCGTTCTGGAGGGGGTGGATCTGCAAGCCGCCGGCGTGGCGGCGCCCAAGCTGGCCCCCGCCCTGCACCTGGCGCCCAAGGAGCTGGGCGCCTTCTTCAGCGCCGGCACCATCGGCCTGTTCCTGGGCGCGCTGGTGGGCGGCCGGCTGGCCGACCGCTTCGGGCGCAAGGCGGTGCTGGTGGTCTCGGTCGCGCTGTTCGGCGTGTTCACGGCCGCGACCGCCCTGTCGCCGGACTTCACCACCCTGTTCCTCATGCGGCTGGCCACCGGCCTGGGCCTGGGCGGCACCCTGCCCAACCTGGTGGCGCTGGCGGCGGAGAACAGCCCGTCGGGGCGTAGCGGCGGGGCGGTTTCCCTGATGTACGGCGGCATGCCCCTGGGTGGCGCCATTGTCAGCCTGATCGCCGTCTTCGCCGGGATGGGCGGTGGCTTCGACAGTTGGCGCACCATCTTCTATGTCGCCGGCGGCGCGCCGCTGCTGGTCCTGCCCCTGCTGATCTGGGCCCTGCCGGATTCGCAGGCCTTCCGCGCGGCCGCGGCGGCGGACGGCGGTGCCCGGCCCGGCATCCTCGCCATCCTGTTCGGCGGCGGCCGCGCGGTGGAAACGGTGCTGCTGTGGCTGGCCTTCTTCGCCACCCTGATGGTGCTGTACCTGCTGCTGAGCTGGCTGCCCCTGCTCATGACCGAACGGGGTTTCAGCAAGCCGCAGGCGGCGCTGATCCAAGTGATGCTGAACATCTCGGGCGCCATCGCCTGCGTCGTCACCGGGCCTCTGCTGGATGGTCCCCGGCGCTTCGGCTACGCCATCACGGTTTTCGTCGGCCTGGCGGTCTTCCTGGTACTGCTGGCCGTGATGCCGGCCAACCTGACGGTGGCCCTATTGGTGGGTCTGGGCGCCGGCGCCATGGTCCTGACCACCCAGGCCACGCTCTATGCCGCGGCACCCGCGTGCTACCCCACCGCCATCCGGGGCACCGGCGTGGGCGGGGCGGTGGCCGCCGGGCGCCTGGGCTCCGTCGTCGGGCCGCTGCTGGGCGGCGGCCTGGTGCAGGCGGGGCTGTCGGCGCCGGATTTGCTGCTCAGCCTCGTGCCCCTGGTGGCGGTGGGCGGGCTGCTGGCGGTCCTGCTGATCCGGCGGCAGCTTTGGCGCCAGCCCTGACGGCTGTCGCCGCACCCGCCGCCCTCTGGCGCCGATCCTCTCGCCAGCCGCCCCGCGACGGTGTAACGCTGCGGTCCGGCAAGGGATGCGGGGTTGGAAGGGGATGGGGAAGAAGACGGATATGGTGCTGTCCGTGGCCGACATGGCCGGCACCGTGCTGTTCGCGGTCGAGGGCGCCATGGCCGCACTGCGCGGCGGGCTGGACCTGTTCGGCGTCATGGTCCTGTCCTTTGCCACGGCGTTGGGCGGCGGCGTGCTGCGCGACCTGCTGATCGGGGCGGCCCCGCCCACGGCCCTGCGCGACTGGCGCTATCCCGCCATGGCCTTCGCCGCCGGGGCGGCCACCTTCACCGGTCATACCCTGGTGGGCCAGGTGCCGGTGGGGCTGATGACCATCCTGGACGCCGCCGGCCTGTCGCTGTTCGCCGTGGCGGGCACGGAAAAGGCGCTGAACCGCGACATCCCGCCCTTCAGCGCCATGCTGATGGGCACCATCACCGGCGTGGGCGGCGGCACCCTGCGCGACATCATGTTGGCCCAGGTGCCGGCCATCCTGCGGGTCGACGTCTACGCCACGGCGGCGCTGCTGGGCGCCGCCGTCATGACCGCCGCCATCCGGCTGGGCGTCGCCCCGCGCTACGCGGCACTGGCTGGCGGCGGGGCGTGCTTCGCCTTGCGCATGGTCAGCGTCTGGCGCCATTGGGCCCTGCCCACGGCGACGGGGCTACAGGGCTGACCCTCAGTCGCGGCCCTGATCATCGGGCGCGGGCGTGGCCGCTCCGGCCGCGCTGTCGGTCTTTGGCTTGGCCTTCAGGGCGTCGGCGGCGGCCTTGTCGATGGGGATCATGCTGTCGATCAGGCAGACCGGCGGCACCGGCATGCCCACCAGGGTCAGCGGGTCGGTGCGGCACAGCTCGTCATTATGGGATACATAGGCGAAGCCGTACGGGCCCAGGCCGATGCAGCGGTTGGCCAGGTTGATGCGGGTGAACTGGGTGCGATCCTGCATCTCCACCAGGATGGTGCGGTCATCGATGACCTGCGTGCGACGGATGTTGCGCACGGGGATGCACATCGGGCCCCGGTCGCGCGACTCGGCGCTGGCGGCCGGGATACTGGCGGTCTGGGGGCCGCCGCCATTCGGGCCGGCATTCTGGTCGGCGGCGCAGGCGGTCAGCAGGCCGGCCGCCAGGCCGGCGGCGATCAGGACAGCGGAAGTGCGGAGCATGATGGTGGCCTCCCAAGGCGATTACCCTGAAAGGTAAGCACCGATTCGCCCCGCCACAAGCGGCGGCCGCGTCGCAGGCGGCAAGGGGCGGCTTGGCGATAGGCATTAGGGCCGCCAGCCTAATAGGCGAACGCGTCCCAGCCGTGCTAGCATCCCCCTGATGTATAACGATGTCGTCGATCTGCGCGAGTTTTACGAAAGCAGTCTGGGCCAAGTGGTCCGGCGGCTGGTGCGTCGCCGCCTGCGCGAGCTGTGGCCTGATGTCAGCGGCCAGCGCGTGCTGGGCATCGGCTACGCCACCCCCTTCCTGCGTCCCTTCCTGACGGAGGCGGAGCGGGTGATGGCCGTCATGCCGGCCGCCCAGGGCGTGGTCTTCTGGCCGCCCGAGGGGCCGGGCCTCGTGACCCTGGGCGAGGAATCGGAACTGCCGTTTCCCAACATGTCGGTCGACCGCGTGCTGCTGGTCCATGGGTTGGAGTTCACCGAACACCTGAAGCCCATGATGCAGGAGATTTGGCGCGTGCTGGCCGGGGGCGGGCGCCTGATCGCCGTCGTGCCCAACCGGCGCGGCATCTGGGCCCGCACCGACCGTACCCCCTTCGGCCATGGCTCCCCGTTTTCAACGGGCCAGTTGCGCCGCGTGCTGCGCGCCAACCTGTTCGTGCCGGAGCGGGAGACGTCGGCCCTGTTCATGCCGCCGGTGAAGTCCCGATTCTTCATGGCGTCGGCCGGGGCGGTGGAAAACCTGGGCGCCCGCTGGTTCAAGGCCTTCGCCGGCGTCCAGATCGTGGAGGCCAGCAAGCAGATCTACGCCACCACCGCCACCCGCGTGGTGGAGCCGCGCCGCCGCTTGGCCCCTTCCGTGGCCCAGCCGGCCTTCTCCGGTCTGGCGGCGGAACGGCGCCTGCTGCCCCGCCTTGCGGCCTCGTCGGGCGTGATCGTGGATCCCGACACGAAGCCCTGAGAATCCCGCAACGGTGCCGGGCGTCGGGATTCCGCGCGGACTCGTATTGGGGGTGCTTGACAGGGCCGAGGTCGCCTGTATAGTGCGCGCTCTCTTAGAAACGGGTCCTGTGCTAGGTCCCGTCGTTCCGTTTTGCGTGGGCGCTGGCCACTCTCGGCTGGGCCCGGCCAGATCAGTGGTGGGCTAGAATGTTCGCAGTCATCCGCACCGGCGGTAAGCAGTACAAGGTCGCGGCCGGCGACGTCATTAAGGTTGAGAAGCTGGCGGGTGACGCTGGCGCCTCCCTGAAGCTGGACGAGGTCCTGCTGGTCAGCGATGCCGGCAACACCACCGTCGGCACCCCGCTGGTGGCTGGCGCCGCCGTGACGGCCACCGTGGTCGCCCAGGCCCACGCGCCGCACATCATCGTCTTCAAGAAGAAGCGCCGGCAGAACTACCGCCGCAAGAACGGCCATCGTCAGGACCTGACGATCCTGCGCATCACCGACATCCAGGCCGGCGCCTAATCGGCAGCCGACCTCCTCGATTTAAGGAGTTTTAGAGATGGCACATAAAAAGGCAGGCGGTAGCTCCCGCAACGGTCGTGACAGCGCCGGTCGTCGTCTGGGCGTGAAGGCCTTTGGCGGTGAAGCCGTCGTTTCCGGCAACATCATCGTCCGCCAGCGCGGCACGAAGTTCCACCCCGGCGCCAACGTGGGCCTGGGCAAGGACCACACCATTTTCGCGGTCGCCGATGGTGCCGTGAAGTTCCACACCGGCCGTCAGGGCCGCACCTACGTGTCCGTCGAGCTGGCTCAGGAGCCGGTGGCCGTCGCCGCCGAGTAACCTGCCGCTTCGGCACCAGGTGTTTTGACTCTGATCGGGGGGACGGGTGACCGTTCCCCCGATTTGCATTTGCCCCGTGGCGCCGCCGTGCCCGCTTTTTTCCCTAGGACGCGACCGCGTCCGCCGGAGCGAGTACCGAAGGGCGCAGCGAGGAAGCCAAGCCGGCGGATGCCGGCGCCCGGCGATTGAGGGGTCTTTGATCCCTTGGGATCAAAGACCGTTACATAAGGCCCGCCCATCATGAAGTTCCTGGACCAGTGCAAAATCTACCTGAAGAGCGGTGACGGCGGCCCCGGCTGCGTCGGCTTCCGCCGGGAGAAGTTCATTGAGTTCGGCGGGCCGGACGGCGGCAACGGCGGGCGCGGCGGCGACATCGTGATCGAGGCCGTGGACGGCCTGAACACGCTGATCGACTATCGCTACAAGCAGCACTTCAAGGCCCAGCGCGGCGGCCACGGCATGGGCCGCGACCGCTCGGGTGCCGCCGGTGAGCCCATGGTGCTGAAGGTGCCGGTGGGCACCCAGGTCCTGGATGAGGACCAGGAGACGGTGCTGGCCGACATGATGGAGGTGGGCCAGCGCATCGTGCTGCTGAAGGGCGGTGACGGCGGCTTCGGCAACGCCCATTACAAGACCTCCACCAACCGCGCACCCACCAAGGCCGGTCCCGGCTGGCCGGGGGAGGAGCGCTGGGTGTGGCTGCGCCTGAAGCTGATCGCCGACGTGGGCCTGGTGGGCCTGCCCAATGCCGGCAAGTCCACCTTCCTGGCCGCCGTGTCGCGCGCCCGGCCCAAGATCGCCGACTATCCCTTCACCACGCTGGTGCCCAACCTGGGCGTCGTGCGCGCGGGTGAGGAGGAGTTCGTGGTGGCCGACATCCCCGGCCTGATTGAGGGCGCGCATGAGGGCCACGGCCTGGGCGACCGCTTCCTGGGCCATGTGGAGCGCACGCGCGTGCTGCTGCACCTCGTGGACGGCACGCAGGAGGATGTGCAGAAGGCCTACCGCACCATCCGCCGTGAGCTGCGCGCCTATGGCGGCGGCCTGGCGGAGAAGCAGGAGATCGTGGCCCTGAACAAGGTCGACGCCCTGTCCGAGGAAGAACTTGCGGAAAAGAAGCTGAAGCTGCGCCGCTCGGCCAAGAAGCCGGTCATGGTGCTGTCCGGCGCCACGGGCGAGCATGTGCCCGACGTGCTGTATGCGCTTCTGGAGCAGATCAAGGCTGCGCGCCTGATGGATGGCGAGGAAGCGCGCAGCAAGGCATACAAGGCGCGGTACAATCCCCTGGACGACATCTCCCAGGCCGACAAAGGGACACGTTAGAAAATGAATGACGCCGCCGCCCGCACGGAAGTTTCTTCAACCGGTGCGGCGGCGGTGTTTGATGTCCCGCCGGTGTTGGGCGCCAAAAGGCTGATCGTCAAGATCGGCTCCGCCCTGCTGGTGGATGGTGAGACGCACCGCATCCGCCGCGACTGGCTGGACAGCGTGTGCGATGACGTGGCCGCCCTGCGCCGCCGGGGCGTGGACGTGGTCATCGTCTCCTCCGGCGCCGTCGCCGTGGGGCGGGAGCACCTGGGCCTGGTGGGCCGCCCGCTGAAGCTTGAGGAAAAGCAGGCCGCCGCCGCCACCGGCCAGATCCGCCTGGCCCACGCCTATCAAGAAACCCTGGCCCGCCACGACATCACCGTGGCCCAGGTGCTGCTGACCCTGGACGATACCGAGGATCGCCGCCGCCACTTGAACGGCCGCGCCACCATCGAGACCCTGCTGAAGCTGGGCGCCGTTCCCGTGATCAACGAGAACGACACCGTGGCCACCGCCGAGATCCGCTTCGGCGACAACGACCGCCTGGCCGCCCGCGTGGCGCAGATGATCAGCGCCGACACCCTGATCCTCATGTCCGACATCGACGGCCTCTACACCGCCGACCCGCGCAAGGACCCGGCGGCCCGGCACCTGCCCGTGGTGACCGAGGTGACGCCGGAGATCGAGGCCATGGCGGGGGAACCGCCTGCCGGCTACAGCAGCGGGGGCATGGTGACCAAGATCGCCGCCGCCCGCATCGCCGTCGCCGCCGGCTGCCGCATGGCCATCGTTTCCGGCAAGCGCCAGCATCCGCTGGCGGCGTTGGAGAAGACGTTGGAGCAGGGCGGGGCGCTGTGCACCTGGTTCCTGCCCGCCGCCGGCCCCGGCACGGCGCGCAAGCGCTGGATCGCCGGTTCGCTTAAGCCGGCCGGCACGCTGGTGGTGGACGAGGGCGCCGCCCAGGCCCTGGCGCGCGGCGGCAGCCTGCTGCCCGCCGGCGTGCGCGCGGTGGAGGGTGAGTTCGAGCGCGGCGACCTGGTGGCCGTGCGCACCCAGGCCGGCCGCGTCATCGCCCGCGGCCTGGTGGCCTATTCCGCCGAGGACGCCCGCCGCATCCAGGGCCGCCGCAGCGCCGAGATCGAAGCCAGCCTGGGCTGGCGTGGCCGGGACGAGATGATCCACCGGGACGACCTGGCGTTGGGGTGAGGTGGAGGAGTCTTGGACGTTTTTGACCTGGCTCAGGTGCCTGACCAGATCAGGCCCGACTTTATGTGCTTCGGGCTGTTCCTATCGATTGGATTGGGACTTCTGGTTATGGCCATCATGGCGCCTCGGTTCAATCGGCCGGGGTTTGGTCTGGAAGGCCGAGCTTGGATGATGCGATGGTTGATCCTTCCCTTTTCCATCGTTTGGTTGATCTTTTTCTCTGCGGGGGCTTATTTCGACTTTAGATACGCCTATGAGGCGCAAGCGGACGTACGGGCGGGGCGGTATCATACGGTACAAGGCTGTTTGACCCATTTTTATCCTGGAAGCCCAAGATCACGCCTGTCGCGGGATTTTGAACGATGGCGGGTTGCGGGCATGGATTTTGCCTACGCGGATGAGAAAATTGGTTTCGGCTACCATGCCCTTGAGATGCATGGTGGAATTGTCCATGCCGATTCCAAGGTCCAGGTCTCTTACGTCCGGCGGCTTTCCGGGCGGAACGACATTGTCCGTCTGGAAGTTTGGCAACACGCTTGCCCTGTAGCGCCCGACATGTCTTGAGCGCCTTGTAATGGCAATCTGTACGGATATATGTACAGATACGAGTTTCTGGAGGCCCCCATGTCGCACGTCAGCTTCACCGAGTTTCGCCAGAACATGAAGGCGCATTTGGATGCGGCATGCGATAGCCGCGCGCCCCTGGTGGTGACGCGCCAGGGCGGCCGGTCGGTGGTGGTGATCGCTGAGGATGAGTTCAACGGCATGATGGAAACGCTGCATCTGCTGCGCAGCCCCCGGAATGCCGAGCGCCTGCTGGCTTCCATCGCCGCCGCTGATGCTGGAGAGTTCGTCACGGACGCCCTTCCGGATGATCTCGACTGATGCAGCTGAGGTTCACGGCACAAGCCTGGGATGACTATTTGTATTGGCAGTCCCAGGACATGGAAGTGCTGCGCAAGATCAATGGCCTGATCAAAGATATCCGCCGGGACCCCTTCCGGGGCGTAGGCCAGCCGGAGGCGCTGAAGGGCGACCTTTCCGGCTGGTGGTCCCGTCGCATCACTCAGGAGCATCGCCTGGTTTATCGGGTGCGCGGTAAGGGGGAAGAGCAGGAGGTTCAGATCGTGCAGTGCAGGTTGCACTACTGACGCGGACCGTCCCACATCCCGAGTCGATTCCTTACCTGGACCCTAACGCGCTCGGCAATTCACGTAAGGATGCAAGCTCGGTATAGGGGTGGGGAATCGGGCCGGACACCATCTCATGGGCCCAGGTGGTGTGGTAGGGCACGTGGAAACCCAGGCCACCCAATGCTGCCACCGGCAGGACGTCGGACTTCAGCGAGTTGCCGGCCATGGCGAAGTCGGCCGGGGCCACGCCGTGGCGGTCCAGCAGGCGGCGGTAGGTGGCGTCGTCCTTTTCCGACACGATTTCGATGCGATGGAACAGGTCGGCCAGGCCGGAGCGGGCGATCTTGCTCTCCTGGTCGAACAGGTCGCCCTTGGTGATCAGCCACACCTCATGGTCCCGCTCCCGCAGGGTTTCGATCACCTCCAGGGCGCCGTCGATCAGCTCCACTGGGTGGGCCAGCATGGCGCGGCCGCGCCGCACCAGCGTCTCGATGGCGATGCCGGGGATGCGCCCTTCGGTCAGTTCCAGGGCCGTCTCGATCATCGACAGGGTGAAGCCCTTGATGCCGTAGCCATAGGCCGCCAGGTTGCGCCGCTCCACCAGCAGCAGGCGCTCATCGATGGTCGCCTGGTCCAGGTCGCTGTGGCGCAGCAGCAGGTCGCGGAACTCGGCGTATGAGGTCGAGAACATGGCCTCGTTGTGCCAAAGCGTGTCGTCGCCATCGAGGGCGATGACACGGGGGGGCCCCCGGGGCGTAAGGGCAGGCATGGGACGCAACTCCAAAGAAACTCAGGCGGCCTGATCGGGGACCGCGACGGAAGGGGACGATACCCCCGCCGCCCGCATCAAGGCCAGGCAGAGCAGGGATGCGGCCAGGCCGCAGGCGGCGGCGCTGGTCCAGCCCCAGTGGCCGGCGAAGGCGGCGAACAGCGGCGGCCCGATGAGGGAGCCGCTGGCGCCGAACTGGGTCAGCAGGCCGTTGGCGGCAGGCAGGCCCCGGTCCGATCCCGCCACGGCGGGCAGCAGGGCGAAGGCCAGGCCGGGATAGATGCCGGACAGGGCGTTGAGCGCGATGACCACGCTGGCGGCGGTGGGGAGGTCGAGCGCTGGCCCGAACACCAGGAACAGCAGCAGGGCCGGCAGCACGATGCTGAGCGCCATCAGGGCGAAGGACGGCCCCCGCGCCAGGTCCCGCCCATGGTTGCGGTGGTTCCACCACCCCGCCACCGCGCTGCCCGCCACGGTGGCGAAGGAGGCGGTGCCGGTGATGAGGCCGGCGGTGTCGGCGCTGGCGCCGGCCTTGTCCACCAGGAAGGTGGGCAGCATGCCCAGCAGGCCGACCTCGAACGTGGTGTAGCAGCCGAAGCCCAGGGCCAAGGCCCAGGCCTGCCGCGTGGGGGCGGTGCCGCCGGCGGCGGCGGCACGCACCTGCGCCCCGACACCGGCGGTCATGCGCAGGGACAGGACCAGGGCGCCCGCCGCCACCACGCCGCCGCCGAACAGGGCGCCGCGCCAGCTCCACAGCTCCGCCGCCCAGCCGGACAGGATGGCGCCCAGGGCCAGGCCGACGGGCACGAAGCTGCTCCACAGGGCCAGCGCCACGCCGCGCTGGCGCGGGGTCGCCGTCTCCAGGATCAGCATGGGGGCGGCGATGACGGTGGTGAGATAGCCGGCGCTTTCCACCATCCGCCACGCGATCAGCGCCGCCGGGCCCCGCGCCAGGCTTTCGCCGATACCGCCCAGGGCCAGGAGGGCGGTGCCGGCCAGCAGCGCGGGGCGCCGTCCCGCCCGCTGGATCAGCCCGCCGGCGATGCGGCCGAATCCGGCGCCGCCGATCTCCAGCAGCGAGATCACCAGGGCCGCCACGGTGAGGCTGAGGCCCAGGTCGCGGGAGATGAGGGGGATCAGGGCCGACATCTTGCCCAGCTGGGCGGCGGCGATGACCCCGACGCCATAGAACCAGACGATCTTGACCCAGGTGCCGCTCATGATGCCCTCAACCGCGTGACGCCCGCCCAACGGGGCGGGGGCTCTATTTTTGGCATGGCTGGCGGCGAAAGGCCGTGAATAAGATATGCGTGGACAAAGGGCGCAGGACATCATCCATGGGCCGCAGCATCGCCGCCGTTATCGGCCCCGTGTCGCATCTGGGGCCCTCGCTCCGCCTATGGCGCACCCTGCGCCGCATGAAGCAGAGCCATGTGGGGGAGTTGCTGGGCGTTTCCCAGGCCACGGTGTCGCGCTGGGAATCGGGCGCGCTGGCGCCCGACGCCGATGAACAGACCGCGATCCGCCTGCTGATGCGCGCCGGTTTGGACAGCGCCGCCGACCGGGAACTGGCGCGCCTGGTCAACCAGTCAAGCGGGGCGGTCCACCTGGTTTGCGACCTGACGCACACCCTGCTGGCCCTGTCGCCGGCCCGGGAGCGGGACTTCGGCCGGGCGCGGGCCGACCTGCTGGGCACCTCGCTCTGGCCTTACGCCACCGAGGACATCGTGGCGGCGGAGGCCACCCTGCCGGACCTGGGCTGGTTCGAGGCCAGGCCGCCGGCCCTGGAACTGACGACCCGCGCCAACCGCTCGGCCGAGGTGCCCATCCACGCCAGCCGTTTCCGCTGGGTGCGCTTCCAGCTGTCGGACGGCACCTTCGCCCGGCTGGTCGACACCATCGCCTACGATGAAGCCTGCGCTTCCGGTCCAGTCGGTTGAAATGATACCGGCGGCAGGGGCCCTCCTGCCGCTGTAGGACGCGACCGCATCCGCCGGAGGTTTCTGGGGAGCGTCAGCGGACTGGAAACCGAGGATAAGCCAAGCCGGCGGATGCCGGCGCCCGGGGGCTGAGGGAACAAAACTAATCTCTTCGCAGCAAAAAGATGCCTTGCTCCCCCGACCAGTTGGCGCGCCAGGTGGTGGCGTCGCTGGTCAGTTGGCGGCCGGCGTGGTCCAGGATGGCGCTGCGTTCCACCGTCACTCCGCCCAGGTCGGCGCACAGCGCGGTGAAGTCCGCGATGGTGCAGAAGTGGATGTTGGGCGTTTCCCACCACTGGAAGCCCAGCCGGTCGGTCACCGGCATGCGCCCCGTCAGCAGCAGGGCCAGACGCACCCGCCAATAGCCGAAATTGGGGAAGGAGACGATGACGCGGCGGCCGATGCGCAGCATCTGCAACAGCACGCCGCGCGGGTCGCGCGTGGCTTGCAGCGTCTGCGACAGGATCACATAGTCGAAGGCGTCGCTGGGGTAGTCCTTCAGGTCGGTGTCGGCGTCGCCCTGGATGACGGACAGGCCGCGCGACACGCACTCGCGCACGCCGTCCATGCCCAGTTCCACGCCGCGCCCATCGACACCCTTTTCTCGGGTCAGCAGGTCCAGCAGGGCGCCGTCGCCGCAGCCCACGTCCAGCACGCGGGCGCCCGCGCTGACCATGTCGGCGATGCGGCGCAGGTCGCCGCGGATGTCGGTGCGGGGGGGGATGACCGTGGCGTCCATGGGGTCAGACCCGCCGTTTCAGGCCGCGATGATCGGCGCAGCCGTTGATGAAGCCGCGCATGACCTGGTGGAACTCCGGCTCCTCCAGCAGAAAGGCGTCGTGGCCTTTGTCCGTCTCGATTTCCACGAAGCTGACATTGGCGGCCACGGCGTTCAGCGCGTGCACAACCGCCCGCGACTCGGACGTGGGGAACAGCCAGTCGCTGGAGAAGCTGGCCAGGCAGAAGCGCACCGGCGTGCCCTTGCCGCCCACGCGGAAGGCCTGGGCCAACTGGCCGCCATGCTCCGCCGCCAAGTCGAAATAGTCCATGGCACGGGTGATGTAGAGGTAGCTGTTGGCGTCGAAGCGGTCGACGAAGCTGGTGCCCTGGTAACGCAGATAGCTTTCCACCTGGAAATCAGCGTCGAAGCCGAAGGTGATGGCCTGGCGGCTTTGCAGGTTGCGGCCGAACTTGCGGTGCAGGGCCGCTTCCGACAGGTAGGTGATGTGGGCGGCCATGCGGGCCACGGCCAGGCCGCGCGCCGGGTTGGTCCCGGCCCGCTGATAGGCGCCGTCGCGCCATTCGGGATCGGCCATGATGGCCTGGCGCCCCACCTCGTGAAAGGCGATGTTCTGGGCCGAATGCCGGGCGGCGGTGGCGATGGGCACGGCGGCGAACACCCGCTCCGGGTAGGCCACCGCCCACTGCAGCACCTGCATGCCGCCCATGGAGCCGCCGATGACGCAGAACAGCTGGTCGATGCCCAGCGCGTCGATCAGCAGGGTCTGCGCCCGCACCATGTCGCCGATGGTGATGACGGGGAAATCGATGGCGTAGGGCTGGCCCGTGGCCGGGTTCACGTCGTGCGGACCGGTGGACCCCATGCAGCCGCCGATGACGTTGCTGCAGATGACGAAGAACCGGTCCGTGTCCACCGGCCTGCCCGGGCCCACCAGCATCTCCCACCAGCCGGGCTTGCCGGTGATGGGGTGGCGGTCGGCCACGTACTGGTCGCCGGTCAGGGCGTGGCAGACCAGCACGGCGTTGGACTTGTCGGCGTTGAGGGTGCCGTAGGTCTGGTAGGCCATGGTGAAGGGGCCCAGCTGCCCGCCGCCGTCCAGGGGCATGGGCCGGTCGGCGCCCAGCACCGTGCGCTGCCCGGGCAGGATCCCAAGGGCGGGCGCGGCCATGGCGCCGGAACTATCCGTGTAGGCAGGCGGGGTGATCATCGTCGGGCGGGCCTTGGAATGCAGCCTGCATGACTAGGAAGCGGGATACCCCAAGTCAACGTTTTCTTTGATTTTGCGGGGGGCAGGCTCTAAGACTCAATCGTTTCAGGTCCTATAATCCGAACCCGTCCATGCCCCCTGCCAGCCCCTCCGTCGACGCCCTGCGCCGTGAAATCGATGAGATCGATGCGGCCATCCATGACCTCATCATGCGGCGCGCCCGGGTGGTGGAGCGTATTGCCCAGTCCAAGGCGGGCGCCAAGGTCTTCATCCGGCCGGGGCGCGAGGCGGGCATCCTGCGGCGCCTGGTGGCCCGCCACCAGGGCAGCGTGCCCGTGGCCGCCATCGTCCGCATCTGGCGCGAGATGATCGCCGCCATGACCCTGATCCAGGGGCCTTTCGCCGTCGCCGTCTACGCGCCCGACGACGACCGCCGCCTGTGGGACATCGCCCGCGACCATTACGGCACCGTCACCCCCCTGGCTCCCGCCAACACCGCCCAGGCCGTGCTGCGCGCCCTGGCCGAGGGCAGTGCCACCGTGGGCGTGGTGCCCGTGCCGGAGGAGGAGGAGACGGACCCCTGGTGGCGGTTCCTCATCAGCGACGACACCAAGACACCCAAGATCATCGGCCGCCTGCCGTTCTGCAGCCGCCCCGGCCAGAAAGAGGGCGGCGACGCCCTGATCCTCGGGGCGGTACCGCTGGAGGCCACGGGCCAGGACCACACCCTGCTGGGGGTGGAACTGGCGCAGGACATGAGCCGCGGCCGCCTGAAGGACATGATGGAGGCCGTCAGCCTGCCCGTGGGCTGGTTCCGCATCTTCCACCTGCCGGGCGGCGGCGGGTCCGTGCACCTGATCGAGGTGGAGGATTTCGTGGATGGCGACGACGCCCGCCTGGGCGCCCTGGCGGAAAAGCTGGGCGACGCCCTGGTGCGGGTGCTGCCCGTGGGCGCCTATGCCCTGCCCATCACGCTGGAAGCCAGGAAGGCCTGATATGTGTGGCATTTGATCGTGACCGCTCAAATGCCCCCTCAATCGCCGGGCGCCAGCATCCGCTGGCTTGGCTTCCTCGATTTCCGGTCTGCCTTCGGCTTCCCGGAAATCTCTGGTGCCCGCAGTCGCGGGCTGCAGCGGCACGAGTTGAAACCCCATGCCGCTGGTGGAGGACAGACCGCCGAGTCGTCCCAGGAAGCCCGCCGAGTCGCGCCCCAACGGCGCAGGGCATGCGCCCCCGATTCGCATAAGGCTTTGATAAGACTCACGGCTATCCTTACCTGCGTGCGGGTTTGAGATCAAACCCGCCGCCCGCGAGAAGAAGACCGCCACCGCCTGCCAGAAGGTTCCTCAGCATCATGTCCGCTCCCGTTCCCAACCCCGGCATTCTCGATATCCATGCCTATGTCGGGGGCGAGGCGCATGCGCCGGGGGCGTCGCGGCTGATCCGCCTGGCCTCCAACGAGGGGGCGCTGGGCCCCAGCCCCAAGGCGGTCGCCGCCTATAACGCGGTGGCGGGGCAGATCCATCGCTATCCCGACGGCGGGTCCAAGGCGCTGCGCGCCGGCCTGGGCCGCCGTTTCGGCCTGGATGCCGAGCGCATCGTCTGCGGCAACGGCTCCGACGATGTGCTGCAACTGCTGACCCGCGCCTACGCCGGAACCGGTGACGAGGTGTTGCACACCGTCCACGGCTTCGCCATCTACCCCATCAGCGCGCGCTTCGCCGGTGCCACACCGGTGGCGGCCCCTGAGACCAACCTGAAGACCGACGTGGACGCCCTACTGGCCCGCGTCACGCCCCGCACCCGCGTGGTCTTCATCGCCAACCCCAACAACCCCACCGGCAGCTACCTGAACAAGGACGAGCTGCGGCGCCTGCACGCCGGGCTGCCGGAGAATGTGTTGCTGGTCATCGACGCGGCCTATGCCGAATATGTCGACGCCCCGGACTACACCGACGGGTCCGACATGGTCGATGAGTTCAGCAACGTCGTCATGACCCGCACCTTCTCCAAGATTTTCGCGCTGGGCGGCCTGCGCCTGGGCTGGGCCTATTGCCCGGCCGCCGTGGCCGACGTGCTGAACCGCGTGCGCGGCCCCTTCAACGTGGCGTCCAGCGCCCAGGCCGCCGGCCTGGCGGCGCTGGAGGACGTGGAGTTCCTGGAGAAAAGCCGCCGGCACAACGCCCAGGTGCGCGAATGGTTCGCCGGCCAGGTCCGTGAGCTGGGCCTGGTGGTCCATCCCTCCGTCGCCAATTTCGTCCTGATCTCCTTCGCGGAGCAGAAGGGCGACCGCGCCAATGCCGAGGGCGCCCGGCTGCTGCTGAAGTCGCGTGGCATCCTGGTGCGCCAGGTCGGTTCCTACGGGTTGCCGCACTGCCTGCGCGTCACCATCGGGCTGGAGGATGAGATGCGGGAGGTCGTGGCCGGCCTTGCGGATTGGGTGGCCGGCAAATGACCGATACGCCCCTCTACAATCGCGTCTGCGTCATCGGCCTGGGCCTCATCGGCTCCTCCCTGCTGCGCTGCCTGATGGCCGATCGTTCCCTGGCGGCCGAGGTGGTGGCCTGCGACCGCTCCGACGCCGTCTGCGCCCGCGTGGCGGAGCTGGGCATCGCCGACCGCGTGGAAAGCGACGCCACCCTGGCCGTGGCCGGCGCCGACCTTGTCGTCCTGTGCACGCCCGTGGGCGCCTATGCCGACGTGGCGGCCCTGATCGGCCCGCACCTGGCGCCGGGCAGCACGCTCAGCGACGTGGGCTCCGTCAAGCAGGCGGTGGTGCGCGACGTTTCCCCCCATGTGCCGGATGGCGTGCACTTCGTGCCCGGCCATCCCCTGGCCGGAACCGAGCACTCCGGCCCCGATTCCGGCTTTAAGGAGCTGTTCCGCGGCCGCTGGCTGATCCTGACGCCGCCTCCGGGCACGGACGCGGCGGCGGTCGACCGGCTGGGCCGGCTCTGGGCCGCCTGCGGCTCGCAGATCGAGGTCATGGACGCTGGCCACCATGACCAGGTGTTGGCCATCACCAGCCACCTGCCGCATCTGATCGCCTACACCATCGTCGGCACGGCCACGGATTTGGAGGAGACGACGAAGTCGGAGGTCATCCGCTTCTCCGCCTCCGGCTTCCGCGACTTCACCCGTATCGCGGCGTCGGATCCTGTGATGTGGCGCGACATCTTCCTGAACAACCGCGAGGCGGTGCTGGAGATGATCCAGCGCTTCACCGAGGATCTGACGGCCCTGCAGCGCGCTATCCGCTGGGGCGAGGGGGACAAGCTGTTCGACCTGTTCACCCGCACCCGCGCCATCCGGCGGTCCATCATCGACGCCAAGCAGGCTTAGTCTTGTGTTCCCTCAAGCGCCGGGCGGCCGCATCCGCGGCCTTGGCTATCCTCGCCTTTCAGTCCGCTGACGCTCCCCGAAAGGCTCCGGCGGCTGCGGTCGCAGCCTAGTCGCTTCGCTCCCTTGGGGCGGAGCGGCTGGCTTGGCGTTTGGCTTCAACGCCAGGCGATGTCGGGGTAGTGGGCCACGGTCAGCGGGCCCACCTGCAGCTTATGGTCCTGCATCGTGATGGGCAGCTTCAGGGTGGGGGCGCCGCCGTTGGCCTTGGGCTTGGCCAACAGGGCGACGCCCAGGTGCGCCCAGGTCGCGGCATTGCCGCGCAGGCTGCCGCCGTCGTGCAGCGCGTCCACCAGATTGTCCAGGCCCGACAGCTCCGCCGTGCCCGACCCCTGGGGTTGCAGGTTGGCGTCCAGCGCCAGGGTGGCGTTGGCCCCCATGTGCAGGTCGCCCCAGTCCAGCTTCAGGCTGTCCACCTCCACCGTGCCGCCATCCTTGGACCACGGGGTCACCGCGTCCACCGTGGGCGCGGCCGGGACCGGCCCCTGCACCCGCGCCGCCAGGATCAGGCGCTGCACCGTGGTGCCCAGGCTGCGCACCGGCGGCACGGTCATGTTGGTGACATCCACGTGCAGGGCCAGGCCCGTGCCCGTGTGGTCGGTGGGCGGCGTCACCGGCCGCTCCACCGTGACCGACACATCCTCGATGGGGTAGCTGCCGGCCGGCACCAGGCTTGCCGGGGGGGAACCGGCCGCCGTTCCGTCCGGCGGGGGGGCTTCCACCGGGGCGCCCTCCGGCGCCGGCAGGGGGGCGGCGACCAGGGTGGCGTGGTTCAGGTTCACCTGCACCGACCGTGGGGTGCCGGTGGCCAGGTCCAAGGTGACGCGGCCGCCGGCGATGGTGGCGGTGGCGTCCAGGGCCGGCCGGGCGCCCTCGCGTGGCAGGCTGGCGTGGCCGCCCTTGGCCAGGGTCAGCACCACCTGGTCCAGGCGCCAGACGGGCGCGGAGGCCTTGACCGTCTCGGCCGACCAGCTCAGCCCGTCCGGCTTCGCGACCTTCACGTCGGTGGCGGTGATGGAGATGCCCAGGGGGAAGCCGCCCAGCGTGGGCGGTTGATAAGTGATGGTGGCGCCCGCCACGCGCGCCAGTTCGGTGTTGTGTTCCAGCAGGCCCAGCAGGCGGGTCGCCATGCGGTGCCACCACACGGCATAGCCGGTCACCAGGACCAGCACCAGGAACAGGACAAGGGTCAGGGGGCGGACACGCATGGGAACTTCCGAAAGGCGGCGGCCGGGCATGGACGCCGAGGCGATGAGGCCACGCCCGGATGGGCTTGGCAAGCGCGGTGCCGTCGCGCCGGTCTTCAGTCTTAGATCGGGATCAGCCGCCTGGAATGCCAGCACTCTTCGTTTTGCCGATGGTTGACGGCGAGGGGCGAAGCCGTCCAGGGTCAGGGATGATCGTCGTTTCCCCTGCCTGGCATGCCGCCCTTGTCCTCATCCCCCTCTGAAATCGCCGCCCCCTACGGCGCCATCGGTGTCGCCGCCGGCGTGGATGTCTGGGTGTTCGGCTACGGATCCCTGATGTGGAACCCGGGCTTCCCCTTCGTGGAGCGGCGGCTCGCCACCGTGCGCGGCTGGCACCGGGGCTTCAGCGTCTATTCCTACCGCCATCGCGGTACCCGCGCCTGCCCCGGCGCCGTGCTGGGCCTGGACCGGGGGGGAGCCTGCCGGGGCGTCGCCTATCGTGTGGAAGCTGCCGAGGCGCCGGGCGTGCTGGACTATCTATGGGCGCGGGAGATGCAGAACGCGGTCTATGAGCCGCGCTTGTTGACCGCCACGCTGGAGGGGGGAAGCCGGGTGCCCACCGTGGCCTTCACCGTGCTGCGCGGGCATGAGCAATATTGCGGGCGCCTGCCGCCCGACGAGCTGGCCGGCCTGATCCGCCAGGGCGTGGGGGAGAGCGGGCGCAACGTTGACTATCTGGTCAACACCGTCCGCCACTTGCATGAGCTGGGCATCCGCGACCGCAACCTGGAAGGGCTAGTGGAGCGGGTGGTTGGCCAAGGCATGGACGTTAATGCGATTCGCAAATAGAGCTATGAATTTTAGGTGCGATACTAATATAATTCTTTTCCAATAAGGTAGATTTTTGTCTTTTTTTCCTCGTTATAAATTACGGCAGAGCCACCAAGATCGATTACCCAATTATACCGCAAGCCGTTTTGGGCTATCAGCGTCCCGGTGGCGGTGCAGTTCGTAATAATGTTTTCTGAAAAGTACTTTATTTCCGAAACCTCCTTGGAGTGATTTAGCCACGCTGACACTGTCTTGTCCGTCGCTGAAAAATTCCGGCATGCACTTTCTATTTCTGGTTGTGGTGTTCTTCCGGGTTCATACAGGCCGGTTTTTTCAACAGTAATTGAAGATATTTTTATGCTCCTTGGTTTTGCAAGGGCGGCACATGGTGTTGCAAAAATAATTGATATACCTAGGAAAAATATCCGATTTACCATCTTGCCGACTCCGCTTCGTGTGCATTTTTATATGCTACGTCGGGGTGTCTGTAGATTTCCGTGGGAGGAACGCTGAATTTCTGTTTCAGTTCCGAAATTAGCCATGTCAAAGAGCCGTTTTGCTCATCTGTTACTGTCTCAAAATTAGGGTGTTTTTCGTCGCCTATGACAGCGGAAACGATCTCAATTCCTAAGGAGTCCTCATTCATAGGATATCTATCCGGAAATTTCTTTTCTCTTTCTGTTTTTTGAATTTGCGACGAAGATTTTAATTTTCTTATTTCTAATGGCGTGCACGTATAGTTAACTAAGCATCTCGATCGAATTTTTCCAACGTGCCAAACCTTCCAGGTAACGGAAGCTGTTTGATAGATGGTTCCGTCTTTATCTATTAAGAAATGGGCTCCGTTTGGATCAGCTGATTTGTAGCTGTTGAAGGTGGACTGAGCGGATGGGCTCGCGGTTTGATGGACTATTATCCCATGGATAACATCCATCAAGCCGTGCTTGAGATTAAAGAAGGGCGTCTTCTTTACTCGGGGGTCTATGACCCACCCATCGTCATCGATCACCATCTCCACCATTCCCCAAAAAGAGGGTTGGAGAATAGTACCTAGGATCGTGCGTCCAGATGGCAATACGTGTCGGAGTAAGTAAGTCTTGGGACTAGGGGTGGCGTGACTAGGCGCGCCGAAGGAACAGCACCCGGGTGTCGCCATAGCGGCGATTGTCCAGTTCCTCGAAACCCGGCGGCGCCTCGAACGGGTCGTCGCCGCCGATCTCGACCACGCACAGGGCCTCCGGGGCCAGCCAGCCGCCGACCACCAGGCTTTCCAGCGTGCGGGGCGCCAGGCCCTGGCCATAGGGCGGGTCCAGGAAGACAAGGTCGGCCATCTGGCGCGCCATGGGCGCCTTGGCGGCGTCGCCCTGGATGAATTGGCAGCGCCCGGTTTCCTTCAGCGTGGCGGCGTTGGCGCGCGCCAGGTCCAGCGAGGCGCGGCTGATGTCCAGGAACAGGGCGGCCTCCGCCCCGCGCGACAGCGCCTCCAGCCCCAGGGCGCCGGTGCCGCAGAAGGCGTCCAGTACCACCCGGCCCTCCACCGTCGGGCCCTCGTCGGCGAAGAAGTCGCCATGCTCCAGGATGTTGAACAGGGCTTGGCGCGTGCGGTCGCTGGTGGGCCGCACGTCCCGCCCGCCGGGGGCCGCCAGGGTCCGCCCGCGATGCCGCCCGCCGACGATGCGCATCAGGTCTTCTTGCCCTTGGGGGCCGGCTTGCCCTTAGGCGCCGGGCGAGTGGGCTTCGGGCCGGCCGATTTGGGGGCTTTGGCGGGCGCCGCCTTGCCGGTACGCGGGGCCGCCTTGGCCTCGCCGCGCTTGGCATCATCCCGTTTGGCGTCTTGGCGCTTGGTGGGCGCGCGCTTGGCCGGCGCGCGGCTATCGACACGCTCCCCCAGGCTGGGCGCGGTGCGGGCCACCGGCGTCTTGCGCGGGCGGCGGGCGGGGGCCCTGTCCTCATCATCGTCGGGCGTGCCGTCCAGCGCCCGGTCCAGGGCGTGGGCCAGCGCGCGCGCCTTGTCCGCGGCGCTGTCGCCGGTCGATGGCGGACGCCTGGTGCGCGTAACCACGTCCGCTTGGGCCGACGGGCGCTCCACGGTGCGGGCGCCGGTGCGGGCCGGGGCGCGGATGGGGCGCGGCGCTTCGGCCGTGTCCTCGCGCCGGGTACGGGCCGGCGCGGTCTTCGCGGGGCTCGCCTTTGTCGGCGACTTCCCCGACGGGGCGGGCTTGGCCTTGGGCGCCTTGTCGAAGCGCAGGGTTGGCATCTCGGCCGCGGACTTGGTGGCGCGCGCCTCCTTGCGGTCCTGGGCGCTTTCCTTGGGGAAGAACTGGGGCAGCTGGTCGCGCAGCACGCGGCGCGGCACTTCCTCCACCTCACCCTTTTCCAGCTTGCCCAGCTGGAACGGCCCGTAGGCGACGCGGATCAGGCGGTTCACCGTCAGGCCCAGGTGCTCCAGCACCTTGCGGATCTCGCGGTTCTTGCCTTCGCGCAGGGTCATGGTCAGCCAGGCGTTGCTGCCCTGCTCCCGATCCAGCACGGCCTCGATGGGGCCGTACTCGATGCCGTCGACGAAGATACCCTCCGCCAGCTTGGCCAGCTTGGCGGTGTCCGGCGTCCCGTGCACGCGCACCCGGTAGCGGCGGGGCCAGGCGGTGGACGGCAGCTCCAGGTGCCGGGCCAGTTCCCCGTCGTTGGTCAGCAGCAGCAGGCCCTCGGTGTTCAGGTCCAGCCGGCCGACGGAGATGACCCGTGGCATGCCGTCGGGCAGGCGGTCGAACACCGTGGCGCGGGCCAACTCGTCACGGGCCGTGGTCACCAGGCCGGCGGGCTTGTGATAGCGCCAGACGCGCGTTGGCTCCTGCTCGGGCAGAACCTGGCCATCGACGACGATGCGGTCGCCGGGCTGCACGTTCACGCCGGGCGAGGTCAGCACCTGGCCGTTCACGGCCACGCGGCCGTCGGCGATCCAGCGCTCGGCATCGCGGCGGGAGCATAGGCCGGCGCGCGCCAGCCGTTTGGCGATGCGCTCAGCGGATTTTTCGGCACCGGATTTCTCGGCGCCAGACTTTTCGGGGGATTTGGTCTCGGACATGCGGCGGACTGTATGCGCGCCCAGGCGCCTTGCCAAGCGGCAGACGGCGCCGGCCCAAGCCGGTGGGGCCCCCGTCTGGGGCATGGCTGCGCTTGATTCGGAAATGATCGTTTCCTATCATGCCGCCATGACCGCTCCATCCCATCCCCGTCGTCCCGGTCCCGGCCGTCCGCGCGAATTCGATACCGACCTGGCGCTCGACCGCGCCATCGCGGTGTTCAGTGAGCGCGGTTATCAGGGGGCCGCCATCAGCGACCTGACCCAGGCCCTGGGTCTGACCGCTGGCAGCCTGTACAAGGCCTTCACCGACAAGCGCGGCCTGTTCCTGGCCGCCTTCGACCGCTACGTGGCCTTGCGGACCGAACGGTTGCGCGCCGTGCTGGAGGGCGCCCCCACCGGCCGGGCCAAGATCAAGGCAGTCTTGGATTTCTATGCCGACAGCAGTCATGGGGCGGACGGCCGCCGGGGGTGCCTGGTGGTGGCCGGCGCCGTGGACCTCGCCACCGCCGATCCGGAGGTCGCGGCCCGGGTGACCGGCGCGCTGCACCTGAACGAGGGCCGGCTGGCCGGCTTTGTCGCCGAGGGACAGGCCGACGGCACCGTCGCCCTGCATCTTGATCCTATGGCAACCGCCCGGCTGTTGCTGTGCGTGCTGCAGGGGATGCGCGTCGTCGGCAAAACGGGGCGGGACCGCATGGAAATGGCGCCCTTGGCGGACAATGCCCTGAAACTGCTCGATTAAGGGTGACCCACCATCGCCGAACGACGTCGCGTCTCAGTCAATTAGGAAATGATCATTCCCAAAAGGAGATACCCTCATGCCGCCTTTCAACGCCGACCGCTTCTGGCAACGCTTCCGACACGGCCTGGTGACCGCCAACGGTGTGCGCCTGCATTACGTCGAGGGTGGGCCGGACCGGCAGGAGCCGCCGGTGCTGTTGATCCCGGGCTGGCCGCAAAGCTGGTACGCCTGGCGCCATGTCATGCCGCTGCTGGCCGACGCCGGGCGGCGGGTCATCGCCGTGGATCCCCGCGGCTTCGGCGAGTCGGATCGGCCGGCGGGCGGGTACGACCTGGGCACGGCGGCGGCCGACATGCACGGCTTGGCCGCCGCGCTGGGCCTTCTGACGGAGGGTCCCCTCGACGTGGTGGGCCATGATGTCGGCACCTGGATTGGCCACGCCTATGCCGCCGATTGGCCAGGGGACGTGCGCTGCCTGGCCCTGGTGGACGCGGCCCTGCCGGGCATCACGCCCCCGCCACCGCCCGGCATCCCGTCGGATGAGGCCAACGCACGCACCTGGCACTTCGCCTTCAACCGCCTGGACGATCTGCCGGAACTGCTGATCCAGGGGCGGGAGCGCGCCTACCTCAGCCACCTGTTCAATGCCAAGGCCCTGCGGCGCTGGGCCATCGGGCCGGCCGACCTCGACGAGTATGTGCGGGTGCTGTCCCTGCCGGGCGCCTTGCGCTCAACCTTCGCCTATTACCGCGAGGCTTTCCGGTCGGAGGAGTTGGCGCGGGCCCGCGCGCGGGCGGACAAGTGCCTGTCGCTGCCCATCCTGGCGGTGGGTGCCAGGGCGGGCGTGGGCACGATGCTGGCCGATACCCTGCGCGGCCACGCGGCCGACCTCCGCGCCCAGGTGGTGGACTGCGGCCATTACGTGCCGGAGGAGGCGCCGGCGGAGCTGGCGGCCCTGTTGGTTGATTTTTTCGCCCGATGACAGATGCGCCGCCCGCCCGCTTGACGCCGCGCGCGGCCCTGCTCCAGGCTGGGGGCATGTTGTCGTCCCCACCCGCGATCGAGCCCGACTTTTCCCCCATGGAGCGCGCCTTCGCCGAGGCCGCGTCCGCCGCCGCGCGGGGGGAGGTGCCGGTGGGCGCCGTCATCGTCGACCCCGCCACCGGTGCCGTCCTGGCCGCCGCCTCCAACCGGACGGAGGAGTTGGCCGACCCCACGGCCCATGCCGAGGTGCTGGCCATCCGTGCCGCCTGTGCCACGGTGGGCCAGCCGCGCCTGCCGGGCCTGGACCTCTATGTGACGCTGGAACCGTGCGCTCTCTGCGCCGCCGCCATCAGCTTCGCCCGCCTGCGACGGGTCTATTTCGGGGCCTACGATCCCAAGGGCGGGGCGGTGGAGCATGGCCCCCGCTTCTTCAGCCAGCCCACCTGCCACCATGCGCCCGACACCTATGGCGGGCTGCAGGAACGGCGGGCGGGTGCGCTGCTGCAGGATTTCTTCAAGGAACGACGCTGACGCCGCCATAGCAAGGGGATGGGAACCGCATGCCGCTCTACCGGGACGACTACGGCGCCTTCTACTGGTCCTTGCGCGGCGATGTGACGGGCGAGGTGGTGCGCGACACGCCTTTCCACAAGGACGCCGGCATGCGGGTGCTGCGGGTGCGGCCGGGCCAGGAGGGGCGTATCCTGTGGACGGTGCGGGGCGCTTTCGCCCTGTTGGGGCTGGAGGCGCTGGCCATCCTGGCGCTGGCCATCGGCCTGGTCATCGTCCCCGCCGGCTGGCAGACCGCTTTGGCGGTGAACGCCTTCCTGCCCACCACCATCCTGGCGGTGCTGGCCTTGTCCGTGCTGCTGCCGCTGTCGTGCGAGTGGACCATCGTGCGCCACCCCTTGCGCATTGTGTACGGTCAGGCGCCCAGCCTGCTGCTGGCGCCGCTGCTGCCCCTCCTGGGGCCGCTGCTGATCGTCCTGGCCACCGCCGCCATATTCTGGCGCCAGGCCGGGGTGTTCAGGGGCCTGCGGACCATCGTGCACGGCACCGACCTGTGGGTCTGGGGCATCGTGGTGGCGGCCGTGCTGGGGCTGGCCGTGCTGGCCGGCTGGCTGATCCGCCAATGCTGGGTGGGCTGGAAGGAGGCCCACCGCCGCCCGCCGCCGCGCGCCCTCGGCCTGAGGGTGGCGGCGTCGCGCGAGCAGCGGCGGGATCGGACCGGGTCTTAGGCTTCCGGCTTCTCTTCGGCGGCGGTTTCCTCAGCCCGGGGGGCATCCCCACCCTTGGCTTCGGCGGCGGCCTTCTCGGCGCGGTAGGTGTCGAAGGCGATCTTCACCGACCGCGCGGCCTCGCTGTCCGGGTAGGCGGCCGCCCACTGGTCGGCACGGTCGGCAGCGGCATCGCCGTTGCCCATCTGCGCCATGACCGTCAGGGCGCGGGCGTAGAACTGCTGCGGCACCGGATGCGCCGGCGTGGTCTGGATCAGCACCCAGATGATCTGGGCCGCCTCTTCGGCGCGGCCCATGGCGATCAGGGTGTCGGCCAGGGCCAGCCGGGCATCGCCCTGGGACGGGTCCAGGGTGGCGCAGGCATGGAACTCGGCGGCGGCCGCGTCCAGCCGGCCGGTGTTGCGCAGGATCAGGCCCAGGTTGAATCTGGTCTCGGCCCGGTTGGGGTCCAGCTCCAGCGTGCGGCGCCAGGCGTCCTCGGCCCCGGCCAGGTCGTTCTTCTGGCCCGAGGCCACGCCCAGGGCGTGCCAGGCCTCGGTGAACTGCGGGTTCAGCTCCACCGCGCGGCGGAAGCTTTCCAGCGCCTCATCCACCTTGCCCTGGGCCAGCAGGGCCATGCCCAGGTTCTGGTAGGGCGGCGGGTGGTTGGGGTTCAGCGACCGCGCCTTCTTCAGCGCCGTCACCGCCTCCTCCAGCTTGCCCAGGCCCTGCAGCACCGCGCCCAGGTTGGACCAGGCGACGCGGATTTCCGGGACGGCGGCGTAGATGCGGATGATGGCGCGGTAGGCGTTCTCCGCCTCCTTCAGCCGGCCCTGGCGATGCAGGTCGGCGGCCACGCGCATGTCGTTGACGAAGGGCGCGCCGGCGTTGGCGTCCTTGGAGATTTCCGCGATGCGGCGGCGGCGGTCCTGGCGATTCATGATCTCGTGTCCCTGAAAAAACGGCTGGGAAAAAACGGCTGGGCCCCTCTTGGGGTGCCCGCCTTATCCCTGCTTCTGTTCCCGTTCAACCGCGCGCCAGCCGATGTCCCGGCGGCAGAAGCCCTCCGGCCAGCGGATGCGGTCCACCGCCTGGTAGGCCAGGGCCTGCGCCTGCGCCACCGTTCCCCCGATGGCCGTCACGCCCAACACCCGGCCGCCATTGGCCAGCACACGGTCGTCCCCCTCGGGTGTTTTGGCCGCTTTCGTGCCGGCATGGAAGACGGTGACCCCGTCGACCTTGCCCGCATCCTCCAGCCCCCCGATGACGGTGTTCTTCACATAATCACCCGGATAGCCCTGGGCCGCCATCACCACACACAGGGCGGGGTCGTCGTGCCAGCGCACGTCCACATGGTCCAGCTGCCCGTCGCAGGTGGCCAGCAGCAAGGGCACGATGTCGGACTTCAGGCGGCGCATCAGCACCTGGCATTCCGGGTCGCCGAAGCGGGCGTTGAATTCAATCAGGCGGGGCTTCGGTCCTTCCGGGCTCGCAACGATCATCAGCCCGGCGAACAGCACGCCGGTGAAGGGCTTGCCCTCCGCCGCCATGCCCCGCACCGTGGGCTCCACGATCTCACGCATCACCCGGTCCTGCAGCTCGGGCGTCAGGACGGGGGCGGGGGAATAAGCGCCCATGCCGCCGGTGTTGGGGCCCTGGTCGTTGTCGAACACCCGCTTGTGGTCCTGCGCGCCCACCAGGGGCAGGGCGTGGGTGCCGTCGCAGAGCGCGAAGAAGCTGGCCTCCTCGCCGTCCATGAATTCCTCGACCACCACCTCGGCGCCGGCGCTACCGAAGCGGCCATGCAGCATGGCGTCGTCGATGGCGGCGTGCGCCTCCTCCAGGGTCATGGCGATGACCACGCCCTTGCCGGCGGCCAGACCATCGGCCTTGACCACGATGGGCGCGCCCTGCTCGGTGGCGTAGGCCTTGGCGGCGGCGGCATCGGTGAAGCGCTGGTAGGCGGCCGTGGGCACGCCGTACTTGGCGCAGATGTCCTTCATGAAGCCCTTGGAGCCTTCCAGGGCGGCCGCCGCCTGGCTGGGGCCGAAGGCCTTGATGCCGGTGGCCGTCAGGCGATCCACCAGGCCCAGCACCAGCGGCTGCTCCGGCCCCACCACCACCAGATCCACGGCGTTGGCCGTGGCGAAGGCCACCAGGCCGTCCACATCGTCGGCCTTGATGTCCACGCAGCTGGCCACGTCACGGATGCCGGCGTTGCCGGGCGCGCACCACAGCGTGCCGCACAGGGGCGAGGCCGAGATGGCCCAGCACAGCGCATGCTCCCGCCCGCCGGATCCGACCACCAGGATCTTCATCGCCTCTACCCCCGATCACGATTCCATCTGTTGAGCGGGTGCTTGTATCATGCCCGCGCCATGACTCAAGACTTCCCCGACTCACCCCCGCCCTCGTCCGCCGATCTCGGCTATGCCGGCGCCACGCCCGTCGCCGGCGGCAACCTGCCCGAGCTCAGCGTTTCCGACCTGTCGCGCGCCCTGAAGCGCACGGTGGAGGAGACGTTTGGCTATGTCCGCGTGCGGGGCGAGGTCAGCCAGCCCAAGCGCGTCTCCTCCGGCCACCTCTATCTGCGACTGAAGGACGACCAGGCGGTGATCGAGGCCGTGTGCTGGAAGGGCACGGTCATGCGCCTGGCCGTGAAGCCGGAAGATGGGATGGAGGTGGTGTGCACCGGCCGGCTGACGACATATCCCGGCCGCTCGCAATACCAGCTGATCATCGAGACCATGGAGTTGGCGGGCGAGGGCGCGCTGCTCAAGATGCTGGAGGAGCGCAAGCGCCGGCTGGCGGCGGAGGGCCTGTTCGATGCCCAGCGCAAGCGGCCGCTGCCCTTCCTGCCCAGGGTCATCGGCGTGGTGACCTCCCCCACCGGCGCCGTCATCCGCGACATCCTGCACCGCCTGGCCGACCGCTTCCCCCGCCACGTGCTGCTGTGGCCGGTGGCGGTGCAGGGCGAGCAGGCGGCGGCCCAGGTGGCCCGCGCCATCCAGGGCTTCAACGCCATCGCCCCCGGCGGCCCCGTGCCCCGGCCCGACCTGCTGATCGTGGCGCGCGGCGGCGGCAGCCTGGAAGACCTCATGCCCTTCAATGAGGAGATCGTGGTGCGGGCGGCGGCGGCCAGCCAGATTCCGCTGATCTCCGCCGTGGGGCATGAGACCGATACGACGCTGATCGATTTCGCCTCCGACCGCCGGGCGCCCACGCCCACGGCCGCCGCCGAGATGGCGGTGCCGGTGCGGGCCGAGCTGATGGCCCAGGTCATGGAATGCGGCCGCCGGCTGGAGGGGACCGCCAACCGCCTGCTGGCCGAGCGCCGCAACCGCGTGGAAGGACTGGCGCGCGGCCTGGGCGATCCCCGCGCCCTGCTGGAGGGCTGCGCCCAGCGCCTGGACGACCGGGGGGAGCGCCTGGCCCTGTCCATGACCGGCCTGATCCGCCGCCACCGGACCGAGGTGGCCAAGCTGGGTGCCGGCCTGCGCCATCCCGCCCAGGTGCTGGGGCTGGCCTACGCCCGCCTGGACATCGCCGGCCGTGGCCTGTCGGGCGGCCTGACCCGTCTGCTGGCCGACCGCGCCACCCGCGCCCAGACCCTGGCCCAGCGCCTGACGCCCCAGCCGCTGGTGCGCCGGGCGGAGGAGGGCGGCGTGCGCCTGGCCGATCTCAGCCGCCGCCTGGACGCCAGCTTCGGCCGCGCCGTGGCCGATGGCGCCCGCCGCCTGGAAGGCCAGGCCAAGCTGCTGGAAACGCTGTCCTACCGCGGTGTGCTGGCCCGTGGCTTCGCCCTGGTCACCACCGCCGACGGCCACCCCGTGACCAAGGCGGCGGATGCCCCCGCCGGCGGCCGCGTGCGGGTGGAGTTCATCGATGGCGCCGTGGGCGCCACCCTGGACGGGGAAGGGGCGCCGGCGCCCGCCCCGCCCCGCGAGTCGGCCCCGACGCCCAAGCCGCGCGCGGCCGCGCGACCGGGCGGGCAGGGCAGCTTGTTCTAAGCAGGGGGTGGGGCCCCCTATTTGGGCCACCTCCGGTGGGTCCACAGCCATTGGCCGGGGTTTTCCAGCACCCACCGCTCCAGCAGCTGGTTCACCGCCACGGTGATGGCGCGGATGTCGGTCGGGCGGTCGCCCGTGGGCGCGGGCAGGTCCATGGGCGGAAAGACCTCGATGCGGAAACGGGCGCCCTTGGGCTTGCGCGTCACCCGCATGGGCACGACGACGGCGCCGTGGCGCACCACCACGTCGCCGGCGATGGTGCCGGTCATGGCATCATGGCCCAGGAAGGGCACGGCGATGCCCTCGTTCAGCTTCTGGTCGGCCAGGATGCCCAGGATGCCGCCCGCCCGCATGGCCGCCAGGATACCCTTGGCCGAGGCGCGGCCTTTGGGCACCAGGGTGGTGCCCAGTTCGCCCCGCGCCTCGGCCAGCAGCTTGTCGACCGATGGGTTGTTGGGCGCGCGGTAGATGGCGGTCATGGTGGTGCCGCATTTGAATACGGTCATGGCCACCAGTTCCCAATTGCCGAAATGGCCGGTCAGAATGACGCCCGGCTTGCCATCGGTCACCAGGCCCCGGACATGCTCCGCCCCCATCAGCTCGACCCGCTGCTCCCACTCGCGTGAGATGGTCTTCAGGTGGGGATATTCTGCCAGGGTGCGGCACAGGTTGTCCCAGGACTCGCGGGCCACGCGCCGGCGTTCCGCCGCATCCAGGTGTGGCATGGCGCGTTCCAGGTTATGCAGCACTTTGGCGTTGCCGCCGATGCGCGGCCCCAGGGTGCGCCCGATCCAGCCGCCGAAGTCCGATGCCACGTCGGCCGGCAGAAGGCCCAGCAGGCGGAACAGGGCGCGGATGCCCGCCGCCTCGATGGCGTAGCGCAGGGAGGAGGGCTGGGTACCGTGCTCGGCCATGGAAACTCCCGTGCCGGACCCCATGGCGATGGGCCGGCCGTCCTGGAAGGGTTGGGGATAGCACCCTATCCGAACCCAGAAAGACGACATCCAAGGCGGACAACAGCGGGGGCCGCCGGGTCCCAACACCGGCGGCGGCTAAAGCTATCGGGTGCTTTTTGTCACGGGTCAAGCGCGGCGGGGCGGTTCGGTCCAGCCGGCGCTCGGCTCTAGTCGGGCCAGCGGTTGTGGCTCCACATCCATTGGCCGGGATGGGCCCGCACCCACCCCTCCAGCACGGCGTTCACGGCCCCCATGCCGGCGCGGGTATCGGCGGCGCGGTCGCCGCTGCTCTTGAGGGCCAGGGGCGCCATGGCCTCGACGCGGAAACGCCGCTCCCCTCCCCGGTCCGCAGCCAGCCGTGTGACCCGGATGGGCACGATGGGGGCGTCGTAGCGCAGGGCCAGGTCGGCGGTGAAGGTGCCGGTCATGGCGTCGCGGCCGAAGAAGGGCACGGGGATGCCCTCGTTCAGTTTCTGGTCGGGCAGCACGCCGATATGGCCGCCGCCGCGGAGGGCGGCCACCATGCCCCGGGCGGCGTCGCGACCCTTGGGCACCAGCAGGGCGTGTAGCGGGCGCCGCGCCCGCGCCAGCAGGTGGTCGACCCAGCGGTTGTTGGGCGCGCGGTAGACGATGGTCAGGGGCAGACCCAGTTTTTGGCAGGCCAACCCCGCCAGTTCCCAGTTGGCCAGATGCGCGGTGACGCAGATGCCGGGCCGGCCATCGTCGCGCAGGGCCCGCAAATGCTCCGCCCCCACCATTTCCACCCGGCGGTCCCAATCGCGGGCGATGGTCTTGATGTGGGGGTATTCCGCCAGGGTGCGGCCCAGGTTCTCCCAAGATTGGCATGCGATGATCCGGCGCCGCTCTTCCGGCAGTTCCGGCATGGCCTGCCGCAGGCGGCGCAGCACCTTGGCGTGGGTGCGAAGACGCGGCCCTAAGACGCGTCCCGCCCAGGCGCCCATGGCGGAGGCCGTGTCCAGCGGCAGCAAGCCCAGGAGGCCGTAGGCCAGGTAGGCGGCGACCGCCTCCAGCCGGTGGCCCAGGAGGCGGTCGAAGGCGCGGCGCCGGGGGCTGTGCTTAGCCATGGCGCGCACCGGTGCAAGACAAGCTCATACGCGGATCAGCGGGCGCCAAGGTGCGCGCCCGTCCCTGGAAATCCGGGTCTCTAGGACACCGTTCCCAGAACACGCTCCAGGGCACCGGGATCGTCGAAGGCCAGCACCACGGGCAGGGCTTTTATGGCGGTTTGGTGCGCGGCGGGTAGTCGCACCCAGTCCTTCTCGGTCGTCAGCGGCACGGCGCCCAGGGCGGCGGCGCGCTCCAGCAGGCGGGTGACTTCAGCCTCGGCATAGGGGTGATGGTCGGGGAAGGGCACCGCCTCCGCCACTGTCAGGCCCAGCTCACGGCAGGTGTCGAAGAACTTGTCCGGGCGGCCGATGCCGGCGAAGGCCAGGACCGGGCGGTCGGCCAGCCCGGCGGCCACGGCTGCGTCCGGCACCAGTCGCGCGGTCAGGATGGGCAGGGCGGGGGCAAGCGCGGCCACGCTCGCCCTGGCACCCGTACGGTCGGCACCCACGATTACCACGGTGTCCGCCCGTGCCAGGCCATCACCCAGCGCCTCGCGCAGGGGGCCGGCCGGGATGACGTGGCCGTTGCCGAAGCCCGCGCCGCCGTCCACCACCAGCAGCGACAGGTTCTTGGCCAGGGCCGGGTTCTGGAATCCGTCGTCCATCACCACGGCCTGGGCGCCGCCATGACGCGCGGCCCGGGCGCCGGCCAGGCGGTCCGCCGATATCCAGGCCGGGGCGGTGCGCGACAGCAGCAGCGGCTCATCCCCCACGTCGGCGGCACCATGCCGGGCCGGATCGACCCGCAGGGGGCCCTTCAGCCGGCCGCCATAACCGCGCGACAGGTAGTGGGCTTGGACGCCCCGGGCGCGCAGGTGCCGCATCACCGCCTGCGACAGCGGCGTCTTGCCGGCGCCGCCCGCCACGAGGTTGCCGATGCAGATGACGGGAATGCCGGTCTCCTGCGGCGTGGCCTTGGCCTGGCGCCGGCGGGAACCCAGGGCATAGAGACAGCCCAAGGGACTCAGCAGCGCCGCCAGCGGCCCGGCCGGGCGATACCAGAAGCCGGGGGCCTTCACCGTGCATCCCCGATCAGGTGCAGGCCCCCTTCGGCCAGCAGGGGCGCCAGGGCCGCCATCACGCGGTCCACGGCGTCGCGGTTGTCGTCGGCCACGGCTTTGGCCGCCGCCGCCTGGGCTTCGCGCGCGTCCGGGTCGGTCAGCAGGGCGTGCACCGCCTCTGTCAGGCCGTCGACATCCGGCACGCGGCGGGCGCCGCCGGCCGCCTCCAGGGTCGCGGCTATCTCCGCGAAATTATGCATGTGCGGGCCGTAGACGATGGCGGCCCCCAGCTGTGCCGGTTCTATGGGGTTGTGCCCGCCCACCGGCACGAAGGATCCGCCGATGGCGGCCACCGGCGCCAGGCGGAAAAACAGCCCCAGCTCCCCCAGCGTGTCGGCCACGTGCAGGGCGTCGGTGGCATCCGGCAGGGCGCCGGTGGCGCGGCGGCTGGCAGTCAGGCCTTGGGCCTGGAAGGCGGCGGCGATCTCCGGCCCCCGTGCGGGGTGACGGGGCACCACCAGGGTCAGCAGGCCGGCGATGCGGGGGGCCAGGCGCCGATGCACCTGGACGGCCAAGTCGTCCTCGCCCGGATGGGTGCTGGCGAGGACCCAGGCGGGGCGGTCGGCCACGGCGGCCTGGAGGGCGGCCAGGGCCTGGGGCTCCGCCGGCAAGGGACTGGTGGAGTATTTCAGGTTGCCGACGCAGCGCACGTCGGCCAGGCCCAGATCGCGCAGGCGCCCGGCCTCCGTCGCCGTCTGCGCCAGCGCCAGGCGGAAGGTGGACAGCAGGCGATGGGCGGTACGCGGCGCGCGGCGCCAGTTGCGGTGGCTGCCGGCCGACAGGCGCGCGTTCACCAGGGCGGCGGGCACCTGGGCCTTGCGCAGGGCGCGCAGCAGGTTGGGCCAGAATTCCGATTCGATCCACAGCGCCGCGTCGGGCCGCCAATGGTCCATGAAACGGGCCACGGCCGCCGGCAGGTCCACGGGCACGAACTGGTGGATGGCACCCGGCGGCAAGCGCTTGACCATGAGCGCAGCGGAGGTGACGGTGCCGGTGGTGACCAGGACGGTCGGCCGGGGCGACAGGGTCAGCAGCCGGTCGATCAGCGGCAGCACGGCCATGGATTCGCCCACGCTGGCGGCGTGCAGCCAGATCAGCCGGCCGGGGGGCCGGGGCAGGCCGGCATGGCCCAGGCGCTCGGGCAGACGGTGGGGGTCTTCCTTGCCGGCGGCCAGCCGCCGGTCCAGCAGGCGGCGGACGGCGGGGCCGGCCAGGGCGGTCAGCCCGCGATAAAGCGCTTCCAGCATACCGGTCGTGTCAGGGAAACGGATAGGGCGGCGGGACGGGCCCGCCGCGGTCGCCGCCACCCTAGCACCGGCCCCGCGCCCGCTTCAACGAATGCAGGTCAATTGTGCGGCCGGGATCAACTGGCCTTCTTGGTCTCGTCGGCTTGCGGGTCCAACACGGGGGCCGGGTCCAGCGCCGGGTGGCCGCGGAAGGGGCGCAGGTTGTTCAGGAACTGCGCGGCGGACGCGGACCAGGAGAAGGTCAGGGCGTGGCGGCGGCACTTGTCGCCCGGGATCTCCAGGGCGGCCAGGGCGGCCTTGCGCAAATCCTCGTCCAGCACGGCCACGTCCGACCCCGCCAGCACGTCCAGCGGACCCGGCACAGGGTACGCCGCCACCGGCACGCCGGAAGCCAGGGCCTCCAGCAGCACCAGGCCGAAGGTGTCGGTGCGCGAGGGGAAGACGAAGACGTCGCCGGCGGCGTAGTGCTCGGCCAGCTCTTCCCCATGCTTGGGTCCGACGAACTGGGTGGCCGGGTACTTGGCCTTCAGCTCGTCCAACTGCGGGCCGCCGCCCACCACCACCTTGGTGCCCGGCAGGTCCAGCGACAGGAAGGCCTCGATGTTCTTCTCCACCGCCACCCGACCCACATACATGAAGATGGGCCGGGGGAAGGGCAGGAAGTCCTTCTCGCGCGGGTGGAACAGGTCGGTGTCGACGCCGCGCGACCAGCGTTTGATGTTGCGGAAGCCGCGGTCCACCAGGTCGTTCTCGATGGATGGCGTCGCCACCATGACAGCGGAGGCCGGCGCGTGAAAGCGGCGCACCAGGGCGTAGCTGAGGCGCAGCGGGATGGGGAAGCGGTCGCGGACATATTCCGGGAAGCGCGTGTGATAGGCGGTGGTGAAGGGGATGCGCCGGCGCAGGCAATAGCGCCGCGCGGCCAGGCCCAGGGGCCCTTCCGTCGCGATGTGGATGGCGTCGGGCGCGATCTCGTCGATCATGCGGCGCAGCCGGGCGCCGGGTTTCAGCGCCAGCCGGATTTCCGGGTATGTCGGCATGGGCACGGTGCGGAAGCGGTCCGGGGCGATGACCTCGACCTCATGGCCCAGCTGGCGCAATTCATCGCGCGTCGTGGTCAGGGTGCGGACCACGCCGTTCACCTGGGGATGCCAGGCGTCCGTGACGATCAGGATTTTCACGCTGCAGCCTTCTGCGTCGTCCCGCCCGGCTGCCCAGGCTGGCGGGCCGCCGCGCGCTTGCGCACCTCGTCCGCCCAATGAAGGATCTCCAGCGTGCCGTCGGCGTGCTCGACCAATGCGGTACACGATTCCACCCAGTCCCCGTCGTTGCAGTAGAGGACACCACCCATGTCACGCATCTCGGCGTGGTGGATGTGGCCACAAATGATGCCGTCGACCTGCCGGCGCTTGGCCTCATCCGCCAGCGCCTGCTCATAATTGCCGATGAACTCCACCGCCTTCTTGGTGCGATTCTTCAGGTAGGCGGAGAGCGACCAGTACTGGAAGCCGAAGCGGCGGCGGGCGGCGTTCAGCCAGGTGTTCAGGGTCAGCAGCACCGTGTAGGCGCTGTCCCCGACATAGGCCAGCCACTTGGCGTACTTCACCACCGCGTCGAACAGGTCGCCGTGCAGCACCAGGAAGCGGCGGCCGTCGGCGGTGGTGTGGACCGCATCCTCGAGAATGGTGACGCCGCCGAACTGCAGGCCGATGAAGTCGCGGAAGACTTCGTCATGGTTGCCGGGGATCAGGAAGACCTTGGTGCCCTTGCGCACCCGGCGCAGCACCTTTTGCACCACGTCGTTATGGGCCTGCGGCCAGTACCAGCCCTTCTTCAGGCGCCACCCGTCGACGATGTCGCCGACCAGGTACAGGTATTCCGACTCGGTGTGCTTCAGGAAATCCAGCAGCATGTCGGCCTGGCAACCGCGGGTTCCCAGATGCAGATCCGAGAGCCATATGCTGCGGTACCGCCGTGGGGCCTCGTGTTCCGTCTCCATGTCCGTCTCCATGCTACGCCCCCGAGATGACCCACGCAGACAATCAATAGTAATGTTGACAGGGCTATACCGCAGCATGTAGGGCAAGACAAATGCTGATGAAGGCAAGTTCAAGGACTTCACCATATATTCACGGGGCATTCATAAATATGTCTTCCGCCCTTCACTTGGCTGTCACGGAACCTGTGTCCGTACCCGCGCGCCGACTATTGATCATTCACAATCCTGTGGCGGGCCGCCGCCGGCGGGGCCTGATGGGGCGTGTGGTCGATGCCCTGCGCCAGGGCGGGATCGACGTGGCGGTGGTGGAAACCACCGGCCCGCGCGACGCCGAGCGCCTGGCGGGCCTGGCCGCCTCCGGCGCGCTGACGGACGGGCGCGTCCCCGACGCCGTCGTGGCCTCCGGCGGCGACGGCACCATCAACGAGGTGGTGAACGGCCTCTTGGCGGCGCCGACCCGGTCGCCGCCGGCCTTGGGCCTGATCCCCCTGGGCACGGCCAACGTGCTGGCGGCGGAACTGGACCTGCCGTCCGGCGTGGCAGAGCTGGCGCGCACCCTGGCGGGCGCGGTGCCGCGCACCATCCATGCTGGGCGCGCCAACGGCCGCCTCTTCACCATGATGGCCGGCGTGGGCCTGGACGCCCATGTGGTGGAGGGGGTGGATCCCGGGGTGAAGCGCCGGATCGGCAAGGGCGCCTATGTGCTGGAAAGCCTGGCGCAGATCGCGCGCTGGCCCAGTCCGCGCTATCGCGTGATCACGACGGACGCGGCCGGCCATATCCGCGAGCACGAGGCGGCGTCCTGCATCGTGGCCAAGGGCCATTTCTATGGCGGCCGCTTCGTCTGCGCGCCCGACGCCCGGCTGGACGAAGGCGGCTTCCACGTCTGCCTGTTCGAGGCGGGCGGACGGCTGGCGGCGCTGGGTTATGGCGCGGCGCTGGTGACGGGCCGGCTGGCCCGCTGGACGGAAGCGAAGGGGGGATTGGGATACCGGGTGATGCCGGCGGTGCGGGTGCGGATCGAGGGGCCGGTTGGCGATCCGGTGCAGGGGGATGGCGACACGATCGCCCGGCTGCCGGTGGATATGGAAACGGCGGCGCCTTTCCGTGTGCTGGCGCCGCCGCTCCGCCCCTAATCACAACTGAGATAAGTGTCCCGTCTGCCCTGAAGGGGGCGCTGGTCTGCCCCCTGTCGTCACATGAGGCAACGCTACTGAAGCCGGTGTTCAGGCAACTCTGGTTCCAGGCAACGCTAGGCCACTCGACTGGTACACGACTCCAAGACTTTATAAACGTCAGGCCACCGAAAATCGGGTTCTCACCAGGCAACTCAGGCTCCGACGGGGCCCATGGCCCCCTCGTTCTTTAGTATAGCGGCGGACGTTCAACGGCCCGCCTGCGCGCCGGCCTCGGCCGTGGCGCGCGGCACGCGGCCCCGCCACACGGACAGGCATTCCTCGGCGCTCTCGCCGGTGCCGATGCAGTACCAGCCGCGGCGATCGTTGAAGTACAGGCGATAGGTGCCGCGGCGGTCACGCTCGAAGCGGAAGACCGGGCGGTCCAGGTTGGGGAAGCGCACGATCAGCTGATCATGGTCGGGCGCGGTGTGGCGGCTGACCGTTTCCCACAGGCCCCGCTCCAGCTTGGGCTGGGCGACGCTGTTCCACTCGGTCAGATCGAAGGGGGTAAAGCGGGCAGAGGAGAAGGGGACGACAGTCATGACTCACCAGCACTCTGCCACCCTGGATCGGAGGCGCCCGGAAGGTTCCGGACTTTTCGTCAGTGCGCCGGGTGGCTTTGGCGCGTTGAGGGGACTATGCGGCCCCAACTGTTAATGGCGCCTTAAAGCGGGCTGCTCACCCGTGGGATAGTATGCTTTGGATGGAGTGATGGAGTTGCGCCCTGCGACATCCTGTGTTAAGTGCACGACGCCCGACGCCGGGGTGGTTTTCACCCGGTTCGGGCCCACATTGCTAAGGCCCTGAAATCCTTCAGGTCTGCGGATTAACCGAGGTTTCCAGGTGGCATCCCAAGGGACAGTCGTATCCGGACTGGCGGCCCGCTACGCGGCGGCGCTGTTCGACCTTGCCGACGAGCAGAAGGCGCTGGACCAAACCGCGCAGGACCTGACGTCGCTCAAGCAGGTTCTCGCCGAAAGCGCAGACCTGCGTCGCGTTGTGCGCAGCCCTGTCCTGTCGCGTGCCGAGCAGGCCCGCGCCATGGAGGCGGTGCTGTCACAGGCGGGCACGTCCGAGCTTGTGCGCAAGTTTATTGGTCTGGTCGCCCAGAACCGCCGGCTTTTCGCCCTCGACGGCATGATCGCCGCCTTCCTCGCCGAGCTGGCCCAGCGCCGCGGCGAAGAGACGGCCACCGTCATCTCGGCCCGTCCGCTGACGGAGGAGCAGCTGTCGGCCGTGACCGACGCGCTCAAGAAGGCCCTGGGCTCCAAAGTCTCCGTCGCCGCCAGCGTCGATCCGACGCTGCTGGGCGGCATGATCGTTAAGGTCGGATCGCGCATGATCGACAGTTCCGTGCGCACCAAACTGACCAAGCTGAAAATCGCCATGAAAGGGGTGGGCTGATGGAAATCCGCGCCGCAGAGATTTCCGCGATCCTGAAACAGCAGATCGCGAATTTCGGCACCGAGGCCGATGTTGCTGAAGTGGGCCAGGTGCTCTCGGTCGGCGACGGTGTTGCCCGCATCCATGGCCTGGACAAGGTCCAGGCCGGTGAGATGGTCGAGTTCCCGGGCGGGATTCAGGGCTTGGCCCTGAACCTGGAAGCCGACAACGTCGGCGCCGTGATCTTCGGCGACGACCGCGCCATCAAGGAAGGCGACACGGTGAAGCGCACGGGCGCCATCGTCGAGGTTCCGGTGGGCCGTGGCCTGCTGGGCCGCGTCGTGGACGGCCTGGGCAACCCCATCGACGGCAAGGGCCCGCTGGTCGACGTCGTGCGCAAGCGCGTCGAGGTGAAGGCCCCCGGCATCATCCCGCGCAAGTCGGTGCACGAGCCCATGCAGACCGGCCTGAAGGCCGTGGACGCCCTGGTACCCGTCGGCCGTGGCCAGCGTGAGCTGATCATCGGCGACCGTCAGACCGGCAAGACCGCCGTCGCCATCGATGCCTTCATCAACCAGAAGGGCATCAACGCCGGCGGCGACGAGTCCAAGAAGCTCTACTGCATCTACGTGGCCATCGGCCAGAAGCGCTCCACGGTCGCCCAGATCGTGAAGACGCTGGAGGAAGCCGGCGCGATGGAATACTCCATCGTCGTCGCCGCCACCGCGTCCGAGCCGGCGCCGCTGCAGTACCTGGCGCCCTACACCGGCTGCGCCATGGGCGAGTTCTTCCGCGACAACGGCATGCACGCCCTGATCGTGTACGACGACTTGTCCAAGCAGGCCGTCGCCTACCGTCAGATGTCCCTGCTGCTGCGCCGTCCGCCGGGCCGCGAAGCCTATCCCGGCGACGTGTTCTACCTGCACAGCCGCCTGCTGGAACGCGCCTGCAAGATGGCCGACGGCTACGGCGCCGGCTCGCTGACGGCCCTGCCCATCATCGAGACCCAGGCGGGTGACGTGTCGGCCTACATCCCGACGAACGTCATCTCCATCACCGACGGCCAGATCTTCCTGGAAACCGGCCTGTTCTACCGCGGTATCCGCCCGGCCATTAACGTCGGCCTGTCGGTCAGCCGCGTCGGCTCCGCCGCCCAGATCAAGGCGATGAAGCAGGTCGCCGGCACCATTAAGCTGGAACTGGCCCAGTACCGCGAAATGGCCGCCTTCGCCCAGTTCGCTTCGGACCTGGACGCCGCCACCCAGCGCCTGCTGAACCGTGGCGCCCGCCTGACCGAGCTGCTGAAGCAGCCGCAGTACAGCCCGCTGCCGGTGGAAGAGCAGGTGGTTTCCATCTTCGCCGGCGTGAAGGGCTTCCTGGACAAGGTGAAGGTCGAGGACGTGAACCGCTTCGAGGCGCGCTTCCTGGACGAGATCCGCAGCAAGGGCCAGGACATCCTGACCGCGATCCGCACCGACAAGCAGATCAGCAAGGACACAGAGGAAAAGCTGAAGGCCTTCCTGGAGAACTTCTCCAAGGTCTTCGCCTGATCTCCGTAGCGGCGGGCGGCTCTTCGGGGCCGCCCTCCAGTCCAGTTCTCCCCACAAGGGACCTTGTCAAGGAAGTGAAGGCACGGCATGCCCAGCCTTAAGGACCTCAAGATCCGGATCGACAGCGTCAAGTCGACGCAGAAGATCACCTCGGCCCTGAAGATGGTGGCGGCCAGCAAGCTGCGCCGCGCCCAGGAACAGGCCGAAGCCGGGCGTCCCTATGCCGAGCGCATGGGCCGCATGCTCTCCTCCCTCGCCGCCAACGTGCCGGCGGGCGCGCAGGGCCCGAAGCTGATGGCGGGTACCGGTTCCGACAAGACGCATCTGCTGATCGTCCTGACCGGCGACCGCGGCCTGTGCGGCGGCTTCAACGCCACCATCGTCCGCGAGGCCAAGCGCCAGGTCGCCCGCCTGACGGGCGAGGGCAAGACCGTGAAGCTGCTGACCGTGGGCCGCAAGGGCCGCGACCTGCTGCGTCGCGAGTTCGGCTCGATGATCGTCCACAGCTACGAGAACCTGGGCGGCAAGCGCCTGGGCTTCGCCGACGCGGCCCAGGTCGCGGACAAGGTGCTGGAGCTGTTCGACGCCGGTGAATTCGACGTCGCCTCCATCATCTTCAACAAGTTCAAGTCGGCGATGACGCAGATCGTCACCGTTCAGCAGATCGTCCCGTTCGCCGTGGCGGCCACGACGGAAGAGGCCCCGGCCTCCACCGAGCCGAAGGCCATCTACGAGTTCGAGCCGTCGGAGGAGGACATCCTCAACGACCTGCTGCCGCGCAACCTTTCCATCCAGGTGTACACCGCCCTGCTGGAAAGCTCGGCCTCGTTCTTCGGCGCGCAGATGACCGCCATGGACAACGCCACGCGCAACGCCGGCGATACGATCAAGAAGCTGACGCTTAACTACAACCGCACGCGCCAGGCCTTCATCACCAAGGAGCTGATCGAGATCATCTCCGGTGCTGAAGCGGTCTGACGGCGCCACGACAACATTCGCAAGGGTCCGAGGGAGCTTACCCCATGGCTACGACTAACCAGGCGACCAACGCCGTCGGCCGTATCACGCAGGTGCTGGGCGCCGTGGTGGACGTGCAGTTCGATGCCGAACTGCCCGCCATTCTGAACGCCCTGCACACGCAGAACGAGGGCAAGACCCTTGTGCTCGAAGTCGCCCAGCATCTGGGCGAGAACACCGTGCGCTGCATCGCCATGGACAGCACGGACGGCCTGGTGCGTGGCGTCGCCGTCAGCGACACCGGCAGCCCCATCAACATGCCCGTGGGCCCGGCCACCCTGGGCCGCATCCTGAACGTCATCGGCGAGCCGATCGACGAGCGCGGTGCCGTCGCCTCCGAAAAGACCTACCCCATCCACCGGTCCGCGCCCGAGTTCGCCGAGCAGGCGACCGACGCGCAGATCCTGGTCACGGGCATTAAGGTCATCGACCTGCTGGCCCCGTACCTGAAGGGTGGCAAGATCGGCCTGTTCGGCGGCGCCGGCGTGGGCAAGACCGTCACCATCATGGAACTGATCAACAACGTCGCCAAGGCGCACGGTGGTGTGTCGGTCTTCGCCGGCGTGGGCGAGCGTACCCGCGAGGGTAACGACCTGTACCACGAGATGATCGAGTCGGGCGTCATCAAGCTCGACGGCCCGGGCTCCAAGGTCGCCCTGGTGTACGGCCAGATGAACGAGCCGCCGGGGGCCCGCGCCCGCGTCGCCCTGTCCGGCCTGACCATCGCGGAATACTTCCGCGACGAGGAAGGCCAGGACGTGCTGCTGTTCATCGACAACATCTTCCGCTTCACCCAGGCGGGTGCCGAGGTGTCGGCGCTGCTGGGCCGCATCCCGTCGGCGGTGGGTTACCAGCCCACGCTGGCCACCGACATGGGCGCCCTGCAAGAACGCATCACCTCCACCAAGAAGGGCTCGATCACCTCGGTGCAGGCCGTGTACGTGCCCGCCGACGACCTGACCGACCCGGCCCCCGCCACCTCGTTCGCCCACCTGGACGCCACGACGGTGCTGAGCCGCGCCATCGCCGAGCAGGCTATCTTCCCGGCCGTGGACCCGCTGGACAGCACCTCCCGCGCGCTGGACCCGCGCGTCGTGGGTGAGGAGCACTACCAGACGGCTCGCTCGGTGCAGAAGGTGCTGCAGACCTACAAGTCGCTGCAGGACATCATCGCCATCCTGGGCATGGACGAACTGTCGGAAGAGGACAAGCTGACGGTCGCCCGCGCCCGTAAGATCCAGCGCTTCCTGTCCCAGCCCTTCCATGTGGCCGAAGTGTTCACCGGCACGCCCGGCGTGCTGGTCAGCCTGGAAGACACCATCCGCGCGTTCAAGGGCATCGTGGCCGGCCAGTACGATCACCTGCCGGAAGCGGCCTTCTACATGGTCGGCACCATCGAGGAAGCCGTCGAGAAGGCCCGCAAGATGGCCGCCGAGGCCGCCTGATCGCCTGAGTAGTACCGGGACGGAAGGGGTGATCCCCTTTCCGTCCCTTATCGTAAGACGCTGAACGGAAGCCCCATCATGGCCGATAAGGTTGAATTCGAGCTGGTGTCGCCGGAAAAGCTGCTGGTTTCCCAGCCGGTCGACATGGTGGTCGTCCCGGGCACTGAAGGCTACCTGGGTGCCCTGCCGGGCCACGCGCCGCTGATCACCACGCTGAAGCCGGGCGTCATCGACATCTACCTCGATGGCATCACCACCATCAGCAACCGCATCTTCGTCGCCGGCGGCTTCGCCGAGGTGACCGAGATCCGCTGTACCGTGCTGGCGGAGGAGGTGATCGAGGTCGCGGCCCTGGACCGTGCGGCCGTGGAGCAGCAGGTGAAGGATCTGGCCGAGGACGTGGCCGACGTCGCCAACGACGTCGACAAGCGCGCCGCGGAGGCCAAGCTGCTGGTCGCCCAGGCCAAGCTGGAAGCCCTCGGCACCGGCCCGGCCGCCCACTAAGGGTTGGTCTCTGGTAGTTGAGAGCGAATCGCAAGGGCCCGAAGGGGGCTAGGACATCGTGCCTAGCCCCCTTCGCCCTTAGGTAAACCGCCTAGGACGTAAGCCCAGTCCCTTGATTTAGCACAATAGTTCCCACCCTTGACGGGTGGGCATTTTGCCGATCGGCGGCATCGTGCTAGCTTGGCGCCTTGCCGAGCTTGGCGGGTGTTACGAATTTGTGGCATACCGGCCGGTGGGGCATCACGAAAAGCCCGCCGGCTTTCTTGTTTCCAGGCGGACCTTTTCGAATGGAGTGGGGTTCGATCGTCGCAGTGGGGGCACGGCGGCAGCATCGGGCCCGTATAATGGTCATCGGATGCCGGCACCCGGAAGCGAAGGCGCCGGCCCTGGGGCACGAAGAACGGAACGCGCATGGCAGACGTCAACGGCACGGAATCTCAGGCTACGGACTCCCGCAACGGTCATTGGACGGTTGCCGGCCTGCCCTGGGACACGCTGGACCGGTCCAAGGTCAACCCCGACATCCTGAAGCTCATCAAGGCCGCCGCTCTGGTGGAGTACAACGGCGACAGCTACGCCGACTACCTGTGCAATGTCTTCGCCGACAACGCGGAGTTCTGCCGGACGGCCCGCCAGTGGGCGGTTGAGGAAGTGCAGCATGGCGAGGCCTTGGGCGCCTGGGCCGAGCGCGTGGACCCCAGCTGGAACTTCCAGGCGGCGGTGAAGCGCTTCCGCGAGGGCTACAAGATCGACATCGACGTCAGCCAGTCGGTGCGCGGTTCCCGCGCCGGTGAACTGGTGGCGCGCTGCATCGTCGAGACCGGCACTAGCAGCTATTACACCGCCCTGGCCGAGGCGACGGATGAGCCGGTGCTGAAGCAGATCTGCCGCCACATCGCGGCCGACGAATTCCGGCACTACAAGCTGTTCTACGATTACCTGGGCGATTACCTGACCCAGGAACGCCTGGGCAAGTTCGGCCGCCTGCGCATCTCCCTCTCGCGCATCAACGAGACGGAGGATGATGAGCTGTCCTTCGCCTATCACGCCGCCAACAATGATGAGGGCGCGCCCTATCACCGCGAGACGGCCTTCGCCAACTACGTGCGCCGGGCCTACAGCTATTACCGCCCCCACCATCTGGACCGCATGGTCGCCATGGTGTTCAAGGCCAGCGGCCTGAAGCCCCAGGGCTGGCTGCATGACGTCGCCTCGCGCTACGCCTACAAGCGTATGATGAAGAAGGCTGGCGTGCCGCCCCTGGCTGCCTGAAGACGCTTCCTTGCGCTGGAAAAGGAAGACGCCGCCCAGGGCAACCCGGGCGGCGTTTCCGCTTTTACAACCTCAAACCAGATGCCGGAAGGCGGCCACCACCTGGGTGTAGATCGCGCGCTTGAAGGGGACGATCAGGTCCACCGTCCGCTCCAGCGGCACCCATTGCCAGGCGTCGAACTCCGGGTGCTCGGTGTCCAGGTTGATGTCGCCGTCCTGGCCGGTATAACGGCAGGCCAGCCACTTTTGCTTCTGGCCGCGGTACTTGCCCTTCCACGCCACGCCCACCAACTCCGGCGGCAGGTCGTAGCGCAGCCACTCGGCCGTTTCCTCCAGGATCGTGGCCTGGTCGGTGCCGATCTCCTCCATCAACTCGCGCAGGCCGGCTTCGGCCGCCGTCTCGCCCTTGTCGATGCCGCCCTGGGGCATCTGCCAGGCGCCAGGGGTGTCGCGCCTCTGGCCGACGAACACGAGACCCTGGGCGTTCAGCAGGCAGATGCCGACACAGGGGCGGTAGGGCAGGGTGCTGGGATCGACCGGCTTCGTCATGGGGCGGGCTCTTCAGAAGGGAAACTGGCGGCAGACTACCGGGCGGGCACCGGTCAAGCCAGCGTGGTGCCCGAGTCGCGGGCTGGAAAAACGTGGCGGCGATGCGCCAGGTCGTCGGTGACCCCGCTCCGGTAAGGGGGTGCGTAAGGAACGAACCCAAACGGCGGCCAGCGGGAACGAGTTGGCCCGATTGCTGCGGTGCTTCCGACAGGAAATATGTCAGCATATATGACCTATTTTCGGCCGGACGCATCCTTGCTTAGATACCAAGGTAAGCCGAGGGAACATCGGCGCCGGACCTTGCGGACCCCCAGGCCGCGAGGCCCCGTTCCTTGGGAAGGCCGCGACCCGACCGCATCGGGCGATGGCCCTCAAGGCTAGGCAGGGGCTCGAGTTTCACCCGAGTGGGAGATGCGTTATGACGCTGGCCGCCGTTACCCTCGATGACAAGTACGTCCTGCGGGACGGCCGGGTCTATATGACCGGAACCCAGGCGTTGGTGCGCCTGCCCATGCTGATGCGCGACCGCGACCGCGCGGCGGGCCTGAACACCGCCGGCTTCATCTCTGGCTATCGCGGCTCCCCCCTGGGCGCCTATGACCAGGCGCTGTGGCAGGCGCGCAAGCACCTGGCCCGCCACGACATCCATTTCCAGCCTGGCGTGAACGAGGAACTGGGCGCCACCGCCGTCTGGGGCAGCCAGCAGGTCAACCTGTTCAAGGGCGCCAAGGTCGATGGCGTGTTCGGCATCTGGTACGGCAAGGGCCCCGGCGTCGATCGCTCGCTGGACGCGCTGAAGCACGCCAACTTCGCCGGCACCAGCCGCCACGGCGGCGTGTTGGCCATCGCCGGCGATGACCACGCCTCCAAATCCTCCACCCTGCCGCATCAGTCGGACCACGCCTTCATCCACGCCTTCATGCCGGTGATGAGCCCGGCCGGCGTGCAGGAGTTCCTGGACTACGGCCTGATCGGCTGGGAGATGTCGCGCTATTCCGGCTGCTGGGTCGGCTTCACCGCCCTGGCCGACACCATCGACACCTCCGCCATCGTGCGCGTGCCCGACATCACCAGCGGCGTGGTGCTGCCCGCCGATTTCGAGATGCCGCCGGGCCGCCTGAACATCCGCCTGCACGACACGCCGCTGATCCAGGAAGACCGCATGATCCAGTGGAAGCTGGACGCGGCGCGCGCCTTCGCCCGGTCCAACCGCCTGGACAAGGTCATCCTGGGCGCCGCCAAGCCCCGCCTGGGCATCGTCACCGTTGGCAAGTCCTATCTGGACGTGCGCCAGGCCCTGGATGAGCTGGGCATCAATGCCGAGATGGCGGCCGATCTGGGCATTGCCATCTTCAAGGTGGCCATGACCTGGCCGCTGGAACCCCACGGCATGCGCGACTTCGCCGAGAGCGCCGAAGAGCTGCTGGTGGTGGAGGAAAAGCGCGCCCTGATCGAGGCGCAGCTGAAGGAACAGCTGTACAACTGGGATCGTCGCCCCCGCATCCTGGGCAAGACGGATGAGGATGGCCGCCCCCTGCTGTCGGAAAAGGCGGAGCTGTCGCCCACCACCATCGCCCTGGCGCTCGCCGGCCGCATGGCCAAGCTGGGCCTGATGGTCGATCGGGTGGCGGAGCGGGTGCGGGCCCTGGAGGCGCAGCTGCGCCCCTCCGCCTCGGCCAGCACCGTGGTCCGGGCACCCTTCTACTGCTCCGGCTGCCCGCACAACACCTCCACCCATCTGCCCGAGGGCAGTCGCGGCCTGGCCGGCATCGGCTGCCACTACATGGTGACGTGGATGGGCCGCAACACCGACGTGTTCAGCCAGATGGGCGGCGAGGGCGTGCACTGGATCGGCCAGGCGCCCTTCGCGGGGGAGGAGCATGTCTTCGCCAATTTGGGCGATGGCACCTACTTCCACTCCGGCATCCTGGCGGTGCGCGCCTCCGTCGCCGCCAAGGTCAACATCACCTACAAGATCCTCTACAACGACGCCGTCGCCATGACCGGCGGCCAGAAGGTGGACGGCAGCCTGTCGGTGCACCAGATCGCCCGCCAGCTGGAAGCCGAAGGGGTGGAACGCATCGTCGTGGTCAGCGACGATCCGGAGAAGTACGGCCAGGGCCAGGGCCTGCCGCCCTTCACCACCATCGAGCACCGCGACGACCTGGACCGGGTGCAGCGCGAGATGCGCGAGATCAAGGGCGTCAGCGTCCTGATCTATGAACAGACCTGCGCCGCCGAGAAGCGCCGCCGCCGCAAGCGCGGCACCTTCCCCGACCCGGCCCGCCGGGTGGTGGTGAACGAGCTGGTGTGCGAGGGCTGCGGCGATTGCTCGGCCAAGTCCTCCTGCCTGTCCGTGGTGCCGGTGGAGACGGAGTTCGGCCGCAAGCGCCAGATCGACCAGTCCAGCTGCAACAAGGATTTCTCCTGCCTCAAGGGCTTCTGCCCCAGCTTCGTGACGGTGGAGGGCGGGTCTTTGCGCAAGCCCAAGCCGGTTGGGGGCAAGGCCGACGCGTTCGAGACCCTGCCGGAGCCGGTGCGCCGTACCCTGGACCGCCCGTGGAACATCCTGGTGACGGGCGTGGGCGGCACCGGCGTGGTCACCATCGGCGCCATCGTCGCCATGGCCGCCCACCTGGAAAGCCGGGGGTGCACCGTCCTGGACATGGCCGGCCTGGCGCAGAAGGGCGGGGCGGTCACCAGCCACCTGCGCATCGCCGAGCGGCCGGAGGACATCCACGCCACCCGCATCGCCGCCGGCGGCGCCGACGTGGTGCTGGGCTGCGACATCGTGGTTGCGGCCAACGCCGACGCCCTGACCAAGATGGCCAAGGGCCGCACCCACGCCATCCTGAACACCCATGAGGCCATCACCGCCGCCTTCGTCACCAACCCCGACTTCCAGATGAATGGCGGGTCCATGGTGGCGACCGTGGCCAAGGCCTGCGGCGCCGATGCCGTCAACGCCGTGGACGCCACCCGCATCGCCACCGGCCTGCTGGGCGACAGCATCGCCACCAACCTGTTCATGCTGGGCTACGCCTATCAGAAGGGCCTGGTGCCGGTCAGCGGCGAGGCCTTGGAAAAGGCCATCGAGATGAACGGGGCGGCGGTGAAGATGAACACCGACGCCTTCCGCTGGGGCCGCCGCGCCGCCCTGGACCAGGCGGCGGTGGAAAAGATCTCCACGCCCAAGGGTCCCGCCGCCGACCAGCCCCACCGTCGCCTGTCGCAGACGCTGGATGAGGTCATCGCGCGCCGCGCCGCCTTCCTGACCGATTATCAGGACGCGGCGTACGCCGACGCCTACGGCCAGCTGGTGGCCCAGGTGCGGTCGGTGGAGACGGCCAAGGTGCCGGGTGCGGACCAGCTGACCGAGGCCGTGGCCCGCACGCTGTTCAAGCTGATGGCCTACAAGGATGAGTACGAGGTGGCGCGCCTCTACACCCAGACCGGCTTCCTCGACCAGGTGCGCCAGCAGTTCCAGGGCGATTACAAGCTGGTCTTCCACCTGGCCCCGCCCACCGCGTCCCACGCCGACCCGGCCACCGGCGAGATGCGCAAGCGCGCCTTCGGTCCCTGGATGCTGACGGCCTTCCGCCTGCTGGCCCGCCTGAAGGGTCTGCGCGGCACCGCCCTGGACGTCTTCGGCCGCACGGCCGAGCGCCGCATGGAACGCCAGCTGATCGTGGACTTCCGCGCCACGGTGGCGGAACTGCTGGCCGGCCTGTCCGAGGACAACCATGCGCTGGCGGTGGAGATCGCGGAGCTGCCGCAGAAGATCCGCGGCTACGGCCACGTCAAGGAGAAGGCCTACGCCGAGGTGAAGGCCAAGGAAGAGGCGCTGCTGCGCGATTGGCGCACCGGCACGCCAGGCCAATCCACGCCGCTGGCGGCGGAGTAAGGATCAAGCGGCAGCGGCAAAAGAGGCTTGAGCCTCATGCCGCTGTAGGACGCCAGCGCGTCCGCCGGACCTTTCCGGGGAACGAAGTGGACCGGAAGGGGAGGACAAGCCAAGCCGGCGGATGCTGGCGCCCGGCGCTTGAGGGATTGACGACGGACCCGCGACAAATCTCCTGTCGCGGGCCGTTGCTTGAGGTCTATGGTTGGCGCCCTCAAGGACGCCTCTTCAAGGATAGACGTGATGGACAGCAACGCGGGCGTGGACACGGTGACCTTGGCGGACAAAGTCACCCTGGAGGATGTGCGGGCGGCGGCCCTGGCGCTGGGGGGCCAGGTGATCGACACGCCCTGCATTCCCTCGCGCACCCTGTCGCGCATCGCCGGCTGCGAAATCTGGGTGAAGTTCGAGAACCTGCAGTTCACCGCCAGCTTCAAGGAACGCGGCGCGCTGAACCGTCTCTTGTCCCTGACGGAGGAGGAGCGCCGGCGCGGCGTCATCGCCATGTCCGCCGGCAACCACGCCCAGGGTGTCGCCTACCACGCCGGCCGCCTGGGCATTCCCGCCACCATCGTGATGCCCGAGGGCACCCCCTTCATCAAGGTGGAGCATACGGAGAACTTTGGCGCCAAGGTGGTGCTGAAGGGCGCTGTGCTGGCGGAAGCGGCGGCGGAAGCCGAACGTCTGCAACAGGAACACGGCTACGTCTTCGTCCACCCTTACGACGATCCGCTGGTCATCGCCGGCCAGGGCACGGTGGCGCTGGAGATGCTGAACGCCGCCCCCGACCTGGACGTGCTGCTGGTGCCGGTGGGCGGCGGCGGCCTGATTTCCGGCATGGCCATCGCCGCCAAGGCGCGCAAGCCTGACATCGAGGTCATCGGCGTGGAGGTCACGGCCTACCCGCCCATGTACCAGGCCTTGCACAACCTGCCGGTCAGCGTGGGCGGCGACACCATTGCCGAGGGCATCGCGGTCAAGAACGTTGGCGCCACCACGCTGGAGATCGTCCGGAAAAAGGTCGACGACATCATCCTGGTGGAGGATTGGGAGGTGGAGCGGGCCGTGGCCCTGTTCCTGAACATCGAAAAGACGGTATCGGAAGGGGCGGGCGCCGCCGGCCTGGCCGCCGCCCTGAAGCATCCGGAGCGCTTCGCTGGCCGCAAGGTGGGCCTGGTGCTGTCCGGCGGCAACATCGACAGCCGCGTGCTGGCCAGCGTCATCCTGCGCCAGCTGGTGCGCGAGGGCCGCATCGTCACCCTGCGCGTGGTCATCCCCGACCGGCCGGGCGCCCTGGGACGCATCACCACCCTGATCGGCGAGGCCGGCGGCAACATCATCGAGGCCGTGCACCAGCGCCTGTTCAGCACCGCCAACGTCAAGGCCACCGACATCGACATCACGGTCGAATGCCGCTCCGCCAACCACGCCGGTCGGGTGGTCGAGGCGCTGCGCAGCAACGGCTTCCAGGTCAAGGCCCTGGCGGGGGAGTGAGCACCGCCAGGGGTTGACAAGAAAAAAGGCGGCCAGTCGGTGGAAGGACCGACGGCCGCCTTTTTCCTATTCCGCGCGCCAAGGGGTCACCCCCGCTGCCGCGTGATCTCGATCCCGGCGGAGGCGGCGTCGGGGAAGACGTCCAGCTTTTCCACCCGCACCGTGACGCTGTGCACCCGGCCATCGGCCAGCAGGCGCTGGGCCACCGTCTCGGCGAAGGTTTCCACCAGGTTCAGATGGCCCTGGGCCGCCAGCTCGCGGACGATGGTGACGCCGTCCTCGTACGACACCACGTCGGCGATGTCGTCGCGGCGCGACCCCAACCGGTCCAGCACCATCATGTCCAGGTTCACGCGCAGGCGCTGGGCCTTCTGCTTCTCATGCTCATAGATGCCGACGGTGGCCATCACCACCAGATCGCGCACGAAGATGCGGGCTAGGGCGGGGGGATGGGTGACGGCCGGGGAGGCGGACTGCACGGGCACGGCCTTGGCCGGACCGCCGGTCACTTGGGCGAAGAGCTTATTCATAGGGCTCCTCTACCACCCCGGCTGGGTAGCGGGAAGGGCTGCTCAGTGCATTTCGGCGATGACGCGCTGGCGCAGCATGTCGATGGGGGCCAGCTGGCCGCCTTCGACATAGTGCCAGAAGGTCCAGCCGTTGCAGGCCGGCAGGCCTTGCATGGCGGCACCCACCTTGTGGATGGAGCCGTTGTGCTCCCCCAAATGGTTGGCGCCCACCAGGGTGCCGTCGGCCTTGATGCGGGCGCTGTGGCGGCGGCGGGTGTCATACAGGGTGGTGCCGGGCTGCAGCAGGCCGCGCTCCACCAGCCAGCCGAAGGGTACCCGCGGCTGGGCGCGCTTGGACGGCGGCTCCAGCAATTCGGCCTCGGCCGCGGGCTCCACCGCCGCGATGCGCGACAGGGCGACCTCGGCGTAAGTCTTCTCCCGCTCGATACCGATCCAGTTGCGGCGCAGGCGCTTGGCCACGGCCCCGGTGGTGCCGGTGCCGAAGAACGGGTCCAGTACCGTGTCGCCCACGCGGGTGGAACTGGACAGCACGCGGTACAGCAGGGCCTCCGGCTTCTGGGTGGGGTGGGCCTTGTTGCCGTCGGCGTCGCGCAGGCGCTCCGAGCCCGTGCACAGGGGGAACAGCCAGTCGCTGCGCATCTGCAGCTCCTCGTTCAGGTTCTTCATGGCCTCATAGGCGAAGAAGTACTTGGCGTCCTGCGACTTGGCCGCCCAGATCATGGTCTCGTGGGCGTTGGTGAAGCGCTTGCCCCGGAAGTTGGGCATGGGGTTGGTCTTGCGCCAGATGATGTCGTTCAGGATCCAGTAGCCCAGGTCCTGCAGGATGGCGCCCACGCGGAAGATGTTGTGGTAGCTGCCAATGACCCACAGCGTGCCGTCGTCCTTCAGGGCGTGGCGGGCGGCGGCCAGCCAGTCGCGGGTGAAGCGGTCGTAGGTCGCGAAGTCGGCGAAACGGTCCCATTCCTCGTCCACCCCATCGACGCGGGTGTGGTTGGGACGCATCAGGTCGCCCGACAGCTGCAGGTTATAGGGCGGGTCGGCGAACACCATGTCGACCGATCCGGCCGGCAGACCCTGCATCAGGGAAACGCAGTCGCCCACAAGTATCCGGTTGGCGGGGGCCGCCTCCCGCACCTTGGACTTGGTCTTGGAGTCGGTACGGGCTTCCGTGGTCTTCAACATGGGGAGTATTCGCCGAATCGGGGGTTGATTTTTGCCGACAATGAGTCGGCCCCGAGTCGCCGTCAATGTAATTTTTTAGGCAAGAGTCAGTAGAGTCAAAGGTTTAGGGCCAACTGTTCTGAGATTGGAGCAAATGTACGGCGGTGAGCGGGCGTGACCCCCAATATCTTGATTGCGTCACGATGTTCGGCCGTGCCGTAACCGGCGTTGCGTTCCCACCCATAACCGGGGTGCGACAGGGCCAGATCCGCCATCAGACGGTCGCGGGTGACCTTGGCGATGATCGACGCGGCGGCGATGGACAGGCTCAGCGCGTCGCCGCTGACCAGGGTGGTGATGCGGGGGCAGGGCAGGCCCGGCGGACGCTGGTTGCCGTCCACCAGGGCGGTCAGGGGGGCGGGGCCGCCATCGGCCGCCAGGGCCTCCACCGCGCGCCGCATGGCCAGGAAGGTCGCCTGCAGGATGTTGACGGTGTCGATCTCCTCCACGCTGCTGATGCCTACGCCCACGCGGGCGTTGGCCCGGATGGCGTCGAACAGGGCCTCGCGCGCGGCGGCGGTCAGTTTTTTGCTGTCGTTGATGCCAGCGCACCAGGGCGGGGCTTCCGTGCTGCCGGGAGGGCAGATGGGCAGGATGACGGCGGCGGCGACCACCGGGCCGGCCAGCGGGCCGCGCCCGGCCTCGTCCACGCCGCAGACCAGATTGTCATGGGCGTGGCCGGCGTCCAGTTCCGGCCGCAGGGTGGGCGGCCCCAACTGTATGACAATTTCGGAGGTGGGCTTGCGGGGGCGGGGCATCGTTCACAGCTTAAGCACGGGCGTGGCCGCCATGATGGCCGACCGCACCCCTCGCGGGCAAGCTTTGGACCTCCGGGAATAGGGAGAGGTTGAGGCAGATCATTTTGCCACCGACGCATCGGGCGCAGCATGCGTCCGTCCCAACATCGTCCCGCTCCAAACCGTCCTGCCAGGTCCGCCCCATGCGCCCCGATCTCGTCGCCAAGTACCGCAACCAGCGCGTCCCCCGGTACACCAGCTATCCACCGTCGCCGCAGTTCAGCGCGGCGGTCACGGCCGACGACTACCGCCGCTGGCTGGGGCAGCTGACGGCGGCCGACACCCTGTCCCTCTACCTGCACCTCCCCTTCTGCCGCAGCATGTGCTGGTACTGCGGCTGCCACACCACCGTGGTCAACCATGAGGCGCCCATCCGCCGCTACCAGGCCGCCCTGGAGGCGGAGATCGACGCCGTGGCGGGGGCGCTGGTCCCCGACTCCACGCTGTCTCGGGGCGGCGGCCTGCCCCCCGTCACCCACATCCATTTCGGGGGCGGCACGCCCACCCTGCTGCCCCCCGATGCCTTCCTGTCGCTCATGGACCGGTTGGCCCAGCGCTTCGGCCGGCCGGCCGCCACGGCGGAGATCGCGGTGGAGATCGACCCCCGCACCCTGACCCCCGCCATGGCGGCGGCGCTGGGCCAGGCGGGCGTCACCCGGGCCAGCCTGGGCGTGCAAAGCTTTGACGACCGGGTGCAGCGGGCCATCAACCGGGTGCAGCCCTACGCCGCCACGGCGGAGGCGGTGGCCCGCCTGCGCCAGGCCGGCATCGGCGGCATCAACCTGGACCTGATCTACGGCCTGCCCCACCAGACGGTGGACAGCTGTGTCCAATCCGTGACCCAAGCCCTGGACCTGGCGCCGGACCGGCTGAGCGTCTTCGGCTATGCCCACATGCCGTCGCTGAAGGCCCACCAGGGCCGCATCGAGACGGCCGCCCTGCCGGGGGCCACCCAACGGACCGAGCAGGCCGCCGCCATGGCCGAGACCCTGGAGGCGGCGGGCTACGTCGCCATCGGCCTGGACCACTACGCCCGCAAGGACGACGTGATGGCCACGGCCTACGCCGCCGGCCGGCTGAAACGCAATTTCCAGGGCTATACCGTCGACACGGCCACGGCGCTGCTGGGCTTCGGCGCTTCCGCCATCGGGCGCACGCGCGGGGGCTATATCCAGAACAAGGTGGAGGTGCCCGCTTACCTTAAGGCGTGGGAAGCCCACGCGGAGGGAGGCGGTGCGGGGTGGGCGGTGGCCAAGGGCTTGGCGCTCAGCGATGATGATCGGCTGCGCGCGGACATCATCGAACAGTTGATGTGCCGTTTTTCGGTGGACTTAAGCGATACGTGCCGCCGCCACGGTGGTTCTTTGGAAGAGATCCTGACCCCTGCGACCCACCGCGCCTTGGCCGCGCTCGCCGACGATGATATTATAATCTGTGATAAAACTAGGGTCGAGGTAAGGGAGGAGGCTCGACCCCTGGTCCGCAGCGTCGCGGTTCTGTTCGATGCTTACTTCGATCCGGAATCGGGACGGCACAGCTATGCCGTGTAGATTTTTTTCAGAATTTTTCAAGATGGGGCGGATCGCCGCGTCCGCGAAACCCATGGTGTTCCCGGCCCGCTTTCACAATGTGCCTTAGAAGACTGAAAAGAAACAGTCCCACAGGTTAACGGAGGAGAGTCCCCAAGCCCCTGCTGCAATGCAGCAAAATGGCGATCGTGCCCCGCGAAAGTTGCATGAAATTACGAAGGCTGGCTGGTTTAAGACAGGCAGTGACCGAGAGAGTCATTTCCTGCATACCTGCCGCTTGCGTGCGTCTTAGAAATCGGGCATACGAAAACCCAACAAGGCTCGACTGTGAAGGTCGACAACGATCGCAAGCGGTGTTCGGGTCCGTGAAAAGCGGGCCGTGGTGCTTGGGGCTGGTGTTCGTTAGGTTATGAAATAACCGGATGTGCGCCACGGGTGCCGGATACTGCTTCGCAAATGAATTGGAGGCAGATGTGGGAAGGTCGGTGTTGGTCGACCCCAGGATTGCGTTTCGATGTCCAGGCGGACCTCTGGTTCCCGGCATCACGGATTCCCCCCGTTCTGCCGCCCGTAAATCGCTTCCGCTCGGATGCGCCATGGCGTTTTCCGATGCGGTGTCTTCCTTCGTGATGTGACCGCAGGAAAATGCCTTACACCACAAAACAATCGTCAAACAGCCGGTTGATCGGGCTGGCCGCCACGGTCCTGATCCAGGCCGGTATCGTCTACGCCCTCTTCACGGGCCTTGCGAACAAGGTCGTCGAGGTGGTCAAGGGTCCTGTCGAGACCCAGATCATTGAAGATGTCAAGAAGGACCCGCCGCCGCCGCCGCCGCCGCCGCCGCCGCCGCCGCAGACCGTGCAGCCGCCGCCGTTCGTGCCGCCCGTCGAGGTCAATATCGAGACCCCGCCGCCGCCCAGCCCGACGCCGACGACCACGAACAGGCCGCCGGTGGTCGTGCCGCCGACCGCCCCGGTCGCGCCCGCTGCCCCGCCGGCCCCCGCCTCCGTTCCGGTCAAGATCGACCCGAACAGCTTCAGCCGCTATCAGCCGGAATACCCGTCCGCGTCCTCGCGCCTGGGTGAGGAAGGCCGTGTCGTGTTCGTCGTGTACTGCGACTCCAGCGGCAAGGTCACCGACGCCAAGGTCGTCGAGTCCAGCACGCATGACCGTCTGGATGAGGCGGTGATCAAGCAGGCCCAGCGTGGCGTGTGGAAGTGCACGGCTGAGCAGCAGGAAGGCAAGTCCGTGGGGACGTGGTCCTCGACCAAGATCGCCTACCGCTTCCAGCTCAAGGACGCGCGTTAACAGTTCAAGAAAACCGGGGCCTCTTAGACGCGGATGCGCAAGGGTTCCTCATCCCCTCAACCCAAATGTGTTGGAATTGTCATGAGCATTAGGGAGCGTTTCAAGCTGACCGCCGGTTCCATGGTGCGTTTCGCCATGGTGGCCCTGGTCGTCGGTACCTTCACCTCGGTCGCGGTCGCCCAGACCACGACCCCGTCCACCGACAGCTCGGCCCCGGCCGCCGCCGCTCCGGCTCCGGCTGCTGACCAGGCCGCTCCGGCCGCCGCGCCCGCCGCGGACGCCAGCGCCAGCGACGTCGCCGCTCCGGCTGCCGCCACCGAGACGGTCGAGAACCCCTACGGCCTGAGCGCCCTGTGGAAGGGCGGTGACTTCGTGGCCCGTGGCGTCCTGATCATCATGGCCATCATGATGACCGGCACCTGGTACATCATCATCACCAAGCTGATCGAGCAGACCCTGCTGCTGCGCTCCGCCAGCCAGGCCGACAAGTCCTTCTGGACCGCCCCGTCCCTGGCCGATGGCGCCGCCAAGCTGAACAAGAACAGCGTGTTCCGCATGCTGGTCGAAGACGGCCTGCGCGCCACCGAGCACCACGAGGGCACGCTGGTCGACCAGATCGACCTTCACACCTGGGTGACCATGCAGCTGCAGCGCTCGGTCGATAGCATCAGCAACCGCATGAAGGGCGGCCTGGCCTTCCTCGCCACCGTCGGTTCGACCGGTCCGTTCGTCGGTCTGTTCGGTACGGTGTGGGGCATCTATCACGCCCTGACCGCCATCGGTATCGCCGGTCAGGCCTCGATCGACAAGGTCGCCGGCCCCGTCGGTGAAGCGCTGATCATGACCGCCATCGGTCTGATGGTCGCCGTTCCCGCCGTGCTGGGGTACAACTGGCTGCTGAGCCGCAACAAGACCGCCATGGACCGCGTCCGCAACTTCTCCGCCGACCTGCATGCCCTGCTGGTGAGCGGTGGCCGTCTCGGCGCCGGCAAGTCCGCTCGGAGCGCGTAAACATGGGGATGAACGTCGGTCCTGCCGGCGATGGTGATGATGATGGCGAGGTCGTATCGGCGATCAATACGACCCCCCTCGTCGACATCATGCTGGTGCTGCTGATCATCTTCCTGATTACGGTCCCCGTCGTCACCCACACGGTGAACGTGGACCTGCCGAAGGAACGTAATCAGCCTACCAAGACGAAGCCGGAAAACATCGTCATCGCGGTAAACCGGGACGGCGACATCTTCTGGAACGAGTCCAAGATGCCGGACTACAGCGCGTTGCTTGAGAAGCTCAAGACGCGCTCTGTGGAACAGCCTCAACCGGAAGTCCATATCCGTGGCGACAAGAATGCGCGCTACGAATATGTGGGCCGGGTGGTGGTCGCGGCCCAGCGGGCCGGCATCGTGAAGATCGGTTTCATCACCGAGCCGCCGGCGGGCGTCGCCGCCGCGAACTGACGGTCCGCCGGTAAGGAGTTATAGCCATGGGTATGAACGTTGGCGGAGGTGGTGAAGACGAAGCCATGATGGACATCAACACCACGCCGCTCATCGACGTGATGTTGGTCCTGATCATCATGCTGATCATCACCATTCCGATCCAAACCCATGCGGTGAAGTTGGACATGCCGTCGGCGACCCCGCCGCAGGCCAATACGACACCGCCTGAGGTGGTCAACATCATGGTGGATTTCGACAACACGATTCAGTGGAACGGAACCACCGTTGATCGCCATGAACTGGAGTTGCGTCTGAAGAACGCCGCGCTCCAGAACCCGCAGCCCGAGGTTCATCTTTGGCCGAACAAGCTGGCCAAATATAACACCGTGGCGATGGTCATGGCCTCGGCCCAGCGCCTGGGTGTGACCAAGCTGGGTCTGGTGGGTGCGGAACAGTTTATAGACTAAGTCCGTGTACGCGGCGGCCTCGTTACCCGAGCTGGTCTTGGGATGCGGGGCCGCCGCGACCGTTTGGGGGCTCGTGATCTTTTGGGGGCACGGGCCCTTTTCGGGATGCTTGTCCCTATTTCACCCCAATTGCCGATTTAGATTTCCCGATATGAGGGGCCGCTCGTCGGTCCAGCCCTTCAACAAAGCAGGTAGAGTCCTCGGAATGATCGCCACGCACTTCCTTCGTGCCGCACTGCTCGCCTCGGCGCTCACCATGGGCGGCGCCGTTGTCATCAGCGCCCCCACGCCGGCCCACGCCGCCGACGCCGCCAAGAAGTTCAGCCCGGAAGTCGGCAAGCCGCTGCAGGCCGCCCAAGAGGCGCTGAAGGCGCGGAAGTACAAGGAAGCGCTGGATAAGCTCGACGAGGCCGACAAGGCCAGCAAGAAGTCCGCGTACGAGACCTACACGATCGAGACCCTGCGCGCCGCCGCCTACAGCGGCGCTGGTGACATGGCGAACTTCGCCAAGTCCCTGGAAGCGACGCTGGCCACTGGCCAGGTGCCGGACGCGGACAAGATCAATCGTGACAAGCTGATCGCCGAGGCTTACTTCAGCGTGAAGAACTACGCCAAGTTCTCTGCCGCCTCTGACCGCTACTACAAGGACGGCGGTACCGATAACCGCTTGAAGGAACTGGCCATCCAGATTTACCTGGACCAGAAGGACTACGCCAACGCCTCCAAGGCTGCGCGCGCCATGATCCAGGCCCAGGGCGGCAAGCCGTCCAAGACGCTGCTGCAGACCGTCGCCAGCGCCGAATACAACATGGACCATAAGGCCGCTTTCCTCGACGCGATGGAGCGGATCCTGGTGAACTACCCGGATCAGGAAAGCTGGGAAAGCGTGATCCGCGGCGTGCAGAAGCTACCCGGCTTCAACTCCAACCGCCTGCAGATCGACGTGCTGCGCCTGCAGATCGGCGCCGGCCTGGTGAAGGAACCGGGCCCGTACCTGGAATTCGCCCAGCTGGCCATGAGCGACGGCCTGGGTACCGAGGCCAAGGCCGTCATGGACAAGGGCTTCAAGGCCGGCATTCTGGGCAAGGCCCAGGGCGACCGCGAGAAGCGCCTGGCCGACATGGCCGGCAAGCAGGTCGAGGACGATCAGCGCAAGCTGCCGGATGACGAGAAGGAAGCCGGCGCGCAGCCCGACGGCAAGCAGTTGGTCAAGGTCGGCACGCAGTACCTGGCCTTGGGCAACGCCGCCAAGGCCATCGAGGTCATCCAGGCTGGCATCAAGAAGGACCAGCTGAAGTATCCGGAAGAGGCCAAGTTGCGCCTGGTCCAGGCCTACCTGGCCGCCGGCCAGAAGCCCAAGGCGCTGGACGCCATGAAGAGCATCAAGGGCACCGACGGCACCGCCGACATCGCCCGCCTGTACCTGATCCAGGCCGGCGTCAGCCCGTTCTGATCCTCCTAAGCCCGGCACCCGCGCCGGGCCCTGTAAATGCGAAGGCCGGTCCCTGGCGGGGCCGGCCTTTGTCATGTGCGCTCTCATCAAAACAGCGCCAGCTGGTCGCCCGCCTGGGGTGGCGGCTGGAACAGGTCGCAGCGCATGCTCGAGCGCCGCTGATCCAGGCCCAGGCGCTTGACCGCCAGCTTGTAGCGGGCGTTCAGCAATTGGGCGTAGACGCCGCTACCGCGCATGCGGGTGCCGAATTCGGCATGGTTGCGGCCGCCGTCGCGGCACTGGCGGATCAGGCTCAGCACATGGTCGGCCCGGTCGGGCACGTGCAGGCGCAGCCATTCCTCCATCAGGTCGCCCAGTTCCCGGGGCAGGCGCAGCAGGATGTAGTGGCCCTGGGTGGCCCCCGACTGCTTGGCGGCGGCCAGGATGCCCTCCAACTCCGCATCGTTCAGCGCCGGAATCATGGGCGAGGCCAGGACGCTGACGGGCACGCCCGCCTCCGACAGCTGGCGCACCGCGTCCAGGCGGCGCTGTGGCGTGCCGGCGCGCGGTTCCAGCTTGCGGGCCAGGTCGCGGTCCAGGGTGGTGATGGAGATGGAGACGCGCGCCAGGCCGTCGGCCGCCATGGGCGCCAGGATGTCCAGATCACGCAGCACCAGGGGCGACTTGGTGATGATGCCCACCGGGTGGCGGAAGTCACGCAGCACCTCCAGCACGCCGCGGGTGATGCGCTCCGTCCGTTCGATGGGCTGATAGGCGTCGGTGTTGGCGCCCAGGGCGAGGGGCTGGGGCGTGTAGCCCTTGGCCCGCAACTCCTTGGCCAGCAGCGCCGGGGCGTCGCGCTTGGCGTACAGGATGGTTTCGAAATCCAGGCCCGGCGAATGGCCCAGATAGGCGTGGCTGGGCCGGGCGAAGCAATAGACGCAACCGTGCTCACACCCCCGGTAGGGGTTGATGGAACGGTCGAAATTCACGTCCGGGCTGTCGTTGTAGCTGATGACGCTGCGCGAGGTGTCCAGCCGCACCTGCGTGGCGGCGGCCACCTCAAGGTCCGCCTCCTCGTCCCAGCCGTCGTGGCCCGCCCGGGCCCAGCCGTCGTCCGTGCGCATGCGGGCGTGGGCCTCGAACCGGCCCACGCGGTTGGAGATGGTGCCCCGGCCCTTCAGCGGGCGGTCATCCAGGATGTCGACCATGGTTCCCTCCGTTACCCGGAGGGCAGCCTACGCCCGGCAAAATAAGAACACAACATGAACATTTGAGCTGCCAGGCCTCCTGGCGGCCAGCAAAAAGGCCGCCCCAGGAACCCCAGGGCGGCCTCGTCGCAAAGCGTTGGCGGCTCAGGCGGCGGCAGTGGCCAGGCGGGCGCAGACGGCCTCGATCAGCAGCTGGCGGGCCCGGTCGACGATGTCGTCCATGGACGACGTGCGCACGAACATGGCGGCGGCCCGTTCCTTCAGCTCTTCCCGCGTGGGCAGGGTGGGCATGCTCGGCATGTGCAGCTCCGGCAGGCTGGGCATGGCCGGCATATGAAGCTCGGGCATGTGCAGGGAGGCCAGCATGGCCTCCGCCTGGGCCCGCGCGTTCTGCAGCTTGTGCTGCAGCTCGGCCTTCACGTCGGCCAGCGAGGGGGTGTCGGCCAGGGTGGCCTGCAGGCGGGCGGCGATCTGTTCCACATGGAAGGTGGCCGCCAGCTGGCCGGCGGCCCTATCGATGATGGCCTTGCCCAGACGCTGCTCGCCCCGCACCACCGCGGCCGGCGGGCGGTGCAGGTCCCAGGTGATGCCCACCCAGGAAAGCGCCTTCAGGATGTAGTAAGTGGTGTCGATCTCCCACCAGCGGAAACCCTGGCAGGCGGCGCTCTGGTAGGCATGGTGGTTGTTGTGCCAGCCCTCGCCCATGGTCAGCAGGGCGAACCACCAGTTATTGCGGCTGTCGTCGCCGGTCAGATAGCGGCGGCGGCCGTACACATGGGCCAGGGAGTTGATGCAGAAGGTGCCGTGGTAGGTGGCGATGGTGCTCCAGAAGAAGCCCACCACCAGGCCCGACCAGCCGGCGGCGAACCACACGGCGACGGCCAGGATGAAGGCGGGCAGGTAATGGAACCGGTCCAGGAAGCGCAGCTCGGGGAACTTGGCCAGGTCCGGCACGGCGGCCAGGTCGGTCTGGTCGTGACGGGCGGTGAAGATCCAGCCCATGTGCGCATACCAGAAGCCGCGCTGCGCCGGGGAATGCACGTCCGCCGGGGTGTCGGAATAGCGGTGATGATGGCGGTGCTTCGCCGCCCACCACAGGATGCCGCGCTGGGCCGAGGTCTGGGCGATGAAGGCCAGGATGAACTGAAACCAGCGGCTGGTCTTATAGGCCCGGTGCGAGAAATAGCGATGGTAGCCGCCGGTAATGCCGAACATGCGCAGGCCGTAGAGGCCGACGGCCAGGGCCACGTCCTGCCAGTAAACCCCGGTCCAGATGGCGCCCAGGCAGGCCAGGTGCACCAGGATGAAGGGCACGGCGCCGGTGGCCTGGATATCGTCCAGGTAATGGTCGGCCGGGGTTTCGACCCGGGGGGTGACCCGGGGGCCGGCAGTGTCGCGGGCGGGGCTGGTCACAGGCGTGTGCACTCCATCAGGGGCCGGCGGCGGTGGGCCGGGCGGGGATGATGTCTATATCGTCTGGATAGCAGAAATCGGCCTTAAAGCCGACTCCGCGTTTGGGGCGCTGGTCCTCTGGCATCAGGGTATGGGGCAACCCTGAAGGGGAGCTTAACGCCGGCGGCGGTATGGGCGATTTGTGCTGGGTCAAAAGTCCGGCGCAAGGTCGTCCGGCGTCAGGGTTTGGGCCGGCCCCACGGCGGTGCTGGCGGCCCCCTCCATCCACCAGCCGGAGTCGGCCAGTTTGCCCTCATACAGCTCCATTACCGGCTTCTGCAGGCGGTCGACCAGCACCATGTCGTGCGTGGCCACCAGGCAGGTGGTGCCCAGTTTGTTCAGTTCGATAAACAGCCGCATGATGCGCAGGCTCATCTCGCGATCGATGTTGCCTGTGGGCTCGTCGGCGATGATCAGCTTGGGCCGGGTGACGACGGCGCGGGCGATGGCCACCAGCTGCTTCTGCCCGCCCGACAGGCGCAGGGGCCGCTCGTCCAACTTGGCCTTCAGCCCCACCCAGGACAGCAGCTCCGTCACGCTTTCCTGCACGTGGCCCTCGTCCTGGCCGGCCAGGCGCAGGGGCAGGGCCACGTTGTCGAACACCGTCAGATGGTTCATCAGGCGGAAGTCCTGGAACACCACGCCGATCTGGCGGCGGATGGCCGGCAGGGCCTTGCGCGGGGTCTTGGAGAGGGGATGGCCCAGCAGGGTGATCAGGCCGCGCGACGGCCGCTCCGCCAGGTACAGCAGCTTAAGCAGGCTGGACTTGCCGGCGCCGGTGGGGCCGGTCAGAAAATGGAAAGACCCGGGCGCCAGTTCGAAGCTGATGTCGCGCAGCACCTCAGGCCCGGTGCCATAGCGCAGGCCGACGTTCTCGAAGCGGACCAAGGGCGAGGTATCCTTGAAATGGAAAAGGCCCGGCCCGCCCGCTTACGGGGCGGGGCCGGGCCCGATCCAGGAAGGGGAAGGGCGCTTACTCGGCCGAGGCCGCCTCGGCGTCCGCGCGGTCGGTGGCCGGGAACAGGCCGGCCTTCTCGAACGCGGTCAGCGTCTCCTGCGCCCAGGCGCGCAGGTCGGTCAAGCCGCTGTGGCCCGTCCACACGTCGATGCCGTAGCGCTTCTCCAGGTCGGCGTCGGTCATCTTCAGCGCGTCGCGGACGGAGATGAATTCCTTCTCCAGCAGCTTCCAGATGTCGCTTTCGCAGCGCTTGATGGTGATGAGGCCGACGCCCTGGCTCTGGAAGCTCTTCAGGCGGCGGAAGGACTGGTCGTTTTCGTACGGGGCGAAGCCGCTGGCGACCTCGTTCAGCACCACGAAGCGGCGGCCGAAGGGCAGCCACTCGTTCTTGTCGAACGAGTACTGGATCAAGGCGCGGGCGTCCTCAATGGCCTGGGCCTCGGCCTTGGTGGTGACGATCAGGTCGATGGGGTTGCTGTTGCGGCGGCGCAGCAGGGCGCCGGCGTTGCGCGCCTCGGCCCAGGCGAACAGGTCGGCGGCCACGTTGGCGCCCACATCCACCACATAGCCGCCCTCCAGCAGGGTGCGGCCGAATTCGTCCCAATACTTGATGGCCAGGTTGGGGTCGGTCGAGGTCTTGATATTGGTCAGCTGCTCGCCGATGCCCAGCTCCTTCACGCCGGCGAACAGGCGACCGAACTTGGACCGCTGGTTCAGCGTGTCGCTGTCGGCGGCGGCCAGCTTCACGGGCGCGCCCTTCTGCTCGTGCTGCAGGACCAGCATCTGGGCCACCAGCGTCTTGCCTTGGCCGCCGGTCTTGGCCATCGAGATATAGGTTCGCGTCATGGGGTCGTTCTCCTGGTCCCGCATTCTTGGTGCCGGCATCCCTGGCCGCCCACGTCCCCGTCGCCCGTAGGCGATATCCCCTGGGAAAGGATCCCCGGGACGCGTCTGGCCACGGGCTGGACGGCGTGGAAAAGGCGCGTCCGGCCGGGCCTTGAATCGATACAGGTTTTCACCCGTCGCTTCAACTGCGGGGGCCGCCCTTAACCGAAATCGCACGGCGACGCGGCCCCGGGGCCCCGCCTTTAGGAAAGGTGCTCCTGCAGGCGGGGCATGATCTCCACCAGGTTGCAGGGGCGGAAGCGGTTGTCCAGCTGGTACTGCAGGATCAGGTCCCAGCCGTCGCGGCAGGCGCTGGGGCTGCCCGGCAAGGCGAACAGGTAGGTGCCGCCGGCGACCCCGCCAGTGGCCCGGCTTTGCAGGGACGAGGTGCCGATCTTGGCGTAGGACAGGGTGCGGAACATCTCACCGAAGCCGTCGATTCGCTTCTCATAGACGCTCTCGAACGCCTCCGGCGTCACGTCGCGGCCGGTCAGGCCGGTGCCGCCGGTGGAGATGACCACATCCACCATCGGGTCCGATATCCAGGCCCGCAGCTGGTCCGTGATGGCCGCCTGGTCGTCCTTCACGATGGCGCGGCCGACCAGCACGTGGCCGGCGCCGGTCAGCCGCTCCACCAGGGTGTCGCCGGACTTGTCGGTCGCCGGGTCGCGGGTGTCGGACACCGTCATCACGGCGATCTGCACCGGCAGGAAAGGGCGGGTTTCATCGATGCGGGACAAGGGGAAGGCTCCTGTTCGGGTCGCCCCTTACATGAGGAGGCGGGCGGCGGCCGTCAACCTGTGGAACGGTCAGACCTCGACCACTTCCAGCAGGTCGCCATCGGGGCCGAAGCAGCCGCAGGCCAGGGTGCCGCTGAAGCCGCAGCCGCCGTCCAGGGTCACGGTGGCGGGCGTGGCCGCCAGTCCGCCATGGCCGGGATCATAGCCGCGCACCACCCGGCCGAAGCCGGCGTAGGGGCCCTCGATGCGGGACCAGGCGCCGCCGCCCCACCAGAAGCTGTCCCCCTGGGCGGCCAGGGGCCGCGAGGTGTCGATGCCGGCGTTGACGAACAGCAGTTCGGGCAGCCGCTCCTGCCGCCGCTCGGTATAGGCGGCGCGGCGCAATGCGGCGAACAGGGTGTCGTGGCCGGGGGCGATGCGCTGGGCGGCGCGCAGCTGTCCGGTCCAGCGCGCCAGCGAGACGGCGCCGTCGCGGGCGGCGGCCACCCCCTGGTAGGCGCTGCCGCCATAGGCCGCCAGCGTGGCGTCCACGCCCTGGGTCATCATCCACTGCAGCACTTCGGCGGGATTGGGGGCGAACTGCAGTTGCAGCAGCTTCTGCCACATCTCCTCCTGCCCGCCGCGCAGATAGACCAGGTCGCTGACGATGACGCCGCGCACAGACAGGACGGCGCGGCGGAAGGACAACAGTTCGTCCATCGTGTCCCGCACGCGGGGGCCGCGGCCGATCAGGTTGCCCAGGTAGATCAGCCGGTCGCCCGGCTGGAAACGCGCGCCGATATCGTCGTGCAGGGCGGCCAGCCGGTCGACGTCGCCATGGATCGCCCCCACGGCCCAGATGCGCCGTGGACGGCCCAGCACGACAAAGCGCTCTTGTTCGTTCATGCGTTGGGTCAGACCGGCAGAGGAAGTTGCCGACCAGTGTATGCGCCGCCGCCCCATGAAAAAAGGGGCGATCGAGCCCGATCACCCCTTTTCCCACTAAGTATAGTGATGCCAGCGAACCGTACCCCCAATGGGCGGATACCGGTGGATCTCGCGGCGAATGGCTTAGGCCGCCCCCTTAGGCCGCCTTGGCCAGCACGGCCTCCAGCCGCTCGGTCGCCTTGCGCTCATCGATCTTCTCGACGGCGGCCAGCTCACGGGCCAGACGCTCCAGCGCGGCGTGGTAGATCTGCCGCTCGCTGTAGGACTGGTCGGACTGGTCGGTGCCGCGGTGCAGGTCGCGCACCACCTCGGCGATGGACACGGGGTCGCCGGAGTTGATCTTGGCCTCATACTCCTGGGCGCGGCGGCTCCACATGATGCGCTTGATCTTGGACGGGCCCTGCAGGGTCTCCATCGCGTCCTTGATCCGATCCTTGCTGGACAGGCGACGCAGGCCGGCGTTCTTGGCCTTCATCACCGGCACCTTCAGCGTCATCCGCTCCTTCTCGAAGGTGATGGCGTACAGCACCACCTCCATATCGGCGATGGCGTGCTTTTCGATGGCCACGATGCGTCCCACCCCGTGGGCCGGGTAAACGACGTAATCACCAGTGACGAAATCGAGCTTATCGGTCATTTGGATCGGCTCTCACAATTCGGCTTTTAAAGTCCCGCCTTGGGGAAGACGGGCCTGGGCGCCGGGACGGCATGCAAAGGTCGCTGTCGGCCCGGCATGGGGCCGCGACAAGGGACGAACAGCACGAAGGCGCTGGGGGAACGTGGCACGCACTTAAGCATTCGCGAACGGCGTGCCGATCCTCGCGTCCAGGACTATACTCGATATGACGGTGCGATGACAGATCGACAAGACCGTGTTCGACTTAAGTTCCTGGCATGGGCCAGGATGTCGGACATGCGAATCGCGCATGTCTTGGGCAAGGGCCGCCGAAGATTTAGGCAGGCCGGCCGAAAGAGTAAGAAAAAGCGCCGCGCGCCCCGGGGACGGCGGCGCCTCATGCCAATCTCAGTTGCCGCTGCCCGGCTTGTCGCTGAAATAGGTCTTGAACTTGTCCGGCACGCCCTTGAAAGCGTCGGCGTCGGCGGGCGCCGCCTTCTTGCGGTTCAGGTTCGGCCAGGCGGCGGCGTACTGGCGGTTCATCTCCAGCCACTCCTCGGCGCGACCGTCTGTGTCCGGCAGGATGGCCTCGGCCGGGCATTCCGGCTCGCAGACGCCGCAGTCGATGCATTCGTCGGGGTGGATGACCAGCATGTTGTCGCCCTCGTAGAAGCAGTCCACAGGGCAGACTTCCACGCAGTCGGTGTACTTGCACTTGATGCACTGCTCGGTCACGACATACGGCATTGCTCGCACTCTCCTTGAAAACCCGGTTCCCCAGGCGCCCGGGTCGGGGCAGCCTCCAGCGGGGCGGCACGGGGGCACGTATAGCCTGATATCGCCCAGGGGTATAGCACCCGCGAACGTCGGCGAAACCTACGTCATCCGGATAGCCGCCGGACGACAGCGCGAGAGGTAGAACATGCGTGGGGCGGGCGCAACAAGGTTCAATGTGCGTCGCCCTGGCCCCCGCGTCGCGTCTGGTGCAGGCTACCCTATGCAAGCCCGTGCCGCGCCTTTCGGCCGATGCACGTAAAAAGAGTAAGTCTTATTGCAATTGCTTATTCTCAACGGATAGTCTGACCCCATACCCGGGAAACAGCGGGAGGCATCAGGGACGGCATGACAGCGCACGGCGACACTGACCCGTCCAAGGCCCCGCGGGCCCAGGGCCCGGCGGCACCCGAACCGTCGCCGGCCATGGCGGCCCAGCTCTACGCCGTGCTGCAGCGCTTTTCCCAAGCCATCGTCGTCTTCGGGCCCGACGACCGCGTGGTGTTCGCCAACGACCGCTATCATGAAATGTTCCCCCGCTCGCCGGCGCCGGGCGTCATCCTGGGGTGGCGGTTCGAGGATCTGCTGCGCCATTCCATTGCCGCCGGCCAGGTGCCCCAGGCGGAAGCGGACCCGGAAGCCTACATCGCCCGCCGCCTTTCCCAGCGCGGCATCGCCCGCGAGGGGCTGATCGGTGATCGCTGGTACCGGGCGGTGGAGGAACGCATCCCCGGCGGCGGCATCGTGCTGAGCTACAGCGACATCACCGACCGCCGCGCGGTGGAGGAGGAGTTGCGGCGCAAGTCCGCCATCCTCAGCGCCGCCATGGAGGCGGTGCCGGGCGGCTTCATGGTAATGGATGAGCGCTTCAATTTCGTGGTGTGGAGTCGCAACTGGCCGGCCATCGGCGGCGCCACGGATGAGATCATTCGCGCCTATCCCAACATGCCGGACCTTGCCCGCTGGCAGTCCCGCCGGGGTGATTACGATGCCATCCGGCTGGACCCCGCGCAGTTCGATGCCCAGGCGGTCGCCGCCGTGCCGTGGCTGGGCCGGCTGCTGGCCCTGCAGGCCGCCCGCCCGCAGCAGCTGACCCCCAGCGACGAGGAGCGGGAGTTGCTGGTGCAGTGGCAGCTGCTGCGCTATCGGGCCGAGGGCCGGCCGGATGGGGAGCGGGCGGAGGGCAGCGGCACCATCCACATCGGCGGCGAGGATGGGCGCATCGTCGAGTTCCGCCGCAACCGCATGCCGGGACTGGGCTGGGTGTCGATCTACAACGACGTCACCGAACGCTACCGCCATGAGGAGGAAACAGCGCGGGCCCATGCCGAGACCGCGCGGGCGTTGCAGGAATTGCGCGATACCCAGGAAAGCCTGGTGCAGGCGGAAAAGCTGGCCTCGCTGGGCGAACTGGTGGCCGGGGTGGCGCACGAGCTGAACACGCCGGTGGGCATCAGCTATACCGCCGCCACCTTCCTGGCCGACCGCCTGCGGGAATTCCGCGACGATCTTGCCAATGGTCCGCCGCGCCGGACGGCGCTGATGGATTTCCTGGATCTGGTGGAAGAGACGGCCAACCTGATGACCGTCAACGCGGGGCGCGCCTCGCGCCTGGTGCAGAGCTTCAAGAACATCGCCGTCGACCAGACCAGCGACGAACGCCGGGTGCTGTCGCTGAAGCCTTACCTGGAGGAAATCGCCATCAGCCTGGGTCCGCAGTGGAAGCGGCCAGGCCATGTGCTGACCATAGACTGCCCGGCCGGTCTGGTGCTGGACACCTATCCCGGCGCGCTCAGCCAGGTTCTGACCAACCTGATCGTCAACGCCACGCTGCATGCCTACGCCCCGGGGCAGGCGGGGCGCCTGAGCATCACCGTCTCCCCCCTACCGTCGCCGGCGCCCGCCGCCGGCCGGGCGCCGGTGGAGCATGTTGAGATCCTGTTCGCCGATGACGGCAAGGGCATCCCGGCCGACGCCCTGCCCCGCATCTTCGATCCCTTCTTCACCACCCGGCGTGGGGCCGGCAGCACGGGCCTGGGCCTCAACATCGTGTTCAACCTGGTGACCCGCACCCTGGGCGGCCGCATCGAGGTGGACAGCGCGCCCGGCCGGGGCACGCGCTTTTTCCTGCGCCTGCCCAAGGTGGCGCCCCAGCCGCCCGCCGCGGCCCCGCCGACGGCGCCCGTGGACTTGGCGCCCATCGGCCCGGCGTCCACCGCTCGCTGACGGCAGCTGGCGCTTGCCCCGGCGGGGGCACGCCACTACCGTGATGGGGCCCGGGTCCGGAGGGACTGGGGCTGGGGCTTTGGGGGGCCGTGCATATGGGGGGATCGTCGCATTGCCGGGCCGGGCGCTGCCGCGTCTGGGCATCCCGCTTGGCGCTGTTGGCCGGCTGCGCCGGGCTGATCGGCCCCTTGTGGCATGCGGTGGCCCACGCGGCCCCGTCCGGCGCGGTGGCGGCCAAGACGCTGGTGCGCTCTATCGGCGGCGCGACGGTGACGTTGGACCCGCAGCGCGCCGACCTTTCCTCCGAAAGCCTGGTGATCGACGACCTGCTGGAGGGGTTGCTGGCCCCCGATGGACGGGGCGGCGCCCGACCGGCCCTGGCGGAGAGCTGGACCATTTCCCCCGATGGGCGCATCTACACCTTCAAACTGCGGGCGGACGCCAAATGGTCGGACGGCACGCCCGTCACTGCGGATGATTTCGTCTTCTCCTGGCGCCGCCTGGCGGATCCGCGCACGGCGGCGCCCTACGCCTATTACATGTGGATCGTGGTGAATGGCGAGGCCATCACCAAGGGGACGATCAAGGACGTCAACCGCCTGGGCGTGACCGCGTTGGACGCCACCACCTTCCAGGTGGAACTGGTGCGGCCCACGGCCTATTTCCTGGCCATGCTGCAGCACCAGGCCCTGTTCGCCGTGCAGAAGGCCAGCGTGCAGGCCCATGGCGACGCCTTCACGGAGCCCGGCCACTACGTTTCCAGCGGCGCCTACGTGCTGGCGGAAAACGTGCCGCGCGACCACCTGACCCTGGTGCGCAACCCCGCCTATTACGACCAGGCCAAGGTTCCCATCGCCGTGGTGCGGGACCTGCCCCTGGAGGATCGCGCGGCGGAGATGCGGCTGTTCCGCGACGGCCAGGTGCAGACCACCTACGAACTACCCATAGACCAGGTGGCGTGGGCGCGGTCGGCGCTGAAGGAGGCGTTCGTCAGCGGCGACACCTACGACACCTATTTCATCAGCTTCAACCTGCGCAATGAGCCGTGGAAGTCCTCACCGGCCTTGCGCGAGGCACTGACCCTGGCGGTCGATCGTGAGGCGCTGGCCACCCGCGTGCTGGGTGGGGAGCAGCCGGCCTACAGCTACGTGCCGCGCCTGGCGCCCGGCCCGGGCATCACCGGCTATGAGCCGGGCTGGCCCGCCTGGCGCGACCAGCCGCAGGCCGAGCGCGAGCGGCATGCGCGTGCCTTGCTGGTGGAGGCCGGTTACGGTCCCGGTGCCGGTTCCAAAGGCGGTCCGGGGGGCGGTCCGGGGGGCGGTCCGGGGGGCGGTCCGGGAGGCGGCCCGGGAGGCAGGACGCTGCCGCCCATTTCCCTCCTGTTCCCCACGGGCGCCAACTGGCAGGCCGTGGCCGTGGCGGTGGCCCGGCAATGGCATGACGTGCTGGGGGTGGAGGTGCGCTTGGATGCCCAGGACTTCCGCATCGTGGCCGCCCAGTCGAACGCGAAGACCTTCAAGGACGTGGTCTTCGCTTCCTGGATCGGCGATTACGCCGACGCCAACAGCTTCCTGGCGCTGATGCGCGGCGATGCCGGGCAGGAGAACTACGCCAGCTACCGCAACCCGCTGTTCGACGCCCTGATGGAGGAGGCGAACGGCGAGCCCGACCCCGGCCGCCGCGCCGGCCTGCTGCGCCGGGCGGAGCGGCTGATGATGGACGACACGCCCGTCATCCCCCTGTTCCACAAGACCATGCGGCGCCTGGTGTCACCCCGCGTCACCGGCTGGGTCCCCAACCCGCTGGATCTGTCGCCCACCCGCTTCCTGGATCTCACGCCGTGAGGCGGTCACGGCCCCCTGTCCACCTTGGGGAGGCGGGCGCCGGGCGCCGTGGGCGGCCGGTCGGGCTCCGGCGGCATGTCCCAGCCATGGGCCAGCGTGCTGTCGGATAGCGGAAGGAAGCTCTGCCCCAAATCCATGGGCAACTGGAAACCGGGCTTGCCCGGATCGGGGCAGGAGGCGGACTTGGCCCGCAAGGCCCAGCCCCCGGGCAGGGGCCGGTCCCACACGAACACCGCGCAGGGGCCGGTGAGGGGAGGGCGGGGCATAAAAGTTTCGTCGATCTGGAAGCCGGGGTAGTTGCCCCGCGCGCTTCCGGCCTGGCCCGCGAAGGTTTGCGCCGTCAGGGGTGGTGGTGCCGGCGGGATCAGCCCCGGTTCCGGTGTCGTGCAGGCCGACAGTCCCAGCAACGCCCCGCCCACGCACCACCATCGCTTTGCCATGGCGCCCCCTTCCGCATCCTATGCGCGTCCCATCCGTGCCGAGGGATGCGCGCCGACGGCGGCGGCCGTGGGGCGGAACCATGGCGTTTTGAGGGCGGATCGGCTGCCGTATGATCGAGCTGTCACCCTTCCCCGACCGCAAGGATGATCTTTCCGAAGCCGCCGCCGCTTTCCATCTTTTGATGCGCCTCGGCGGCACGCTCAAGTGGCAAGATCCGGTCGATGACCGGCCTTATCTCCCTCCTTGCCAGGCGGGGTAGGGCGCCTGCCGCGAAGCGGCCGACCATGGCGCTCTTCTCCTCGGGCGTCCGTGATTTCATCACCGTTCCAAAGAGGCGGAGATGGTTGTGCAGCACCAGATCGAGTGGGATCGATGTGTCGGCGTCGCCACTCATGATACCGACCTGAACCAGCGTGCCACCGCGTGCCAGACTTCTAAGGTTCCGTGCCAGATAGTTGCCGCCGATGAAATCGATCACCGCGGCCACTCCCGCCGATTGCGTGAGGTGGGAAACCTCCGCCTCGAAATCCGCGCCGTGATAATCGATCACGGCTGCGGCTCCCAGGTCACGCACGTCCGCCGCCCGCTGGGCCGACGCCGTGGCATAGACGATGGCACCTAGGGATCGGGCGATCTGTACGGCGGCTGAACCGATGCCGCCAGCCGCCGCGTGGATCAACACCTGCTGCCCAGGCTGGACTCGGGCCAGGTTCACCACTGCCTCCCAGGCGGTGGTGAAGGCCTCCATGACCCCGGCTGCCTGGATCAGCGACAGCCCATCCGGCACCCGCACAGCCATGCCGCGATCAACCCGGGCGATCTCGGCATAGGCCCCGCCGCCGACGATGGCCATCACCCGATCCCCGACCCGCATATCCGTGATGCCGGGGCCGACCTCGATGACCTCGCCAGCGAGCTCAAGACCCAGCAAGTGACTGTCGCCGAAGGCCTGGTTGCCGTAGAAGCCGGCGCGTTGCATCAGATCGGCCCGGTTGACCCCCGCTGCGGCGACCCGAACCAGCAAATCATTGGGGCGCGGCCGCGGCGCGGGCGCTTCAACCAGCCGCAGCACCTCCGGCGGGCCGAAGCGGTCATAGGCGATGGCTCTCACGATACCGCCCCATTGGCATTGGCCAGGGCACGACGGGCGATGCTCTCGGCGAACAAGGGAGTTTCGCGGCGGTTGTGGTCGCCGCCGGCAGCTTGGCGCGCTGCGGCAGCCTCCTCATAGGCGATGCCATGCTTGGCCAGGAAATCCATGAAGGCATCGGTCGGGTGAGCGGTCACGCGGTTGGTATACCGGGTGCGATTACCTTCAATCGCTTCGGCCATCAATTCCCAGACCACGTTCACTTGGGTACGTCCGTTGGCGGTGAAAACGTCCGAGATCGAGTTCATGCGGCAGTAAGTCTTGCCCGCCTCCTCGGCCACATAGTGCTGCACCACCAGGCCGGTTCCGATCATCTCGACATTGATGGACATGCGCCGGCCATCGTCGGTGGTGGTCACCCCGGCGGCGATATGATCGGGCGCGCAACACCGCAGGTACTCCGCCTCAGGCAGGGTGAACAGCCAGTCGGCGATGTCGATTTGTTCAATCGGAACATCGACTTCATGGCTATACGCGGATTGGGATAGGATGCGATTGAGGACAGTGACCATGATGGTGTCTCCTGATTGAGTTGGCTCGGTGGGCGACGCACTACGCCGATGAGCCCAACCATGCGGCCAGGGACGACGGATGATAACGCGGCCATTTCTCGAAATGGCTTTGCCTACGGAGCAAAGATGAAGGACCCGAGGTTCGCCGAGTTGGTGGCCGTCTTCGTCGATGTTGTGCGGGCCGGAAGCTTCTCGGGTGCCGCGCGGCGGCGGGGCGTGACGCCCTCGGCCATCGTTCGGCAGATCGATGCCTTGGAGCATGGCCTGGGCGTGCGGGTGCTGGTGCGTTCAACCCGCGCGCTGGCGATGACGGATGCCGGGGAGAGGTTGTTCGAACGCGGCCAGCGCTTGATCGACGATCTTGTCGACGTCCATGCCGAAATCGCCGCGTTCGATGGGGCGATCACCGGCGTTCTGCGCGTCGCCTGCTTTCCCACCTTCGGCAAGCGATACGTTCTCCCGGTGGTTGGGGCCCTGATGCGGGGCCATCCCGGCCTGTCGGTGGAACTGGATTTGACGGAGCGCCTGGCGGACCCGGCGCGCGACCGCCTTGACGCCGTCATCCGCATTGGGCATCTCGCCGACAGCGCCTTGATCGCCACCAAGCTTGCCGATCAATCCCGGTTGGCAGTCGCCGCTCCGGGTTACCTGGATCGTCATGGCGTGCCCGAGCGTGTCGAAGATTTGCGCGCCCATAGCTTGCTCGACAAGCTGCACGGGGCGGACCTCTTGGGCTGGGCCGACATGCTGGGCGACGCAGCGGGCCAGCCTGGCTGCGGCGAGGTGGTTTTCCGGTCCGACGATTTCGAGGCGCTACGGCTTGCCGCCCTGGAAGGCGTGGGGGTGGCTTTCCTTCCCAGCTGGGTGGTCGGGCCGGACGTGCGCGCCGGTGCCCTCAAGCGGCTTGCGCTGGATGGGGAGCCCTGGGCCGGGAATCCTCAGGGCATCTTCCTGCTCAGGGCCTTGCCGGAGCCATCGGCCAAGCTGCGCGCCTTTATAGATGGCTTGCGATCCTCGATCGGCTGCCCGCCTGTCTGGGAACCATGACCGCCGCCCGACTCTCCCCCAGAACGCCGATTCCCAAACGAAAACACCCGCCGGACGTGCTGCCCGGCGGGTGTCTTGGTACTACGATCAAGCGTGCGACCGGGGCGGCGCCTGGAGGCTGCCGCCTGGGCTCACAACAGGGCGCCTCAGGCGTCCTTGTTGTTCATGCCGCGGCCGGTGGTGCGCTCGGAGATGCGGGCCGACTTGCCGCGACGATCACGCAGGTAGTACAGCTTGGCGCGACGCACGTCACCCTTGCGGATGACCTCGATGCTGTCCAGGCGCGGGCTGTACAGCGGAAACACACGCTCCACACCTTCGCCGTAGCTGATCTTGCGGACGGTGAAGCTGGAGCTCACGCCGGCGTTGCGGCGGGCGATGACGACGCCCTCGTAGGCCTGCACGCGCTCGCGCGAGCCTTCGACGACCTTCACGTTCACCTTCACGGTGTCGCCCGGGGAGAATTCCGGGACCGCACGGGTGGCGGTCAGCTTTTCAATCTGCTCTTGCTCGAGCTTCTGGATGATGTTCATGGCACTCAACTCCACATGATGACAATGGCCAGCCTCACGGCGGTCAATCCAGGTTTGGCACAGGCGCCGTTTCCGCGGTGGGCTCCACCAGGGAAACGCCATCCTCTAGGGGCGAACCGCCCTTCGGCTTGCGCCGACGGCGGCTCTTGGCTTCGACCTTGGGCCGGCTCTCCTCGTAGCGCTGCCACAGGTCCGGTCGCCGGTCCCTGGTGATGCGCTCCGCCTCGGCCAACCGCCAGGCTTTCACCTTCTCATGGTGCCCGGAGAGTAGAACCTCGGGCACCGCGCGGTCCTGCCAGACGGCCGGCCGCGTATAGTGGGGATACTCCAGCAATCCCCGCTCGAAACTCTCTTCGCCCGCCGTCTCGACGTTGCCCATGACGCCCGGCAACAGCCGGACGCAGGCGTCGATCAGGCACAGCGCCGCGGGCTCACCCCCGGAAAGCACGAAATCCCCGAGGCTCACTTCCTCGAGGCCCTGCGCTTCCAGGACCCGCTCATCCACCCCCTCGTACCGCCCGCACAACACTGTGAGGCTGGGTGCCGATACGAATTCCCGTACCAGCGCCTGGTCCAGCACACGTCCACGCGGCGAGAGGTAGATCGCCCGGCCCCGTTCCCTCTGGTCCTGGCTCAATCGCGACCAGCTGGCGGTCAGCGCTGCATCCAGAACGTCGGGCCGCATGACCATGCCTGGTCCGCCGCCGAACGGGGTGTCGTCCACGGAGCGGTGTTTATCGCTCGCGAACGACCGGATGTCCACTGATTCCAGCGACCAGGTGCCATTTTCAAGCGCTTTCCCCGCAAGGCTCATGCCCAGCGGTCCCGGAAACATCTCCGGGAACAGGGTCAGCACCGTCACATGCCAGCCGGCCGTCATGGACTCAGGCCCTTTCGTCACCATGGCCCGCGTGGGCCTCGGGCGCGTCTTCTTCCGTGGCGATGGCCTCTTCGCACCCAGCGGCTGCCGCCTCGTCGGCGGCGGGGCCGCCTTCCATCTCGGCCAATTCCTCCGGCGTGGGCTTGACCTTCTCGAACAGGCCGGCCGGCGGTTCCACCGTGACGATCCCGGCCTTCACATCCACCACCGGAACGGCGGCGCGGGTGAAGGGGAGGGAGACCATCTTGCCGGAAGCCGCATGCGCGATCTCCAGCATGTCGCCGCCACCGAAGTCATAGATGGCCTTGATCTCGCCGAAGGGCTCGCCGTCGGCGGTGGTCGCCACCAGGCCGATCAGGTCGGCGTGGTAGAACTCATCCTCGTCGTCGGTGGCCGGCAGCTGGTCGCGGTTGATGTACAGCCGCGTGCCTTTCAGCGCGTCGGCGGCGTCACGGTCGCGCACACCCTGCAATTCCGCCAGGAAGTGATCCTTGCCCATGCCGGTCATGGTCAGGGCGAAGGCGCGGGCGCCCGATTCGTCGGTCAGCTGGCCATAGGCGAACAGCGACTCCGGCACAGCCGTGTAGCTCTTCACCTTGACGCGGCCGCGCACCCCGTGGCTGCCCACGAACTGCCCGACGCAGATGCGCGTGGCGGTTTCCATAACGATGCTCTCTGGAAGACTGTAAACGGCGGAAAAGCTGAACGGGGGCGGTCACCCGCCCCCGTCGCAACCCGTCAACCTGCATGCCGGCCAACCAACAGCGAGCCGGCCCCAGGCCAATCAGCCCTCGCTGCCGGCGGCAGCGGCGGCCAGCTTGGCGCGCTCCTGGGCCTTCGCCTTCGGGGCGGACTTCTTCGGGGTCTCGCGGACCTTCGGCAGCTCGATGATGTTGGCGCGGCCCAGGAACAGGGCGACGCGGTCGGTCGGCTGGGCGCCCACGGACAGCCAGTGGCGGGCGCGCTCTTCCTTCAGGGTGATGCGCTCGGCATGCTCACGCGGCAGCATCGGGTTGTAGGTGCCGATCTTCTCGATGAAGTTGCCGTCGCGGGGCGAACGGCTGTCGGACACGACGATGCTGTAGAACGGACGCTTCTTGGCGCCACCGCGGGCCAGACGAATCTTGAGGGACATTTCTTACTTCCTGACTCTGATGTTGAACTGAAGATGATGGTGAAACGCGGATACTCAAACTTGACCGGGGGATCAGCGGCCCTTGGGCATCAGGGCCGACAGGCCCTGGCGCATCAGGCCCTTTTTCCCCAGTTTCTTGAACTTGCGCATCATGTCGGCCATGTCCTGGTACTGCTTCAGCAGCCGGTTGACGTCGGCCACCGTGGTCCCGGACCCCAGCGCGATGCGGCGCCGGCGCGATGCGTTCAGTATCTTGATGTCGCGGCGCTCTTTCTGGGTCATGGAGGTGATGATCGCCTCCTGACGCTTCAGCATGCGCTCGTCGATGTTGGCCTTGGACAGCTGGTCCTTGATCTTGCCCACGCCGGGCAGCATGGACAGCATGCCGCCCATCCCGCCCATCTTCCGGATCTGGCGCAGCTGGGACAGCATGTCGTCCAGGTCGAAGTTGCCCTTCTCCATCTTCGCGGCAAGCTTCTCGGCTTCCTCGCGGTCGATGGTCTCGGCGGCCTTCTCCACCAGGCTGAGCACGTCGCCCATGCCCAGGATGCGGCCGGCGATGCGGTCGGGGTGGAAGGCCTCCAGCGCGTCGATCTTTTCGCCGGTACCCAGCAGCTTGATGGGGCGGCCGGTGATCTGGCGCATCGACAGGGCGGCGCCGCCCCGGGCGTCGCCGTCGATGCGGGTCATGACGATGCCGGTGACGCCGACCTTGTCATTGAAGTTGGTGGCGACGGTGACGGCGTCCTGGCCGGTCATGGCGTCCACCACCAGCAGGCTCTCCACCGGCTTGGTCACGTCGCGGATGCGCACGACCTCGTCCATCAACTCCTCGTCGATGGCAAGGCGGCCGGCGGTGTCCAGCATGACGACGTCATAGCCTTCCAGGCGGCCGACGCGCATGGCGCGCTGCGCGATGGTCACCGGGTCTTCGCCGGGGACGATGGGCAGGGTGGCCACGTCCACCTGCTCACCCAACACCCGCAACTGTTCCTGGGCGGCCGGGCGTCGCGTGTCCAGCGACGCCATCAGCACCTTTTTCTTCTCGCGGGTCTTCAGCAGGCGGGCGATCTTGGCGGTGCTGGTGGTCTTGCCCGAGCCCTGCAGGCCCAGCATCAGCACCGGCACCGGCGCCTCGGCGTTGAGGTTGATGCCCTCGTTCTGCTCGCCCAGCATCTCGACCAGATGGTCGTGGACGATCTTGATGACCATCTGGCCGGGGGTGATGGAGCGCAGCACCTCCTGCCCGACGGCCTTTTCCTTCACGCCGTTGATGAAGGACTTGACCACCGGCAGGGCCACGTCGGCCTCGAGCAGGGCCACGCGCACTTCGCGCAGCGCGGCACCAACGTCCTCTTCGGTGAGGGCGCCGCGCCGACGCAGCCGGTCGAAGATATCGCCGAGCCGTCCTGTCAAGCCGTCAAACATAACCCGTCCTGGCCATTGCCGTTCCGATCTTCATCCCGCCCCCTAGTCCAAGCGTCCGTTCAAGCCCATTTGCCCAAACGAAAAGCGCCAGTGCACGAAACTCGTGGACTGGCGTCGCGCCTTGGCGCGGGATGCGGTCTCAGTCCCGGATCTGACGGATCCAGGGCCGAGGTGGGGCTATCTAGACCTGTGGAGGGCGTCTGTCAATGCTTCTGGAGTCAAGGACGCCCCGCAGCAAGGCGGTGATGGTAACGGCGATGTCGCGCCTGGACGGCGGCGGGCCCCTAACCAAAAACGGGCGTTGTCAACGGCCTGTACACCTGTAATAGACGGGGTGGTATGCCCGCTATTTCGCCTAGAGACTCATTTTGGGTGCGCGCCCCCTCTTCCAGCCCGCCTTTAAGATAAGGTATGAACGGGTTATCGGGGTAGTCTTTGCGTAGTGCGCCATTCCGTGGCGGATTCGAATTGCGGGGGGGACCGGCCCCGCGGAGGCTTGTATGTCAATGTCGTCCGGCAGAAATGCCGAACCCGAACGGTCCAGGATGAGCCAGACGGAGTTGCTGGCGATTGTTGGCAAGCATCGGGCGTTTCTGACGAAGCAGCCTGGGGGCGTGCGTGCCAGCTTCAAGCTGCGTGACCTTTCGCATATGGATCTGTCCGGTCTGAACCTGGCCGAGGCCGATTTCTCGGGTGCCAAGCTGTTCGGCGCCCGCATGGTGGATTGCGTCCTGACGGGGGCGTCGCTGTACGCCGCCGACCTGCGCCTGGCCAACCTGGAACGCTCCGACCTGCGCCGGGCCGACCTGCGCGGCGCCTGCATGCGCGGCGCCGTGCTGAACCAGGCCTCCATGGCCGAGGCCGACCTGCGCGAAGGCACCATCATGCACGTCCGCAAGGACGGCAGCATCACCCCCCACGAATTCGACGCCGTGCCCGTGCAGACGGAACTGTCATGCGCCACCGTGGTGGGCGCCGACCTCAGCCGGGCCAAGCTGTCCAACACCTTCCTGGTGCAGTCGGATCTGACGGACTGCATCATGCGCGGCGCCAAGATGGCGCGCGCCAACCTGACCAACACCAACCTGACCGGCTGCGACCTGAAGGGCGCCGACCTGACGGGCGCCAATCTCACGGGCGCCAAGCTGCATGGCGCCGACCTGACGGGGGCGGAACTGGGCCTGGCCCGATTCGCCGGTGCCTTGATGATGGGCACCATCCTGGACGACAACGCGCGCCGCGCCGAAGAGGTGCTGGAGGGCATACACGCCCCCACGCCCGAGGATGCCGGCCTGGACCTGTCCGCCATGCTGGTCCTGCATTCCGAATGGGTGGAGACGGGCGGCCGCGAGGGCGCTCGGGCCGACCTGTCCAGCCTGGATCTCAGCGGCGTTGACCTGGCGGGCGCCAACCTGTCGGCCGCCCTGCTGCACTGCGCCTGCCTGCGCAAGGCCAATCTGGTGGGCACCTCGATGCCTATGGCCGACCTGTCGCTGGCCGACCTGCGCGACGCCAACCTCAGCCGTGCCGACCTGCGCGGCGCCTCGCTGGAGCGCGCCACCCTGAACGGTGCGCAGCTGGTGCGGGCCGACCTGGGGCCTGTGTTGATTCAAAGCTCCACGGGGCGGTTGTGGAGCGCCAACCTGCACCGCGCCCGCCTGGATGGCGCCAACCTGACCGGCGCCATGCTGAAGCGGGCGGTCCTGTCCCAATCCTCGCTGGTGGGGGCGGTGTTGAAGGATGCGGAGCTGTCGGACGCCAAGATGGCGGGGGCCGACCTGCGCGACGTCGATCTGGCCAACACCGACCTGGATGGGGCGGACATGGCCGACGTGGTCGGCATGGTGCACTGATCGGCTGTCACCGACCTAGTTTCGCCCTAGTTTCCTGACACTTCTGTAGCCTAATCCGCCGCCCGCCAATTCCTGCCTGCCGGACGCCCATGCTGCTGCCCACACAAGACCGCTCCGCCCGCCGCCTGGCGCTCTGCCTGCTGCTGGCGGGCCCCTTCCTGTTCGGCCTGTGGGCCGTGCTGCTGGGCCAGGACGGCAATTGGGACTTGCGCAACTATCATTGGTACAACGCCTACGCCTTCCTGACCGGGCGCTGGGGCATGGACGTGGCGCCGGCCCAGGTGGCCAGCTTCTACAACCCCACGCTGGACCTGCCCTTCTTCATGGCCGCCCAGGTGCTGCCCGCCCGCATGGTGGAATTCCTGCTGGGCAGCATCCAGGGCGCCAACCTGATGCCGCTGTACGGCCTGGCCTGGACGGTGCAGCGTTCGGCGACGCCGGAACGCCGCCGCGCCCTGGTGGCGCTGGCCGTGGCCGTTTGCGGCATGGTCGGTGGCGGCCAGGTCGGCTTGCTGGGCACCACCTTCTACGACAACGTCATCAGCCTGTTCGTCCTGGGCGGCATCCTGGTGGCCATGGGCGGGGAAGGGGCGGCTTGGAGCGCGCCCAATGGCCCGGCCTTCCGCCGCGTGGCGCTGGCAGGCCTGCTGGTGGGCAGCGGCGTGGGACTGAAACAGCCCACCATCGTCTTCGCCGTGGGCACCTGCGCCGCCTTCCTGGCGGCCGGCGGCACGCCCTGGCGCCGCCTGTTCCTGGCCTTCTTCTTCGGGCTGGGCGTGCTGGCCGGCATGGCGATCTTCTCCGGCCACTGGATGTGGTTCCTGTGGAGCCACTTCCAGAACCCGCTGTTCCCCTATTTCAATAACGTCTTCCATTCCCCCTGGGGCACGCCCGACCCCTACCGCGATGACAAGTTCATCCCCAAGGGTCCCGTCGCCGCCGCGCTGTTCCCCTTCGCCTGGGCCCTGGATCCCAAGCTGGTGGGCGAGATCATCTTCCGCGACTACCGCGTGTTGGTGGCCTATGTCGTGCTGCTGCTGACCGGCCTGGTGGCGCTGGTCCGCTGGCTGCGCGGGCAGTTCGCGGCCGAGGGGCCCATGGTGGACACCTCCGGCCCGGCCCGCGCCCGGCGTTACCTTCTGCTGGCCGGCAGCTTGAGCTATCTGGTGTGGCTGAAGCTGTTCGCCATCTACCGTTACCTGATCCCGCTGGAGATGCTGGCGCCCGTGCTGATCCTGGCGGCCGTGGCCCTGTGGCCGGCGCCGGCCCGGGCGCGGGGCCTGGTCACCGCCGTCCTGCTGCTGCTGCTGGCCGCCACCGGCCAGTCGGGCACCTGGGCCCGCGTGCCCTGGGGCGACCGGCCTTTCAGCGCCAAGGTGTCCGAGGTGCAGGCGCCCGTCCTTCCCCGGCCGGACCACACCGTCATCCTGATGACCGGCTACGCCCCCACCAGCTTCCTCATCCCCGGCTTCCCGCCGCAGATCCCCTTCCTGCGGCTGCAGAGCTATTTCATCCATCCCGACCAGGGCGACATCCTGCTGAACCGCCAGATGCGCCAGCGCATCGACCAGGGCATCGCCAACGGCGACGACTTCTACCTGCTGCTGGCGCATTGGGAGACGTGGACGATGGACCAGATTTTGCCACGCTATGGCCTCAAGGGCGCCGGGGAACCCTGCCAGCCTGTCACCTCGACGCTGGACGAGCCGATGATGCTGTGCCGCATCATACCGCTGCAGCCTGCGGCGGACCGTGATATGAACCCCGTGAACTAACGCCTATTTCCAAGGATTTCGCGCGATGGTCGATACCACCGCTTCCCTGCCCGGCCGCAAACCCACCGTGGCCGTGTTGGTGCCCTGCTATAACGAGGAAGCCGCCATCGCCAAGGTGGTCGCCGATTTCAAGGCGGCCTTGCCGGACGCGACCGTCTACGTCTACGACAACAATTCCAAGGACCGCACCGTGGAGGTGGCGCGCGCCGCCGGCGCCGTGGTGCGGACCGAGCCGCTGCAGGGCAAGGGCAATGTGGTGCGCCGCATGTTCGCCGACATCGAGGCGGACGTGTATGTCATGGTCGATGGCGACGACACCTATCACGCCGCCAGCGCCCCGGCCCTGGTCGATAGGCTGGTGACCGAGCAGCTGGATATGGTGAACGGCGCCCGCGTGACGGAGATCGAGGCCGCCTACCGCCCCGGCCATCGTTTCGGCAACATGCTGCTGACCGGCCTGGTGACCTTCATTTTCGGCAAGCGCACCAACGACATGCTGTCGGGATACCGCGTCTTCTCCCGCCGTTTCGTGAAATCCTTCCCGGCGCTGGCCGGCGGCTTCGAGACGGAGACGGAGCTGACGGTGCACGCGCTGGAACTGCGCATGCCCATCGCAGAGGTGGAGACCCCCTACAAGGACCGCCCGCCCGGGTCGGTTAGCAAGCTGTCCACCTACAAGGACGGCATGCGCATCCTGTGGATGATCACCAAGCTGGTGAAGGAAGAGCGGCCCATGCTGTTCTTCGGCGTCGCCGCCATCCTGTTGGCGCTGCTGTCGGTCATCCTGAGCATTCCCATCTTCGTCACCTTCGTGGAGACGGGCCTGGTGCCGCGCCTGCCCACGGCGGTGCTGGCCACCGGCCTTATGACCCTGGCCTTCCTGTCGCTGACCTGCGGCCTGATCCTGGACACGGTCACCCGCGGCCGGCGGGAGATGAAGCGCCTGCGCTACCTGGAAATCCCGGCGCCGGATTTCGCCCCGCTGGGCCGGGGCTGAGCGGCGGTGACCGATCTGCCCGAGGACCGGTCACCGGACGGCAAGCCGAAACAGGTGAAGGCCGAGGTCATGTCCTTCGCCCTCATCGGCGTGGCCGGCCTGTTCGTGGACATGGGGGCGCTGTGGGTGGCCCTGAACCCCCTGGGCTTGGACAAGCACAGCGCCGGCTTCTTCTCCTACTTCGTGGCCGCCACCTTCACCTGGTGGATGAACCGGCAGTTCACCTTCACCGGCGCCAGCCGGCGGGGGGCGATCCGCCAGTGGGCCAAGTTCCTGGCGGCCAACGCCGTTGGCGGCGTGGTCAACCTGGCGACATACAACCTGATCGTCTGGCTGGACGCGCCGGTCTTCGCCGTGGCCCTGCTGCCGTGGCTGCCCGCGCTGTGGCCCTATGGCGCCAAGGGTGCCGGCTCCCTGGCCGGCATGGGCTTCAACTTCGTCCTGTCCAAGATGCTGGTGTTCGGCCACAAGGCGCCCCGTACCTGAAACCTACGAGACGCCCCAGCGGCATGAGCTTGCTCATGCCGTAGGACGCGACCGCGTCCGCCGCAGGTTTCCGGGGAGCGTAGCGGACTGGAAACCGAGAATAGCCAAGGGGCGCACGCCCCGCCGGCGCCTGAGGTGCACGAAACAAGCCTGAGGCACACCAAACCAACAAGCCGGCCCTGCCGGGCACAGCCATGGACAGGGACGGGATCGTCGCCATATAACCGGGCATCATGGCGCGCCGGTTTCTCAAGATGCACGGGCTGGGCAACGACTTCGTCGTTCTGGACGCCCGCCACACCCCCCTGTACTTGACGGGCGCGCAGGCGCGCGTCCTGGCCGACCGCCGCTTCGGCGTCGGCTGCGACCAGATCATCATTTTGGAACCGCCGCAATCGGCCGGCGCCGATGTCTTCATGCGCATCCTGAACCCGGACGGCAGCGAGTCCGGCGCCTGCGGCAATGCCACGCGCTGTGTCGCCTCGCTGGTGGCGGCCGAGGGGGCCGGCCGGGACCAGTTGACGGTTGAGACCATCAGCGGCCTGCTGCCCGCCATCCGCCATGCCGATGGCACGGTGACGGTGGACATGGGGCCCGCCCGCCTGGATTGGCGCCAGATTCCGCTGGCCGAGCCGGCCGACACGCTGTCGCTGGACGTGGCCGCCGGCCCGCTGTCCAGCCCCTGCGCGGTCAACATGGGCAACCCCCATGCCGTCTTCTTCGTGGACGACGCCGAGGCGGTGGATTTGACCACCTGGGGCCCCCAGCTGGAACACCACACCGCCTTTCCCGAACGCGCCAATATCGAGGTGGCAACCGTGGTGGCGCCTGGCCGGGTGCGCATGCGGGTATGGGAACGCGGCGCCGGCATCACGCTGGCCTGTGGCTCCGGCGCCTGCGCCACCCTGGTGGCGGCCGCTCGCCGCGGCCTGACCGGCCGCAAGGCCGAGATCGTGATGGCCGGCGGCGCGCTGATCATCGAGTGGCGCGAGGACGGGCACGTGCTGATGACCGGGCCGGTGGCCACGGCCTTCAGCGGTGAGTTGGACGATAGCCTGCTGGCGGGCGCCGCGCGATGAGTGCCGGGCATGACCATGAGCATCGCCAGGAAGGCTCCGGTCCGGAGATCTCTGGCGAGGCCGGCGGGCCGCAGGTCGTCACCTTCGGCTGCCGCCTGAACGCCTATGAGTCCGAGGTGATGCGCGACCACGCGCGCGCCGCCGGCCTGGGCCCCGTGCTGATCTTCAATACCTGCGCCGTGACCTCGGAAGCCGAGCGCCAGGCCCGCCAGGCCATCCGCAAGGCAAGGCGCGAGAACCCGGACACCCGCATCGTCGTCACCGGCTGCGCCGCCCAGGTCAACCCCGGCACCTTCGCCGCCATGCCCGAGGTCGACCAGGTCCTGGGCAACGACCTGAAGCTGAAGGCCGACAGCTGGACCAGCTTCGGCGCCGGCCAGGCGGAGCGGGTGATCGTCAACGACATCATGTCGGTGCGCGAGACCGCCAGCCACCTGATCCAGGGCATGGAGGGCCGTGCCCGCGCCTTCATCCAGGTGCAGAACGGCTGCGACCACCGCTGCACCTTCTGCATCATCCCCTATGGCCGGGGCAATTCCCGTTCCGTCCCCATGGGCGAGATCGTGACCCAGGTGCACACCCTGGTGGAACAGGGCTATCGCGAGGTGGTGCTGACCGGGGTGGACGTCACCAGCTACGGCCCCGACCTGCCGGGCGCCCCGACCCTGGGGCAGATGATCCGCCGCCTGCTGGCCCTGGTGCCCGAGTTGCCGCGCCTGCGCCTGTCCTCGCTGGACCCGGTGGAGATCGACGACGACCTCTGGCGCCTGATCGCCGAGGAGCCGCGCCTGATGCCTCACCTGCACGTCAGCCTGCAGGCCGGTGACGACATGGTGCTGAAGCGCATGAAGCGCCGGCACAGCCGCGCCGACGCCGTGGCCTTCTGCCAGCGCGCGCGGGACCTGCGGCCCGACATGGTGTTCGGCGCCGACCTGATCGCCGGTTTTCCCACGGAAACGGACGCGATGTTCCAGAATACCCTGGACGCCGTGGCCGATTGCGGCCTGACCTGGCTGCACGTTTTCCCCTACAGCCCGCGCCCCGGCACGCCGGCGGCCCGCATGCCCCAGGTGGACAAGGCGGTGCGCAAGGAACGGGCGGCCCAGCTGCGCGCGGCGGGTGAGGCGGCGGTGCGCCGGCACTTGGCCAGCCAGCAAGGGCGCACCGTCACGGTGCTGGTGGAGAAGGGCCGCGTCGGCCGTACCGAACAATTCGCCGAGGTGCGGCTGGATCGCGATTTCGCGCCGGGCACGCTCGTGGAGGCCCGCATAGCCGGGCTGGATGGCGACATGCTGATGGGTTGCTGCTGATGTTCGATTGGATCAAGCGTAAGAAGCCCGCCGCCGAGACCCCGGCCGTCGTTCCGCCCACGCCTGAAAGCCCAGTCGTCGTTGAGCCTGTTTCGCACCCGGAACAACCAGCGACGCCGCCTGAAATGGTCGAGGAGCCGGTGGTGGCGCCCGTAGCGGCGCCCAAATCCGCCCTGGTCCTGGACGCCGCCCCGGTGGCGCCGGTGGAGGAAGCGCCGCAGGGCAACTGGTTGTCGCGCCTGCGCCGGGGCCTGTCCAAATCCACCACCCGGCTGACCGACGGCATCGGCGGCATCTTCACCAAGCGCAAGCTGGATGACGAGACGCTGGAGGAGCTGGAAGAGCTGCTGATCCAGGCGGACCTGGGGCCCGCCATGGCCGCCCGCGTCACCGCCGACCTGGCCAAGAGCCGTTTCGGCAAGGAGGTTTCGCCCGACGAGGTGAAGCGCTTCCTGGCGGATGAGATCGGCAAGGTGCTGGCCCCCGTCGCCCAGCCCCTGGTGCTGGACGGCAACCACAAGCCCCACGTGGTGCTGGTGGTGGGCGTGAACGGCACGGGCAAGACCACGACCATCGGCAAGTACGCGCGGGAACTGCGTGCCGCCGGCAAGACCGTGTGGCTGGCCGCCGGCGACACCTTCCGCGCCGCCGCCGTAAGCCAGCTGCAGATTTGGGGTGAGCGCACCGGCGCCCCCGTGGTGGCCAAGGAGACGGGGGCGGACGCCGCCGGCCTGGCCTATGAGGCGCTGGAGAAGGCGCGTGCCGCCGGTGCCGACGTGCTGCTGATCGATACCGCCGGGCGCCTGCAGAACAAGCAGGGCCTGATGGATGAGCTGCGCAAGATCGTGCGCGTCATCAAGAAGGTGGACCCCACCGCCCCCCACACCACCCTGCTGACCCTGGACGCCACCACCGGCCAGAACGCCCATTCGCAGGTCGAGGTGTTCAAGGAGATGGTGTCGGTCAACGGCCTGATCCTGACCAAGCTGGACGGTTCCGCCCGCGGCGGCGTACTGGTGTCGCTGGCGCAGAAGTTCGGCCTGCCGGTCCACGCCATCGGCGTGGGCGAGGGCATCGACGACCTGCGCCCCTTCGACGCCCAATCCTTCGCCGCCTCGCTGGTGGGGTTGGACGAGGGGCGCTGAAGCCGGGTTTTAGGCCGCAACGACGGCTTGAGGGGAGGGGAAGGATGCGGCGTTTGACGCGGCGCGTGGCGCTGGCCGGCCTCATGGCCGCCGTTCCCCCGCTGGCCTCGGCCCAGACTGTCGATCCCCGCGCCACCTTGGAGGCCCTGGACCAAGCCTTTGGCGGCCACCAGCCCGGCGCCCGTGCCGTGCACGCCAAGGGCCTGGTGGTGGAGGGGACCTTCACCCCGTCGTCCGCCGCCGCCGGCATCAGCCGCGCGCCGCATTTCCTGGCGGCATCGACGCCCGTGGCCGTCCGATTCTCCAACTTCGCCGGCACCCCCACCCAGGCGGATGGCGATGCGATGGCCAGCCCGCGCGGCATGGCATTGAAGTTCCACCTGGCCGACGGCACCGACACGGACATCGTCGCCCATTCCGTGAATGGCTTCCCGGTGGCAACGGCGGCGGATTTCCTGGCCATGGTCCAGGCGGCGGCCGCGCACGACCTTCCCGCCTTCCTGGCGACCCACCCGGCGGCCCGCGCCTTCGAGGCGCTGCCCAAGCCCATCCCGGCCAGCTACGCCACCCTGGGCTATTTCGCTGTCAACGCCTTCCGCTTCACCAACGCCCAGGGCCAGGCCATCCTCGGCCGCTACCGCCTGGTGCCTGAGGCGGGACAGGCGGTGCTGGCGCCGGACGAGGCGGCCCGCCGGCCGGCCGACTATCTGGCGGCGGAGATGGCGCGGCGCCTGGCCCAGGGCCCGGCGCGCTTCCGCCTGCTGCTGCAGGTGGCGGAGGCTGGCGATGTGGTCGACGACGCCACCGTCGCCTGGCCGGAGGCGCGGCGGCAGGTCGATCTGGGCACCCTGACCTTGACCGGCATCGCCGCCGACCAGGACTTCCAGCAGCGCACGCTGCTGTTCTTGCCCGGCCGCCTGTCGGTGGGCATCGAGCCCGCCGACCCCATGGTGGACGCCCGCACACCGATCTATGGCGCCTCGTTCCGCCGGCGCATGGGGGAGGCAGGGTGAGGGGAATGGTCGCGCAACCGTCATCAGGGTGCGCTTGACAGAGGCCCGGTCCATGACCAACTATGATCGATGAAACCGCACGCGGGGAAAGCCCGGTGCGGTTTTTCTATTTTTTAAAAGACTTTGCTGACGAAGGGGTCCGCCAACGGCAATCCGGTCGCGGGCGGGAAGGACCCCAGAATAAAAGAGGAGTTTCCCGATTGAACGCACCGGTTTCCCTGCAGGCTGACAAGGTCGTCACCTTCACCGACGCGGATGCCGCCTTCACCCACGTGCTGGCGCTGTACAATGACGCGGTCGGGCATTTGCGGGCCCGCTTCCAGGATTACGCCAGGGGCGAGAGTTTCACCGGCCGGGTGCGGCGCTTCTATCCGTTCGTGCAGGTGACGGTGGACCATGAGCCCCGGGTGGACAGCCGCCTAGCCTATGGCTTCGTTTCCGGTCCCGGCACCTACCGCACCACGCTGACGCGGCCCGACCTCTACGCCTATTACTACCGCCACCAGTTCCAGCAGCTGCTGCGCAACCACACCACCAGCATCGAGGTGGGGGTGAGCGACATGCCCATCCCCATCCAGTTCGCCTTCCCGGAAGGCATGCACGTGGAAGGCGACCTGCCGCCGGAACATCTGCGCAAGCTGCGCGAGGTTTTCGACCTGCCCGACCTGGCGGTCATGGACGACAGCATCGTCAACGGCACCTACGAATGCCCGCCGGGCTCGCCCGAGCCGTTGGCCCTGTTCACCGGCCCCCGTGTGGATTACAGCCTGCACCGGCTGAAGCACTATTCCGCCACGGCGCCGGACCACTTCCAGAACTACGTGCTGTTCACCAACTACCAGTTCTACATCGACGAGTTCGTGCGCCGGGGGCTGGAGACCATGCAGCCCTCGGACGATCCGGAGGTGCAGGCCTACCGTTCGCAGTACGTCGCCTTTGTCGAGCCCGGCGACCACGTGACCTTCAACCAGGCGCTGGAGCCCGGCCGCGCCCCCGAGGGGGAGCGGGTGAAGCGCCTGCCGCAGATGCCCGCCTATCACCTGAAGCGGGCGGACGGGAACGGCATCACCATCGTCAACATCGGTGTCGGCCCCAGCAACGCCAAGACCATCACCGACCACATCGCCGTGCTGCGGCCCCACGTCTGGCTGATGCTGGGCCACTGCGCCGGCCTGCGGGAGACGCAGCGCCTGGGCGACTATGTCCTGGCCCACGGCTATGTCCGCGAGGACAAGGTGCTGGACGCCGACCTGCCCACCTGGATCCCCGTGCCGCCCCTGGCGGAGGTGCAGGTGGCCCTGGAAAAGGCGGTGGGCCACGTCACCGGTCTGGAGGGCTGGGAGCTGAAGAGCCTGATGCGCACCGGCACGGTGGCCACCATCGACAACCGCAACTGGGAACTGCGCGACTACCGCGAGCCGGTGCAGCGCTTCAGCCAGAGCCGCGCCATCGCACTGGACATGGAATCGGCCACCATCGCCGCCAACGGCTTCCGCTTCCGGGTACCCTACGGCACCTTGCTGTGCGTGTCGGACAAGCCGCTGCACGGTGAGCTGAAGCTGCCCGGCATGGCCAACCACTTCTACCGCGCCCGGGTGGATCAGCACCTGGCCATCGGCATGCTGGCCATGGAGCTGATGCGGGAGAACGGGCTGGAACGCCTGCACAGCCGCAAGCTGCGCAGCTTCGTCGAGGCGGCGTTCCAGTAATGTCCCAGCTGATCCGTCTGCTCCTGGAATGGGGCCCGTTGGTCATCTTCTTCGTGGTCAACGCCAAGGGTGGGATCATGGCCGCCACCGCCGCCTTCATGGTGGCGGCGGTGGTGGCCCTGCCCATTTATCGCAAGCTGGACGGCAAGTGGCCGCTGATGCCCTTGGTCACCTGCGGCTTCGTGCTGGTGTTCGGCGGCCTGACCCTGTGGCTGAACGATGAGACGTTCATCAAGGTGAAGGCCACCATCATCTACCTGCTGTTCGCCCTGGCCCTGGCCGTAGGCGTGGCCCTGCGCCGCAACCTGCTGGCCCAGGTGCTGGTGGGCGTGGATCTGGACCCCGACGGCTGGCGCCGCCTGACCGTGCGCTGGATGGCCTTCTTCCTGGTGCTGGCGGGTGCCAACGAGGTGGCATGGCGCTTCCTGACCACCGACCAGTGGGTGGCCTACAAATCCTTCGTCGTCATCCCGTTGTTCGTGCTGTTCAGCATGGCTCAGGTGCCCCTGATCCTGAAGCATCAGGTGCCGGAAGCCGGGAGCGGGGCGGACGGCCAGGGTGGCGGGGCATAAGGATGCGCAAACGGCGAAGCGGACTGGCGATGGCGCTGATGCTGGGCCTGGCGGCCTGTGCCAGCAACAACGCCCAGGAACACGGCACCGCCCTGCATCATCTGGGCGGCCCCGCCGATGGGGTGGTGCTGCCGCCGCTGCAGGGCGCGTCCCAGGCCGCCAGCCCTTTAGCTGGTACCGACAAGGCCGACCCCCAAGCCATGCCGGATGGTGCGCCGGTCCCTGGCGCCGTGTCCGCCGGGCCGCCGCGCAAGCGGACGGCAGCCGCCCAAGCTGCGTCCGCCCAATCCACCCCGGCCACGGCCGCCGGGCCGTTCGCGCCGCCCCAGGACACCGGCATCCAGGAGGTGGTGGTGACGCCCTTGGACGTCAGCGGCTATTGGAAGATCACCGCCCGCTCCACCTTCGGCCTGGGCGATTCGGCCTTCTACAAGCGCTATGAGAACGACACCCACATCTGCCGGTTCGAGCAGACGCGCGGCCGCCTGTTGGCCTATTGCCCCCTGCTGGACTCGGTGGGGGAGGGGGAGCTGGAGGAGCGCCACCTCAGCCTGTCGTGGAGCCTGGCGGGCGGCATCGCCTTCCATGTCGATGCCGAGGTCGAGGGGACGGTGGGCCAGCAATTGTCTTTCACCGGCCAGGCCAACGGCCGGCTGGTGGGCTTCCTGCCGGTGACGGCGCAGGTGCCGGCGCGCGGCGTGCACTTTGAACCGCCGGCGGACGCGGCCCCGCCCAGCCTGGCGGCCCTGCGCCAGGCCCTGGCCGACTGGGACAGCGGCCAGCTGACCCCCGGCCTCTACACCCCCAACCTGCTGCCACGCCTGACCAAGCTGCTGGCCCGCCCGAACCGCGCCGCGGGGCGGGGCGCCTTGCAGGGCTTGCGCTACATCGGCAGCATCGAGCGCGCGCTGAACAAGAAGGACGCGCCCGACGCCCGCGTCAGCCACGACGTCTATGAGGCGCGCTACGCCAGCGGAACCTGGCTGTGCGTGGTCCATCTGGAAGGCGACGGCAAGATCAGCGATTTCGCCTGTTAGGGGCCGTTGCGCCGCCACGCTCATCACGCCTGGGCCGCCATCCCAGGCCCGTCAGCAACAGGCCGACGGCGAGGGCCGCATATCCCAGGGGCATAAAGGGCGGGCGGAAGCGGAACGCCACCACCGACCGGCCCGCGGGCAGGGCGACCCGCTGGAACAGTTCCCCCTGTCGCAGCACGGGGCTGTCCTGGCCGTTGACGGTAACTGTCCATCCCGGCAGGTACAGTTCCCGCCGCGTCAACGCCGCCGGGGTGGGGCAGTCCACCATGGCCTGCGTGCGCAAGGTCGCCTCGACCACGCATCCCTCCGCCTGGAAATACGGCGCCGGGGGCTGGCGCATCTGGTAAATGTCCATGACGGCATCGGAATAGACGGGCGCGTCCACGAAGGCCGGAACCGGGGAGCCCAGGCCGATGACGGCCTCCCATCCCGGCTTGGGCACACCGTCCAGGGTCAGGGCGCGGGGCCGGTCGGCATGGCCTTGAACGGCCCAGATGACCACCGGCACCGCACCGCCGGACTTGCGCCATTCCAGGGTGACCGGCGCGCCGCCCGCTGGCAGCGGGTGGTCCAGGGAAATCCGGGCGTAGCGGCCGTCACGGGCGGCGGCCAAATCGGTCCGCCCATTGGCGCAGACATCGCCCCGGCACGCCGTCACCCGCAAAAGGCCGTCACTCTTGTCGCCATAGGTGCCCAGCATGACGCTGACGTCATGCACCTCATTCCCCGCCGGGTAATCCGGCACCTCCAGCGTCACCCGCGTGCCGTCGTCCAGGCGCAGCGGCTGGTGGCCGGGATCGTTCGCATCCTGGCCGGCATCCCATCCGAAGGGCGAAATCCCGGGCGGGGCGACCACGTATTTGACGCCTACCTCACGAAAGGCGTCCAGGTTGCGCATCAGGTTCTGCGCCTGGCTGCCCCGGCTGGGGTCCAGGTGCCCATAGGGGCCGAAGGTGACACCGGTGGTGTTGTCGTCCAGATGGTCGTGGACGTAGCGCGTCCAGTCGGCGGGCAGGGGCAGGTCATCGTGGTTCAGGCTGGCGATGCCGTAGAAGGACCCATAGTTGGGCTGTATGGGGCCCAGGGTGTAAAAACGCTGCAACCCCAAATTCTGCCGCAGGAAGTGGATGCCGCCCAGCTGCAGCGTGCCGGCCCGGACCGTCCACACCGCCGGCACCAGGAACAGGGCGATGGCCTCCACCACGGCGAAAGCCGCCAGGCCCCGGGCCTGGCGCCGGCCGTCCAGGCGCGGGAATGCCAGGACGCAGACGCCCAGCGCCAGGGCCGCGGCGACACCGATCGACAGCCGGTACCATGACAGGACGGCGGCGTCGTTGAAGCGCCCCCACGACAGGACGGCGGCGGCCAGCAACAGCAGTACCAGGGCGGCGGCCCCATTCCGGAAAAGCGGACGGGTCCACAATCGCCGCAGGTCGCCGGCCTGGGCCAGGTCGTGACAGGCGAGGCCAGCCAGGACGGCCAGGGCGAATTCGAAAGAGGGTGGCAGATAGCGCGTGAAGATGCTGTTGGTGACCATGGGCACGGCGGTGACCAGATGGGTCAGGCCAGGCACGCCGTAGAGGGTGGCGATGGTGAAGAGCGACCATGCGCCCAAGGCCAGACGCAGGCCGCACCACCGCCGCGCCCACAGGCCCATCACCGCCATGGCCGGCATCATCATGCCGATATAGCCCCCGGCCCGCCCCCAGAAGACGCCGGCATCCGGGGTGGTGGCGTCCGTCAGCCGTCCATGGAGGTAAGGCATCAGCAGGGTGATGAGGCGTTCCTGACCCAGGCGGACATAACGATAGCCTTCGCCGCCGTGGGCGCCCACGAAGGCATGCGGCAAATATCCCAGGAAGGCGATCAGGATGGGGGTCGCCAGCAGGACGCCGGCCCCGACGCCTAGCAACAGGCGCGCCAGGAACACCGCGGCTTGGCGGCGGTCCAGGCCCGGCAGGCGGGCCAAGGTCCAGGCGGCGGCCAGCAGCCCATCCAGATAGGCCATTTCCGGAAAGCCGGCGTACAGGGACAGCGCCACCCCCAGCCCGATCCAGCCCCATCCCCCCCGGCGGCCTTCCGCGATGCTCAGGCGGACATCCTCCACCCCCAACAGGATCATGGGCAGGAAGCAGATGGGGTTGATGACGGCGTTGGCCAGCCAGGCGTACGTCCCGTTGAATTCGAACAGCAGGGCGGCGGTGGCGGCGGCCAGGGCGCCCGTGCCCAAGCGGCGCATTACCAGCACGGTGAAGATGCCGGCGATGATCTGCATCGCGATGTGCATGTAAAGCTGGCCGTCCGGCAGGGCCAGCAGCGGCGTCAGGGGGAACAGCGCCGCCGATTGCATCTCCCCCGCCAGCGGCATGCCCACGCCTTCATACGGGTTCTACCAGGGCAGGTGGCCTGACAGCAGGTCCAGGGCCGCGCGATGCCCCAGCGTCTGGCTGGTGAAGCCGACGTTGGGGTCCAGGGACGACACCCCGTCGGCATTCAGTCCAGTGACCAGGTCGCTGTTCATCAGGGCCGGGTTGGCCAGGCGCAGGTGCAGGATCTGGTGCAGCTTGGCCAGCACCGGCATCAGTACCGCCAGGATGAACGCCGTGCCGAAGCCGTTACGGCCGTTCCGGTCCGGGGATGTGCCGGCGGCTGCGGGCATCTGGGGCATTGGTGGTCCTGCGGCTTCGAGGGTCTGGGGACTGGATCCCTCAATGGTCCGTGGATTTCAAGTCCCGCAAGGCTTTACCTCACAGATTGAATCCCTTGCGTTTGAATCTCTTGCGTTACGGTGGAGCGACCCCGCGTTGCCGCCCGGTAAATTCGGGTAACCCCCTGGTTTCATCGACTTGTCCTTCCCCACCGGCCTTGTAGAGAGGGCGGGCGCGCCGTCGCGCGCCATCGCCATATAAGGGGAGAATGGGGCCATGCGTAACCGGGTGATCATGGGCGCCGCCATCGGCTGCCTGTCCTTGAGCGGCTGCGTCATCAACGCCGACGACAGCGGCCATCACTATGACATGCCGCGCACGGCGACCACCGTCTGCCGGCGCGAGGTCGATCACGTCTATGACGACTATTATAAAATCGCCTTCGACCTGCCCACGTTGGCCACCGAGGCCGATGGCCGCCAGACCGTGGTCCAACCCTTCACCCTGATGCCCCGCCGCGACATCACCGCCGCCGCCGGCCGCCACGTCATGCGCTGCGTCGTCAAGGACACGGCCCTGATCTCGGTCAGCGAGGATCGCTGAGATTTCGTCGCCGGCCTTGGCCCATGCCCAGCACGAACAGGGCCAACCCGGCGGCGAGGGCGCCGTAGCCCCAGCCCATGTGCGGCGGGGTATAGCGAAAAACCACCTCCGACCGGCCGGCCGGCAACTCGACCTTCTGGAACAGGGGGCCGTCGGCCTTTACGACCTGTTCCCGGCCGTTCACGGTGGCTCTCCAGCCCGGCATGAACAACTCCAGCCGGGTCAGTGCGGCCGGGGCGGCGCAGTCGGTCGCCAGCCGTTCCCGGCTGATCGGCGACAGGTGGCAGCCGTCGGCGCCGAAGTACGGCCGGGGGTCGGGCAGCGCGTCGATCTGCATCACGTCATCGCGGAAGACGGGGCCGCCGCCTTCATCGGCTGGTTCGGCCCCAACCAGGGCGAAGGCGACATGGGGCTCCACGTCGAGGATCGGCGCGCCGTTCAGGGTGAAGGTGCGTCCCGTGTCCGTCCCCGCCGTCCACATGGACAAGCCGAAACGCTTGCGTCCGCCCACCCGGCTGACCGCCAGCGTCAGGGGGGCGTCGCCCGCCAGCGGAACGGCTTCGGCCAGCGGAACCAGGATATAGCTGCCACCGACGACATCCGATAGCTCGTGCCCGCCGTCGGCGCACATCGTACCGGCGCACAGGCGCAGCGTCAGGCGGCCGTCGGCGGCGCCGTTCTTCAGGGAACTGACATGCAGGCCCACGGCGGCGACCCGGCCGCGCCTGGCGTCGAAGGGCGCCCGGTGGGCGTCCGCCGGCAGGGTCAGGGTCGCCATATCCCCGCCGGCCAGGGCAAGTGGGCGCTGGACCTGGTCGACCATTCCGGGGGGGGCCCAGTCGAAGGGGCCTTCACCTGGCACGGAAACGACGTAGCGGACACCCATGTCACGGTAGGCGTCCGGGTCGCGCCGCAGGTTGTCCACCGCGCTGGGCCCCGTGGCGACGCGGCGGTCCCGGCCGTCGAAGGCGATGGGATAGGTGTTGTCGTCCAGCCGCTGAACGACATGATCCACCCAGGCGGCCGGCAGCGGCAGGTTGTTGTGGTTGATGCCGCCAATGCCGTAATAGGCGCCGTAGTTGGGCTGGATGGGACCCAGCGTGTAAAAGCGCTGCAGGCCCAGATGGCTTCGCAGGAAGTCGATGCCGCCTTCCCTGAGGTCGCCGGCACCTGGGTAGAACAGGGTGGGTATCAGCAGCAGCAGCACCGCCTCGGCCACCGCCAGCCCCCCCAGCCAATGGGCGCGGCAATGGCTGCCCGGGGTGGATCGGCGCAGGATGGCGGCCATGCCCCCCAGGACCATCGCGGCCACCGCCAGCGAGCCCCAAAGCCAGGGCGCGCGGTAAGGCTTCAGCGCCAGCAGCGGGGCGGCGAGGCCCGAGGCCAGCGCGACGAAAGCCATCGCCGTCAGGAAGCCCAGCCATTGCCGGCGCGTTGGCTTTGCCGCTTCCGTCAGATCCTGGCAGGCCAGTCCCGCGAGGACGGCTAGGGCAAAGGCCACCGAGGGGGCGAAATAGCGAAAGAACATCGCCCAGCCGACGCCCGGGATGGCGGTCACCAGGCTGTTGACCACGGGCAGGCCATACATGGCGCCGGTGACGATGGCGACCCAGCCCGCCAGGACCAGACGCAGGGGACGCAGGTGGATTCCAACCGCGCCGATCATGCTCAAGGCCAGCAGGCCCACACCGGCGTACCCGCCCACTCCCCCCCAGAAGCCGAAGCTTTCGGCCGTGCCGGGGTCGCTCAGCCGGCCCAGGGCATAAGGCAGGACCAGCGTGATCAGGCGGGCGGCGGACAGATGCACGTGGCGGAAGCCGCCGTTGCTGTGATCGCCCAGGTTGGCGTCCGGTAAATAGCCCAGGAAGGCGACCAGGATGGGCCCCGCCACCAGCAGGCCACCGACCGCGCCCAGCGCCGTCCGGGCGAGATAGTCCGCCCGCGTCCCCTCAGGCCATGCCCCCGCCAGCCGCGCCAGCGTCCAGACGCCGACCAGCAGGCCGTTGAAATAGGCGACCTCGGGGAAACCGGCATAGAGCGACAACGCCAGGCCCAGGACGATCCAGGCCCAGCCACCCCGTGCGCCCGCCTGGACACGGGTCCGCACGGTTTCCACGCCCAGCAGGGTCATCGGTAGAAAGCAGATGGGATTGACGACGGCATTGCCCAGCCAGGCGTATGTGCCGTTGAACTCGAACAACAGGGCCGCCACGGCGGACGCCATCGGCGCCAGGCCCAGCCGCCGCAGCAGCATCCAGGTGAAGAGGCCGGCCAGGACCTGCAGGCTGATGTGCATGTAGAGCTGCCCATTGGGCAGGGCCAGCAGCATCGTGAGCGGGAACAGGGCGGCGGACTGCATGTCGCCGGCCAGAGGCATGCCGACGCCGGAATAGGGATTCCACCAAGGAATGTGGCCCGATAGCCAGTCCAGCGCCGCGCGGTGGCCCAGGGCTTGGCTGGTATAGGCGATGTTGGGGTCAAGCGTGGACAGGCTGCGCCGCAGCACGCGGGCGGCGATGCCGCTTTCCACGAAGCGGGCATCGGCCAGACGCCAGCCCAGGATCAAGTGCAGCTTGGCCAGGATGGGGGCGATGAGGACCAGGAACAGCGGCGTCCGGCTGTTGGCGGCATCTGATGGCATCGGTGTCGTCAGGGCGTCGCGGCGGAACGCCGGTTGCGGGCGAAGGGCAGGGCGCTGGCTGCCGCCAAACCAAGCCCGGCAAGGAAGGCGGCATAGCCCCAACCCATGTGGGGCGGCTGATAGTGGAAGCGCACGTCCGACCGGCCGGCGGGCAGGTCGACCTTCTGGAACAGCGGCCCGTCCTGGCCGACCGTCGCCGCTACCCCGTTCACGGTCGCGGTCCAGCCCGGCATGAACAGTTCCAGGCGCGTCAGCATGGCCGGGGCGGGGCAGTCGGCGGTCAGCGTCTCACGGCTGGCGGGTGTCAGCCGGCACCCCTCGGCCGTGAAATAGGGGCGGGCGCCGGGCAGCTCGACGATGTCCATGACCGCATCGCCGGCCACGGGGGATGCGAAACGCAAGGTCACTTGCGGATCCCGTGCCGGCGCCGGCGTGGTCCACAGCCCCACGGGGAAGTCGCCCCCGACCTTGTGGACGGTGATGGCGGCGGGCCCCGCCCAAGGCACCGGCGTGTCCAGGGGAATGGACAGGTACTGGTTGTCGGCCGCCGTGGCCAGGTCCCGGCGTCCTTCCGCGCAGCGGTCGGCGGCGCAGAAACGCACGGCCAGCGTGCCCTTGCTCTGCCCCACATACGTGGCCACCAGGACGCCGACCGACCGCACCTCGCGGTCCGCCACGGATGGGTCGGGCGGCAGGACCAGGCTGGCGCTGTCGCCGTCTTCCAAGCGCGAGACCTCGGTCATGCTGACGGCCACGCCCGGCGGTTTCCAGTCGAAGGGGCTTTGGCCGGTGGGCGCCACCAGGTATTTCACGCCCAAGGCCCGATAGGCGTCCAGATTGGCGCGCAGGTTCTCCAGGGCGGTCGGCCCCCCCGCCACCTTGCGGTCATGGCCGTCGAAGGCCGATTCGATGGTGTTGTTGTCCAGATGGTTGAAAACGTGGTCCACCCAGGCCGCGGGCAGCGGCAGGTCGTTGTGGTTGATGCCCGCGATACCGTAATAGGCGCCATAGTTCGGCTGGATGGGCCCCAGGGTGTAAAAGCGCTGCAGGCCCAGATTTTTCTGCAGGAACTCTACGCCGGCCGTCTGTAGCCGGCCGCTTTTGGGATAATTGCGCAAGGGCAGCATGAACAGGGCCACCGCTTCGGCAACGGCCGCGGCGCCCAGTATCAAAGCCCGCGTGCGGTTGCTGAAGGTGCTGCCCCCCAGTTCGCGGATGCCCAGCAGCGCCACCACGGCGTAGATCAGGGACCGGGCCAGGATGGGCACGAAGGGGGCGTTCATATACAGCCGATGGGACAGCCAAAGCGGCGCCACCAAGCACGCCACGCCCGCGGCCAAGCCGCCCCAGTAGGCTAACTTAGGCCGCCGTTCCTCCGGCCGCTCCGCCAGGTCATGACAGGCTAAGCCGGCCAGCACGGCCAGCGCGAACGAGATCGAGGGGTTGAAGTACCGGAAGAACATCGCGTCGCTGACCGCCGGGATGGCGGTGACCACGGCCACCATCGCATGCTGGCCATAGACTGCGCCCGTCACCACCACGCACCAACCGGCCAGCGTCAGCCGCAACCCGCGCAGCCAGGGGCGCCAGACCGCCATCGCGGCCACCACCACCAGGATCAGGCCGGTATAACCACCGACGGCGCCCCAGAAGATGAAGGCCTGCGCATCCGGCGTATGGCCCAGCTCGCCCAGGGCATAGGGCAGGAATAGGGTCAGCAGGCGCTGGATGTCGATATGCGAGTGACGGAAGCCGGCGGCGGCATGGTTGCCCAGATAGCCGTGGCCCAGATACTCCACGAAGGCGATGAGGATGGGGGCGGCCAGCAGCAGGCCGGCCACCGTTCCGGTGGCGACACGCGCCATATACGCCATGGAGCGGTCCCCCAGACCTGCCAGCCGTGCCAGGGTCCAGAGGGCGATCAGCAGACCGTTGAAGTAGGCGACTTCGGGAAAGCCGGCGTAAAGCGACAGCGCCAGACCGCCGGCAGTCCACCCCCAGCCGCCCGCCCGGCCGGCCAGCGCGCGGGCCCGTGCCTCTTCCACCCCCAGCAACACCATGGGAAGGAAGGGGATGGGGTTGACGACGGCGTTGGCCAACCAGGCGAAGGTGCCGTTGAATTCGAACAGCAGGCCGGCCACAAGGGCGCCTAGCGCCGTGACACCCAAGCGCCGCATCAGCAGCCAGGTGAAGACGCCCGATGCAATCTGCAGGCTGATGTGCAGGTACAACTGGCCGTTGGGCAGGGCCAGCAGCAGGGTGGGCGGAAACAGGGCGGCGGATTGCATGTCGCCGGCCAGCGGCATGCCGATGCCGGAATAGGGATTCCACCAGGGAATGTGGCCGGACAGCCAATCCAAGGCCGCGCGATGCCCCAAGGCATGGCTGGTATAGGCGATGTTGGGGTCCAGCGTGGACAGCCCGTCGCGCGTGACGCCGCTGGCCAGCCAGCCTTCGACGAAACGCGGGTCCGCCAGGCGCCAGCCCAGGATCAGGCTGAGCTTGGCCAGGATGGGGGCGAGGATCAGCAGGGCGATGGCCCGGAAGCCGCTGGAGCGCCATAGAGGTGCCTGGATTTCCGCGCCGGTGGGCTGTGGCGGCAGGCGTTGCGTCAGGCTGTTGGGCAAGGCGTCCATCTCGGCGGTGGAGAGGCGGGTTGAGCCTTCCTCATCGGCCATGGCGGACACTTTTGCAACCGGCCTGTGCCGATGAGGCCGGTCTGCCCCCGCCTCCAAAACGGCGCTCCAGGAAAATGCCGCGACCGACAGCGAGGATCACTGATTCCGGTTTTCAGCGGGGAGGGGAGGGGCGTCCGGCGGGAGGCAGCGACCACAGCAGTACCCCGATCCCCAGCAGGAACAAGGCGTATCCCACCGGCATATAGGGTGGACGGTAATTAAAGCGGACTTCCGAGCGGCCTGCCGGCAGAGAAATCCGCTGGAAGATAGGCCCGTCCGGCTGAACCTCCTGCCTCGGCACGCCGACCACGTCGGCGGTCCAACCGGGCAGGAACAACTCCTGGCGTTTCAGAATACTGGCCGCCGCGCAGTCGGCGACCAGCCTGTCCCGCGCTTCCGCCTGCAATCGGCAGCCCTCGGCGGAGAAATAGGGCGCCGGATTGGGCAATTCGAAAATGGTCATGGCCCGGTCGCCATAAACCCGCGACGGGCCGCGATCATCGGTCGCCAGATTGATGTTGATTTTCACCTCATGGGGCGGACCGGTGTAGCCATCCGCCACCAAGGTCATGCGGCTGCCGGATGAGGACGGGAACGACCAGAGCGCCACGGGGTAGGCGCCTGTCTTGCGCAGGGTGACCGTCAGGCGGTCCCTGGGCGGGGGAAGCGGATGGTCCAGCTTGATCGGCAGGAACTGGTTGTCGGTCGCTTGGGCCAGATCAAGGACCTGGTCGGCGCACACGTCATCGGCGCAGATGGATGCCCGCAGCACGCCGTCGGATTTGCCGCCATAGGTGCCGATCAGGACGCCAACGCCGTCGATTGACCGTGGAAGGTCCGGTCGGTCCCAGCCGATGACCGCCGTTCCGCCATCCGAAAGCGGGATGGGCAAGCCGCCCGGGCGGTCCATGCGGAACTCCCGGGGGGTCCATCTGAAGGGGTTGCCGGCGGACGCGGTCACCACATAGCGCACGCCGATCTTCTCATACTCCGCGAGATTGGCGCGCAGGTTCTCCTCGACGGATGGCCCGTCAGCCGAGTTCCGTTGCTTGCCGTCGAACGCGATGTGGTGGACGTTGGCGTCCAGGTGTTCCGCCACGTAATCGACCCAGGAGCGGGGCAACGGCAGGTCGTCATGGTTGATGCCGGCGATACCGTAATAGGCGCCGTAATTGGGGGCGACGGGGCCCATGGAGAAGAAGCGCTGCAGACCCAGGTGCGCTTGCAGGAAGCGCACACCGTCCTCGATCAGGACGCCCTTCGGCGGATTGGACGTCGTGGGGATCACGAACATCAGGACGGCTTCGACCGCGACGATGGCACCGGCCGCCAAGGCCCGCCGCCGGCCGGGCAGGCGCGCGACGCTGAGCCAGAGAAGGAGAAGGACGGTCAAGGCCGCCACGCACAGCGCGTTCCGGAACCAGTGCGAAGGGTGGGGCATCTCGGTATAATAGTGGCCGGCGATGAGGAGCCCGATGGTCGCCGTTACGCTTGCCAGCACGACGCCCACCAGCAGGGCCCGGGCCGGGCGATGCCCGATCGTCTGTGCGCCGGACTGGATTATGTCCTGGCACGCCAGCCCCGCCAGGATCGCGACAGAGAATTCCGCCGAGGGCGGCAGATAGCGGAAAAAGGCGGCGTTGCCGACGGCTGGGATGCTGTTGATGAGCCGGCCGATGATGGGAAGGCCATAAATCGCTGCCAAGGCCGCCACGGTCCAGGCCGCCAAGGTCCAGCGCAAGCCGCGCAGCGAGCATCCGAAGCAGCCGGCGATGGCCAGGGCCATGAGACCGATGGGAATGTAGCCGCCGACGCTGCCCCAGAACCAGCCACCCTCCCCCCCGGGTAGGTCAGCCAGCCGTCCGAACAGATAGGGAATGGTCAGATTGACGAAATGCTGCGCGTCGACATGGGCGTCGCGAAAGCCGTTGCCCTCGTGCCCGCCGACGAACGCGTACGGCAAGTAGCCCAGGAAGGCGATGAGGATGGGGGCGGCCAGCGCCAAGCCACCGACGACACCCAACCCGACCCTGGCCGCGTACGCGGTCAGTTCGGCCTTGGTGTGAAGCGGCAGCCTCGCCAGGGTCCAAGCCCCGACCAGCAGGCCGTCAAGATAGGCGACCTCTGGGAAGCCGGCATAAAGCGACAGCGCAAGTCCGGCCACGATCCAGGCCCATCCTCCGCGCAGGCCGGCCATCACCCGGTGCCGGACCTCCTCCACGCCCAATACCACCATGGGCAGGAAGGGGATGGGGTTAACGACGGCGTTAGCTAGCCATGCGAACGTGCCGTTGAATTCGAACAGCAGGCCGGCCACGCCCGCGGCTAGGGCTGAGGTGCCCAGACGCCGCATCAGCAACACGGTGAACAGGCCCGCCACCAACTGCAGTGACAGATGCATGTAGAGTTGCCCATCGGGCAGGGCCAGCAGCAGATTCAGCGGGAACAGGGCTGCGGACTGCATCTCCCCGGCCAGAGGGCCACCCACGCCCTCATAAGGATTCCACCAGGGGATATCACCAGCCAGCAGATCCAGGGCGGCCCGGTGTCCCAGCGCCTGGCTGGTGATGGCGACGTTGGGGTCCAGCGTGGCCATCCCCCTGGGCATTACGACATCGACGCCCAGGCCCGAATGCAGCAGGCGCGGGTCGGCAAGGCGGAATCCCAGGATGAGGTGCAGCTTCGCCAACAAGGGTGCCACCACCACCGCGATCGCCGCCCATATGTAGTGCCCGCGCGCCGGGGCGGTCCGTGGTTTGGGCGAGGGCGATGGCGGCGGTGTATAGTCCTTCGCCATGGTCGATGAGGCAGCGGTATTCAGGGCCATCAACTGTTCCGGGAGTGGTGCTGTCCGCCACCCCCGTGGCGTATAGGGCCCGGGGATGGTGTCTTTGCAAGACTGCGATTGCTATCGCATGCCCCTTTGCAAATTTACACGACCATCGTGCTTTCCGGCCCACCACCGCCCTGTGGTCACCCCGTGACGGCGCATATGGGAAAGGCCGCGACGGCGAACCGGCGCGGCCTTTCACTTTTTTGGGCGCAGGGGCGGCAACGGGCGCCCAAAGGTCCTCAAGGGGACGTCAGGCGGCGCGGGCCACCATCAGCTTCTTGATCTCGGCGATCGCCTTCGCCGGGTTCAGGCCCTTGGGGCAGGTCTGGGTGCAGTTCATGATGGTGTGGCAGCGGTACAGCCGGAAGGGATCTTCCAGGTTGTCCAGGCGCTCACCCGTCATTTCATCACGGCTGTCCGCGATCCAGCGGTAGGCCTGCAGCAGGATGGCGGGACCTAAGTACTTGTCGCCGTTCCACCAATAGCTGGGGCAGCTGGTGGAGCAGCAGAAGCACAGGATGCACTCATAGAGGCCGTCCAGCTTCTCACGCTCCTCCGGGCTCTGCAGCCGCTCGCGCGACGGCGCCGGGCTCTGGCTTTGCAGCCAGGGTTTGATGGAGGTGTACTGGGCGTAGATGGTGTTCAGGTCCGGCACCAGATCCTTCACCACCGGCATGTGCGGCAGCGGGTAGATCTTGACGTCGCCCTTCACGTCGTCGATGGCCTTCAGGCAGGCCAGCGTGTTGCGCCCATCGATGTTCATGGCGCAAGAGCCGCAGATGCCCTCGCGGCACGACCGGCGGAAGGTCAGCGTGCTGTCGATGTCGTTCTTAATGTGGATCAGGGCGTCCAGCACCATGGGGCCGCACTTGTCGAGATCGATCTCGTAGCGGTCCTCGGTGGGGTTGCTGCCCTTGTCCGGGTCATAGCGATAGATGCGGAAGGTCTTGGCCCGCTTGGTGGCGGACGTCTTCACCGACGTGGTCTTGCCGGCGTGAACCTTGGAATTGGCGGGAAGGGAGAACTCGGCCATGGCATCGGGTCCGTTCGGCTAAGGCGTCAGTAGACGCGCTTCTTGGGCGGGATGACGTCAATGTCACCGGTCAGGGTGTACATGTGGACGGGACGGTCACCCAGGGTGACGGCGCCCCTCTCATCCACCCAGGACGTGGTGTGCTTCATCCACTCGTGGTCGTCGCGCTCGGGGAAGTCCTCGCGGGCATGCGCACCGCGGCTTTCCTTGCGATTGGCCGCCGAATTGATGGTGACCACGGCCTGGCGCATCAGGTTGTCCAGTTCCAGGGCTTCCACCAGGTCGGAGTTCCAGATCAGCGAGCGGTCGCTGACGGCGATGTCGTCGCGCTTGGACCACACCCCCTTCATCAGCTCCACGCCTTCCTCCAGCACCTCGCCGGTGCGGAAGACGGCGCAGTTGTTCTGCATGATCTTCTGCATTTCCAGGCGCAGGTGGGCGACGCGGGTGCCGCCCTTGGCGTTGCGCACCTTGTCCAGGTGGGCCAGCGCCTTGTCCGTCACGTCCTGCGACAGGGTCTTGTGCGCGGCACCCTTCTTCACCGTCTCGGCGGCGCGGTTGGCGGCGGCGCGGCCGAACACCACCAGGTCCAACAGCGAGTTGGAGCCCAGGCGGTTGGCGCCGTGCACCGACACGCAGGCCGCCTCGCCGATGGCCATCAGGCCCGGGACCACCTGGTCCGGGTTCTCGGCCGTCGGGTTGATGACTTCGCCGTGGTAGTTGGTCGGGATGCCGCCCATGTTGTAGTGCACGGTCGGCAGCACGGGGATGGGCTCCCGCGTCACGTCCACGTTGGCGAAGACCTTGGCGGTCTCGGCGATGCCGGGCAGGCGCTCGTGGATGATGGCCGGGTCCAGATGCTCCAGGTGCAGGTGGATGTGGTCCTTGTGCTCACCCACGCCGCGGCCTTCGCGGATTTCCACGGTCATGGAGCGGCTGACCACGTCGCGGCTGGCCAGGTCCTTGGCCGACGGGGCGTACCGCTCCATGAAGCGCTCGCCCGAGCTGTTGGTCAGGTAGCCGCCTTCACCGCGCACGCCCTCGGTGATCAGACAGCCGGAGCCGTAGATGCCGGTGGGGTGGAACTGCACGAACTCCATGTCCTGCAGCGGCAATCCTGCGCGCAGCACCATGCCGCCGCCGTCGCCGGTGGAGGTGTGGGCGGAGGTGCAGCTGAAGTAGGCGCGGCCGTAACCGCCGGTGGCCAGCACCGTCTGGTGGCCGCGGAAGCGATGGATGGTGCCATCGTCCAGGTTCCAGGCCAGGACGCCCTTGCACTCGCCGTCTTCCATCAGCAGGTCCAGGGCGAAGTATTCCACGAAGAACTCGGCCTCGTGCTTCAGGCTCTGCTGATACAGGGTGTGCAGGATGGCGTGGCCGGTACGGTCGGCGGCGGCGCAGGTGCGCCGGGCCTGGCCCTCACCGTAGCGGGTGGTCATGCCGCCGAAGGCGCGCTGGTAGATCTTGCCTTCCGGGGTGCGCGAGAAGGGCACGCCGTAGTGCTCCAGCTCGATGATGGCCGGGACGGCCTCGCGCACCATGTACTCGATGGCGTCCTGGTCGCCCAGCCAGTCCGACCCCTTCACGGTGTCGTACATGTGATAGCGCCAGTCGTCCTCGCCCATGTTGCCGAGTGCTGCGGAGATGCCGCCCTGGGCCGCCACGGTGTGGCTGCGGGTGGGGAACACCTTGGTGATGCAGGCCGTCTTCAGGCCCTTTTCGGCCATGCCGAAGGTCGCGCGCAAGCCGGCGCCGCCGGCGCCCACGACGACGACGTCGTACTGATGGTCGATGATGGGGTAGGCGTTAGCCATGACAGTCCTTCCTCACGCCCCGAAGGCGATCTTGAGCACGGCGAAGACGCTCGCGGCGGCCAGCAGGATGGCGGCGCCGTTGGTCAGCCCGATGGCGATCAGGCGCGCCAGCTTGCCGTGGATGTAGTCTTCGTACACTTCGCGCATGCCGGCGGCGGCATGGTGGAAGGTGGCGATCAGGGTGATCAGCAGCAGGACCGCGTTCACCGGCTGGTGCAGCCAGGCGATGGCGTCGGCCTGCTCCGCCTTCGCCAGGCGGACGATGGAGATCAGGAACCAGACGGTCAGCGGGACCAGCAGAACCGCGACCATGCGGTAGGCCAGCCAATGGGCGCCGCCGCTCTTGGCGGAGCCGAGGCCGCGCACACGGCCCAGGCGCGTGCGGAAGCCGTTGTCGGACGTAGAAGCCATGGAATGCGCGCTCCCGTCAGAGGGCGAAAGCGGCGATCCAGACGATCGCCGTCAGAACGAAGGAACCGCCGAACACCAAGGCGGAGCTGCGCCGCGCGCTGGCATTGGTGATGCCGGTGCCGGTGTCCCAGATCAGGTGCTGGATGCCCTTCAGCAGGTGGTAGCCGAAGGCCCAGGTCCAGCCCAGCAGGCACAGCAGGCCGATGGGGCTGCCCAGCACGTGCTGCGCCGTGTCGAAGTCGTCGGGGCCGCTGGCGGCCGCCACCAGCCACCAGGTCAACACCAGGGTGCCAACGGTCAGGGCGATGCCGGTGAAGCGGTGCGTGATCGACGACACGGCGGGCAGGGGTAGGCGATAGACCTGGAGGTGGGGCGACAGCGGCCGTGCCTTTTTGGCCACGCTGGTCTCGCTCATGATTCGCGCGTCCTCGTCCTTTTGGATTATCAGGTGCCGGTGCCGCACCGGCCATGTGGCGCCCGCGACATGCGGGTCGGGACGCCGGCCGAATTGTTGCACCGCCGGGGGCGGATAGGATGTGAAGTCAATTACGCCCCCGCCCCCGGTCCGTCAACGCTCTGTCTGGGGCCGACTTTTGGGAATGCAAGGGGGTGGCGCATAGGTGCGTGATTTTTTTGGCATGGCTGGGGACGCCCCGTCGCCGGGGGCTTCCTCAACCGGGCTCGGGTCGCGTTGCGGCGCAGCATCCGGGCCGCTACAGTTCAACTGTCAACGCCTCGGTCATCCGAAAGTTTCCGTCTTGCCCGCCAACGACTTGTGCCGCCTGCTGGAAGAGTTGTGCCTGACGGCCTGGCCTGCCCTGAAGACCATTCACGATGACGGCTGGCTGCTGCGATTCTCCCAGGGGCATTCCGGCCGCTCCAACTCGGTCACCTGCCTGTCGGCCGGCGTGCTGCCGGTGGCGGACAAGGTGGACCGGGCGGAGGCGGCCTATACCCGCGAAGGCCTGCCCCCGCGTTTCCGCATCACCCCCCTGGCGCCCGGGGCGCTGACGGCGGAACTGGACCGCCGCGGCTACCTGCGGCAGGAGGAGAACCTGGTGCAGGCGGCGGATATCACCCCCGCCAGTCTGGCCGTCGCGGACGACGGCCTCCGCTGGCGGGTGGATACGGCACCGCCCCCCGATATGCTGGCGGCCTATGCTCAGGCCCTGCCGCTGGCACCCCGGGAGGTGGAGCCCATGCGCCGCCTGTTGGACGCCATCGCCATGCCCACCCTGTATGTCAGCGCCTGGGACGGCGGCCGCTATGCCGGCAGCGCGCTTGGCGTCGCGGATCGCGACTGGCTCGGCGTCTACAAGGTGCTGGTGGCCCCGGAGCAGCGCGGCCAGGGCCTGTCCCGCCGCCTGCTGGCGCGCCTGTCGGCGGCCGGGGCGCAGGCGGGTGCCACCCGTGCCTATCTCCAGGTGGGCGGCGCCAACCACCCGGCGCTGGCGACCTACGCCCGGGCAGGGTTCGCAACGGTTTATCGCTATCAATACCGGCAGACGCCTTAGTTGCATCATTGATAAGGATGGCACTCGCAAGTAGATTGCCCATAGGGCAACCTATGGGGTGTGGGCATGGGAGGGATGAGGGGCGCCGTCGTGGGCGTGGCTTTGGTTCTGTTGGGCATCGGCATGGCCAGGGCGAAGGAACCGGCCGCGGAGTCGCTCACCAAGACCGTTCAGGCCCAGCTTTATGAGGATGATCCGGAGGGGCGTGGCGGATTGGTGGAGGTCAGCGACGGTTACAAGTTCGTCCAGTGTTGGCACCTGCCGCGCCAGACCATCGTCACTTGTGAAGCGGCCGGAAAGCGCGGCCAGCCCTGGATGCGCCACGTTCTGACCAAGGAACGCCGTGCCGCCTTGAAGGAGATGGGCTTCACCGCCGACCGACAAACAGGGAACTTCATCCGGCGGTGGGATCCGCCGCCTGAACCCAAGGTGCTGATGGCCTTCATGGTCCGTGCCCTGGAGGTAGGGTACGGCAAGAGTGGCCAGGACCCCACGATGCGACATGGGTGGTTTCCCGCCGCCGAGTGTCCGGCGCGGGTTGCCGCCGGAAATCCATATGGCGGGGAGATCGTGGCGTTCGGCGCCTCGGTGGAGAACGTGGCCGAAGGCTGCCGCCTTGAAGGGCAGGATGAGGACGGTGATGACGATCCCCTGCCACCCCAGCCGCGCATGCCGGACGACGCGGCGGACCTGCTGTCCCGGCAATACAAGACCATCGCGGAGGCGGTGGACTGGGTGGCCGGCGGCACGGGGCCGGAGCATCACATAGCCATCTTTTCCTGGGGTGACTTCTACATCCAGTGCATGAAGGCGGAGGACCCGTCGATGCAGTGCGAGGTGGTGTCCGCCGACATCATGCCTCGGCTGAAGCCGGTGCTGAACGCCGCCGCCGGCCGCCGGCTGGAAAAGCTTGGGTTCCTGGAGCCCGGCTATTCCCTGAACTACGCCCAGAACTTTCTGCTCCACAAGGGTGCCCGGGACAAGGACACCAAGGCCATCGCCGACACGCTGGCGCAGGCGGCGCAGCAGGGTTTTGGCAACTACGTGTTCCTGCCGTTGCAGGTGAAGCGCCACACCTCCAAACCTAACTAAATAAGGGAGCCTCCGAATGAAGATCCTGAGGATCGTTGTTGTGGGCCCCGGCGATGGCGTTTCCCCCCATCGCCGGGGCCCACGCGAAGGGCGCGCCCCAGGAGGCGTTGACCAAGGCGGTCGCGGTGCTCGCCCATGCCGACCAGATGGATGGGCGTGGCGCCGCGGTGGAGGCGCATGACGGCGACCAGTTCGTGCAATGCCGGCGGGCGCCCCATGAGCCGATCATCACCTGCGAGGCGGCGGGGCCGCGGGGGCAGCCTTGGATGCGCCATGCCTTGAGCAAGAAGCGACGGGCGAACCTGAAGGAATTGGGCTACGTCTCCGACCGGAAGACCGGCAATTTCGTCGCGCGTCTGGACCCGTCGGAGTGGCCGAACGACAAGCTGGCCGGTTTCATGGTCGCCACGCTGGTCGGTGGTTACGATGTCGACTCGTCTGACATCGTGACGGAAACCGGTTCCTATCCGGCCGTGGCCTGCCCGCCGCGAAATCCCGCCGGCCATGACTTCGGCGGGGAGATCGCGTTCAACGACCGCTCCCAGAAGGACCTGGAGGAAAACTGCGAGGTCGCGGGCATGGATGACGAGGATGAGTCGCGCCTGCCCAAGCCCTTGAAATCCATACCCATGGATTCCGGCAAGGCGGAGGACTTGATGAAGCAAAACGTCAAGGAGATCGGTGACGCCTATACCTGGCTGCTGGGGGTGAGCGGGCCTGGTCGCCGGGGCGTCGTTCTCAGTTGGGGTGAGTTTCACATCCAGTGCAGCAAGACGGCTGAGCCTGTGATCCCGTGCGAGATCGAGTCCGCGGAGGCCAATCCAACCTTGCGCAGCGTGATCACGGCGGCGGTTGGCCGCAAGTTGAACAAAATGGGGTTCCGGGAGCCGGGCTATTCCAAGAACTACATCGGGTGGTTCAGGTTGAACGACGGCAAGCCTGAGAACTGGGCCTGGTCGATGATGCAGGCGGCGCTGACGGCTTTCGGTGGCTACGCCATCCAGCCGGTGACCGTGGAGCGCCGCGCCGCGAAGGGGGAAACCTGAGCGATCCGGCTTAAGGGGAGGGCTGGTTCGCGCCGTCCGTCGCCGGCGTCCCGATCGCCTCCGCCAGCGCCACCAGGCGGTGGGCCTCGGCCACGTGCAGGGCTTCCACCAGGCGGCCGTCCACCAGCACGACGGCCTTGCCCTGGGCCATGGCCTCGGCATGGGCGGCGATGATCCGTCGGGCGCGGTCCAGCGACGCGGTGTCGGGGGCGAAGGCGGCGTTGGCGGCGGCCAACTGCTTGGGATGGATCAGGGTCTTGCCGTCAAAGCCCAGCTCCACCCCCTGGCGGCAACTGGCGTCCAGGCCTGCGTCGTCATCCAGGTCCAGGTGCACGCCGTCCAGGATGGCCAGGCCGTGGGCGCGGGCTGCCAGCAGGCATAGGCCCAGGGCCGTGATCATGGGCAGGCGCATCGGCGTATGCTGGGCGTGCAGTTCCTTGGCCAAATCCGATGTGCCCAGCACCATGCCGGCCAGGCGGGGGGAGGCGGAGGCGATTTCCCTGGCGTTCAGCATGCCCAGGGCGGTTTCCATCATGACCCACAGGGGAAGGTCGTTGGTCGCCCCCTCCGCCGCCAGCAGACGGTCCGCCTGACGCACCGCTTCGGCCGACTCCACCTTGGGGATCAGCACGCCATGGGCCCCCGACCGGGCCACCGCCGCCAGGTCTGCATGGCCCCAGGGCGTGTCCAGGCCGTTGACGCGAATCAGCACCTCGCGCCGGCCGAAGCCGCCGGCGGCCACGGCGGCCAGCACCTGGTCGCGCGCCAGATCCTTGGCGTCCGGCGCCACCGCATCCTCCAGATCCAGGATCAGGACGTCGGCGTCCAGGCCCTTGGCCTTTTCCAGCGCGCGGGCGTTGGACCCCGGCATGTACAGGGCGGAACGGCGGGGACGGGCGGTGACGGGCATGGGCGGCTCTTACAAGATGGGCAAGATGGGCGGACGGATTTGCGGCACGATAGCGCCGTCCTGTGACGGGGGCGACGGCCGGCGGCCTTCCATCCGTGGTAACAGTCTTCGCGTCCCCTTGTCCCGCGTCATGCGGCTTGCCCACAGGCTGCGGCGGGGCTACCCCTAGGACAGGCCGTCCGCCCCGTCCCTTGGGGGCTGGTCCATTGCCACGAGGAGCCTTTCCCCGATGCCGTCGCGTACCCGCCGCCCGTTCGACCCTTCCGCAACGCGCCGTGGCACCCAACTGGAAGGCGCCCTGCTGGCGGCTTTGCTGTGCCTGGCCGCCGGCGGCGCCTGGGCTCAGGCCGCTCCTCCGCCGCAGGATGGTGCGCCCGGTGCCGGTGAGCCGGTCACCGCCAACCAGCCGCTGCTGCGCGATCCCCGCCTGGTGGGCAACGCCAAGGCGCCGCCGCGCGACGTGGAATGCGTGGTGGGGGCGGGCAGCCCCTGCGCCGGCCGCATGGATTTCAACGACGGACGCAGCTTCGGCTTCAAGATCAGCGGCCCGGGCGAGGCCCTGTTCCACAACATCGGCAACCGCCGCTGCACCCTGGAATACATCCTGACCGACAGCACGGTGGCCACGGCCGGCCGCACCATGGACCTAGCCGCCGGCGCCGCCACCACGCTGAAGGTGCGCGACGCCCAGGGCATGCATGTCCGCCTGTCGGCGCGCGGCATGGCCTCCCCCATCTGCGAACTGGAAGTGACGGCCAAGCAGTCGTGAGAGAAGTAGCCCTGATGCGTCCCCTGCTGATCGCGCTGTCCCTGGCGGTGGCGCCGCTGATGGTGCCAATGCCCACCCGTGCCGCGGACGCCGCACCCGTCGCGGTGGAGAAATTCGATCCCGTCCGCGATGCCGCCCATGATGTGGCCGTGGCGGTATCCCAGGCCAAGGCGCAGGGCAAGCGGGTGCTGGTGGATGTGGGCGGCGAATGGTGCGTGTGGTGCCACCGCTTCGATGCCCTGTTCACCGATGACGCGCGGCTGCGCACGATGCGGGACCAGGGCTTCGTCACCGTGAAGGTGAACTGGAGCAAGGAGAACAAGAACGAGGCGTTGCTGGGCCAGTGGCCCAAGGTGGCGGGCTATCCCCACCTGTTCGTCCTGGATGGCGAGGGCAAGGTGCTGCACTCCCAGGACACCGGGCTGCTGGAACAGGGCAAGGGCTACGATACCGGCAAGGTGGCGGCCTTCCTGACGGAATGGGGCGCCAAGGCGCCAGGCTCCCGCATCTGAGCCCCTGTTCACGCCATGAAAAAGGGCGCCGGCCTCAATGAGGCGGCGCCCTTTCCTGAGTGCGGTCAGCCGGCCGCCTACTTCTTCAAATGGTCCTTCACCAGCCGTTCGGCGATCTGCACGGCGTTCAGGGCCGCCCCCTTGCGCAGGTTGTCGGAGACGACCCATAGGTTCAGGCCGTTCTCCACCGTGATGTCCTCGCGCAGGCGGCTGACGAACACCAGGTCGTCGCCGGCGGCCTCGACGGGGGTGACATAGCCCTCGTCGGCCTGATGGTCGATCAGCGACACGCCCTTGGCCCGGCGCAGGGCGGCGCGGGCCTCATCGGCGCTGATGGGGTTCTCGAACTCCACATTGATCGCCTCGGAATGGGCGATGAACACCGGCACGCGCACGCAGGTGGCCGTCACCTTGATGGACGGATCCAGGATCTTCTTGGTCTCCACCGTCATCTTCCACTCTTCCTTGGTGGTGCCGTCTTCCATGAAGACGTCGATGTGGGGGATGACGTTGAAGGCGATCTGCTTGGTGAATTGCTTCTTCTCGACGGGATCATTCACATAGATGGCGCGGGTCTGGGTGAACAGCTCGTCCATCGCCTCCTTGCCGGCGCCCGACACGGACTGGTAGGTCGACACCACCACGCGGCGGATGCGGGCCAGGTCGTGCAGGGGCTTCAGCGCCACCACCATCTGGATGGTGGAGCAGTTGGGGTTGGCGATGATGCCCTTCTTCTTGTAGCCGGCGATGGCCTCGGGGTTCACCTCCGGCACGACCAGGGGCACGTCCGGATCCATGCGGAAATGGCTGGTGTTGTCGATGACCACGGCGCCGGCGGCGGCGGCCTTGGGCGCGAACTGGGCGGACACCTTGGCGCCGGCCGAGGACAGCACGATGTCGGTGCCGGTAAAGTCGAACTTGGCCAGATCCTGGACACGCAGGTCATCGTCGCCGAAGCTGATCTCCGACCCGATGGACCGCTCGGACGCCAGGGCCACGACCTCGCTCACCGGGAATTCCCGTTCCGCCAGGATTTGCAGCATCTCGCGCCCGACATTGCCCGTGGCGCCCACGACGGCGACTTTATAGCCCATGGTCATGCTCCTCATATCTCTGGCGGGGACCAGGGGGCGGGGCCGCTTGCGGGGGCGGGGGCCGCTCTGGTCTAATCCGGCGGAGACTTAAGGCCGGCCGGCGGGCTTTGCAAGCGCGCAGGCGTCAGTGCCGCCCCGCGAACGGGCCGGCGGCGTCTAGACTGGGAGGGAAGACCATGACGGCACACGAACCGCGCATCGCCACCTATGACGCGTTCTGGCCCTTCTACCTGGGCGAACACGCCCTGCCGGCCACGCGGGCCTGGCACTTCGTGGGCACCGGCCTGGTGCTGCTGGCGCTGGCCGCCGGCCTGGTCACGGGAAATTGGCGCTACTTCGCCGCCGCCCCGGTATGCGGCTACCTCTTCGCGTGGATCAGCCACTTCTTCGTAGAGCACAACCGGCCCGCCACCTTCACCTATCCGCTCTGGTCGCTGATCAGCGATTTTCGCATGTTCTTCCTGTTCGTGGCCGGCCGGCTGGGGGCCGAGTTGCGCCGCCACGGCGTCAGCCACTGATGGACCGTTGCCCTTACAGGCCTGCCACCAAAGGATAAGCCGCCTTGGCTCAGATCGTCGACACCATCGCCCAAGCCATCAAGCGCGCGGACAAAACTTTCTTTAACGAAAATTACACCAAGCAGGCCCAAGCTGTAGTTGACGGCCTGCGCAAGGCGGGTTTTGAGATCGTCCCGGTCAAGCCCCCGGAAGTACTGGTGGAGTACGCGATTGAAAACATCCCCTTTGGCCGACTGCGCCCGTCAGAGTTGATCCGTGCCCTGTACGGCACGATGGTTGAGAATTGCCGCAAGTTTGTATCTTAGGATCGATGGTTTATTTCCGGAAATACCGGGTGAATCCGCTTCTAAATACCCAGTGCTGGTGTAACAATGTAGTCAACGCCCTGATTTCAGGGCGATGGAGGTAATTCGGGTGGCTAGGCTGCATGCATCCTGAACGTCAGTACCAGGACGGGTTTGAATTTCGGCGGGTGACCCCGACCGAGGTCATCGAGGCGGCCCGCAAGCATGAACGGCTGATCGAGGGGCGCATCGGTGGCGCCCGTTTCGCCTTCATCCTGCACGACCTGCGCGGTGCGGTCCTGTCCACGCTGAACCTGACCGACGCCGACCTGACGGGCAGCCGCCTGGACCAGGCCCAGCTGGTGGGCACGCGGCTGCGCAACGCGTCCCTTTTCGCCTGCGATTTCCGCCTGGCCTGCCTGCGTCAGGCCGACCTGTCGAAATCCGACCTGCGCGGCGTCAGCATGCGCGGCGCCGACCTGACCAAGGCCCGCATGCGCGAGGCGGACGTGCGCGAGGCGGTGCTGGCCGTCTATCGCGGCGGCAAGCCCCTGCCGGAAACCTTCGACGGCCGCATCCCCGATCTGACCTCCGCCATCGCCATCGGCGCCGACATGGGCGAAAGCCGCATGAATGGCGCCTGGACCCTGAACGCCGACTTCACCGACGCCAACCTCGCGGGGGTGGATTTCCGGGGCGCCGACCTGCGCGGCGCCGTGTTCAAGGGGGCCAACATGCAGGGCGCCAACCTGTCTGAAACCAGGCTGCACGGCACCTCCTTCGCCGGGGCGCTCTTGACCGACGCCCTCTTCAACGACGCCATCCTCGAAGACGCCAACTTCCGTGGCGCCATCATGGAATCCAGCCTGATCGGCCGGCTGCGCGGCAAGGGTGCCGTCCTGCCGGGTGAAGGCGGGGAAGGCGCCCGGCCGGTGATGGAGCTGGTCGAGGACCATGCCGTCTGGGTGGCCGCGGCCGGCCGCTCCGGCGCCCGTGCCGACCTGTCGGGCCGCGACCTGAGCGGGCTCACCCTCTCGGGCCGCAACCTGACGGCGGCCAAGATGGCCTATGCCGTGGCCCGCCGCCTGGTGCTGACGGGGGCATCCCTGGTCATGGCCGACCTGGAATGCGTGGACTTGCAGGACGCGGTGCTGGTGGGCGTGGACGCCCGGGGCGCCAATTTCGAGCGCGCCCACCTGAACGGCGCCGACCTGCAGAACGCCAACCTGGGCCTGCTGGAAAGCGCCGAGCAGCCGGACCGCAAATGGCCGGCACGTCTGACCCGCGCCCGCCTGCGCAGCGCCAACCTGCGGGGGGCGAACCTGCGCGGCGCCGTGCTGCGCGAGGCCGACCTGAGCGGCGCAGACATGCGCGACGCCCAGGTGGACGGCATCGTCCTGGATGGCGCGAACACCGCGCAGGTAAGGTCGCGGTAACCCCTCCAGTTGCCGGGGCGCGGCGAAGGAACGGAACCTGACATGAAAAAGGCCCGGGCATCGCTGCTCCGGGCCTTTTTGGCTTCAGGCGGGCTCAGCCCACCAGCTTGTCCAGCTCGCGCAGGATGCTATCGCCCATCACGCTGGTGGAGCAGCGGGCCATCCCTGGGGACATGATGTCAGCGGTGCGCATGCCGCCCTTCAGGACGTTCTGCACCGCCCGGTCCAGCAGGTCGGCTTCCTCGCCCCGGTCGAAGGAGTAGCGCAGCGCCATGCCGAAGCTCAGCAGCGAGGCGATGGGGTTGGCGATGTCGCGGCCGGCGATGTCGGGGGCGGAGCCGTGCACCGGCTCGTACAGCGCCTTGCGGCGGCCGTTGGCGTCAGCGGCACCCAATGAGGCCGAGGGCAGCATGCCGATGGAGCCGGTCAGCATGGCGGCCTCGTCCGACAGGATGTCGCCGAACAGGTTGTCGGTGACGATGACGTCGAACTGCTTGGGGTTGCGCACCAGCTGCATGGCGGCGGCATCGGCCAGCATGTGGCTCAGCTCCACGTCCTTGTATTCCGCGGCGTGCAGGGCGGTGACGTCCTGGTTCCACAGCAGGCCGGATTCCATGACGTTGCGCTTCTCGCAGGAGCAGACCTTGTTGCCGCGCTTGCGCGCCAGCTCAAAGGCGACGCGGGCCACGCGCTGGATTTCCGGGGTGGTGTAGACCTGGGTGTTCACCCCCCGGCGGATGCCGTTGCCCAGATCCTCGATGCCGCGCGGCTCACCGAAATAGACGCCGCCCGTCAGCTCGCGGACGATCATGATGTCCAGGCCGCGCACCACCTCGGGCTTCAGGGTCGAGGCATCGACCAAGGCGTCGAACACCACCGCCGGGCGCAGGTTGGCGAACAGCTCCATCTCCTTGCGCAGGCGCAGCAGGCCAGCTTCGGGCCGTTTGTCGAAGCTGACGCCGTCCCACTTGGGGCCGCCCACGGCGCCCAGCAGCACGGCATCGGCGGCCAGCGCCTGGGCCATGGTGTCATCGGACAGGGGCACGCCGTAGGCGTCGATGGCACAGCCGCCGACCAGACCTTCCGACACCGTGAACTCCAGGTCGCGGCGGCGGCCCATCCAGTCGATGACGCGGCGGACCTGGCGCATGACTTCCGGCCCGATACCGTCGCCCGGCAGCATGAGAAGAGAGTAAGCGGCCATGGATGAACCCTTTTTGTCGGATGGTGCGGCGTCGCCGCGGCCGCCGGCTTCCCTGTTCGGGCTTGGGCGTGCGGCCGGCCGGGCGTGCGGCCTCTAGATATTGGTTAGCGAAAATACGGGTGGGCCGGCATCCTGCCAACCCCCTGTTTTGGCCGGGAACCGCGCCAAAGAGCAGCGCCCCCGGCCGTCACAGCATGGTCACGGGTGGGCGCTCAGCGCGCCCAGCGCCACGGCTGCCCGGTCTGCTGCTGCGCCTCGAACGCGTCGATGGCGCTCACCTGCTGCAGGGTCAGGCCGATATCATCCAGGCCGTTCAGCAGGCAGTGGCGGCGGAACGGCTCCACATCGAAGCCGACGCTCTCGCCGTCCGGGGTGGTGATGGTCTGCTTCTCCAGATCCACGGTGAAGGTGGCGTTGGCGCCCTTGGACGCCTCGTCCATCAGCCGGTCCACCACGTCCTGGGGCAGGGCGATGGGCAGGATGCCGTTCTTGAAGCAGTTGTTGAAGAAGATGTCGGCGAAGCTGGGGGCGATGACGCAGCGGATGCCGTAGTCCAGCAGGGCCCAGGGCGCGTGCTCGCGCGACGAGCCGCAGCCGAAGTTGTCGCCCGCCACCAGGATGCTGGCCTTGCGGTAGGCCGGCTGGTTCAGGATGAAGTCCGCTCGGTCGCTGCCGTCCTCGTTGAAGCGAAGGGAGGAGAAAAGCCCGCTGCCCAGACCGGTGCGCTTGATGGTCTTCAAGTACCGCGCCGGAATGATCATGTCCGTGTCGATGTTCTGGATCGGCAGGGGGGCGGCGACGCCGGTCAGGATGGTGAACTTGTCCATGGGCTCTCGTCCGGTGACTACAATACGGGTGACGCTGTCCCTTTCTGCCACAAGGCGGACGACGCCAACAACCACCCGCGATGATGCGTTAACGCGCGACAGCCCCCACCGAAACGCAAGGGAAGTACGGGGATGGGTCGCTTCGCGAACTTATATTGCGCCGTCGGGCCGGGGGCGGGGCGGCGCAAGGGTGCGTTGATCCCCCCGCCGGTTGCTGGAAACGGGCCGTTTCGATATGAGGAACCGCCCCTTTCCCAGCATCCGGTGGTCCCCCATGTCCGAAGGCCCCTTGTCCGTCTACCGCGCCCGGCGCGGCACCGGCACGCTGAAGGACGACCCGGCCCAGGAATTGGCGGCGGAGAAGCTGCAGAGCCTGTACCAGGCGTTGCGGGATTACCGCCCGGCGCAGGGCCAGTCCGGCTGGCGTGCCCGTTTCGGCTTGGCGCGGCGGCCGGATCCGGCGCCGCAGGGCCTGTACATCTATGGCGACGTGGGCCGGGGCAAGTCCATGCTGATGGATCTGTTCTTTGAGACGGCGCCGGTGCTGCGCCGCCGCCGCGTCCACTTCCACGCCTTCATGCAGGAGGTGCACCAGTCCCTGCACAGCCTGCGGCAGCGTCCCGACCTGCGCAAGAACGGGGCCGATGAGTCGCTGCCGGAACTGGCGCGCACCATCGCCGACCAGGCCTGGCTGCTGTGCTTCGACGAATTCCATGTCACCGACATTGCCGACGCCATGATCCTGGGCCGGCTGTTCACCCACCTGTTCGACTTGGGGGTGGTGGTGGTGGCGACCAGCAATTGGGCGCCCAACGACCTGTACAAGGATGGCCTGCAGCGCGACCTGTTCCTGCCCTTCATCGCCCTGCTGCAGGAAAAGCTGGACGTGCTGCACCTGGAGGGGGCCCGCGACTATCGTTTGGCCCGCATCCGTGGCCGCCAGGTCTATTTCGACCCCTTGGGTGCCGCCGCCACCGCCGCCCTGGAAAAGACCTTCGGTGAGCTGACGGACGCACAGCCCACCGCCACCCACCTGATGGTGCAGGGGCGCACGCTGCCGGTGCCGCGCCAGGCCAAGGGTGTCGCCTGGTTCACCTTCGACGAGCTGTGCCGCCAGCCCCTGGGCCCCGGCGACTACCTGGCCATCGCCACGCACTATCACACGGTGCTGCTGGACGGCGTGCCCATGCTGGACCCCAGCTTGCGCAACGAGGCCAAGCGCCTGATGACCTTCATCGACGCCCTCTATGAGCACAAGGTGCACCTGATCATGGCGGCCGAGGCCGCTCCCGGGCAGCTCTACCCCGAGGGCCGGCACGCCTTCGAATTTCAGCGCACCGTCAGCCGCCTCATGGAAATGCAGTCGGAGGATTATCTGGCGGCGGGGCATCTCACTTGAGACTTGCCCTCTGGAACTGACGGTTCGCCCGCCAACATGGTAGGGTGGTGCCTTGAGCCCGTGATCCAGCCGGAGGCAGCTTGTGTCGCCGTCCAAGCCGTCCATCGACTATGAGACCGCCAAGACGGTGGCCGCCGGGGGCGACGTGGCGGCGCGGATCGAGCTGGCGAACAGCCCCGACACCCGGCCCGAACTGCTCTATTACCTGGCCGACGACGATGACGAGCGGGTGCGTGGCGCCGTCGTGACCAATGCCATGACGCCGGTGCGCGCCTTCGGCCGTTTGGCCCGCGACCCCAGCGACCGGGTGCGGGCCCTGCTGGCGGACAAGCTGACCCGCCTGCTGCCCGACCTGTCCCGGCCCGAGGTGGGGGCCATGCGCGACGTGGCCTTCGCTGCGTTGGAGTTGCTGGCGGCCGACCAGGTCATCCGCGTGCGCACCGCCCTGTCCAGCGCCCTGGCCGACGTGGAATGCGCCCCGCCCAAACTGGCCGTCACCCTGGCCCGCGACGTGGCCAGCGACGTGGCGGGTCCGGTGCTGCGCTGGTGCATGGCCCTGTCGGATGAGGAGCTGCTGGACATCCTGTCCCGCCGGCCGGAGCCCTGGGTGGTGGAGGCGGTGGCCGGACGGCGCACCGTGTCCCGGCCGGTGGGCGACGCCGTGGTGGCGATGGGCGACCACGGGTCCTGGGCCACCCTGGCCGGCAACCCCGGCGCCGACCTGTCGCCCAAGGCCCGCCGCCTGCTGGCGGAGCGGGGCCACGTGCCCATTGGGGGCGTGACTCCCGAAGAGGTACCTGATCCAAATGCGCCGCCACCCCCGCCCGCCGGCCCGGCGGAGGTGTCGCAGCGCCTGGCCAGCGCGGTGGAAGATGCCCTGCGCGACGGCCTGGCGGGGCAGGGGCTGGACAAGGCGGGGGTGGAGGCGGTGGTGGCCGCCGCTTCCCGCCGGCTGGACTGGGCCGCCGGCTACGGCAAGCCGGAGGGTGCCGCGGACAAGGCGGCGCGCTTGGCGGCGTCCGGCGGCCTGAACGAGGATGTGGTGTGCGACGCCCTCAGCTGGGGCGACCGCGACTTCGCCCAGGCGGCGATGGCGCTGCTGGCGCGGGTGCCGGTGGACGCCGTGCGCCGCATCCTGGCGACGCAAAGCCCCAAGGCGGTGACGGCGCTGGCCTGGCGGGCCGGATTTTCCATGCGGGGCGCCCGCACCTTGCAGGCCCGGGGCGCCGGCATCGCGCCGCGCAAGCTGCTGAACGCCCGGCTGGGGACGGACTACCCCATGACCGATGTCGAGATGCATTGGCACCTCGAGCTGTTCGATATCGCGCCGAAGTGATTGCGGCGGGCGGCCTGGCGCGACGTGCCCCGGCGGGGCGCCGCGGCAAGCTGCACCTGGGGTTCGCGATCGTGCGCCCGCCCGTTGGTTCTGAACCATATCTTTTGCAGGGAGCCTGCCATGGGCGACGCGCGCGCCTGATCGTGTACGGGGCGCCTTGCCCGGCGGGCGGATTCAGGCTAATCAGCCCGCCGCGGGCTCCCTCGTTCCTCGGGCCCCGAAGGCCGGGCGCCCTGGCGCCTGGGACCCCGCATGGCGAATTTCCGGGACCTCCGCCCGATGCCGCAGAGCCTTTGGGTGGCTTGGGTCCGTTGTTTTCACTAGCGCCTTATCATTCACCCCAAAGTTCGCAACCAAAAGTTCGAGGAACCCAACCATGGCACGCAAGAAGATCGCGCTGGTCGGCGCCGGCCAGATCGGCGGCACCCTGGCCCTGTTGGCCGGCCTGAAGGAGCTTGGCGACATCGTCCTGTTCGACATCCCTGATTTCGAGGGTGTCGCCAAGGGCAAGGCGCTGGACATCGCCGAGGCCGCCCCCGTGGAAGGGTTCGACAGCAACCTGTCGGGCGCCTCCGACTATGCCGGCATCGCCGGCGCCGACGTGGTGATCGTCACCGCCGGCGTGCCGCGCAAGCCGGGCATGAGCCGTGACGACCTGGTGGGCATCAACGCCAAGGTCATCAAGGCCGTCGGCGCGGGCATCAAGGAACACGCCCCGAACGCCTTCGTCATCGTCATCACCAACCCGCTGGACGCCATGGTCGGCCTGATGCAGCAGGTCACCGGCTTCGACCCGGCCAAGGTGGTCGGCATGGCCGGTGTGCTGGACAGCGCCCGCTTCCGCCACTTCCTGGCGGATGAGTTCAAGGTCTCGGTCGAGGACGTCACCGCCTTCGTGCTGGGCGGCCACGGCGACACCATGGTCCCCTCCGTCCGTTACTCCACCGTCGCCGGCATTCCGCTGCCGGACCTGGTGAAGATGGGCTGGACCACGCAGGAGAAGCTGGACCAGATCGTGCAGCGCACCCGTGACGGCGGCGCGGAGATCGTCGGCCTGCTGAAGACCGGTTCCGCCTTCTACGCCCCGGCCGCCTCCGCCATCGCCATGGCCGAGAGCTTCCTGAAGGACAAGAAGCGCGTGCTGCCCTGCGCCGCCAAGCTGACCGGCCAGTACGGCGTGGACGGCCTCTACATCGGCGTGCCGGTGATCATCGGCGCCGGCGGCGTCGAGAAGATCATCGAGATCGAGCTGAACGCCGAGGAAAAGGCCAACTTCGAGAAGTCCGTTGCCGCCGTGCAGCAGCTGGTCGAAGTCACCGCCAAGGTCGCCGGCTGATCGTTCGGGTTCCGGTATGACGTTGTGAATGGCCCCGCCCGCCTCTCGCCGGCGGGGCCATTTGCCAAACAGATACCGGAATAGCGTTCGAAGCCACCCTTCCGTCACTTTACGCGGTTGATCGCCCCGGCATTGCTCTCTACAGTGCCCGCGGCGCGGGGTTGGCCCCGCGATCGGCCGCAAACTTTGCGAGGCCGTTTCCCAACCGGAAGCGGGCGATCCCCGAATGAATATTCATGAATACCAGGCCAAGGGCCTGCTGAAGAAATACGGCGTCGCGGTACCCCGCGGCGGCGTTGCCTACACCCCCGAAGAGGCCAAGACCGTGGCCGCGGACCTGGGCGGCCCCGTGTGGGTCGTGAAGTCCCAGATCCACGCCGGCGGCCGTGGCGCCGGGCGGTTCAAGGAGAACCCCGAGGGCAAGGGCGGCGTCCGCGTCGTGAAGTCGATCGACGACGTCGTGTCGAACGCCAAGGAAATGCTGGGCCACACGCTGGTGACCAAGCAGACCGGTCCGGAAGGCAAGGAGGTCAAGCGCCTCTATGTCGAGGAAGGCTGCGACATCAAGCGCGAGCTGTACCTGTCCCTGCTGCTGGACCGCGCCACCTCCCGCGTCACCGTGATCGCCTCGACCGAGGGCGGCATGGAAATCGAGGAAGTGGCCCACAGCCACCCCGAGAAGATCGTCAAGGTCGCCATCGACCCGGTCGGCGGCCTGCAGGGCTACCACGCCCGCCAGATCGCCTTCGGCCTGAAGCTGGAAGGCAAGCAGGTCGGCGCCGCCGTGAAGTTCCTGTCCGCCATGTACAAGGCGTTCGTGGAGCTGGACGCCTCGCAGGTCGAGATCAACCCGCTGGTCGTGACCGGCGCCGGTGAGGTCATCGCCCTCGATGCCAAGATGAACTTCGACGACAACGCCCTCTACCGTCACAAGGACATCGAAGAGCTCCGTGACGAGAGCGAGGAAGAGGCGTCGGAGACCGAGGCCACGAAGCACGGCCTGAACTATGTGAAGCTGGATGGCAACATCGGCTGCATGGTCAACGGTGCCGGCCTGGCCATGGCCACCATGGACATCATCAAGTTGTACGGCGGCGAGCCGGCCAACTTCCTGGACGTGGGCGGCGGCGCCACCCGTGAGCGCGTGACCACCGCGTTCAAGCTCATCCTGTCCGATCCGAATGTCGAAGGCATTCTGGTCAACATCTTCGGCGGCATCATGCGCTGCGATGTCATCGCCGAGGGCGTGGTGGCGGCGGCCCGTGAGGTCAGCCTGCACGTTCCGCTGGTCGTCCGCCTGGAAGGCACCAACGTCGAGCTGGGCAAGAAGATCCTGGCCGAGTCCGGCCTGCCGATCCTGTCCGCCGACAACCTGGCCGACGCCGCTGAAAAGATCGTCAAGGCCGTGAAGGAGGCCGCGTAATCATGGCCGTGTTGGTTGACAAGAACACCAAGGTGATCTGCCAGGGCTTCACCGGCGCGCAGGGCACCTTCCACTCCGAACAGGCCATCGCCTACGGCACCAAGATGGTCGGCGGCGTGACCCCCGGCAAGGGCGGCACCACCCACCTCGACCTGCCGGTGTTCGACACCGTGGCCGAGGCCGTGCACACCACCGGCGCCAACGCCTCGGTGATCTACGTGCCGCCGCCCTTCGCCGCGGACGCCATCCTGGAGGCCATCGACGCCCAGATCCCGCTGGTGGTCTGCATCACCGAAGGCATCCCGGTGCTGGACATGGTGACGGTGAAGCGCGCCCTGGCCGGGTCCAAGACCCGCCTGATCGGCCCGAACTGCCCCGGCGTCATCACCCCGGACGAGTGCAAGATCGGCATCATGCCCGGCCACATTCACAAGCGTGGCAAGATCGGCATCGTCAGCCGCTCCGGCACCCTGACCTATGAGGCCGTGGCGCAGACCACCGCGGCCGGCCTGGGCCAGACCACCTGCATCGGCATCGGCGGCGACCCGGTCAACGGCACCAACTTCGTGGACAGCCTGCAGCTGTTCCTCGACGATCCGGAGACCGAGGGCATCATCATGATCGGTGAAATCGGCGGTTCGGCGGAAGTCGATGGCGCCGAGTTCATCCGCGACAGCAAGACGAAGAAGCCGGTCGTCGGCTTCATCGCCGGTCGCACGGCCCCCCCGGGCCGCCGCATGGGCCACGCCGGCGCCGTGATCTCCGGTGGCAACGACACGGCCGACTTCAAGGTCGAGGCCCTGCGCGCCGCCGGCATCCATGTGGCCGACAGCCCTGCCAGCCTGGGTTCCACCATGCTGAAGGCGCTGAAGGGCTGATACCGGCCTTTCGGTTGAAATGACGGGTCAGCTCGGGGGCACCGGGCCGACCCGAGGAGGAACGGCGGCACCCGCCCCAGCGCATGTCTGGTACCCGGGGCCGCCGTTTTTCCATGGCTGGCATGAGGCATCGCCTCCCCTGCGTCGCTTGACCCGATGGGATGCTGGTGCCACCTCATTGTTAGCGTGCACATTTACAATTTTGATGGGCACGCGCCGACGCCGTGATGATCACCCCGTCCAGCGTTGCGCAACAAAAACGTCAGCTTCCTTTTTGGCTCGATGGTTTTGTTGCGGAAACTGGGCGCTTCTTATGCGGGGTAGGCGTTTTCGTGGCAACGGCCCCACCGCCGTCGCATATTGAAGGCGCAGGTATCATGGCGTAAAAGAACGCGAATTTCGGTCCCATCGGGACGCCTGCCACGTAGACGCGGGCGCCCTATCCCTCCCAGATCAAGCGCAGAGCGCCATGGTAACCGATCAAAGCTCCCTGTTTTTCGCCGGCAACGCGACCTTCGTCGCCGAGCTTTACGCCCGCTACCTGCAGGATCCGGCCTCCGTCGATCCTTCGTGGAGCAGCTTCTTCGCCGGGCTGGATGACGATGCCCGCGTCGTGCTGGGCGAAATCAAGGGGGCGAGCTGGGCGCCCAACAAGGCCGCCGTCATCGGCGTGCCCGATCCCGATGCCAAGCCGGCCACTCCCGCCAAGGGGGCGAAGGGCGCCAATGGCGCCGCCGCCCCGGCCGCCAACGGCGCCGCGGTGGGCGGCATCACGCCCGAGCAGCTGCGCCAGGCGCAGCTGGACAGCATCCGCGCCCTGATGCTCATCCGTGCCTACCGCGTCCGCGGCCACCTGATGGCCAAGCTGGACCCGCTGGGCCTGGAGAAGCGCGGCGAGCATCCGGAGCTGGACCCCAAGACCTACGGCTTCACCGACGCCGACCTGGACCGCCCGATCTTCATCAACAACGTGCTGGGGATGGAGACCGCCACCCTGCGCCAGATCGTGGACGCGGTGCGGCGCACCTATTGCGGCCACATCGGCGTGGAGTTCATGCACATCCAGGATCCGGAGCAGAAGGCCTGGATCCAGGAGCGTATCGAGGGCATCCGCAACCAGACCGACTTCACGGTCCAGGGCAAGAAGGCCATCCTGCAGCGCCTGACGGCCGCCGAGGGCTTCGAGCGCTTCCTGCAGCTGAAGTACACCGGCACCAAGCGCTTCGGCCTGGAGGGCGGCGAGGTCTGGGTCCCGGCCATCGAGCAGATCTTGAAGCGCGGCGGTCAGCTGGGCCTGAAGGAGCTGGTGATCGGCATGGCGCACCGCGGCCGCCTGAACGTCCTGGCCAACGTGATGAGCAAGCCGTACAAGGCCATCTTCTCGGAATTCCAGGGCAACGCCGCCAATCCCGAGGACGTGCAGGGCTCGGGCGACGTGAAGTACCACCTGGGCACCTCGGCCGACCGCGAGTTCGACGGCAACACCATCCACCTGTCGCTGACGGCCAACCCGTCGCACCTGGAGGTGGTGAACCCGGTGGTGTGTGGCAAGGTCCGCGCCAAGCAGGTTCAGCGCTCCACCATGCCGCCGTCCGATGAGGCGCGCGCCGAGGTCATGGGCCTGCTGCTGCACGGCGACGCCGCTTTCGCCGGCCAGGGCCTGGTGCCCGAGACGCTGCTGCTGTCCGAGCTGAAGGGCTACCGCACCGGCGGCATCATCCACATCATCACCAACAACCAGATCGGCTTCACCACCGCGCCGCAGTACGCCCGGTCCGGCCCGTACCCGACGGAGGTGGCCAAGGCCATTCAGGCGCCGATCTTCCACGTCAACGGCGACGATCCCGAAGCCGTGATCCACGTGACGCGCATCGCCGTGGAGTTCCGCCAGAAGTTCCTGAAGGACGTGGTGCTGGACATCGTCTGCTACCGCCGCCAGGGCCACAACGAAGGCGACGAGCCGGCGTTCACCCAGCCGCTGATGTACAAGGCGATCCGCAACCACCCCACCACCCGCGAGCTGTACGCCAAGCAGCTGATCGCCGAGGGGGTGATCACGGCCGAGGAAGCCGACGCCTTCGTCAAGGACTTCCATAAGGCCATGGAAGTGGAGTTCGAGGCCTCGACCACCTACAAGCCGAACAAGGCCGATTGGCTGGAAGGCAAGTGGCAGGGTCTGAGCGCCGCCAAGAACGACGACCGCAAGGGCAAGACCGCCGCCCCCATGGACCTGCTGCAGGAAGTGGGCAAGGCCATCTCCGCCGTGCCGGAAGGCGTGGACGTGAACGCCAAGGTGGTGCGCCAGCTCAAGGCCAAGCAGGAGATGTTCGCTACCGGCAAGGACCTGGACTGGGCCACGGCCGAGGCGCTGGCCTTCGGCACCCTGCTGGTGGAGGGCGTGCCCGTGCGCCTGTCCGGCCAGGACGTGGGCCGCGGCACCTTCTCGCACCGCCATTGCGTGCTGGTCGATCAGACCACCGAGGCCAAGTACGTGCCCCTGGACCACATCCGCGCCCCGGACCACAAAGAGGGCCAGGCCCGGTTCGAGGTGCACGACAGCCCGCTGTCCGAGGCGGCCGTGCTGGGCTTCGAATACGGTTTCACCCTGGCCGAGCCGCACGCCCTGGTCCTGTGGGAGGCCCAGTTCGGCGATTTCGCCAATGGCGCCCAGTCCATCATCGACCAGTTCATCAGCTCGGGCGAAAGCAAGTGGCTGCGCATGTCCGGTCTGACCATGCTGCTGCCGCACGGCTATGAGGGCCAGGGGCCGGAGCACAGTTCCGCCCGTCTGGAGCGCTTCCTGCAGCTGTCCGGCGAGGACAACTGGCAGATCGTGAATTGCACCACCCCGGCCAACTACTTCCATGTGCTGCGCCGCCAGGTGAACCGCGAGTTCCGCAAGCCGCTGGTGGTCTTCAGCCCCAAGTCGCTGCTGCGCCACAAGCTGTGCGTCAGCGAGCTGTCCATGTTCACCGGCAACGAGTCGTTCCACCGCGTCCTGTACGAAACCGGCGTGGACCTGGTCGAGCCGGAGAAGATCCGCCGCGTCGTCCTCTGCTCGGGCAAGGTCTACTACGACCTGTTCCAGGAGCGTGAGAACCGGGGTGTCAAGGACGTGGCCTTCCTGCGCCTGGAGCAGCTGTACCCCTTCCCGGGTGATGCCCTGAAGGCGGAACTGGCCAAGTACCCCAACGCCGACGTGGTGTGGTGCCAGGAAGAGCCGGCCAACATGGGCGCCTGGACCTTCGTCGACCGCCGCATCGAGGGCGTGCTGAGGGAACTGAACCATAAGGCGGGCCGTCCGTCCTACGCTGGCCGCGCCGAGGCCGCCTCGCCGGCCGCCGGCCAGCTGAAGCGCCACAACCAGGAACTGGCCAAGTTCCTGGACGAGGCGCTGACCATCGCTTGATCCAATAACGTTCCGGGGCCCGTTGCGGCCCCGGAATGATTTTATTCTGAAACCCTTTGTTAGAAACGAACCAAGGTCCCAAAAACATGGCGACGGAAATCCTGGTGCCCACCCTCGGCGAGTCCGTGTCGGAAGCGACGGTCGCGCGGTGGCTGAAGAAGGTTGGCGACAGCGTCAAGGCGGATGAAACGCTGGTGGAGCTGGAGACCGACAAGGTCACCTTGGAAGTCAACGCCCCGGCCGCCGGCACGCTGGGCGAAATCCGCGCCGCCGAAGGCGCCAACGTGGGTGTGAGCGCCGTCCTGGGCGTGATCACCGAGGGCGCCGCCGCCGCGGCCGCCCCCGCCGCCGCTCCGGCCCCGGCCAAGACCGCCGCGCCGGCCCCGGCCCCCGCCGCCGCCCCGGCCTCCAACGGTGCCGCCGGCGTGATGCCCGCCGCCGCCAAGATCGCCGCCGACGCCGGCGTCAACCCGGCCGCCATCGCCGGCACCGGCAAGGACGGCCGCGTCACCAAGGGTGACGTGATCGACCACCTGGCCGCCCCGAAGGCCGCCCCGGCCCCAGTCGCCGCGCCGGCCCCGATCGCCAAGGCCCCGGCCGGCCCGCGCGCCCGCGCCGACCTGGAAGAGCGGGTGCGCATGACCCGCCTGCGGCAGACCGTCGCCGCCCGCCTGAAGGACGCCCAGAACACCGCGGCCATGTTGACCACCTACAACGAGGTGGACATGACCAACGTGATGAAGCTGCGCAACGAGCTGAAGGACCAGTTCGAGAAGAAGCACGGCGTGAAGCTGGGCTTCATGTCCTTCTTCGTGAAGGCCTGCCTGGTCGCGCTGAAGGAGATCCCGGCCGTCAACGCCGAGATCGAGGGCACCGACATCATCTACAAGAACTACTACGACATCGGCGTCGCCGTCGGCACGCCCACGGGTTTGGTGGTTCCGGTGGTGCGCGACGCCGACCAGATGGGCTTCGCCAAGATCGAGCAGAGCATCAATGAGCTGGGCAAGAAGGCCCGCGACGGCAAGCTGTCCATCGCCGACATGACCGGCGGCACCTTCACCATCTCCAACGGTGGCGTGTACGGCTCGCTCATGAGCTCGCCCATCCTGAACGCCCCGCAGTCGGGCATCCTGGGCATGCACAAGATCCAGGAGCGTCCCATGGTCGTCGGCGGCCAGATCGTCATCCGCCCGATGATGTACCTGGCCTTGTCCTATGACCATCGCATCATCGACGGCCGCGAGGCCGTGACCTTCCTGGTGCGGGTCAAGGAATGCCTGGAGAACCCGGAACGCATCCTGCTGGACGTCTGATCCGACGGACGGGGGGCCCCACGGCCCCCCGTTTGCTGACTGCCTGATCGTTCAACCCAACACTCAGCTCAACCCAACAATCAGCGCCGGTTCCCTTTTTCCGGAGCGCAGCGACGAGGCCTCGACCGAGGCCGCCGGAGATTTCCGGGGAGCGTAGCGGACTGGAAATCGAGGATAGCCAAGCGGCCGGATGGCCGCGCCCGGCGCCTGAGGGAACCCGAACATGACCACTACCCAATTCGATCTCGTCGTCATCGGCAGCGGCCCCGGCGGCTATGTCGCGGCCATCCGCGCGGCCCAGCTGGGCATGAAGGTCGCCTGCGTCGAGATGCGCAAGACCCTGGGCGGCACCTGCCTGAACGTGGGCTGCATCCCCTCCAAGGCCCTGCTGGTGGCCAGCGAGAAGTTCGAGGAAGCGTCCCACTCCCTGGGCAACTTCGGCGTGAAGGTCGCGGGCGTCGAGCTCGACCTGCCGACGATGATGAAGCACAAGGAAAAGACGGTCGAATCCAACGTCACCGGCGTGGAGTTCCTGTTCAAGAAGAACAAGATCACGCGTTTCACCGGCAAGGGCAGCATCGCCGCCCCGGGCCAGGTGACGGTGACCAAGGAGGACGGCTCCACCGAGACCGTCACCGCCAAGAACATCCTGATCGCCACCGGTTCCGACGTCATGCCCCTGCCGGGCGTGACCATCGACGAGAAGCGCATCGTCTCCTCCACCGGCGCCCTGGACCTGACCGAGGTGCCGAAGCGCCTGGTGGTCATCGGCGGCGGCGTCATCGGGCTGGAGCTGGGCTCCGTCTGGCAGCGCCTGGGCGCGCAGGTCACGGTCGTGGAGTTCCTGGACCGCATCCTGCCCGGTATGGATGGTGAGGTCTCCAAACAGTCCCAGCGCATCCTGGGCAAGCAGGGCCTGACCTTCAAGCTGTCGACCAAGGTCACCTCGGCCGTGGCCGCCGACACCGGCGTCACCCTGACGGTCGAGCCCGCCGCCGGCGGCGCGGCCGAGACGCTCGAGGCCGACGTGGTGCTGGTGGCCATCGGCCGCCGCCCCTACACCGAGGGCCTGGGCCTGGACAAGGTCGGCGTGGAGCTGGATGAGCGCAAGCGCGTCAAGACCGACCACCACTTCCGCACCAACGTGCCCGGCATCTGGGCCATCGGCGACGTGATCGCCGGCGCCATGCTGGCCCACAAGGCCGAGGAAGAGGGCGTGGTCTGCGCCGAGGTGATGGCGGGCCAGTCCGGCCACATCAACTACGACGCCATCCCGGGTGTGGTCTACACCTGGCCGGAAATCGCCGCCGTCGGCAAGACGGAGGAGCAGTTGAAGGCCGAGGGCGTGACCTACAAGGTCGGCAAGTTCCCCTTCACCGCCAACGGCCGCGCCCGCTCCATGCAGGCGACCGAAGGCTTCGTGAAGCTGCTGGCCGACGCCCATTCCGACAAGCTGCTGGGCGCCCACATCATCGGCGCGTCGGCCGGTGAGATGATCGAGGAGCTGGCGCTGGCCCTGGAATTCGGCGCCTCGTCCGAGGACATCGCCCGCACCAGCCACGCCCACCCCACGCTGACCGAGGCCATCAAGGAAGCGGCCCTGGGCGTGCTGGGCCGCACCATCCACATGTAAGCCTTCCACTTCGGGAATGCGGAAACGGCGCCGGGGTGACCCGGCGCCGTTTTGCATTCAGGGCCTCATTGTTCAGGACCAGGGCCCCTTGGGGCCATCGAATGGCGGCCGGGGCGGCGGAGCAGGCGGCGCCTCGTCCTTCTTGGCTGCCGGCGGCGGCTTCGGGCCCCAGCGGCGGCGCAGGCGCGGTGCCCCCAACATCACGATCAGCACCGCCACCAGGAAGATGAAATTCTGGCTGCGGATGCCGTTCCACAGATGATCCAACAGGCCGCCCTTCACCAGGGCGTCGCCGGCGACCAAGCCGCTGAGCCCCAGGGTGACGGACTGGTCGGCGATGGGCACGTAGTCGCGGTAGCCGTTGCCGGGGGTGAAGCGCAGCATGGACAGCAGGGCCGGCATCTGGCTCTCGATGGCGGGCAGGTCGTTCATGCGGGCGGCGATGTCCAGGCCCAGCACGCCGCGCCGTCCCAGCAGGCGGGCATGGTAATCGAGCCCATCGACGCCGCCGCCGTCGGCTTGGCGCCGCGTGGCCCAGATCAGCGTGTGGCTGGCGCCGTCGTAGACGGGGGGCCGGGCCCAGCCCGTCAGGCGCGATCCGGCACTGTCGGCGGATTTCAACGCCGACAGCAGGGCGTCGGCGTCCAGCCGGCCGGCATCCAGGTCACTGACGTGGCCGCTGCCGTCATAGCTCAGGGCCACCAGCCATGCGGGATCGGGGGCCGATCCCACAGGCACCAGCAGGCCCAGCCCGGCACCGCCGGCCAGGGGGCGCCCCTGCCAGTGCCGGCTGAGGAAGGCCTGGGTGTCGGCGCCGGCCACGTACTGGAAGGCCGGGGTGGGGGTCAGGGTGACGGCCTTGTCCGCCAGCGAGATCGGGGTCTCATCCGTGGCGCGGGCCGGCGGGGTCAGGCCCAGAAGTGCCGCGCACAGCAACGGGGCCAGCAATCTCATCAGCCGCATGGGGCCAATCCCCTCTGAATAGGATGGTCAGGAGCGGGCGCGCCGCGCCCGGGGGTGCGCCGTCTCATAGACCGACAGCAGCTGCTCGGCATCCACGTCGGTGTAGCGCTGGGTGGTGGACAGGCTGGCATGGCCCAGCAAGTCCTGGATGGCGCGCAGGTCGGCGCCGCCGCCCAGCAGATGGGTGGCGAAGCTGTGGCGCAGGGCATGCGGCGTGGCGGTGTCGGGCAGGCCCAGCAGCTGCCGCAGGGTCTGCATGGCCAGCCGCGCCACCCTGTCGTTCAGCCGGTCGCCGCGCACGCCCACGAACAGGGGGCCGTCGGGCGCCAGCGGATGGGGGCAGGCCTCGATATAGGTGGCCAGCGCCTGGCGTACGGCCGGCAGGACGGGCACGTCGCGCTGCTTCGATCCCTTGCCGGTGACCCGCAGGGTGTCGCTGGCCAGCGGCGCCTCGGCCCGGGTCAGGCGCAGGGCCTCGTCCATGCGCAGGCCGCAGCCGTACAGCAGGGTGAACAGGGCGCGGTCGCGCAGGCCCACCCAGGGCGCCTGGGGGATGCCGCCCGCTTCGTCCAGCAGCACGCCGGCGTCCTCCACCGTCAGGGGGCGGGGGATGGGGCGCTTCACCTTGGGCGCGTTCAGCAGGCCGATGGCGGGGTTGTGCAGCCGGCCCGAGCGGTCCAGCCAGCGGAACAGGTTGCGCACGCCGGACACGGCGCGGGCCCGGCTGGCGGCGATGGCGCCGTCACCCGCGCGGGCGGCCAGCCAGGCACGGAAGTCGCCCAGCTTCGCCCCGCCCAAATCGTTCAGGCTGGGCGCCCGGCCCAGATGCTCCGTCAGGAAGGACAGGAAGGCGGCGACATCACCCTGGTAGGCGCGCAGCGTGTGGGGTGACGCCGTCTTCTCCGACGTCAGCCAGCGCCGCCAGTCTTCCAGCGCCGCCGCCACATCGGGCGCGCAGGAATATCCCAGGGCGGGGGGCTTGGTCATGGCGTTACCCTAGCCAACCCCGGATACACCGCTCCACCACCCGGGCCAGGAAGCTCAGCAGTTCGGTGCCTTGGCCGGGATGGAACAGGTCGGCGTCGCGCGAGGCGAAGGCCAGCAGGCCCGCCGGCGCGTCGGGGGTGATTTGCAGGCGGACCAGCGCCTCGGACCGCACGATGGGGGCGGCGGGGCCGTAGATGTCGGCCAGGCCCTGGATGTTGCCGCGCAGGATGATGTCGCGCTTGCCCATCCACTGGCTGATGGCGCCCGTCTCGGCCAGCTGCAGGCCGCTACGCTCGGCATGCAGGACCAGGCGGTTGTCCTCCGGCTGTTCCATCACCAGGCAGGCCAGGTCGAGGTCCAGGAGGACGGCCAGGTCGGTGGTGATGGTCTGAATCAGCTGTTCGAAGCTTTCCGCATCCATCAGGAACAGGGCGGCGGCATGCACCCGGTTCTGGTTGTTGATGTTGGCGCGGGCGGTGGCGATCAGCTCTTCCTGCTGGGCCGTCAGGTCGGCCACCTCGCGCCGCAGCTTCAGCAGCATGAAGTGCTGCAGGTCGGCGACCCCGTTGCCCCGGTTCTCGGGCGGCGGGATCAGGTGGTGGACCACGTCGGGATGCTGCTGCAGGAAATCCGGGGTCTCGCGCAGGTATGTCGCCACATCCTCCGCGGTCAGGGCATCGCCCAAGGCGCTGTGCGGTGTCTTGCCGCCCATATGCTGGTTCTTCCCTTCAGGCCGGCGTCCGGCGTCCCCGGTATCCGGCGTCCCATGGTCCCGAAACGCAACCGGCCCGCCCATCGCTGGGCGGGCCGGCTTCGGCATCCGCTGGAACGCGACAGGGATCAGCGGGTCGGCAGCGGCTGATCCAGGATAGTCTGCCCGGTCTTGGCCCAGTCCGCAACGAACTGCGCCAGGCCCTTGTCGGTCAGCACATGACTGAACAGCTGACGGATGACGGAGGGCGGCATGGTGGCTACGTGGGCGCCCATCTTGGCCGACTGGGTGACGTGGATGGGATTGCGGATGGACGCGACCAGGACCTCGGTGGTGAAGTCCGGGTAGTTGTCATAGATGGTGACGATCTCTTCGATCAGGCTCAGGCCGTCCTGGCCCATGTCGTCCAGGCGGCCGACGAAGGGGGAGACGAAGGTGGCGCCGGCCTTGGCGGCCAGGATGGCCTGCGCGGCGGAGAAGCACAGGGTCACGTTGACCATGGTGCCTTCCTGGGACAGATGGTGGCAGACCTTCAGGCCGGCCGGGGTCAAGGGCACCTTCACCGCCACGTTGGGGGCGATCTTGGACAGGTGCTTGCCTTCCTTCAGCATGGTCTCGAAATCGGTCGAGGCGACTTCCGCGCTGACGGGGCCCTTCACCACGTCGCAGATCTCGGCGATCAGGTCGATGAAGCTGCTGTGACCGGACTTGGCGACCAGCGACGGGTTGGTGGTGACGCCGTCCAGCAAACCGGTGGAGGCCAGCTCGCGAATGTCGTTGATGTCGGCGGTATCGACGAAGAACTTCATGGGGGAACGCCCTCAGGATCTGGATCAAGGACCGGGGCCCGCCCCCGGGTTGGCCGGCACTCTAGCGGAGGGGGCGCCCGGGTGCACGGGCAGAAATGGCGGGGTGGGGGATGGGGGGCATGCGCGCTTGGTGGCGGCCATCACCCTATGGGACCATATAGGGAACAGTGGCGCCCAGGGGGCGCCCGGTGGTAACAGCAAGGCCATGGATCTGTTGACAGCAAGCGGCATGGAATCGGCGGTGCGGCGGGTGCGCGTCCTGCTGCCCTTGCCCCTGGCCAGCCCCTATGACTATCGCGTGCCCGACGGGATGGAGCTGGAGGCCGGCGCCTATGTCGAGGTGCCGCTGGGCCCGCGCCACGTCTTCGGCGTGGTCTGGGCCGTGGAGGGGGCAGGGGATAATTGGGACGCGGGCGTGGCGGCCAACCGCCTGAAGCCGGTCATCCGCCGTTTCGACCTGCCACCCATGCCCGAGGTGTCGCGGCGCTTTGTCGACTGGGTCGCGGCCTATACCCTGTCAGCACCCGGATCGGTGCTGCGCATGGCGGTCAGCGTCTCGGCCGCGCTGGAGGACCCCAAGCAGCTGCTGGCCTATCTGCCCTCCGGCGAATCGCCGCCGCCCGGCTTCAAGATGACGGACGCGCGCCGCCGCGTGCTGGCACTGATGGAGGAGGATGGGCCGCCGCGGACCCCGGCCGACCTGGCGCGCGACGCCGCCTGCGGCATCGGCGTCATCCGGGGCCTGGCCGAATCGGGCCTGCTGACGCCCGTGGCCCTGCGGGCCCAGCCGCGCCCGCCCATTCCCAACGCGGACATGGCCGGGCCGGAACTGTCGCCCGACCAGGCGGCGGCGGCCGGCGCCTTGCGCGCGGCGGTGGACGCCCGTGCCTATTCCGCCACCCTGGTCGATGGCGTCACCGGTTCCGGCAAGACCGAGGTCTATTTCGAGGCCATCGCCGCCTGCCTGCGCCAGGGGCGCCAGGCTCTGGTGCTGCTGCCGGAAATCGCCCTGTCCAGCCAGTGGCTGGACCGCTTCGCCCGGCGATTCGGCGTGCGGCCGGTGGAATGGCATTCGGATCTCGCCGGCGCCCACCGTCGCGCCGCCTGGCGGGCCATCGCCAATGGCGAGGCGCCGGTGGTGGTGGGCGCCCGCTCCGCCCTGTTCCTGCCCTATCCCGACCTGGGCCTGATCGTGGTGGATGAGGAGCACGAGGCCGCCTTCAAGCAGGAGGACGGCGTCATCTACCATGCCCGCGACATGGCGGTGGCGCGCGCCTTCCTCGGCGGCATCCCGGTGGCGCTGGTTTCCGCCACGCCGTCCTTGGAGACGCTGACCAACGCGGAGACGGGGCGCTACGGCCGCATCGACCTGCCGGCCCGCCACGGCGGCGCCAGCTTGCCCGATGTCACCCTGATCGACCTGCGCCGGCCAGACAGCCGGCCGCCGGCGCGCCATTGGCTATCCCCCATCCTGACGGAGGCGATGGCCGAGACGCTGGCGGCGGGGGAGCAGGGCATGCTGTTCCTGAACCGCCGGGGCTACGCGCCGCTGACCCTGTGCCGCAGCTGCGGCTTCCGCCTGCAATGCCCCAACTGCACCGCCTGGCTGGTGGAGCATCGCCTCAGCCGCCGGCTGCAATGCCATCATTGCGGCTACACCGACCGCCTGCCGGAAACCTGCCCCTCATGCGAGGCGGAGCATTCCTTCGTCGCCTGCGGTCCGGGCGTGGAGCGGGTGGCGGAGGAGGTGGCGCAGCTGTTCCCCGACGCGCGCGTGGCGCTGATGACCAGCGACACGCTGGTCGGCCCGCACGCCATCCAGACGGTGATCGAGGAGGTGCGGGCCCACAAGGTCGATATCCTGATCGGCACCCAGGTGATGGCCAAGGGCCACCATTTCCCCATGCTGACCCTGGTGGGGGTGGTGGATGGCGACCTGGGGCTGGGGGGTGGCGACCTGCGCGCGGCGGAGCGCACCTTCCAGATGCTGTACCAGGTGGCCGGCCGCGCGGGCCGCGAGAGCCGCCCGGGCCGCGTCTTCCTGCAAACCCATATGCCGGAGCATCCGGTGATGCAGGCGCTGGCCGCCCATGACCGCGACGCCTTCCTGGCGGCGGAGGCGGACCAACGCCGCGCCATGGACCTGCCGCCCTACGGCCGGCTGGCGGCCCTGATTATCTCTGGCGAGGATGAGCGCCAGGTGGACAAGCTGGCCCGCGACCTGGCCCGCGCGGCGCCGCAGGGCGACGACCTGCAGGTGCTGGGGCCGGCGCCCGCCCCCCTGGCCCTGCTGCGCGGCCGCCATCGCCGCCGCCTGCTGCTGAAGACGGCGCGCGGGGTGGCGGTGCAGCCGCTGCTGCAGTCCTGGCTGGGGTCCGTGCCCATCCCCGCGGCCGTGCGGGTGCAGGTGGACGTGGACCCCTACAGCTTCATGTAGGGGGAAGGCAGGCTTTCCGGCTATACCGGTCAGCTACACCAGCCAGCTACACCGGCCAGCTACACCAGAAGGACAGATGACGCGCCCCCGCGGGCTGCCGCATGGTCGCCACGATCGGCGTCATAATGTCGCTGGTACGACCACTATCGGTGACCTGCCGTCACCCAAGCATCGGAAGAAATGAGGGCCATCATGAAGCGCTCTTCCCGTCTCATCGCCGCCGCCGCGACCGCCGTCGTGGCCCTGGGCGCCACCCTGCCGGCCTGGGCCGACCCGCCGCCCTGGGCGGAGGCGTCCGGCTATCGCTATCGGGACCGGGATTGGCATGACGACCACCACGGGGATGACCGGCGGGGCGACGACCGGCGGGATGACGACCGCTGGCGGGATGACCATCGCGGGGACGACCATTGGCGCGACGACCGCCGGGGCCCGCCGCCCCGCTATGTCGATCGGCGGTCGCCGCATTATCGTGAGTTCTACGCCGCCGACGTGGGCATCGACGAAGGCCGTTGCGACCGTGGCACCGTCGGGCTGAACGTGGGCACGGTGGTGGGCGCCCTGTTGGGCGGCCTGGCCGGTTCGCAGTTCGGTCACGGCGGCGGCAAGGCCGCCATGACCGGTGCCGGCGTGCTGCTGGGCGCCCTGGCCGGCAACGCCGCCTTCAACAGCATGGACCAGAGTGACGAGGGCTGCTTCGCCCAGGCCATGGAAAAGGCGCCGGATGGCCAGCAAATCGTCTGGAACAACCCCGACAACGGCGCCCGCTACCAGATGACCCCGGTCAAGACCTGGCAGGAATCGGCTGACAACTACTGCCGCGAATACCAGAGCGTGGCCACGGTGGGCGGCCGCAAGCAGACCGTCACCGGCACCGCCTGCCGCCAGCCGGACGGTCAGTGGAAGATCGTGAATTGACGTTGGCGTAAGCTGGTTCAGGACCAATCAGCGGCATGAGGTCCATCCTCATGCCGCTGTAGGCTGCGACCGCAGCCGCCGCAGGTTTCCGGGGAGCGTCAGCGGACCGGAAGCCGAGGAAAGCCAAGTGGCCGGATGGCCGCGCCCGGCGCCTGAGGGCGAACGAAACCTCACGCGAACCCATGCCGCGTCAGCCACCGGCGGTACAGGTCGGGCCACGGTTCGGCGGGGCGGCCCGGCGTGTCGCGGATGGCGAAGCCGTGGCCGCCGGATTCGAAGATGTGCATCTCGGTCGCCACGTTCTGGCGGCGCAGGGCCTGGAACATGGCCAGGCTGTTGCCCACCGGCACGGCGTCGTCATCGGCGGCGTGGAACAGGAAGGTGGGGCAGGCGCCCGTCCGCACAATCTGATCCGGCGAATAGGCCCTTACCTGCTCGGCCGATGGGCTATTGCCCAGCAGGTGCTGACGCGACCCCGGATGTGTCAGCGACTCGTCCATCGAGATGACGGGATAGGCCAGGCAGGCCAGCTGGGGGCCGGCCGGCAGCTTGTCGGCCTCGTCCACGGGCGTGTACACGGCGGCGTCATGGCGGGTGAGCAGGCTGGCGGCCAGGTGGCCACCGGCGGAAAAGCCGATGATGCCGATGCGGCCGCCATCCACCGCCCAGGCCTTGGTCTTGGCGCGCAGCAGGCGCATGGCGCGCTGCGCATCCTGCAGCGGCACGTCCGCCCCGTTCTTCCAACCTTCCGCCGGCAGGCGATAGGTCAGGACGGCGGCGTGCAGGCCGGTGGCGTTCAGCCAGCGGGCAATCTCATAGCCTTCCTTGTCGAACCACACGCTGGAGTAGCCGCCGCCGGGGATGACCAGGATGGTGGCGCGCGGTCCTGGGCTGGCGCTGCGGAAGAAGGCCAGGGTGGGTGTGCCCACGCCGTCCGCCGAGCGGTCGGGCGGGCCGCCCGCGGACCCATGGTCGATGACCACGTCCTTCACGGTCACGCCCTCGCCCCCCGGCGGTGTGCCGGGCCACAGCGGCAGCAGCACGTCCGGGTCGCGATGCTGGCGCGAGAGGCGCACCAGGTCGGTGGCGGGCGTGCCGTCCGCCTTCGCGGATCGCGCCAGCACGGCGCCGGCCATGGCGGCCAGGGCCAGGCCGCGGCGGTTCAGGGTGAAGGTCATGGGGGCTGCCTCCCTCAAGGCTGTTCCGTTTCTGTTACCGGTAACTTAGCCGAGAGCGCCGCAAGATTGCCAGCCCGCGTCAGGTGCCGGCCACCGTCATGCCTTCCACCCGCAGGGTGGGGCTGTCGACGCCGTGGCGGAATTCCAGATCGTTGGCCGGCCGCAGGGTCAGGTACATGTCCTTCAGGTTGCCGGCGATGGTGACCTCAGCCACCGGGAAGGCGATCTTGCCGTCCTCGATCCAGAAGCCCGAGGCGCCCCGGCTATAGTCGCCGGTGATGCCGTTGACGCCGCTGCCCATCAGCGAGGTGACGTAGAAGCCCTGGCGGATGTCGGCCAGCAGCTGCTCCGGCGTTTCCTCGCCCGGCGCCAGGTAGACGTTGGTGGCGCTGGGGCCGGGCGGGCCGCCGGTGCCGCGCGCGGCATGGCCGGTGGAGGCCAGGCCCAGCTGGCGGGCGGACCGGCAGTCCATCAGCCAGGTGGTCAGCACGCCGCCGTCGATCAGGTTGCGGCGGGTGTTGGCCTGCCCCTCCGCGTCAAAAGGCTTGGAGCGCAGGCCCCGGCGGATGTGCGGGTCCTCGACGATGGTGATGCCGGGCGCGAACACCGCCTGGCCCATCTTATCCTTCAGGAAGCTGGTGCCCCGCGCGATGGCGGCGCCGGAGATGGCGCCCGTCAGGTGGCTGACCAGGCCGCCGGCCACGCGCGGGTCGAACACCACCGGCACGGCCTGGGTCGCCACCTTGCGCGGGTTCAGGCGGGCCACCACCCGCTCACCGGCGCGGCGGCCGATGATGACGGGCGACTCCAGGTCGCCGGCATAGATGGCGGAATGATAGTCGTAGTCCCGCTCCATGCCCATGCCGCTGCCGGCCAGGACGGAGACGGACAGGCTGCGGCGGCTGACGCTGTAGCCGCCGGAAAAGCCGTTGCTGGCGGCCAGCGTAACGGTGGAGCGCGACCAGCCGGCGTCCGCCCCCTCGGAATTGCTGACGCCGGGTACGGCCAGCGCCGTCTCCTCCAGCTCCGCGATCTGGGCCAGCAGGTCCTCGGCCACCGGTTCGGACGGGTCGCACAGGTCCAGGTCCGGCCAATCGCGGGCCAGGCTATCGGGATCGGCCAGGCCGCAGAACTCATCCTCCGGCACCAGGCGGGCCATGGCCACCGCCCGCTCCGCCAGTTCCTTCAGCAGCGCCGGGCTTCGGTCGGTGGAGGAAACGATGGCCTGGCGCTTGCCCACGAATACCCGCAAGCCCAGGTCGCCCGATTCGGCGCGCTGCACCTCCTCCGGCTTGCCCAGGCGCTGGCTCATGGACATGGCGGCGCTGTCCACCAGCAGGGCGTCGGCGGCATCCGCGCCGGCCCTGCGCGCCAGGGTCAGCAGGTCGTCCAGGATGCCGGCGGCGGTGGCGTCGGGGGGCAGGGGGGGCATGGGTGCGCAAGCTCCAGGCTTAGGTCACGGTCCCCCAAGGCGAACCAAAGGGGCAAGGCCACATGTGGGCATTCGACGCCAGCTTGCCAGGTGACGGGCCCCCGGGGGAAGCCTGACCTTGGATGAAGGCGTTGGCGGGTGAAGGCGTTGGCGCGATGGGAAAAGCCAGCGCATAGCCAGAAATGTTTCTGAAAGGTAACTGAAAGCACAATTGCAACGATTTGTTTCTTAGCCTATCAACAAGTGACATCCGTTTGTTACCGACCGGGTCTAGGTTCCCCAGGCCAATGCGCGAAGGCTGCCCCGCCTGACGCATTCGGTCGGTCGAATGGACTACTACGGGGATCTGCCGCCCCGGTTCGTTCGGTCAACCTTTCGGGTTTCTTCCCGGAAGTAGTCCATCAACCTTACAGGGCCCGGGCGCCAACCCCGCGGCCCTGTTTCTTTTCTGGTGTCGGCGATAGGGATTCCCCATGATAATGGACACGGCGCGGGTGACAGGCCCCCACAACTGAAACCGATTTCATAAACCAGGGATCGCCCTTGCCCTTCGACCTCACGGTGCTGACACCCCATCTGGACACGCTGTTGGCGGGCGCCTTGCTGACGGCGGGGGTGTGCGCGCTGGGCATCGCCGCGGCCTTCGCGCTGGCCACCGCGCTGGGGGTGCTGGCTGTGGGGGGCGGCTGGGCGGGGCGGCTGGCGCGGCTGTATGTCGATGTCTTCCGCAATGTGCCTTTCGTGGTGCAGGTCTTCTTCCTGTTCTACGGCCTGCCCGAGGTGGGCGTGTACATCGACGCCTTCTGGACCGGCGTGCTGGCGCTCGGCCTGGTGGGCGGTGCCTATGGCAGCGACGTGGTGCGCAGCGGCATCCTGGCGATCGAGCCAGGCGTGGTCGAGGCCGCGAAGGTCGGCGGCCTGTCCCGGCCCGCCATCATCCGCCGCATCGTTCTGCCCATCGCCCTGCGCACCGCCATCCGGCCCCTGGGTTCCGTCTTCGTGAACCTGGTGCTCAGCTCCTCCATCCTCTCCATGATTACGTTGGATGAGGTGACGGGCACGGCGCGGGGCGTGGCGTCGGAAACCTATCGCCCGTTCGAGGTCTACGCCTTCCTGCTGGCCGCCTACGCCGGCCTGACCTACGCCGTGTCCCTGGGCATCGATGCCTTGCACCGGCGCCTGAACCGGCATATGGCGGACAACGGGGCGGCCCGCGGGGCGGCCCCCGGGGCGATGGAGGGGACGGCCTGATGCGGCACGCCGGCTTCACCTGGCATGACGGCGCCTTGCTGGCCCAGGGCTTGGGCGTCAGCCTGGGCCTGTTCGCCGGCACCTTCCTCATCGGGTTGATCCTGGGATCGGGCGCGGCCGTGGTGCGCCACTTCCGTGTGCCGGCGCTGGGTACCCTGCTGCATACCGGCCTGGAACTGCTGCGCAATTCACCCGTGCTGGTGCAATTGTTCCTGGTCTTCTTCGGTGTGCCGGCCTTGATCCACCAGCCGCTGACGCCCGTCTTCGCCGCCGGCCTGACCCTGTCGGCCAACACGGCGGCCTTCGTCTATTTCATCGCCGTTGCCGGTCTGGACGCGGTGGGGCGGGACCAGGTGGAGGCCGCGCGCGCCTTCGGCCTCAGCCGGATCCAACTGGTGCGCCATATCCTGGGACCCCAGGCGCTCACCTTCGCGGTCGCGCCGCTGGTGGGCCTGGCGGTCAACCAGCTGCAGGTGACCTCCCTGGTTTCCGTCATCGGGGTGGTCGACCTGACCAAGGCCGGCGACATCCTGAACCTGCGCACCCTGCGTCCCTTCGCCGTGTGGGCCATGGTGGGCGTGCTGTATTTCGCTGCGGCCAAGACGTTGACGCTGCTGGGCAATCGCTGGGAGCGGCGGCTGCGCGCCCATGCCGCCCCGCTGGGCCTTTAGGGTGGGGGAGAGGGCTGGATGATAGCGGTGGAGGGCGTGGTCAAGCGCTTTGGCGCCCACACGGTGCTGGGCGGGGTCAGCCTGACGGTGGCGCCGGGGGAGGTGGTGACCATCCTGGGGTCCAGCGGGTCGGGCAAAAGCACGCTGATCCGCTGCATCAACGGGCTGGAGACGCTGGACGGCGGCCGCGTCACCGTGGATGGGCTGGACGTGGCCGATCCGCGCCAGCTGGCCCAGGCGCGCCGCCTGTCGGCCACCGTGTTCCAGCTGTTCAACCTCTACCCCCACATGACGGTGCTGCGGAACATCACACTGGCGCCGGAACTGGTGCTGAGGCGCCCCAAGAATGAGGTGGAGGCGCAGGCCCGCGCCCTGTTGGCCAGCGTGGGGCTGGCGGGCAAGGCCGACTCCTATCCGGGCCAGCTGTCGGGCGGGCAGCGCCAGCGCGTGGGCATCTGCCGGGCGCTGGCCATGAACCCGCGCTACCTGCTGCTGGATGAGGTGACCAGCGCGCTCGATCCGGAGATGACGGCCGAGGTGCTGGCCATCCTGGCCCGGCTCGCCACGCAAGGAACCACCATGCTGTTCGTGACGCATGAGGTGGAGTTCGCCCGGCGCATCTCCACCCGCATCGTCTTCCTGGACCAGGGGCGCCTGATCGTCGATCTGCCCACAGACCAGTTTTTCGCCGCGGACGGGGGCCTGGCCCATCCGCGCATCCGTCAATTCCTGTCCAAGATGGCGCCGTCAAGCACAGTGGCCGGCGCCCCCGTTTCCGAGATTCTCGCATGATTTTGATCGCAAATTCCGAGGCCTGGCCCGGGTTCCAGACCACCGTCGATCGCCTGAGGGCGGGGGAGCGGGGGCCCGACCCCCTGGTGGCCGGCATCGCGCGGGTGGAACGTGAGGCGACGGTGCGCAGCGTCGGCTACGGCGGATGGCCCAACATGCTGGGCGAGATGGAATTCGACGCCGGCGTCATGGATGGCGGCACCCGCCAGGTGGGTGCCGTCGGGGCGCTGCGCGATGTCATCCCGGCCAGTGCGGTGGCCCTGCAGGTCATGCGCCGCCTGCCGCACACCCTGCTGACCGGCGAGGGGGCCCGCCGCTTCGCCCTGGAGTGTGGGTTCGACGTGGAACCGACGCTGCTGGAGGAGTCGCGCCGGGTGTGGTGGGAGCGGCTGGAGAAGGAGCTGCCGCCCGGCGACCTCGCCGCCTTCCCCAACATCCCGCTGGCGCCGCTCAGCCGCGCCATCACCGATCCCGAGCGGGTGCGCGACACCACGGTCTTCCTGGGCCGGGATGCGGGCGGCGATCTGCACGCGGCCACCAGCACCTCGGGCTGGGCGTGGAAGTATCCCGGCCGTCTGGGCGATTCGCCCATCGCCGGTGCCGGTTTCTACGCCGATAGCCGCTTTGGCGCCGCCGCCTGCACCCATACGGGGGAGATGACGGTGCGCTGCGGTACCGCCCGCGCCATCGTCCTGGCCTTGCAAATGGGCAAATCCCTGCGTGAGGCGGTGGACCTGGCGGTGGCGGACCTGGCGGAACTGCGCGAGGGCTTTCTGGCCGGCGTGGTCATCCACGCGCTGGACGCCCACGGCAACCATGAGGTGGTCAGCTTTCGCTGCGGCCCCGCCATCCGCTACTGGTATTGGGATCCGTCGCTGTCCGCCCCTGAGGAACGCACCGCCCGCACGGTTTAAGGAATTCTCATGCTGCGTCAGCTGTTGCCCATGCTCGCCGCCTTCCTGCTCGTGACGCCCGCCTGGGCCGGCGAGCTGGAGGATATCCGCCAGCGCGGCGTGCTGCGCGTGGGGGTGTCGCTGGGTGGGGAACCCGTGGGCTTCCGCGACGACCGCAACGCGCCCGCCGGCTATGACGTCGACGTGGCCAAGCGCCTGGCGGACAAGCTGGGGGTGCGGGTGGAATACACCGACGTCTCCGGCGACGCCCGGGTCAGCATGCTGGTGTCGGGCCAGATCGATGTGGCGGTGGCCAATCTGACGGCCACGGCGGAACGCGCCAAGACCATCGCCTTCACCATCCCCTACAACCGCGCGGGCCTGCGCGTCATCGTCCAGAAAAGCGCCGGCATCGACCAGTTGTCGGATCTGGCGGGCAAGAGGGTGGTGGTGGGCCGCAGCACGACGGGGGAGGCCTTCCTGCGCCAGGCGGTGCCGGGGGCGAAGCTGGTCCACACCGATACCTTCGCGCCCGATGGTGTGCTGCTGCTGGTGCAGCGGCGGGTGGACGCCGGCATCGAGGATTCATCCATGATGGACTATCTGGCCAGCGTCTATCCCAGCTTGAAGATACTGCCCGACCTTTACTCCAACGCGCCCATCGCCATCGGCCTGGCCCAGGGCGATCCGGAATTCCTGCGTTGGCTGAACGGCTTCGTCGCCGACTACATCAGGTCCGGGGCGTATGAGGCGAACTACCGCAAATGGTGGGGCCGGGACGCGGCCGTTCCGGCGCTGTCGGCCGACTAGCCGATTAGCCGGTCAGCCGGGGATGGAAGCGCGTGGGCAGGGTCAGGGGCCAGGGGCCGGTGGCCGCACCGGTCAGCACGGCGATGACCGCCGCCACATAGGCCTGCTTGTCATAGCCGATGGAGGAAATGGGATAGGCGTCGAAATCCGTCAGCGACAGGTTGTCGAAGCCGTACAGGCGGGTGGTGGTGGCGCGGCCCTGGGGGAAGTCCGCCCGCAGGCGGTCCAGCACGCCCATGGCCATGGCGTCGGAGGTGCAGAAGATGGCGTCCGGCCGGGGGGTAAGCGCCAGTTCCTCCCCCGCCTTGTGGCCGCTGGCATAGGAATAGTCGCCCTGCAGGCTGGCCGTCAGCCGGATGCCCCGGGCCGCCAGGGCATCCTGGTACAAACGGATGCGCGCCTGCTCCAGAACGGACGTGAGGCGGCCCGTCACCAGGGCGGCGCTCCTCACCCCCTGGCGCGCCGCGTGGGTCACGGCCTCGGTGATGCCCACCCGCTCATCCGGGATGACGGCGGGGGAGTCGTCATCGCGCCGGCCGTTCAGCATCAGCACCTGGTCGCTGCGGAACAGCGTGCGGGCGGTGGCGGCGTCGGCGAAATCGGAAAAGACGATGGCGGCGTCGACGTGATAGGCGACGCCGGTGCGCAGGAAGGACTCCACCCGGTCGCTGGAGCCCACCCGGATGAAAATCACCTGCTTGCCTATGTTCTGCACGGCGGCCAGCAGGGGATCGAACAGATCCAGGTCGCTCAGGTCATGGATGTGGTTGACGACGACGGCCACCAAGTTGACGCTTTTGGTGGTCAGGCTGCGGGCCAGCAGGTTGGGGCGGAATCCCAGCTCCTGCGCCGCTTGCAGCACGCGCGCCTTTTTCTCCGCCGAGACGGGCCGCTGTTCGTCGGACAGCGCCCGGGACGCCACCGCCCGCGACACGCCGGCCCGTTCGGCCACGTCGCTGATGGTGGGGTTGGCCGGAAGGGGCGCGCACAGCTTGTCGGTCCCGGTCCCATCCATCCCAGCACTCCCCATATCTTTCCCAACGTCGGTAACGCGGCCGATATCTTTAAAACCGGGCGCATTAACGAAAGAAGATTTCAATCTTGATATACTGTTTCGATATCGGCGGGTCATACATTTCCCTGGGGACAGCCAGTACAGATGTCGCGGTCACAGGGGCGCTGGCCCGTGTCGGGCGGGTGCCCACACCGGCCCGGGACCGCGCCGCCTTTGTCCAGGCGCTGGCCGGCCTTATCGCCCAGGCGCCCGGACCCAAGGACGCGCCGGTGGCCCTGGCGCTGGCCGGTGATATCGATCCCGCGACGGGGCTGGCCAGTTGCGCCAACATCCCCTGCCTGACGGGCACGCCCCTGGTGGCCGACCTGAGCGCCGCGCTGGGCCGGCCGGTGGTGGTGGGCAACGACGCCGCCTGCTTCGTCCTGGCGGAGGCGACGGTGGGGGCGGCGCGCGGCCAGGGCGTGGTCTTCGGCATCATCCTGGGCACGGGCGTGGGCGGCGGCCTGGTGGTGGACGGCCGCCTGGTGCCGGGGGCCGGGGAATGGGGCCATGGGCCGGTGGTGAAGCAGGTGGCGGGCGATCCCAGCGTCACCCTGGCCCGTCTTCCCTGCGGCTGCGGCCAGGCGGGCTGCGTCGATACCATTGGCGGCGCCCGGGGGCTGGAGCGCTTGCACCACGCCCTGCACGGCGTGCGGCTGGACAGCCAGGCGCTGACGGCGGCGTGGCATGCCGGCGACCGCGACGCGACGCGCACCCTGGATATCTATGTCGACCTGGTGGCCGATCCGCTGGCGGTGGTGGTGAACGCCGTCGGCCCCGGCCTGGTGCCGGTGGGCGGCGGGCTGTCATCCGACGCCGCCCTCGTTTCGGCGTTGGACCGGGCGGTGCGGGCCCGTATCCTGCGCCGCACCGGGGGGCCGCTGCTGGTGCCCACGGCGTTGGGCGGGGCGGCTGGCATGGTGGGGGCGGCCATCCTGGGTGCCCGGTGGGCCGCCCGATGATTGGAACGGAACCGGTAGCGGAACAAGGCTTGAGGGGGACTGCGGCATGACCTGGGCGGAAACGAATCGCGTGCGGCTTGAGGTGTGCGTGGACAGCCCGGCGGGGGTGGCCGCCGCCATCAAGGGGGGGGCCGACCGGCTGGAACTGTGCGCCGCCCTGGTGGTGGGTGGCCTGACGCCGTCGCGCGGCCTGATGGCGCTGGCGGCGGCCTGCGGGCGGCCCGCCTACGCCATGATCCGTCCCCGGCCGGGCGACTTCGTCTATGGCCCCACCGACCTGGACGTCATGGGCGATGACATCGACACGGTGCGGGCCCTGGGCCTGCCCGGGGTGGTGCTGGGCGCCAGCCTGCCCAATGGCGAGCTGGACGCGGCCGCCCTATCCATCCTGGTGGACCGTGCCGGCGGCCTGGGCCTGACCCTGCATCGCGCCATCGACCTGACCCCCGACCCCATCGAGGCGCTGGACATCGCCATCGACCTGGGCTTCGAACGCGTGCTGACCTCCGGCTGCGCCCGCACGGCGGTGGAGGGGGCGGAGACCATCGCCGAACTGGTGGAGCATGCCCGGGGCCGCATCAGCATCATGGCCGGCAGCGGCGTCACCCCCGACAACGCCGTCGATCTTATCCGCCAGACCGGCGTCACCGAGGTCCATGCCTCCTGCGGCATGGCCCCGGCGGTGGTGGACCAGCACCTGCTGCACTTCGGCTTCGTCCAGCCCGGCGCGCGGGAGACGGACGCGGCGACGGTCATGTGGCTGGCGGCGGCGATCCGGGATATCTATTGACGGCGCCTTGTCCTTCCCGGCTCCGGGTGCGATCATGTCCATGGACATGAGGAGGATGGCGATGGCTGCCACGGCCCGATTGGTGGTCCAGATGACGCCGACGGAAAAGCGCCGGCTCACCGCCCAGGCCAAGCGGCTGGGCGTCTCCACGTCCGAATTCGTGCGCCGGCGGGTCGCCGAAGACGACCTGGCGGAGAATCGCGAGGAGATCGAGGCGCTGCTCGCCACCTTGGCGGACGCCGCTCCCCGCATCCTGGCCCGTCTGGACCGCTCCATCGTCGAGGCGGAGGCGGCGATTGAAGATGTGCGGGAGCGCCGCCCCTCACGAGTTTCGGCGAAAAGATCCTCGGTGGGCTACGCACCGTTGTCCTGATCGAGGAGCGGGTGCAGCGGTTGGACGGTACCGTTGCCGACCTGCGCCGGGAAACGACCAAGGCGATCGCCGATCATGAGCGTCGCCTCACCCGTCTTGAAACCATCGTCGAAATCGCCCGGCCTGATGGCGCCACTCTGCGCATCAGCCGCCAGCCGGAAAGCGACCACGGCGCTGGTGGCGGTTCAGGTGGCGACTAAGCGTCGTCGCGCGCTCACTTCCGCCAGATCGGCTTGCCACTGCCCGGCAGGCCGTAGCTGGCCCATTTGCGGCTGACCTCCTCCACCACGCCCTGGTCCATGGCGATCTTCTCGCCCCATTCGCGGTGGGTTTCGGGGGGCAGCTTGTTGGTGGCGTCCAGGCCGACCTTGCCACCCAGGCCCGAGTCGGGACTGGCGAAGTCCAGGTAGTCGATGGGCGTGCCCTCGATGACGGTGATGTCGCGCGCCGGGTCCATGCGGGTGGACACGGCCCACATCACGTCCTTCCAGTCGCGCGCGTTGATGTCGTCGTCCACGACGATCACCCACTTGGTGTACATGAACTGCCGCAGGAAGGACCACACGCCCATCATCACCCGCTTGGCGTGGCCCGGGTAGGCCTTGCGCATCGAGACGACGGCGATGCGGTAGGAACAACCCTCCGGCGGCAGCCAGAAATCGATGATTTCCGGGAACTGCTGGCGCAGCAGGGGGATGAAGACCTCGTTCAGGGATTCCCCCAGCACCGAGGGTTCATCCGGCGGCCGGCCGGTGAAGGTGGAGAGATAGATGGGGTCGCGGCGCATGGTGATGGCCGTGACCTGGAAGACGGGGAACTTTTCCACCGAGTTGTAATAGCCGGTGTGGTCGCCGTAGGGGCCCTCGTCCGCGTACTCGTCCAGCGAGACATAGCCCTCCAGGACGATCTCGGCCTGGGCCGGGACCTTCAGCGGCACGGTCTTGCAGTCGACCAGGTCCACCTTCTTGCCGCGCAGCATGCCGGCGAACTGGTACTCCGACAGCGTCTCCGGCACCGGGGTCACGGCGGCCAGGATGGTGCCGGGGTCGGCGCCCAGCACCACCGCGGCGGGTAGGGGCTCGCGCTTGCCGGCGGCCTTCCAGCGGTGATGGTGCTGGGCCCCGCCGCGATGCTTCAGCCAGCGCATGATGGTGCGGTCGCGGCCCAGCACCTGCATGCGGTAGATGCCCAGGTTGAAGCGGTCCTCCGCCAGGCCGTCCTTGTCGTTGGCGGTGGGCCCCTGCGTCACCACCAGCGGCCAAGTGATCAGCGGCGCCGGCTCGCCGGGCCAGCAGCCCTGGATGGGCAGGGATCCCAAGTCGATCTGGTCGCCGGTCAGCACCACCTCCTGGCAAGGGGCGCTGCCCACCGTGCGCGGGCGCATGGCCATCACGGTCTTCACCAGGGGCAGCATCTCCCACGCGTCGCGCAGGCCGCGCGGCGGCTCAGGCTGCTTCAGGAAGGCCAGCGTCTCCCCCACCTCGCGCAGCTCATGCGGCTCCCGGTCCATGCCCCAGGCCACCCGCTCCACCGTGCCGAACAGGTTGACCAGCACCGGCATCTCTGACCGGGTGCCATCCGCCTTGATGACGTTCTCGAAGATCACGGCGGGGCCGCCCTCGGCCAGCAGGCGGGTCTGGATCTCGGTCATCTCCAGCACGGTGGACACCGGGGTCTTGACCCGGACCAGGCGGCCCGACTGTTCCAGCCGGTCGATGAACTCACGCAGGGAGGCGTAGGGCATGGGAAATATCCAGGGTGGGAAGTCAGGCGGTAAAGGAGCGGATGCGGCCCGGTGAGGTCAAGCCTCCACCCGCCAGACGACGCTGTCGCGATGGGTGCGGTCCTCCAGCTCCAGCGTCGTCGGCACGCGGTACGTGGCTAGGGGAACCAGCCCGTCCTTCGGCAGGTATGTACGGCCGGGATCCCCCATCAGGATCACCAGCCCATCGCCGGCCAGGGCGCGCAGCCAGGCCATGACCCGCGCCGCCATCGGCTTCTCGTAACAGACGTCGCCCACCAGCACGACGTCGATGTCCGTCAGGGGCTGGCCCACCACGTCACGCTCCACCGCCGTCACCGCCACGCCGTTCAGCCGGGCGTTGAGGCCTATGGCGGCGATGGCGTAGGCGTCGATCTCCACTGCCTGGACGGAAGCCGCGCCCGCCTTGGCGGCGGCGATGGCGATCAGCCCGCTTCCGGCGGCGAAGTCCAGAACGCGGGCGCCGCGCACCAGCTCCGGATGGTCCAGCACATGGCGGGCGACGGCTTGGCCGCCGGCCCAGGGGAAGGCCCAGAAGGGCGGCGGCAGATCCTTGGCCGCCAGCGTCGCTTCCGTCGCCTGCCACAGGGGCGTGATCTCGCTGGCGGTCAGCAGCGTCAGTTCCGGCACCAGGGCCGGCGCCTCGGGGGCGGTGTTGGCGCGAATGAAAGCGGCGCGATCGATATCGCTCAAGACGCGGCCGCCATGCCCAGGATGATGCTGGCCAGGAACACCCAGCCGGCGACGCGGGCGGCACGGAAGGCGGCCAGGCTGTCGGCCGGGTCCTCGGGGCGCCACTGCCAGGCCTGGCGCAGCAGCATGCCGCCGGTCAGGACCACGCCCAGATAGGCTGCGGGGTGGATGCCGGCCGCCAGCAGGGCCAGGGCCCACAGCAGGGTGGCGCCGACATAGAAGCCCAGGATCCAGCGCTTGGAGGCGGCGCCTAAGCGCAGGGCGGTGGACTTCACGCCCACCTTCACGTCGTCCTCCCGGTCCTGGTGGGCGTAGATGGTGTCGTAGCCCAGGGTCCACAGGATGCCGCCGGCGTAGAGCAGCACGGGCGGCCAGGCGAGGTCGCCCCGCACCGCCACCCAGCCCAGCAGCGCGCCCCAGTTGAAGGTGAGCCCCAAGAAGGCCTGCGGCCACCAGGTGATGCGCTTCATCAGGGGATATGCGGCCACCAGCACCAGCGAGGCGGCGCCCATGACGATGGTGGCCCGGTTCATCTGCACCAGCACGGCCAAGCCCACCAGGCACTGGGCGATCAGGAAGGCGATGGCCTGGGGTACGCTGACGGCGCCGCTGGGGATGGGGCGCACGCGGGTGCGTTCCACCAGGGCGTCGAACTTGCGGTCGATGATATCGTTGATGGTGCAGCCGGCGCCACGCATGACGACGGAGCCCACGGCGAACAGCAGCATGAGCCACAGCCTGGGCAGGTGGCCGGGTTCCGCCGCCAGGGCGATGGACCACAGCCCCGGCAGCAGCAGCAGCCAGGTGCCGATGGGCCGGTCCAGCCGCGCCAGCCGGGCGTAGGGACGGGCGCGGGGCGGCAAATACCGGTCGATCCAGTCGCCGTGGCGGATGTCGGTATGGCCGGCGCCTAGGGTCTCGCTGGGCATGCGGGGAAGCCTTGTTCGGGTGTTTGCAGGGACCTTAGCGGGAACCCGGCCGTCAAGAAAGGGCGGCCGGTTACCCTTCGGGCGGACGGGCTGACCCTTGAAAAATGCTCGAGTGTTCAATGGTAGAATGGACAAAGGAATGATTGTTCCGCATCTAGACCTCTCCCGTTCCGCCTCCTTTCTCCGCGACCGATCCCATGGCCGACCGCCCCCGCACCCGCCTGCATGTCGACACGCCCTTGGCCGCCGGCCAGTCGGCGCCGCTGTCGGGCGACCAGGCGCACTATTTGCGTGGCGTGCTGCGCCAGGCGCCCGGTGACCGGCTGCTGGCCTTCAACGAGGCCGGTGGCGAATGGCTGGGGGAGATATCGGCGCTGACCAAGTCGGGCGGCACCATCACCTTGCTGGAACAGACCCGGGCGCCGGTGGCGGTGCCGGACGTCTGGCTGCTGTTCGCGCCGCTGAAGGGGGGCCGCACCGAGTACGTGGTGGAGAAGGCGACGGAGCTGGGCGTGGCCCGCCTCTGCCCCGTGCTGACCCGCCGGGGCGATGTGCCGCGGGTGAACCTGGACCGCCTGCGCGCCAACGCGGTGGAGGCGGCGGAACAGTGCGAGCGGCTATCCGTGCCCGTGGTCGATCCGCTGGCCGAGCTGTCGGCCGTTCTGGCCGGCTGGCCCGCCAACCCCCTGACCCGGGATCGCACCCTGTTCGTGGCGGCGGAGACGGGCGCGGCCCAGCCCCTGGCCACGGCTGTGACGGCGGCTACTGCGTCGGGGCGCCCGGCGGCGTTCCTTGTGGGACCGGAGGGGGGCCTCCATCCCGGTGAGCTTGACCAGCTTGCCAAAACACCTTTTGTTGTCCCGGTAGGACTGGGTCCACGCATTCTGCGGGCGGACACGGCCGCTTTCGCTGTGCTTGCCCTGTGGCAGGCGCTGGCGGGCGACTGGACCGCCGCCCCAGGGCAGGACGCGCGTCCGCCATTCCGTTGAATGCCAGCCTGTTCTTGGCCCCCGCCCGCGCCTTATACCCAAGCCTTGTAAAGAAGGACCGACCTGATGTCTGCGCCGCCGAAGAGCCCGGGTGCCCCCATCACCGACCGCCGCGAGCTGGTCGAATACCTGGAACAGGGCAACAAGCCGGCGGATGCCTGGCGCATCGGCACGGAACACGAGAAGTTCGCCTTCCGCCTGGGCGACAACCGCCCGCTGCCCTATGAGGGCGAGCAGGGCATCGGCCGCATCCTGTCCGAGATGGCGACCCGCTACGACTGGACCCCGGTCAAGGAGGGCGAGAACATCATCGCCCTGACCAAGGGCCAGGCCAGCATCACGCTGGAGCCGGGTGGGCAGTTCGAACTGTCCGGCGCGCCGCTCTGCACCATCCACCAGACCTGTGGCGAGGTGTCGGAGCACTTGGCCCAGGTGCGCGCCATCGGCGCCGACCTCGGCATCGGCATGATCGGCCTGGGCTTCAATCCCAAGTGGAAGCGGGAGGACATTCCGTGGATGCCCAAGGGCCGCTACCGCATCATGCGCGACTACATGCCCAAGAAGGGCACCATGGGCCTGGACATGATGACCCGCACGTCGACCGTGCAGGTCAACCTGGATTACAGCTCCGAAGCCGACATGGTGAAGAAGTTCCGGGTCAGCCTGGCGCTGCAACCCATCGCCACGGCCCTGTTCGCCAACAGCCCCTTCAAGGAAGGCAAGCCCAACGGCTTCCAGAGCCTGCGCAGCCATGTGTGGACGGATACCGACCCCGACCGCTGCGGCGACCTGCCCTTCGTGTTCGAGGACGGCTTCGGTTTCGAGCGCTACGCCGACCACGCGCTGGGCGTGCCCATGTACTTCGTCTATCGCGATGGCCAGTACATCGACGCCTCGGGCCAGGATTTCCGCGCCTTCCTCAAGGGTGAGCTGCCGGCCCTGCCGGGTGAGCGGCCGCTGATCACCGACTGGGTGGACCACCTGACCACCCTGTTCCCGGAGGTGAGGCTGAAGCGCTTCCTGGAGATGCGTGGCGCGGACGGTGGCCCGTGGGCCCGGCTGTGTGCCCTGCCGGCCCTGTGGGTGGGCCTGCTGTACGACACCACGGCGCTGGACGCCGCCTGGGACATGATCAAGGACTGGACGGAGGAGGAGCGGGCGCAGCTGCGCAACAACGTGCCCCGCCTGGGCCTCGACACGCCCTTCCGCAAGGGCACCGTCCTGGACCTCGCGCGCCAGACGGTGGCCATCTCGCGCAGCGGCCTGGACAACCGGGCGCGTCTGGCCGGCATGGGCGACAACGAAAGCCACTTCCTGGACGCGCTGCAGGCCATTGTGGACAGCGGCGTTTCGCCGGCCACGGAACTGCTGAACAAATTCAATGGGGAATGGGGCGGCGATATCGATCGCGTCTACGCGGAATACGCGTACTGAGGCCGGCCGTTCAACGGACCTTGGTGCCCCACGTGTTCTATTTGCCCCAGCTTCTGGCCGGGGATTCCTCCCCATTATCGGCGCCATCGGGCTTCCCCCGAAGACCGGTGGCGTCCTTCCTGCCGGTTGATCCCGAGGTCTTACGACCCGGGAACCCTGGTGCCCGACGGACGATTCAGCACGTCCTTGGGGTCGGCATGGCCGACGTCGTTGCAATTGCCGGCCAAGCGGCTGCCCGTGTTCACGCACCGCTGCTGGGTGGCGGCTTTGGGTGCGGCATTCGCCGTCTGGGCGGTATCCGGTTGGGTCTGGCAACCGGCTGCGAGCAAGGCGAGACCAAAAGTTGCTGCCAATAACTGATAGTTACGCATAAAAACTCCGTTTGATGTCAACGATGCAACAAATGGATTTATGCGCACTGCGGCGATGTGGGCAACCGGTCTTTTGACCGGAAGCGTTGCAAAATTGATACCGGTTTCCATCCAGCCCCGCGTCTGACGCATCCAGGCCGTAGGAATGGCTAAAATACGCAAAGATCTCCTAACGTGGCGGCATTCCGGACGGGTTTCACTTGGCGCCTTATTCGTCCGTGCTGCCCCCGGGTGCCGGGGCACGGACGGAGGAGGCGTCTGTCGATTCAGTCGCGGGTCGTGACACGGGCATGGGCACGCGCCAGCCAGACGGCGACCTCCTCGGTGATGTCATCCACCGAGGCCAAGGGGATGCGGTAAGTGATGCGGTCGCTGGCGTCGGCCGTCTTGACCGGTGTCAGGGGAACGGCGCTTGGGGGCAGGGGCTCCCGGCCCAAGGCCAGGCCCAGGTCGAGTCGGCCCTTACCCGCCGGCTTGGCTTCCGCGAACTTCAGCCCTGCGCTGAAGGACACCATGGTGGACAGCACGGTGTTGGTGACATCCGCGCCCAGGCCCAGGGCCAGGGCGGTCAGCCGGTCGCCGATGGGGCGCAGGGCTTCCCGCCCCTCATACAGCTTGTCCAGCCGCTGTTCCGGTGTCAGGTCATGGATGCCGCCCAGGGCGTGGGCCGCCAGCACCTGGGCGGTGGCGCCGCCCAGGCCGTGGGCCTGCTTCAGCCAGCGGGCGCAGGCCTTAGGCTCGGCCGGCCCGTCCGCCTTGATCAGGGCGGTCCAGGCGCCCGCGTCCCGGCCGGTCTTGGCCGGCAGGTTGCGCAGGATGGCGGCCATCATCTCGTCCGGGCTCTTGCCCATGGCCGCCCCCCTTTGGCGCCGCCCCATACCCAGTCTGGATCAGGCCGCCGTGCCGCCGACGGTCAGGCCGTCGATTCGCAGGGTGGGCTGGCCCACGCCCACCGGCACGCTCTGCCCCTGCTTGCCGCAGACGCCGATGCCTTCGTCCAGGCAGCTGTCATCGCCGATCATGGTGACCTTGGTCAGGGCGTCCGGGCCGTTGCCGATCAGGGTGGCGCCCTTCACCGATGGGCCGATCTTGCCGTCCTCGATCAGATAGGCTTCTGAGGCGGAGAAGACGAACTTGCCGGACACGATGTCCACTTGTCCGCCGCCGAAGTTCACGGCGTACAGCCCGCGCTTCACCGAGGCCAGGATCTCCTCCTTGGTTCGGTTGCCGGAGCGCATCATGGTGTTCGTCATGCGCGGCATGGGCACGCTGCTGAAGCCCTGGCGGCGGCCGTTGCCCGTGGGCTTCACCCCCATCAGGCGGGCGTTCATGCGGTCCTGCATGTAGCCGACCAGGATGCCGTCCTCGATCAGGGTGTTGCACTGGCTGGGCGTGCCCTCGTCATCCACGGTGATGGAACCACGCCGCCCCTCCAGCGTGCCGTCGTCCACCACGGTGACGCCGGGGGCGGCCACGCGCTGCCCGATGAGGGAGGAGAAGGCGGAGGTGGCCTTGCGGTTGAAGTCGCCCTCCAGCCCGTGGCCGATGGCCTCGTGCAGCAGCACGCCGCACCAGCCCGGCCCCAGCACCACGGGCATCTCGCCCGCCGGCGCTGGCACGGCGGCCAGGTTGACCAGGGCCTGGCGCAGGGCCTCGTCGACATGGTGGCGCCAGGTTTCCGGCTGCATGTAGCGCTCATAAGCCAGGCGGCCGCCGGCGCCGAAGCTGCCGGCCTCCATGCGGTCGCCCTCGCCGACGACGACGGAGACGTTCAGGCGCACCAGGGGGCGGATGTCGGCCACGCGGTGGCCGTCGGCGCGGATGATCTGCACGGCCTGCCACTCGCCGGTCAGGCTGGCGCTGACCTGGCGCACGCGCGGGTCGCGGCCCCGGGCATAGGCGTCGATGTCGGCCAGCAGCTTCACCTTGGCTTCGAACGGCACGATGGCCAAGGGGTTGTCGGCGGCGTAGAGGGCGCGGTTGGTGCCCACCGGCGGCTCGGCATAGGTGCCGCCATGGCCGGCCTGTACCGTGCGCACGGTGGCGGCCGCGCGCTTCAGCGCCTCCTCCGTCAGGGTGGAGGCATGGGCGAAGCCCGTGGTCTCCCCAGCGACGGAGCGCAGGCCGAAGCCCTGGGTGGTGTCGAAGCTGGCGCTCTTCAGCTTGCCGTCATCCCAGAACACGCCTTCGGACTGGGCGTACTCCAGAAACAGCTCGCCATCGTCGCCGCCCTTGAGCGCGTCGGCAACGATCGATTCGGTGCGCGCGCGGTCCAGTCCGGCCCGGGTGAAAAACAGATCGTCGGTCTGGGCGAGCAGGCTCATGGTCGCGAAACTCCAAGGAACGGGCCGAAAAGCCGGGGCGGCGGCGGGGCCGGCCGCCCCGGCGGGGCGTGTCCCCCATAACATGGCGCGTCGATGCCGCCATCGCCAGGGGAAAGGCCGCCCTTCGAAAGCAAGGGTGGATGGGATCGGGAATCCTCAAGCACGCCAAGGCTGTAGCGCCGGGCGGCTTTTGCGCCACCCTGGCGGGTCCGGCGGGCGGGTCTGTGCGCCCAACGGTATGCGCTGGGACGCGTTGTCCGCTTTACGTCAAGGATTGGGAACGTTATGGTCTGCCACGATGCAGGTGTCCCTTAACCATCGGGGGCGCTTGCGATGCTGGGTCTAAACTCCCGGACAGGTGCCCCGATAGCCGACGCCGTCGCCGCTTCGTCCCGCCGCAACGGGAGGTGGGGGAGGGGGCAGGTCGATCAAGGACGGGCCCCCATAATAAACGGGAGGATGGGACGGCATCCCGCGTTCGGTGCGGCGCCTGAACAGGGGGCGTGTGGGCCGGCGTGGGTCACCAGGACAATCTTCGGGTGGGACGTGTCGCGCGTCCCCGGCAACGAGAGAGTGGTAAGGGATGTCCGTACGCAAGAACGCCGCCGCCTTCGCGGCCCTTTTGACGGCCCTGGCGGGGCGCGCTTCGGTGGCGCTGGCCGACCCGGTGGTGAGCCTGCCCGAGGCGGGCAAGCTGGGCATGCAGCATGCCTACTCGCCCGTGGCGGTGCAGCTGGAGAATTTCCACACCCTGCTGCTCTACATCATCATCGGCATCGTCGCCTTCGTGTCGCTGCTGCTGCTGACGGTGATGGTGCGCTTCAACAGGCGCGCGAACCCCGTCCCGTCCAAGACCAGCCACCACACCCTGCTGGAGGTGGCGTGGACCGTGGTGCCGGTGCTGATCCTGGTGATCGTGGCCGTGCCGTCCTTCCGCGTCCTCTACTACGGCGACCGCACGCCCAATCCCGAGATGACGGTGAAGATCACCGGCCACCAGTGGTACTGGTCCTACGAATACCCGGACAACAACGACATCTCCTTCGACAGCAACATCGTCTCCGATAGCGACCTGAAGCCGGGCCAGCCCCGCCTGCTGACGGTGGACAACGAGATGGTGGTGCCCGTGGGCACGCCCGTCCGCCTGCTGCTGACCGGTGCGGACGTCATCCACTCCTGGTACGTGCCCTCGCTGGGCGTGCAACTGCACGCCGTGCCCGGCCGCATCAACGAGACCTGGCTGCAGGCCAGCACCGAAGGCACCTTCTACGGCCAGTGCACCCTGATCTGCGGCACCAACCACGGCTTCATGCCCATCGTCGTCCATGCAGTCAGCAAGGAGGACTACAAGGCCTGGGCCGAGAAGACCAAGACCGCCGGCATCGACGCGGGCCGCGAATTCCTCGCGTCTCTCGAAGCAGCGAAAGGGGCCACCAAGACCGCCCTGGCGACGGACAATGGCGCCGCGCGCTGAGTTGGCCCCGTCTGACATTTAACCCCGCCTGAGATTAAACGAGGGGAACTGGAATTATGGCGCACGCAGCCCACGATACGGCTCACGACGCGCATCACGACCATAAGCCCGGGTTCGTGAAGCGGTGGTTGTTCTCGACCAACCACAAGGACATCGGCACGCTCTACCTCATCTTCTCCGTGATCGCCGGCCTCATCGGCGGCGCCATCTCGGTGATCATGCGCATGGAACTGCAGGAGCCGGGCATCCAGATCCTGAACCACCTGTCGGCCGACATCGGCCAGCAATGGAACGTGCTGATCACCGCCCACGGCCTGATCATGGTGTTCTTCGTGGTCATGCCCGCCGTCATCGGCGGCTTCGGCAACTGGTTCGTGCCGCTGATGATCGGCGCGCCGGACATGGCCTTCCCGCGCCTGAACAACATCAGCTTCTGGCTGCTGGTCCCGGCCTTCCTGCTGCTGGTCTCGTCCTCGCTGATCGGGCCCGGCGCCGGCACCGGCTGGACCATCTACCCGCCGCTGTCCTCCACCGTGGGACACAGCGGCCCCTCGGTCGATATGGGGATCTTCGCCCTGCACTTGGCGGGCGCATCCTCCATCCTGGGTGCCGCCAACTTCATCACCACCATCTTCAACATGCGGGCGCCGGGCATGACCCTGCACAAGATGCCGCTGTTCGTTTGGTCGATGTTGGTGACCGCCTTCCTGCTGCTGCTGGCCGTGCCCGTGCTGGGCGGCGCCATCACCATGCTGCTGGCCGACCGCAACTTCGGCACCCACTTCTTCGACCCGGCCGGCGGCGGCGACCCGCTGCTGTTCCAGCACCTGTTCTGGTTCTTCGGCCATCCCGAAGTGTACATCATGATCCTGCCGGCCTTCGGCATCATCAGCCAGATCATCTCCACCTTCTCGCGCAAGCCGGTGTTCGGTTACCTGGGCATGGCCTACGCCATGGTCGCCATCGGCGTGGTCGGCTTCATCGTCTGGGCGCACCACATGTTCACCGTGGGCCTGGATGTCGATACCCGCGCCTACTTCACCGCGGCGACCATGATCATCGCCGTGCCCACGGGCGTTAAGATCTTCTCCTGGATCGCCACCATGTGGGGCGGCTCCATCGAGTTCAAGCCGCCCATGGTCTGGGCCATCGGCTTCATCTTCCTGTTCACCGTGGGCGGCGTCACCGGCGTGGTGCTGGCCAACGGCGGCCTGGACGTGATGCTGCACGACACCTACTACGTCATCGCGCACTTCCATTACGTGCTGAGCCTGGGTGCCGTGTTCGCCATCTTCGCCGGCTACTACTACTGGATCGGCAAGATGTCGGGCCGGGAGCATCCGGAATGGGCGGGCCACCTGCACTTCTGGACCACCTTCATCGGCGTGAACCTGATCTTCTTCCCCCAGCACTTCCTGGGCCTGCAGGGCATGCCGCGCCGCATCCCGGACTATCCGGACGCGTTCCACATGTGGAACCAGATCTCGTCCATCGGGGCCTACATTTCCTTCGGCTCCACCTTGTTCTTCGTCGTGATGGCCCTTTATACCCTGATGTTCGGCCGGCGCGTCGGCGCCGACTACTGGAATACCGGTGAGACGACGCTGGAGTGGACGCTGTCCAGCCCGCCGCCGTTCCACCAGTTCGAGGTTCTGCCCCGCATCAAGTAAGGTGCTGAGGGTGGCACCGGGTGCATAGGCGACGACCGCGCGGGAGGGGTGGCTTCCCGCGCGGTTTTGCCTGATTAAAGACGCCATCGGTTCCCCGCATGGAGCCGACGACGTCGGATGAGATGCGAAGACAGATGACCGATACCGCCTTCGAAGGCCAGACCGCCCCCGTCCAGGCCGCCAGCCTGCCGGGGAGTGTGGCCGACTACATCGCCCTGCTGAAGCCCCGGGTCATGTCGCTCGTGGTGTTCAGCGGCTTGGCCGGCCTGGTGGTGGCGCCCGGCACCCTGCACCCGGTCCTGGCGGTGGTGGCCCTGCTGTGCATCGCCGTGGGTGCCGGCGCCGCCGGCGCCATCAATATGTGGTACGACCGCGACATCGACGCCGTCATGGAGCGCACCCGTGGCCGGCCCATCCCCCAGGGCAAGGTCAACCCGGATGAGGCGCTGGCCTTCGGCGTCGTGCTGTCCGTGGCGTCGGTCCTGCTGATGGGCCTGGCGGTCAACTGGGTGGCCGCCGCCATCCTGGGTGTGGCCAACGCCTTCTACGTCTTCATCTACACCATGTGGCTGAAGCGCCGCACGCCGCAGAACATCGTCATCGGCGGGGCGGCCGGCGCCTTCCCGCCCATGATCGGCTGGGCGGCGGTGACCGGCGACGTCAGCATTGGCCCGGTGCTGCTGTTCTGCCTCATCTTCTTCTGGACGCCGCCCCATTTCTGGGCGCTGGCCCTGTTCCGCAGTGGCGATTACAGCCGCGCCGGCGTGCCCATGCTGCCCGTGGTGGCGGGCGAGGCCGCCACCAAGCGCCAGATGCTGGTCTACACCCTGCTGCTGCTGCCCATCGCCATCGCCCCCCACTGGTTCGGCGTGGGCGGTATCGCCTACTTGGTGGGCGCCACGGTGCTCAGCCTGCTGTTCATCCTCTGCGCCGTGCGGGTCATGCTGGACAAGACCTATCGTGCCGCCAAGCAGATGTTCGCCTATTCCATCCTCTACCTTTTCCTGCTGCTCGCCATCCTGATCGGTGAGAAGCTTGTGGCCTGACGCCCTCGCCTGAGAGGGCCCCTCCGCATAGGAACCCTGACCGCATGGCCAACACCATCAATCCCACCGGTACTCCCGCTGGCACCTCCTCCGCGCCTGAGCCCGTCCTCGACGCGGCGGAGCGGGCGCGCCGCCAGCGTGGCAAGAACCTGGCGCTATTCTTCTCGCTGCTGGGTTTCGTGGCATTGATCTATATCGTGGCCATCGTGCGCATGGGGCTGCACGCGCAGGGTCAGTGACCCCTTTCCCAATAAGAATTCGGCGGGCGAACCCGCCATCGGCGCGCAAGGACGGCCCGCCCACCGGAAGGGCGTCGTCAAAGCCAGGGAGGCGACAGGTTGGCTGACACCCCAGGTCCCGATTCCCCCCAGAGTCTGATGGCCCAGACCCCGCCCGCGCGGCCCGACCTGGCCCGGCGCAACCGGCGCATGCTGGTGGGCGCGCTGACCATCGTGGCCGGCATGGTGGGGCTCAGCTTCGCCGCCGTGCCGCTCTACCGGGTGTTCTGCAAGGCCACCGGCTTCGGCGGCACGACGCAGGTGGCGGAAAGGGGTGCCGACCGTGTGGTGGACCGCACCGTCACCGTTCGTTTCGATGCCGAAGTGAACCGCGAATTGCCTTGGCAATTCCGCCCCCTTCAGAATGCCGTGCAGGTCAAGCTGGGGGAGGTGCGGGAGATCCGTTACCACGCCAAGAATCTGTCGGACAAGGCGCTGGTGGGCACCGCCACCTTCAACGTCACGCCCGACAAGGCCGGCATTTATTTCAACAAAATCCAGTGCTTCTGCTTCACCCGCCAGCGGCTGGAGCCGGGGCAGGAACTGGACATGCCCGTGACCTTCTTTGTCGATCCCGCGTTGGCCGACGACCCGCACATGAAGGACGTGGCCACCATCACCCTGTCCTACACCTTCTTCCTGGCGGCCGACCAGACGGCGGCGGCCGTGCAGGACCAGGCCGCCAAAGCGCGTCCGGGCGGCTGAAGCATAGCCGGGCAATGGCCTCAAAGCCGCACAACCTCTGGACGGGCGGGGCAGGAACGTTTACCAAGGGGGTGTCCAGTCTCCCCAATGCGGGGGATCAGGGAGGGCACGAATAAGGACCGGGGCGGCAATGTCCGCCGTTATCTGACGACCACCGCGTTGTTTTGATCCGAGGGAAACAAGAACATGGCTGATGTCCAGGCTAACTCCGCGCCCGGAAATTCTGAGGGCATAAAGCAGCCCTACCACCTGGTGGACCCCAGCCCTTGGCCCTTGGTCGCCTCCGTCGCGGCGGGCCTGCTGACCAGCGGCGCCGTGCTGGGCATGCATGGCCATGGCTGGATCCTGGCCATCGTCGGCTTCTTGGGCGTGCTCGGCGTCATGTTCGCCTGGTGGCGCGATGTCATCGGCGAATCGGTGGTGCGCAAGCTGCACTCCCCGGTGGTGAAGATCGGCCTGCGCTACGGCATGACGCTGTTCATCGCGTCCGAGGTGATGTTCTTCGTCGCCTTCTTCTGGGCCTTCTTCGACACCAGCATCTACTTCAACGAGGCGCAGCAGATCGGCCGCGTCGCCGCCAATGGCGGCGTCTGGCCGCCCAAGGGGATCGAGCCGGTCAACCCCTTCGACATGCCCATCCTGATGACCGTCATCCTGCTGCTGTCGGGCACCACGGTCACCTGGGCCCACCATGCGCTGGTTGAGGGCCGCAACAAGGAGGCGGCCAGGGCCCTGGGCTTTACCATCCTGCTGGGCCTGCTGTTCACCTGCTTCCAGGCTTACGAGTATATGCACGCCGAATTCGGCTTCGCCCAGAACGCCTACACCTCGGCCTTTTTCATGGCGACCGGTTTCCACGGCTTCCATGTCATCGTCGGAACGATCTTCCTGATCGTCTGTTTCTTCCGCACTCGCGCCGGCCATTTCACGCCCAAGAGCCACTTCGGTTTCGAGGCGGCGGCCTGGTACTGGCACTTCGTGGACGTGGTCTGGCTGTTCCTGTTCGTCAGCATTTACTGGTGGGGTTCCACGCCGCGCGGCGTGATCCCGCACTGACGCCGGGACCGCCGTTCCGTTCCTGACGGAAATGAACCTTGGAACCTGATGCCTCCACCGTCGCCCCGATCCTGGCGGGCTTGCGCTGCAAGTGTCCCCGCTGCGGTCGGGGCGATTTGTTCGTGGGCTTCCTCACCGTGGCGGAGCGTTGCCCCGTCTGCGGCCTGGAACTGGCCCGGGGCGACAGCGGCGATGGCCCGGCCGTCTTCCTGATCTTCATCCTGGGTTTCGTCATCGTACCCGTCGCGCTGATGGTGTCCATGCGGGTGGACTGGCCCCTATGGCTGACCGCCCTGGTGTGGGGCGTGGTCATCCTGGGCGGCACGCTGGGCCTGCTGCGCCCGGCCAAGGGCGTGGTGTTCGCCCTGCAGTACCGCTACCGCCGGGCCGAGTTCGGCGAGGATGACGCGATCCCTGGGAACAACGCCCCCGAAGCGGGCGATCCCGACAGCGATAGGAATTCCGGCGCATGACTTCTTCTTCCACCGTTTCCGCCCCGGGCCCCGTGTCGAAGGGGCGCCGGCGTTTCCGGCCCACCTTCTGGGGCGGCTTGGTGGCTGGCGGCGCCATCCTGTTCATGGCGGGCCTAGGCACTTGGCAGGTGCAGCGCCTGTTCTGGAAGCAGGGCATCCTGGACCACATCCAGCAGCAGATGGCGGCCGCCCCCACCGAACTGCCGGCCAAGATCGATGACCCCAAGGCCTGGGATTACCGCCGGGTGACCCTCACCGGCCATTTCCTGAACGATCATGAGCTGTACCTGGGCGCCCGCTCCCTAAAGGGTGCCCCCGGCTATGACGTCGTCACGCCCTTCGTGCGGGCGGATGGCGGCGGCGTGGTGCTGGTCGACCGCGGCTGGGTTCCCACCCAGGGCAAGGACCCGGCGCGCCGGCCGGAAGGCCAGCTGGAAGGCGAGGTGACGGTGGACGGGGTGGCCCGCGTGCCGCCGCCGCGCGGCTGGATGCAGCCGGACAACCTGGTGAACGACAATTTCTGGCTGTGGTACGACCTGCCCGCCATGGCGGCCAAGGCGGGGACCGAGGTGCCGGAGCCTGTGGTGGTGGAGGCCGGCGCCACCCCCAACCCCGGTGGCTTCCCCGTGGGCGGCCAGACCCGCGTCACCGTCCCCAACGACCATCTGCAGTACGCCCTCACCTGGTACTGCCTGGCCGTGGCCCTGGCGGTCATCGCCTACCTGCGCTTCAGCCGGGTGGAGACGGATTGAAACGGCGCAGTTGCGGTATCCGTCAGGTCCGGGGAAAACCGGAAGGGCGGTGATCCGCCCCCGACCGTGCTCCGCCGGCGCTTCAGCAGCGAATCAACCGGCCGCCAGCCGGGCCGCCTTTTCCGCCCGCGTTTCCAGCCCGCCGGTGCCGGCGGCCGGCGGTACCGCGGCGTGGCTGGGGCGCAGCATCAGCTGGCTGACCCGGAAGCCGCTGCCATGGGGGAAGCGGCGTTCCAGGCGGGCCCGGGCGCCCTCATCATCGCCGGCCCACAGCAGGAAGCGGCGGCGCTGCCAGGGCACGGCGGCGGGCGGGGCGCTGTCGGCGACGGTGCCGCCCACCTCCACCGTGGCGATCCAGGCGGCGTCGGCGGGGTTGCGGCGCTCCTCCAGCACGAAGATGCGGTTTTCCGGGCGGGCGATGCGCTTGATGTCCTGCTCCAGCCGCGCGCATTCGTCCTGCAATGTCTCCATGGTCAGCTGGATGTGGCGGCGTTGCTGCTTCAGGCTGTAGGTGGCGCGCGCCAGGCGGCGGATGCGCTGGCTTTGTTCCCGCCGACGGGTCAAGGCTTGGCGACGGCGGGTCTTGGCCTCGCTGACGCGGGTCCAGGCGCGTTCCCCGGTCAGGCCCGCGGTGACCACCACGGCCAGCAGGGTCAGCATCAGGGCGATCATGCCGTGCTCTCCTTCTGCGCGGCCGCGTCGGCCTTGCCGCTGTTGGCCAGCTGGATGCTCAGCAGCACATAGCCCAGAGGGGCGGGAAAATAGCGCTGCAGGTCGCGGCGGGCGTCGGCCAGGTTCTCCGACCACACCTCGATCATCTGCGGGCCGGCCCATTCCGGGTCCAGCGCCACGGCGGTCTTGGTGTCGCCTTGGGCCTGCTGTACCAGGCGGTTGACCATCCAGGCGACGAAGCGGTTCAGGCCGGCGTCCTCACGCCCCACCACGCGCACCGGGGCCTGGGCGCTGCGGCGCGCGTCTTCCAGGTCCTTGTCCAGGGCGTAGCGGCGGCGGCGCACTTCGCCCAAGGCGCCCTGCAGGGTTGTCAACTCGGCGCGCAGCTCCGCCTCGCGCCCCTCCAGCCGATTCTCGATCTGGGCACCCAGGGGCAGGCGGCTGAGGGCATGGCGGAAGTCCGGCTGGCGCTCCACCGCCGCCTCGCCCAACTTGCCCAGAACCAGGATGATCAGGCCCGCCACCACCGCCAGGGTGCCGGCCAGCATGATCGCGTGCATCAGCCCCATGGTGCCGCGGAACGCCCCATCTCGAAGACCCCACGGCGTTCCGGAACGATGCCTCGTCCGGTCCATCCTGGCGGGGAATGTTGCTATTGAACGGCGGAGCCAAGCCCCGACCGTCGATTCTATTGCAGCGCAACCGGAGGCGGTTTCCAAGTGTCATTTCAGGGAAAATCAGATGTCCTGGAACGCCTCGCCGGGGCCTTGACACGCCGCTGGTCTTCCCATGCGAATCACCCATGTTTCCATGGCGGGCTGGCGGGCTTGCGGGACCTTGGCGCCACTGGCTACTGTAGGGGTTCGCGTTGAGCCAAGGGATGGATGCCTAGGGTGGATTATATCAGCACGCGGGGCCGGGCGCCGGCCTTGGGCTTTGAGGATGCGCTACTGGCGGGCTTGGCCCGTGACGGCGGCCTGTATGTGCCGGCGGCCTGGCCGGCCTTCGACGCCAGCGCCTTGCGCGCCCTGCGCGGCCTCAGCTATGGCGAGCTGGCCACCCGCGTGATGGCCCCCTTCATGGGCGGCGCCATTTCCCAGGATGAGCTGCGCGCCCTGGTGCATGACGCCTATGGCAGCTTCGCCCACGCCGCCGTCACCCCCCTGACCCAGCTGGGGCAGGAGGATTGGGTGCTGGAACTGTTCCACGGCCCCACCCTGGCCTTCAAGGACGTGGCGCTGCAGCTGCTGGGCCGCCTGTTCGACCATGTGCTGGCCAAGCGCGGCCGTCGTATCACCGTGGTGGGCGCCACCTCGGGCGATACCGGTTCGGCCGCCATCGAGGCCTGCCGGGATCGTGAGCTGGTGGACATCGTCATCCTGCACCCCAGGGGCCGCACGTCCGAAGTGCAGCGCCGGCAGATGACCACCGTGCTGTCGCCCAACGTGCACAACGTGGCGTTGGAAGGGACCTTCGACGACTGCCAGGCCATCGTGAAGGCCCTGTTCAATGACCAGGCCTACCGCGATGAGCTGAACATCTCCGCCGTCAACTCCATCAACTGGGCCCGCATCCTGGCCCAGGTGGTGTACTACGTGGCGGCGGGTGTGGCCCTGGGCGCGCCGGACCGGCCGGTGGCCTTCTCCGTTCCCACCGGCAACTTCGGTAACGTCTATGCCGCCTACGGCGCCCGGGCCCTCGGCCTGCCTATCCAGCGCCTGGTGGTGGGCACCAACAGCAACGACATCCTGACCCGCTTCTTCCAGTCCGGCACCATGGCCACCAACGGCGTGGTCCCCACCATCAGCCCCAGCATGGACATCCAGGTGTCCAGCAACTTCGAACGCCTGCTGTTCGACCTGCTGGGCCGCGACGGTACCGCCGTGACGGGCGTGATGGACGGCTTCGCCGCCAGCGGCCGCTTCACGGTGGATGAGCGTCAGCTGGCCGAGGCGCGGGGCCTGTTCGACGGCTTCCGCGCCGATGAGCGTGAGACGGCGGAAACCATGCGCCGGGTGTTCGAGACCACGGGTTACCTCTTGGACCCGCACACGGCCGTGGGCGTGCATGCCGCCGCCCAGGCCCGCGCCGCCGGCACCGTGCCGGCCGAGGTGCCGCTGGTGTCGCTGGCCTGCGCCCATCCGGCCAAGTTCCCGGACGCGGTCAAGGCCGCCACCGGCGTGCATCCGCCATTGCCCCGCCATCTGGCCGACCTTTATGAACGGGAGGAGCGGGTGTCCGTGCTGCCCAACGACGTCGAGGCCGTGAAAGCCTTCGTGCGCTCCAAATCCCGCGTCACGGGAGCCGCCCGATGAGCGACGGGGGCGGAATCCAGGTCACTACGCTGGACAACGGCCTGCGCGTCGTCACCGACAGCATGGCCGGGGTGGAGACGGTGTCGCTGGGCGTCTGGGTCGGTGTCGGCACCCGGGACGAGGCGCCCGAGGTCAACGGCGTCGCCCACCTGGTGGAGCACATGCTGTTCAAGGGCACGCCCAAGCGCGACGCCTATCAGATCAGCCAGCAGATCGAGGACGTGGGGGGGCACCTGAACGCGTATACCACGCGGGAGCACACGGCCTATTACGGCAAGGTGCTGAAGGAGGACGCGGGCCTGGCCCTGGACATCGTAGCGGACATGGTGCAGCACGCCAGTCTGGACGCCGACGAGTTGGTCAAGGAGCGTACGGTCGTCCTGCAGGAGATCGGCCAGGCCGAGGATACGCCCGACGACATCATCTTCGACCATTTCCAGGCGACGGCCTTCCCCGGCCAAGCGCTGGGCCGCCCCGTGCTGGGCCTGCCGGAGATCGTGGAGAGGCTCAGCCGCGACGACCTGACCGCCTACGTCCAGGGGCACTATTCCGGCCCGGCCATGGTGGTGGCGGCGTCCGGCCGCATCGAGCACGCCCGCATGGTGGACATGGCGGCCGAGATGTTCGGTGCCCTGCCGGAGCATCGGGACTGGACGCACGAAAAGGCCAGCTATCACTGCGGCGATTTCCGTGACGAGCGCGACCTGGAACAGACCCACGTCGTGCTGGGATTCGAGGCGGTGGGCGTCCACCACGAGGACAACTACGCGACGCAGGTGCTGTCCACCCTGCTGGGCGGCGGCATGTCGTCCCGCCTGTTCCAGGAGGTGCGGGAGAAGCGGGGGCTGGTCTACAGCATCTACAGCTTCGCCAGCCATTTCGCCGAGACGGGCCTGTTCGGCATCTATGCCGGCACGGGGCCGGAACAGGTGGCGGAGCTGGTGCCCGTGGTCTGTGGCGAGGTCGCCAACCTGGTGGGCAGCATCCGCGAGGATGAGGTGGCGCGCGCCCGCGCCCAGCTGAAGTCCAGCCTGGTCATGGCCTTGGAAAGCAGCATGGCGCGGTGCGAGCAGGTGGGGCAGCAGATGCTGATCCACGGTCGCCCCGTCCCGGTGGCGGAGATGCTGGCCCGGGTGAACGCGGTGGACGTGGACGCCGTGGAACGGTGCGCCCGCCGGCTGTTGGAGAGCGTGCCGGTGGTGACGGCCCTGGGGCCGCTGGCCGGTTTGGAATCGTATGACCGCATCAGGGCCCGGCTGGGCCACTGAAGCCGGTAACGATGGGGCGATGGGGGTAGGGAGGGGCTTGAGGCGGTGATACGGCTGTTACATGCCGATATCCTGAGCACACCGGCCATCCGCCTGGACGGGCCGCAGGTCTACCTGCGCCCGGCCCAGGTCAAGGATTGGCGGGAATGGGCCGACCTGCGCGAACGCAGCCGGGACTTCCTGGCCCCGTGGGAACCCACCTGGCCGGCCGACGCCCTGCTGCGCTCTTCCTTTCTGCGCCGGGTGCGCCGGCATACGGCGGAATGGCGCAATGACGAGGCCTACAGCTTTTTGATCTTCGAGCGCTCCAGCGACCGGCTGGTGGGCGGCATCGGCCTGTCCAATGTGCGCCGGGGCGTGGCCCAGATGGCCACCATGGGCTATTGGGTGGGCAAGCCCTACGCCCGGCGCGGCTATACCAGCGAGGCGGCCAAGGCCAGCCTGGGCTTCGCCTTTGGCCAGCTGGGCCTGCATCGGGTGGAGGCCGCCTGCCTGCCCACCAACCAGCCCAGCCAGGGCCTGCTGGAAAAAGTGGGCTTCGTGCGCGAGGGCTATGCCCGGGGCTATCTGCGCATCGACGGCCGCTGGGCCGACCATGTGCTGTACGGCATCCTGCGCGACGACTGGCGCGGTTAGCGCGTTCCAGTTAGAGCGCCCCCAGCGCCTTCAGGATCTCATGGTGGCGGTCGGCGCCCATGCCTGCCCGCTGTTCCCGCGCCAGCGGCGACATGTCGTCGTTGGTGAGGCGCAGCATGGGCCGCTCGCTGGCGGTGCCGAACTGGATCAGCACAGGCTGTCCCAGTGGTGTGCCGTAGAGGCTGATGACGTTGGCCAGCGTGCCGGGCAGCGGCGGTTCCGTGCTGCCGTCCGCCTCGTATAAATCCAGATAGCGCAGGAAGGTCGAACGCCCGACCTCCGCCCACACGCCCCAGCCGAAGAAGTCCGCCTGGTGGGTGAAGGGGATGGGCAGGACGCAGCGGATGAAGAAGCGCCCGTCGTAGGCGCAGACGTCCTCGGTGAAATCGGCGGCGCTCTCGCGATCGCCCTCGGGAATGGCCCAGACCACGTCGGGCAGCTTCCAGGCCCACTGGGTGGGCAGGCCCTCATGGGTTTGACCGCAAACACTGCAGATGAACGCCTCGCTCATGCCCGTTTCCCTCGCCGCCCGTTTCCCTCGCGGTTGTGTCCCCAGGATATGGCAACGGCCCGGGTGGATGCCACCCGGGCCGTTGTCACTTATGAGCCTGAGCCCGTCTTACCAGCTGAGGCGGAAGCCGGCGGTGAAGACGTGGTCGGTCTCATGCCGGCGGAGCGTGCCGTCATAGTTGGCGTAGAGGTTCAGGTTGTTGCCTTCCTGCAGGGTCAGGCCGCCACCGATGCCCAGCGCGTTGGCGCCGGTGTCGGGGCCGGTCACGGCGAAGGTGGTGCCGGCCAGCGCGGCCTGGCTGGTCAGGGCCCGGTCGCGGAAGTCGTGCAGCCAGGCCGCCCGCAGGGCCGGCGTGATCACCGTGCCGCCGTCCGTCTTCCAGCTGGCCGAGGCGCGGCCGCCCACGCTGCTCTGCAGCGCCGTGGCGTCCAGGTCCTGCAGCACCAGGTTCAAGGCGCCGGCCCCCGTCTCGGTGAAGCCGTCGCGGCCCACCTTCAGCCACTGGATGCCGGCCTGCGGCTCCAGCGTCAGGTTGGACACCCGCACCCGGTAGCCGGCCGTGACACCGGCGCTCAATTCGTCACCGGTGGTGTGGCCGAAGGCCGTGCGGCTGAGGCCGCCGAAGCCCATGGTCCGCGCCGTGTCGTACTGGTCGTAGGTGTAGCCGGCGTTGCCGGTGACGAACAGGCCGTCGCCCAGATCCACGTTGCCGTAGGCCGACAGGCCGTAGCTGCTGGTCTCGTTGGACCCGCCCGAGGTGCTCTGCAGCAGCACGCCGGCCAGACCCACGGTCACGCCCGGCGCCACCGTGCGGTCGCCGCCGAACAGGCCGCCGCCGGTGTTGCTGTGCCCGCCCGCGGCGTTGCCGTCGCTGTCCACGCGGGTGAACGCCCCCAGGCCCTGCGCCCAGAAGTGCCAGCCCTCCTCCGGCGCCGAACCGGCGGCCGCACCACGCTCGTCCTCGACCAGCGGGGCGTCGCCGCTGGAAGCCATGCTGGTGTAGAGCGTGCGGCCCACCAACTGGGCCTGCATCGTGCCCTGCATGCCGCCCGCCACGCCGTCGCGCACCGCCGCCAGGCGCTGGCCCAGCACCTGAGTGGCCGCCAAGCCGCGGTTCAGGCTGTAGGCCACGATGTTGGCCTGGCTGCTGCCCCCGATCTGCGCCAGGGCGTCCAAGGACGCGCCCACCGTGGGCAGGCCGTACAGGGCCTTCAGCACGGCGGTGAGGTCGGCGTTGCTGGTGCTGCTCAGGCCCGCCACCACACGGCCCATGGTCTGCTGGTTGGCGCTGGCCCCCATGCTGGCCAAGTTGCCGTAGGTGGGGGTGACGTACAGGTCGATGGCGTTGCTGGTGTACAGCGCCGTGAACTGCGTGCCCGCCAGAAGCCCGCTGCCGGGCTGGGTGATGCCGGCGAAGGTGCCCGACACGCCGCCCGCCGCCTGCACGATGGTGAAGTCCGTGCCCAGGCCCGGGGTGTAGGTGTTGCTGGCGCTGCCCGTCATGCCGCGCAGGTTGGGCTGCAGCACCGCGCCGGAGCCGATGACGTAGCTGCCGCCCGTCACCAGGACGCGCGAGTAGTTGCCGGCCCCCTTGCCCGTGCCCGTGCCATCGATGTCGATGGACAGCACCGACTGCGCGCCTTGCGTCAGCCCATCGGTGAAGGTCAGCGTGCCGGGCGAGTTGCCGGGGCGCAGCACGCCGGCGACGGTGGCCGCCCCGGTGATGACGCCGGACCCGCGCAGGGTACCGTCGCTGCCCACGGTGACGGGGCCGGTGGCGGTGCCGTTCAGGGCCACCAGGCCGCCGTTGACCGCCAGGGGCGCCTGCACCGTGCCGCCCAGGTTCAGGCTGCCGCCCTGGACCTGCACCGCCGTGGTGCCGGCGATGGTGGACCCGGTGCTTTGCGTCAGGGTGCCGCCGCTGATGGTGCCTAGGGTGGCGCTGCCGCCGCCCAGGGCGATAGTGCCGCCCGAGACGGTGCCCAGGCTGGCCGAGCCATTGCTCTGGGTCAGGGTGCCGCCGCTGATGGTGCCCAGGGCGGCGCTGCCGCCGGCCAGCGCGATGGTGCCGCCCGAGATGGTGCCCAGGCTGGCCGAACCGCTGGTCTGGGTCAGGGTGCCGCCGGCGATGGTGCCTAGGGTGGCGCTGCCGCCGCCCAGGGCGATAGTGCCGCCC